>JADYZV010000024.1 GCA_020852965.1 Pirellulaceae bacterium | reverse complement strand
CCGCGGCAGCCGCCGAGCACGTTCGAGCAAATGACAAAGTATCGGTCGGTGTCGATGGGCTTGCCGGGG
Source organism: Pirellulaceae bacterium (assembly GCA_020852965.1). Lineage (GTDB taxonomy): Bacteria > Planctomycetota > Planctomycetia > Pirellulales > Pirellulaceae > Aureliella. The sequence continues at coordinate 103,730 of JADYZV010000024.1, read as the reverse complement.
CCGACGAAGATGTCCCACCAGCCTGGGTCGTCCGCCTCGTCGTGCTGCGCCACATGGGAGTCGCCGGATATCGCATGGCAGATCAAGATGGCGTTGTCGCGTTGGGCGTTCAAACACCCGTAGGTCTCGTAGACGATCGTCACCTCAGGAAGCAAGCCCCCTCGCTCTAACCGCAGCGGTTGGTCGAACTTGACACTTTTGGCATGTCTCAATTCTCGGGCGTGGCGGTGGCCATCGCTATCGAACGACATGTTCTCCATTGGGCATTCACTCAACTATATCATCAGTTATCGATACGATCCGGAATCAGATTCTTCGAGCAGGCTCCTCACGCCCTACGCCTGCGACGCCTGCAGCGCCTGTTCGAGATCGGCGATGATATCTTCGATATCTTCGAGGCCGACGCTGACACGAACGTAATCGTCCGACACGCCAGCCGCGGCAAGTTGCTCGGCTGTTTGCTGGCTGTGCGTCGTCGATGCGGGGTGGATCACCAGCGTCTTTGCGTCTCCGATATTCGCCAAGTGCGAAACGAGTCGGCAGGCTTCGATGAACTTCTTACCCGCTTGCAACCCACCCTCGATTCCGAAACCGAGAACCGCACCAGCGCCCTTTGGCAGATACTTCCGCGACATCTCGTAGGAAGGATGGGAGGGAAGTCCGGGATAATTCACCCAATTGACCAAGGGGTGTTCTTCGAGGAATCGCGCCACGGCCAACGCGTTTTCGCAGTGGCGAGGCATCCTTAGATGCAGCGTCTCGAGCCCCTGCAAGAACAGGAATGCATTGAAGGGACTCAACGCACCGCCCAGATCCCGCAGCCAATGAGTTCGACAAGTAATGATGTAACACAACTGCCCCACGGCCTCGCTAAACACGGTTCCATGATAGGACGGGTCGGGTTGGGTGAATTGTGGCCACTTGCCCGCATCTTGCGTCCAATCGAAGTTACCGCTGTCAACGATCACTCCGCCGATGCTTGTGCCGTGTCCACCAATGAATTTGGTGGCGCTGTAAACCGCGATGTCGATGCCCTGTTCAAAGGGACGGAACAGCAAGGGTGTCAGCACGGTGTTGTCACAAATTACTGGCAAGCCATGAGCGTGTGCGACGTCGGCAATCGCCTGAAAGTCGAGCACATCGTTCTTGGGATTCGCGACCGATTCGACAAAGACGGCCCGCGTGTTGTCCCGAATCGCATCAGCGATGTTCTGCGGATCGGTCGCATCGACGAAGCTGACATCAATACCTAATCGCTTGAAGGTCTGACCCAATAACGTGATGGAGCCGCCATAAAGGGCCGCCGCCGACACGATGTGCTGGCCCGCGTGGACCAGATTGAGCAGCGCTACGGAGACCGCCTGCTGGCCGCTGGAAACGGCCAGAGCGCCAATCCCTCCATCGAGTGCCGCCATTCGCTGTTCAAAGACGTCCGTCGTCGGGTTCATTAGCCGTGTGTAAATGAACCCCATTTCCTTCAGGGCGAACAGGTCTGCAGCATGCTCAGTGCTGCGAAATTGGTAGCTCGTCGTTTGATGAATCGGCATCGCCCGCGAGCCGGTTGCCGGATCGACGGTTTGTCCCGCATGCAGTGCTGTGGTCCCTAATCCACGGTATTCAATCTGGTCTGATCCCATCGCTCACCGGTCTCTCATGATTTTGGTCTTGCTCGGAGCAGCTGGTCTGCCCATGTTCGGACTCGAACGTTATCAACTCCGTTAAGTCTACCGGTCGACTAAGGAGTTTGCGAGTGGGGAGGTTTCGGCGGCAATATCATCGCCGAGCCGATTCCCGCCAGAGATGGATTGAGCGACTTGTTATGGCTGGATGAAACGGCGTTCACGGGTCCATGATGAGGACATTCGAAATCGTAACGTCTCGCACTGATTCGGCTCCTGCATAGCGCGTCGCTGTTTTGCCGCGAACGCCGTGGGAGCCTGAACCGTGAAACCGCATTTCCCCCGAGCCTACGAAATGATCTCGTGTACCACGCGGCCGTGAACATCGGTCAGGCGGAAGTCGCGTCCGGCGTGTCGGTAGGTCAACCGCTCGTGATCGAGTCCGAGTAGATGTAAAATCGTGGCATGCAGATCGTGCACATGCATCTTGTTCTCGATGGCTTTGAAACCGAAGTCATCGGTTTGACCGTAGGTCATGCCTCCCTTGACCCCGCCCCCCGCCATCCACATCGAAAAACCGTGGTGGTTGTGGTCGCGTCCCGTACCGCTTTCCGACGTTGGTGTACGTCCAAACTCGCCTCCCCATACGACCAACGTGTCTTCCAATAACCCGCGTTGCTTCAAATCGGCCATCAAGGCCGCGATCGGTTGGTCGATCGTTTGACATAGTTTGGGCACCGTTTCATTGTGTTTGGTATGCGTGTCCCAGGGTTGCCCGTCACCATAGTAGACCTGCACAAAGCGGACTCCTCGCTCGACCATTCGCCTCGCAAGTAGACATCCGTTAGCGAAGTGCCCTGGGCCATACGCTTCACGCGTCTGCTTGGTCTCTCGATCGAGATCAAATGTCTCGCTCGCTTCGAACTGCATCCGATACGCGGTTTCCATCGCTTCGCTGCGAGCGGTTAGCAGCGTATCACCTCCCCGCGCGGCTGCGTGATCCGCGTTGAGTTGTTGCAACAGATCGAGCTGTCCGCGCTGGGTCGGATGATCCCACTGCATATTGCTCAAGTGTGGCAGCATTTTATCGGGATCGATGGCGGAATGATTGATATAGGTCCCTTGATATTTCGACGGCAAAAAAGCGCTGTTCCACAAAATCGAAAAGCGGACGGGGCGCCCCGGGCAGAGCACTACATAGCCCGGTAGATTCTGATTCTCGCTACCCAGTCCATACAAGAACCACGCCCCCATGCTCGGCCGCGTGGGGATGATGGTACCATTGTTCATCTGCAGTAGCGCTGGCCCATGGTTCGGGTTGTCGGCATGCACTGCATTCAGAACACAAATATCATCGATATGCCGACTCAGTTGCGGTAGCAAATCGCTGACTTGCAGGCCGCTTTCACCGCGAGGGTGGAACGCAAACGGAGATGGCATCAGGCCAGCCGTGGGTCGTTCGGTGACGAGGTCGGCACCCGGCGGCTTGCTGCCAGCGAATTTCTTGAGTGCCGGCTTGGGGTCAAACAAGTCCCCCTGATACGGCCCCCCATTCATAAACAAGTGAATGACGCGCTTGGCACGCGGCGGGAAATGGGGCGTGGCGAGCAAGTTACGCGGTGCGGCCGCAACCGCTTGAGGCATCTCCAGCAAAGGAGCGGCTCCCACCATTCCCATTCCGTAGCCCACATACCTTAGCATTTCGCGCCGTAGCATTTCGCGCCGCCCCAAGTCGGTCGACGGCGAGGATCCATCACTGTTTGAAACTTGCATATTCACAACTAGAAATCTCAATCGATAAAAATGAATTCGTTCGAGGCCAATAGCACGTGAGCGTATTGCTGCCACCTTGCCAAAGCGGTATCTCCTTTCGGCACTTCGCCAACCCTTGGTGCCGTCAGATAGGCGAGCCCGAGCTGGAGCTCGCGAGCGCTGGGGGCTCGCGAGTACAACCACAAGTAAGCTTGTTTGATCCGATTGGAATCATTCTGCAACGATGCTTGGTGAAGTCGGGAAACCAAGCCCTGTGCTTGTTCTTGCAACAGTGGAGCATTGATCGCGAATAACCCCTGCAGGGGCGTCACGGTCGCCGTCCGCATCGGGCTATGTTGATTGGCGTCGGGAAAATCGTGGATCATTAACGTCGGCGACATGTCTTGGCGGTCAATGGTGGCGTACAAGGTTCGGCGATGATTGGTCGCAATATCCAGCGGTGTGGCCGGGCCGCCTGCGGTTGGATCCAGCTCACCGCTGACGACCAACATCGCGTCCCGCCACTCTTCGAACGCGAGCCTGCGGCGATTGGCGCGGGAGAGCCATTGGTTTTCCGGATCGGGATGGTTCGCATCGAACTCGACGGCCGAAGATTGCTGCCAGGTTTCCGATCGCAATATTTCACGATGTAGCCATTTGATCGACCAACTATTCTCGATGAAGCGAGCCGCCAAGTCATCGAGCAATTCGGGGTGGCTGGGGCGGCCACCCTGCTGGCCAAAATCGCTCGGCGTGGCCACGATCCCCTGGTTGAAATGCGCCAGCCAAACACGGTTGACCAGCACGCGAGCGGCCAGTCCCTGCGACTCGGTCGTGATTGACTGAGCCAGCTCCAGACGACCGCTGCCGTTCTCGTACGGCTTCGGTTGGTCGTCCGACAGCACTGTAAGAAAACGGCGGCGGACGATCGGCCCCGGGCGGTTGGGATTGCCGCGGATAAACGATGGCAAGTCCCGTGGTCCGGGGCGATACTCCAAGAGCGTCCCCTGCTCGGGCTTCTCGCCTGCGCGAACCACGTACATCGACTCCTCCGCCAATGCGTTCGCTAAGGGGGTGTCGTAGAGTGGCGTCGAAGTCTTGAGGTCCTCGATCGTCGCAGCCAGTTCATCGATTTGATCCTGCGGCAAAGGCTTCTGCTGCTTCAGCTCCGCCACCTGTTTTTCCAGTTTGGCTACCTGCTCCTTGGCGACTCGCACCGGTTCGTAGACTTCGTCGCTAATCAACGGTCGCTCGAGATGCCGCGTGCTGGCAAAGATGCCAGCCAAGCCGTAGTAGTCATCGGCGCTGATCGGATCAAATTTGTGATCGTGACAACGCGCACACGCGACCGTCAGCCCCAGGAAAGTGCGTGAAACGGCATCCACCCGCTCCTCCCACTCGTCGGCAACGATCACCTTGATCAGTTCACTCGGTAACTTCAATTCTTTCCAATACGCTGGGCTGAGGCTGAGAAACCCAAGTGCGGGCAGATCTTCGGCTCCAGTTTGCGGCATCAGATCGGTAGCCAATTGGCGGTGGATGAATTCATCATAAGGTATATCGTCATTGAAGGCATTAACGACCCAGTCTCGATACAGATGAGCCTGAGACGTTTGCGGCAACCAGCTCGCAGTGCGGTCGGTGTACCTGGCCAAGTCCAACCACCAGCGGCCCCATTTTTCGCCATACTGAGGTGACTCAAGCAACTCGTCGATGAGCCGGTCATAAGCCTCCGCCGAGTCATCATTGATGAAAGCCGCCAGCCGCTCGGGTGTCGGTGGCAGGCCGGTTACGGCGAAGCTCAACCTGCGCATCAAGATCGCGCGTTCGGCGCGAGGTGCAGGGGTCAAGCCCTCGCGCTGCATCGCCGCCAGCACGAAGGAGTCCACGCGCGTCCGCGGCCAGTTGGCGTCGGCGACTTCCGGCAGCGGTTGAATGTGAACCGGTTGAAACGACCAAAACTGGCGTCCCGACTCGAAGTCGATGGTATTGTTTGCACGCGGCGCCTGATCGGCGGCCGGCGGAAAGTGGGCTCCGCGCCGCACCCACTCGGTTAACTCGGCGATATCAACTTCGGCGAGCCGCCCCTTGGGAGGCATCTCCATCTCTTCATAGAGGATCGCATTGATGAACAGACTCTCCTCGGGCTTTCCGGCTACGAGCAGCGACCCACTGTCGCCGCCAACTGCGAACCCATCCGCCGAATCGAGTCGCAACCCGCCATGCAGCGTCTTCGCCTGGTCCGAGTGGCACTCGAAGCAATGCTCACTCAGCAGCGGGCGAATCTTGCGTTCGAAATACTCATATTCACCCGCTAGTGACTGTTCGCCGCCTACCAACAGTGCCACACCGCCAGCTTGCGGTTCGCTAGCGCCAAGCCTAGTCACGCACCCGATCAAACTTACCATCAGCAGTGTCAAACGAACAAACATAAACTTGGCTGGTGGGATAGAGGTGAGGCAATTAGAGGCAGGACCACCCATTCTACACGATGCCGCAGCAATTCGCACGAGTCAAGCTCGCTGTAGGTCATCCATTAGAAATACCGACGGTGACACGTTGGTAGCCAGTCACTGCTGGCTGAAAAACTTGACATTGGATTTAAGTCGAAAAACTTGCCAACTGCTCTACCGCTTTTACCTGACTCACGTGTCTGTTTCTTGCAAGCTATCCATCTGGTATGATGTCTGGCAAAGAAGTACTGCCTGATACGAATTCAAACTTTACTTAACTGGTGAAAGCCATGTCGCTATCGCTGCACGACTACCTGAGTGATGCTGGACTAGTCAAGTGGATTGCCGAGTTGGGATGTGCCGACGCGTCGGTTCCTCGCCTTGGAATCCGAACGGCACTGTCTTTTTTTTGCAAAGAAATGCCCAGTCTACCCATCAGCGATGCAGTATCCTTTATCGTCGCGATGGATTTGTCGAAGCCAGTAGCTGAGGTAACTCTCACACCGGGAGAGAGAATCATCGGGTTTCGGACCGGAAGCGAATCGCCCTTCAAATTATTTTTCGCGCGGCGCGGGGCCTCGATGCATGCATCGGGCATCAATACTGTTGGTCGCGGGCCTGTCCATTTCGTTGTTCGCACTCCAGTGCAGGCTCTGGAATCAAGCACTACCGGAGCTAAAGATTCTTGGACAACGACTGCACAGGGGCAAAACGTCAGCTTCTCGCCTCGAGCCAAGAAGTGGTTCGGAAAAGAGTTCGGTGTCATCGTCCAAGGCGGTGGAGGCCAGCTTATCATCCCCGAGTCTTATAAATCGCTTCTCGTAGAAAGCTGATAGCAGAATCTGTTGGATCGCCGGTGGTGCAGCGCGGACGTAGCCATCGGAGGACCGTCTGTGATCTTCATCGACGATTAATTTCGACGAAATGTTTTAGCGGTTGGGTGAAATTCCACTTTGTCGTCGAGTGGAAAAATTGGACGAGGGCAACGCGTGTGCCCCAGGTAGGCAAGGTTGGCACTGGACGAACCGGGAGCATCTACCTGGATCATCGTCGAGCACCAGTCGGCGAACATATGGTGTTGGCAATGCGGTGATTTCACCACCACCGCATCGAAGCTACGTGGATTTTGGCCAAGCGAATAGAAAAAAGATCGGTCGTACAAGCTCACCGCGCGACTGCTGATCGCTAAAGTAAAATTCCCGCTGTCGAGGACCGCGGAGGGTCCCGAATCCCACACTTCCCCAAACGACTCACTACGAAACAAGCCGTCGGCCAAGTGGCGTACCTTGCCTTCGATCGCCAGCGGTTGAAAGCGACCCGCATCCAGCGTCCCACCTACGCACGTACGAATCGTGGCTCCCACGCCGGCCGCGAATGCCTGCTTCACAGCAACTGCGTCGACCATTGGCAGTAGCGTTCTACCGCGATACCCGCACTCGATAAGTTTCCTCAAGATGGCATTGCTGTCCCCAGAGGCTCCCGAGCTGGTCGCGTCGGCGGCATCGACCAGAGCGATCGTGCCACGAGCCGATTGCAGCACGCGAGCGGCCATCTCATCCAAACTAACCAATGGCACTGTCATGCGGTGACGGTTAGGCCAAAAGCTCTCGGCAATACGTATCGCTTCGCGCTCAGCCAGCTCGATGTCGTTATCGGTCACAACAAAACTGTAAGTCTGCAATGCCGGAACATCAGTAAACGGGTTGCCAATAAACATCCCAGCGGAAAGTCCGCGTGGACCTACTTCCACTTGCTGCGCGACGCGAATACTGTTGCCAAAAAGCCCAGTAGCTGTAATCAACTCATCGCCGCGAACCAGTGCCGGTATCGCCACCTTCGCCGTAACCGGCCGAGCATCATCTAGAATTCTGATCAGCAATCGAGCAGCACGCTGGCCCGTTTCAAAAAAATCGACATGCGGGTAGGTATGGTAGGCAACGATCGCGTCCGCATGTTCGACCATTCGATCCGTGAGTATGCCATGCAGGTCTAAAGAGACGACGATCGGTACATCGTCGCCGAGCACTCGGCGCGTTTCGGCGAGCAGAAATCCTTCCGGATCCAATTCATTTTGGCTCGCCATCGCACCATGCATACAAAGGTAAACGCCGTCGACCGGTGGAGCCGAGCGAATGCTCTCGATGAACTCATCAGCGATTCGTTGCCAAGCGCCCGCCGCCAAGGTTCCACCAGAAGTGACGAAGCAGGCGCTATAAGCTGGAACCATTTCAACGTCCGTCAGCTCATCGAAGACGCTTAACGCTCCACCGATTTCATTGTGAACGGAGCGGTGATAGATCAGCAACTCCTGGCCGTAGCGGACTCGAAAGTCAGCATATTGGCTCAAGTGGGGGTTGAATGTTGATACTTCTTGCTTGCACTCAGCAATGAGAATTCGGCGCATGGGGGGTAGCTCGTTTCGTTGTTAACTCGACTGTAGTCGTCGCCATCGACATTGATCTTGTATTGTTGCCCGACAAAGGCAAAGTCGGCTGCTACTCGTCAATTGTACCAATACCTTGTTCTTCCTGGCCCTTGGCCTGCCTGTGTCGATCACCTTCTTGTTCCCTTGAATCGCGCTGATGAGGAAATGAAGTTCTTAGATAGTTGGGCTGATCCATTACGTCAGGACGGGTGGCCCAGCAACTCTGACAACGCGACGACTCCCCCAAAGGATGAACAGACCTGAGGCAACAATGAGTCCGCACCCAGCTAACATCGAACCATCTAATGGCTCGTCGAATAGCAACATTCCAAAGCCAACCCCAAAAATCAGCCGTGAAAATCGGAATGGTGTCACGGTGGAAACCTCTCCGGTGCGCATCGCTTTCATCAATCCAAAGTAGGCCACGACACCGAATATCACCGCGCCTGACAAATAGAGTGTGGGCTGGGGCGCCAACCACTCAAAGTGTGCCGTGTCCCAGATTGAATAGAGTACACCTGCAGCGACAACGGACAGGAAGCCGTAAAGCCCGAGAATCGACGTGCTTAGGGTCGATGGGGCGGCACGGCTGCTAAGATCGCGACCGGCAAAGCCCAGCATCCCAAGGACTGCTAAAATAGAGAACAGCGAAAAACTATCCGTCCCAGGGCGAACGATAACCACGACCCCTGCCAAGCCAATGAAGACTGCGAACCATCTTTGCCAGCCTACTTTTTCGCCGAAGATCAAGGTCGCTCCCGCAACGACGACAATCGGTGTTGCTTGGAGAATAACCGTTGCGGCTGACAACGGGGCTAGGGCAATCGCAAGAACATAGAACAGACGGCCAAAAGTCTCGAACAGCATGCGAAGACGCATCAGGCTGGAAAAGGCGCCTAATGTGAACAATCGCTGTTTCTGCCCAATCGCGACACAGGCAAAAACAAAAGCACCACCCAAGCCAAAAAGGAACAGAACCTGACCGACTGGAAGAGTTTTGGACGCTGCTTTAACAAATACATCTTCAACGGCAAACGCCGCCATGGCTGAAACCATCCACAAACTTCCGACAAGGTTAGCACGACGATCGGTTTTGATGTATGTCGACACAAGGACTCCTGGAACCAGCTTAATGCCCGTGACGGTGTGCAGCGCTCCTACACAACTGTGCATCAGTGATCTTCTAGTTTAGGGGAGAAATTCATCAGCGCAAGCGGTATTGCTTTCAGTTGGGGGCCGGTTCAGTGATGTCGCTTGCTACGTAAAGATCAACGGTCCATGGCAGAAGTTCGTTGTACTACGGCGTTTTCTAAAATGGCTTGCGCCTCATTGGGCCTAAAATGGTGCATGCTCAAAAACATCGTTCGCAGTCCGTCCAGTTCGCAAGGCACATTGGTTGCGCTGATTGGCCGCATTTCATAATCCATCGCCCCTTGCGATTGCTCCGCCAAGTCTTCAAAAGCGGAAGTATTCGGATACAAGTCGGTCAGGGTCAGCTGTACGTCAGGCATGAGTGCCTGCACCTGAGGCAATAACGTCCGCTACTGGCCGTCTCCGCCCGAAGCCAAATCGACGATACGTTTTTTTCCCGTTTCCGCTAAGATGTCACGAAGAACCGGAACGACAGGTTCGAAGAGATTGAACTGTTCGGCTACGGTACGAAGAAAATCCGTCATGTAATTGTGCAACTGCTTCGGAAACCAAGCTTGGTCTTCGATCTCGAAAAGCTGGAAACGTTGCATGTTGCCCTGAGATTGCGGGAATTGTTGTGATGCATAGCAGTGTCTGAACGGCCATTTCGAATGCCGGAACCTGAGAGGATGCTCGACGTGCAGCTGCGAATTCACTAGCTTACGAAACTCGGACAAAATTGGGGAATCGCTTTGCGCTCGCCAGCCCATTAAGGAACGCCACAGGTTCATGCTTTGGCGGGGCATGGAGCATGGGCTATTGGGACATAGTGGGGCAAGTGGCTTCGTCCAGCTCGCCCCAAATAGATGCCGAAGTAGGAGTATCGCAAAACTTCAGCGATGGTCGAAATACGATGGAGCGATGTGGTCGCCGATGAAGTAGGTTCTCGCTGCAAAGGTTTCAGCGTTGCCACCACCTTGCTTTCCCGTTTTGCCGTATGATGCATGCGGTCAACGGGTGGAAAACGATGGGCGTGAAGATGGATGCCGAATACCCGGAAACCAACCACAACAGTTGGGACAAGACCAGAAGGTCATCGCCTGGTGGTTGAAGCAGAAGAAACGCAAAACGTCCACGGACTGAGCGCGTCAACTACGCAGAGGGAAGTATTATGGGAAACGATGGCATCAGCCGGCGCCAATTCGTCGCGGGTGCGGCGGGAATCGCGGGGATGTTCAACATGGCGGGACAAAGCTGCGGCCAGGCAACGCAAGCGTGCCGCGTGCCCGATGACGAAGTCATACGGGTGGCGGCGGACCAATGGCATTTCGAAACAGCTAAGACCCAACAGCGGTTTATCCCCCTGGGGGCCAACCTGACCCGAACGTCCAAGGAAGACCTGGATATCTTCGGTCCGCGTTACGATGGCGAACAGTACGAGGAGATCTTGGCCGCCTGTGAGCAGCAGAACATTACCGTGCTGAAGGTGTTCCTGCCCATCGGGCTGGTCCTGCCCGATCCGCAGGCTCCGGGTGAAGCGCGGATCGCGCCCGGCTACTTGGACAACCTCGACGATTTCCTCGCCCGCGCAGGCAGGCATCACGTGCGCGCCATTATCGCTCTGGCCTCGTGGCACGGCACCGGCATCAAATGGTGGCACGAAGGCGGACAGTATTTTGGCCGTAAGCCCTGGAAGGAAGACGCGGGGCAGGACTCCATCGCCACGCTGTGCGACTTCTGGCGGCAGCTCGGCGACCACCTGCAAGGCCACCCGGCGGTTTTCGCCTACACCATGTGCGTCGAATGGACCATGCCCTGCGGCAACCTGACCGGCCCCTGGCAACCGGCATCCGAAGAGGTAGGCCTGGTGCCGGGAGACACCGCCCTGTGGTATTGGCGGCGGTGGGTCATGTCGAAGTATGGATCCCTGTCCGACGTCAACGATGTGTACGGCGCGTCTTTCGCCAAAGTCGAGGATATCCCCGTTGTCGACTATGCCTATGACAAGGCAACCAAGACCTACGCTTCGCCCGACTCGATGATCCTCGACTACCAGAATTACCGCGAGTGGACCACGCTGCGCTACTTCCGCCCGCAGATCGCCGCATTGCGCGCTGCCGACGACACGCACTTGGTTACCATCAGCAACCACATGCGGAGCTGGAACCTCTGGGAGGGCGCGGCACGCCATTTCCTCGGCTACACCCCGGCCGAGCAGTACCCCTACGTCGATTTCTTCACCTATCACGCCAACTACGACATCAATGACTTCGCCAACGACCGTCCAGAGATGGAAGCCCCTTACGAAGTGGCCGTGCAGGCGCGCTTGGCCTGCGCCGCGGGGGTGAAGCCGGTCATCATCGAGGAGTACACCTTTGCCACGGAGAGCGAGGAGCACACGTCCCGAATGCAGGCCGCCATACTCCGCACCAGCGTGGGCGACGCCAGCGGTTGGGTGAACTGGTACCTCCAGTACCCCGACGGCGCGGGCGCGGCCGATGCCGCGCATGAATCGGCTTGGCTGCGGCGCGACCTCCAACCCACCGCATGGGGCGAGGAGGGCCGGGCGATCCTCGATGAACTGTGCGGGCAGGATCTCGACCGCGAGGCCGCCGTGAGAACGGTCAAGTTGGACCGCAAGGCCTGCCTGGTGCCGCGCGAGACGAGTCCGCTCATCACGGACGTAACCCAGTACAAAAAGACGCCTCAGCCCGTCGATTATGTCGTTGAGCACGAGCCCGACCTAGACTTGACGGTGTTGCGTGAAATGCCGGGCGAGGGGGCGCTGCGCTGCAAGCCGGTGATTTCCGGCAACCTGCGGCCCTATCAGACGCAGCCCGGGATGGACGTGTGGGAACGGGACATGGACGACGAGCGGGCGCTGGGTTTCGACCTGCTGTGGCTTTCCCACATCCGGCCCGCGTTGGACGCCCCCGGCGACATCATCGGTGGCGTGCTCGATATTTGCGCCGAACGCAAGATGCAGGTCATCCTGGGCATCGGCTCTACACCCAACTGGTACGGTCCGCTGGACGCCAAGCGCGAGATCGAGGTGGTGGGCGCGACGGTCCACGAGATCGGCCAACGCTACGGCAGCCATCCCGCCTTCCACGGCTGGTATGTGCCCCACGAGATCTACATGACCTGGGAACGCATGTCAAAGTTCATCGACACCTTTTATCCCGCCGCCGTCGAGGCCTGCAAGGCCGCCGCCGATAAGCTGGTCACCTTGTCGCCTTTCTTCATCCTCGACCGGGCGCAGATCTTCGGCAACTACCGCTTCAACGAGCCGGCTGAGTACCAGGACTACTGGTCGCGACTTATTCAATTGAGCAAGTTCGACGTGATCATGCTGCAAGACAGCGGCGAACACATGGCTTTCTGTACCAACGCCCAACGCAAGCCCTTCTTCGAGGCCATGAAGTCGGCCTGCGATGTGGGCGGCGCGAAGCTTTGGGGCAACGTGGAATGCGCCGAGTTCAACGTGCCCAGTATCGAGACCTACATCGAGCGCTACGGCCGTACCCACCACGGCCAGGTGAAGAACGCGCCCTGGCGTGTCGTACCCATGCCACGGCTGGAATCCAAACTGCGCCTTGCCGCCACCTACGCTGAACGCATCGTCACCTGGGGTTACTACCAGTACGGCCGCCCCCAGCTCAGCCCCGAGGCGAAAGCCTGGTACGAGGAGTACAAGGCGTACATGGCGCGGGTAGGCGGGGTGGACGCCCCGCCCGCATCTGGTTTGCGGGAGATGAACACAGAATCGAAACCATCGACAAGGATTCTCGTGTGAAACACGATATGCAAACACGGAACGTGGATGTGCTTGTTATCGGAGCTGGCGTGGCTGGGTTGAGTGCGGCAACAGCCGCAGCCTGGTCAGGCAAGTCGGTAGTTTTGATTGAGAAGTCCGATGCAATTGGTGGCACCGCCTGCGTTGCCAATGGCAGCATCCGGATTCCCAATAACGATCTCGCCATTGCCAACGGTATTAAATGCGACAACGAGAATGAGGTGCGATTTATACTGAGCGAGTGCTGGGATTGCTTTGACAATGACCGGCAGTGGTGTGGCGTGAGCAGGGAGACGTACCAACGTGTTGAGCGCTTCGTTTCTGCTGGCCAACAAGTAATTCGCGACTTGACCCTTGAGCGTGTTCAAGCATTCACGCAGTTGAACAAGATTTTCAAACAGTATTTCTTCTCGGCCACAGATTCGGTCGAATGTGCGAGACAAGCGCTCAACGCAAAACAGTCACCAACTAACGATGAACTGATGCAGGCAGCCAGCTCTTCATGGGACTATCACTGGGAAAACGAGTTCAACACGGTTCCGTATGGGAAGCATATCTGGGCAACGTTTGATTGGTTCGCGACGACCACGTTTTTCTATCGAGGGCTTAGAAGCCACTTGTGGCACGTCGTTCAAAACATGACGTCGATTCGAAGCGGCTCCTCAATCGTGGATCAAGTGCCCAAACTGCCTGCAAAGTTCTGGGGGTTTGGGAGTGGACTCATTTTGGTCGAGCGTTTCCGAAGACATCTAAAACGACAGAAAGTTCCGGTATTGAAACGCCACGAACTTTTGGCTGTCACGACAAAAGGGAACCGTGTTGAATCGGTCGATGTAAAATCCGACCAAGGGCAAACGATCACTTGGCAAATCAACGACGCGCTGATTCTCGCCAGCGGTTGCTTTTCTCACCAGCTCAGCAACCGTCATGACCAAGATTCCTATCCCATCAAATCGGCCTGCGTTGCTTCCACAAACAACGGAGATGCGATACGGATCTTGAAAGATGTCGATGTTCAAGTCGATCGAAACCCACGTCCGCTGCTGGCCCAAACAGTATTACAGTTGGCAAAGCAAAAGTGTGGGGTTTCGCACGAGCCGATCTTCTATCTATATGGCGACAGTTTCTTTATAGTCGATCGCCATGGGCGTCGGGTGATGAACGAAAAACTGAGCTACCACGACCGCGCTCAGCACCATGTTGGCAATGCGGAGCGAGAGTTTCTATTTCTCATTTGCGATCGACGATTCAAGGAGCGGAATTGGGGTTTCGGAATATCGTTGCCGTTCGACCAGAAATATGTAATTCATGGTGTGAATGAGTCAAAACTGCATGAAGAGATTGATCGAGAATTGCAATCCAACGACTGCAAGTTCCGGCTGGCCGATGATTTTTCCGCTAATTTGCGTCATACAAAAAAGATATTCAACGAATTTGCACAAGCTGGAGAGGACCTCGAATTTGGCCGTGGCAAGAATGCTTTTGATGTTCTGGGATTCATGAAACCGGATCGCGACCATAACTTTCCGTCTCGGACCATGTGTCCCCTGGTTGGGAATGAGCTCTATGCCTGTATCTACGGGCTCTCGACGTTCAGTACTCATGGCGGACTGATTTGCGATGTGGACTCGCGTGTCTTGAATTCCGCCGGCAATCCTTGGCACAATTTGTATGCGGTTGGCACGTGTGCGGCGAGTTTCTTGAATGGTCGTTATCCATCCCATGGCATGTCCATCGCCACGGGCCTCGTCTTCGGTTACATAGCGGGCCTTCACGCGACATCGAACTTGGGACGCTTAGCCGGTTCAATTCTTCCATATCAACAGCCAACGCTGGACTGAGTCCCGGAATACGATTGTCATTGACCGCAAGTCCAACTTTTCGTGCGATATCGTTGGAGAGGCGTCTCGAAGCATTTGCGATTCATTGCACTCCTGCAATTTCCGAGGATTCGTAAAGTAGGGCAATTCAATTGGATTGGACTGAAAGGTTTGCTGGAAGGGAATGGGGATTAGCGAAAGAGAAACCTACTCTGTTTTGTGTTGACGCCGTTAGTCATTACAATGTCTGTGTGGGCGTCTGGCGGTGCATCACGAGAGGGCTCAGCAATCATCCGTTCTTTGGTCACCGAAGGAAGGGAAATTCTGCTAGACTACTACAGTTTATGCAAGCAAGAGCGGTCCGATTGCCCCAGTAGGTATTCTAATTCGTTTTCCGAATCCCAGCGATAAGAATTACTGCAGCGATTCGAGTTGGTGCGAAAGACGCACGCTGGTGTCAACCAAATGGACGAACTCGGCAGCAAGATGTCTGCTGCACTTGTTTTCCATCGGTTTCCAGTGGCACTGGCGGACACCGAGCAGCGCCCCACAGAAAGCCTTTACCAGTTGATTGTCGCATTTCGGTCGAGCGATGATTCATTTCGCCTTGATCGTTGGCCTAGGCTTGGAGCTCTATCGCCAAAATGAAATCGGTCCAACGCAAGGATTTGCGAAGATGATCGACTTGCTTGCGACTTCCCTGGTTGGCGAACTCATCGAAAAAGCTATTCAATGCAGGCCTCGGCAACTTTCGCTGTCTAGGCTGCCCTCAAGCCTCATCGTTTAAAGACAAACATCATGATCCGCAAATTCAACAACAATTCTCTCCAACGTCCCCCACTGGCAGTGGTGGGTATTGGCTGCCGATTTCCTGGCGGTGTTACGGACCCAGCATCGTTTTGGGAGCTACTCATCGAAGGGCGGTCAGGAATTATCGAGGTGCCCGATGATCGCTGGAATCGCGATCGTTTCTACCATCCCAATCGCGCGATTCCGGGTCGTATGATCACCAAGTGGGGTGGTTTTCTCGATCGCTTAGATCAGTTCGATCCGCAGTTCTGGGGTATCTCGCCCCGCGAGGCAGTTCGCATGGATCCGCAGCAACGCTGGCTGTTGGAAGTCGCTTGGGAGGCCATCGAAGACGCAGGGATTGCACCGAGCGCGTTACGGGGTGACCCGGTCGGTGTCTTCGTTGGCATAGCGGGCTACGATTATGCCGGAATACAAATGCCCAATCACGCTGGTACCGACGTGCATACCAACAGCGGCTCCACGCAGAGCATAGCCTCCAACCGAATCTCCTACTTGTTGGACTTGAAGGGACCGAGCCTTTCCGTCGATACCGCATGCTCGTCGGCCCTGGTTGCGATGAGTCAGGCTTGCCATAGCATTTGGGATGGTCAATGCAGCGCAGCGTTGACTGGCGGGGTCAACGCAATCATTACACCTCATGCAACGATCGGCTTCAGCAAGGCGACGATGTTGTCACCCAGCGGGGAGTGCTTTGCGTTTGACGCGCGCGCGAACGGTTACGTGCGTGGCGAGGGTGCGGCGATGGTCTTGATCAAACCGCTCAGCGATGCCATCGAGAGTCGTGATCCGATCTATGCGGTCATCCGGTCTGCGGTCGTCAATCAAGATGGACACACATCCTCCATGACTGTCCCTGGTGTCGAAGGTCAGTCAGCGATGCTGCGAAAAGCCTACCGCGATGCCGACATCGATCCTTCCCATGTGACGTACATGGAAGCACACGGTACGGGAACGCCGGTTGGGGATCCGATCGAAGCGACTGCACTTGGCAATGTGCTTTGCGAAGGCCGCGCGAACGCTAACAAGTGTTTGATTGGCTCGGTGAAAACGAATATCGGCCACCTCGAATCAGGGTCGGGGATTGCCGGATTTATAAAAGCCGCGCTGGTGCTCCACCACGACACGGTACCACCGAATCGAAATTTCGCGACCCCCAACCCTAACATCCCTTTTGAGCGTCTTGGTCTTGAAGTCGCGAGAGACCTTCAGCCTTTGCCACATCTCGACGGGATTACGCCGGTTACCGCAGTGAATTCATTTGGATTCGGTGGCACCAATGCTCACGTCGTCTTGGAAGCTGCCCCATGCGTGGAACGCCATTTGACGGAAAAACCAAGACGAGTCACAGGCTTCGCTGGCGCGGCCCATGGAGTGGCAGGGAAGAATGGCTGCAGTCCTGCCAAGAGAGCCAATCGTCCGCTAGTTCTCCCGCTCTCAGCCCGCGACGAAACAGCGCTTATCAATTATGCAAAACGGATCAAAGACTTGCTTGGCTCGAACGACGACGACCAAAAACTTGCCGACCTTTGCTATTCAGCCGGGGCCCGAAAAGAACAACATCACAACCGTTTGGTCGTTATTGGACATAGCGGCGACCCATTGCGATCGCGACTCACTCGATGGCTGGCAGACGAAAATGCAAGTGACGGAATCATTCAAGGGAAATCCGCCTCCAGCGCTGGTGACATCACGTTTGTTTTCACTGGGCAAGGTGCCCAGTGGTGGCAGATGGGGCGTGAGCTCTACGCAGACGAACCCGTTTTTCGGGACGTAATCGACAGCATAGACGCGTTGCTTATGCCGCTCGCGTCTTGGTCGCTTACCGACGAGATGATGAATCAGAAATCCGAATCAAGCTCACGGATTCACCTTACCAGTATTGCGCAACCTGCAATTTTCGCGCTCCAGGTTGCCTTGGCCGAACTCTGGAAGTCATGGGGCATCGTACCCAGCAAGGTCATCGGACATAGTGTCGGTGAAGTTGCAGCGGCCTACGTTGCTGGGGTCTATTCACTCGACGACGCTGTGCAAATCATCTTCCATCGCAGTCGATTGCAAGACTCCGCTGGGGGCGACGGCCGGATGGCTGCGGTTGGGATTTCAGCCCCTGAAGCCAGTGAATTGATCGGCGACATTAGCGACCAGGTTCAGGTTGCGGTGATCAACAGCCCCAGCATGGTAACGCTCGCCGGCGATCGCGGACCGATTGAAGCGGTCGTCGAACGGCTCGAGAGAGATGGCAAGTTCGTCCGCACGTTGCGAATCAACTACGCATTTCACACCCATCACATGGATCCGATTCGCGATGAGCTTTTAGCAGTTCTGTCTGACATTCGCCCACGTCCAGCCCATATCCCGTTTGTCTCCACGGTCACGGGGTCTCTTCTTTCAGGCGAAAAGCTGGACGCGATGTATTGGTGGCGCAATGTTCGCCAGCCAGTCCTTTTCGCTTCAGCCATATCGAACCTGGTGCGTGCCGGTGGTCGACTATTCTTGGAACTTGGGCCACACCCTGCGCTGGAAAGCTCGATCATGGATGTGATGAGTGAGCAAGGCAAGCAAGGTTCGGTCTTTCATTCGTTAAAGCGAAAGACACGCGAGTCCGAGCAGATGCTCACGAACCTCGCTGGCCTGCATGTCTTAGGTGTCCCCATCGATTGGGCGGCGGTCAATCAGTCGTCGGAGGAATTGGTTCGCCTGCCCAAGTACCCGTGGAACTATGCAAGCTACTGGCTCGAATCACAGCAGTCCGCTCACGAGCGACTCGATCCGATCCCACATCCGCTGCTGGGACAACGCGTTGCATCGGAGAAACCGACCTGGCAATGCCAATTGGATCCGCGTCTATTTGACTACCTTCACGACCATCAAATTTGGGACAGCATCGTTTTTCCAGGAGCTGGATATGGTGAAATTGGACTGGCGATCGCAGCTCAGCTATTTCCTGATCAAGCGTACGTTGTCGAAGAATTGGAGATCAACAAAGCGCTGTTTGTCTCGGAGGACAGTGTGCCGACCATCAGGGTGTCGTTTGATGCTGAGATGAAAGTTTTCACGGTCCACAGCACAGTCGGCAATGACGCTTGGGATTTAAATAGCCGTGGACGTTTAATCGAAATGCCGGCCGATAAACCGCATACGATTGACGTTGCAACGATACGCAAGTCGCTGACAGATCATTTCGACCATGAAGCCTACTACGCTGATTTTGACGCGGCCGGTTATCAATTCGGCCCTCGATTTCGACAGATTACCAACCTCTGGCGAGTTGATGGAGAAGTTCTCGCAGAAATCACAGTCCCCGAAGAAATCAGGGACACGGTCGATCAATACCGAATACATCCAGCGGTTCTTGATGCGTGTTTCCACGTTTTCAAGGGGATGAAAAAGAGCGTGGAGGAGGGCGACGATCCAGCCAATCATTTCTATTTGCCGGCTCACGTTCGTCGCATCCGCCTTTACAGCGAACATCCTAGCGGGCGACTTTGGGCGCACGCGAAGATAGTGCGCTATCAGGAACACTCAGTGATCTCGGATATCTGGGTTTATGACGAGGAGGGCAATCGTGTCGCGGATATACTCGGCTTTCGTGTCGATCGCATGAAACAGGGCGGACATGAAAGCGACTTAGATGACTTGTACTTTCAACATACATGGGAAAAAATAAAACTGCGGGGAAGTCGAACCGATGGCTTGTGCAATTTTGCAACTACGTTGGACATCGTTCAACAAACAAGTCGTCTAACCAGTGACGTTCATGCCAGACACAACCTCGCAAACTACTACCACGACTTCGCGCCGAGACTAGAAGCGGTCGTACACCAACTAATCCAGAACGCGTACCTGGAACTTGGATGGAACCCCAGTGTTGGCGATCGAATCACTTTGGAGGAATTCACAAGTCAGCTTCAAATAGTTCCTCAACATCATCGACTGGTGCGCGCACAACTTGGTTGGCTGGTTGAGGCCGGTCTACTGCGTGTTGCCGAAGACGACCAATGGCAGGTTGTCCGTATTCCAACTAGCATTGACGTCGCGAGTGAACTTGACGCGTTGGAAGACGAATATCCACGAGCCGCCTCCGAAGTCAATTTGCAGCGAACGACGGGCAACGTGCTCGCTGGCGTACTTTGCGGCGATGTCGATCCAGTCCATCTGCTTTTCCCGGGTGGATCGTCCGATCTGCTGGAAACGTTTTACGTCGAGGCATTCGATTTTCCTGCGTACAATGAATTGATACCTGCAGCCGTGGAACAGGCAATCAAAAATTTGCCGGGGCGTCGGTCGTTGCGAGTGTTGGAAGTAGGGGCAGGGACAGGTTCGCTAACGAAAGCGGTTCTACCGGTACTGCCGAGCGATCAGACCGAATACTTGTTTACCGATGTTGGCCCGGCCTTTCTCTCCAAAGCAAAACATCGCTTCTCCGATTCGCCATTCATCCAATATACGACACTCGACATTGAACGAGATCCCGTCGCGCAAGGAGTTCCCAAAGGCAGCGTCGATTTTATTCTTGCCACGAATGTCTTACACGCGACAGCCGATCTCAAGAATACTCTGGGCAATTTAAAATTGTGTCTCGCGCCGGGCGGCATGCTGATGTTCCAAGAAGTCGTACGCCGTCGGGCCGCTTGGGACAACGTATTTGGGTTACTGGAGGGCTGGTGGAAATACACAGACACCGACCTACGTCCAGTTTCCGCGTTGCTACCAAGAGAACAATGGAAATCATTGTTGAATGAATGTGGGTTTATCAATGTTGGGTGTTTTCACTGTTCCCCCAATGACGCCGAGGCTGAGCAATCGGTCTTTATTGCGTTGGCGCCTCAGCAGAGCCAGCCAGCGGGACAGTCCAGCGAGCCGCAATCAGAAACCCGCTGTTACTTGCTGTTTGCCGACCAATCCGGCGTGGCCAAAAATGCGGCCAAAGTTTTACGCAAGCGTGGTCACAGAGTAGTCATTCTGAGTTCGAGTCGGACTGATTCTGAACCTGATTCTGAACCGGGAGTTGATGAATTCGCCATCTCCACTACGTCCCAGGCCGATCTCGCCCGTGTGCTGAGCGAAACGATCCCGCAAGACCAGTCGCTACATGGCATCATTCATTGCTGGAGTCTCGATCATCCATCCGCACAGCAACTATCGACCGAAACGCTCGCAGAATGCCAGCAAACAGGCGTATTGAGTATTTTAAAGCTGGCCCAGAGCCTTGCAGCAATCCCGTTCGAAATGCCACCACGCGTGCACATCGTGACGCGCGGCACGCACCGCGTTGTCGATAGTGACAGGGTGGATGGCATCGCGTCCTCACCTTTGGTCGGAATCGCCCGCGTTGCCAACAACGAGCACCCACAATTCCGCTGGACAACGATCGACTTGGCCCATGAGCCAACCACGTATGAGGTGGACGATTTGGTCGATGAACTGTTGGGCGGCGACGACGAGCTCGAAGTGGCTTATCGCGATCAACTCCGATACGGCAATCGGCTACGCGCTCGCAAAGCTCAAGACATCGCCAAACGCACAGTCAATGCGGTCCGTGATGATGGTTCCATCATTCCATACCGCGTTGAGACCGACAGGCCGGGCGTATTGACGAACCTTTCGCTCAACGAAACGGTTCGGCGCGAACCGCAAGCTGGCGAGGTCGAAGTTCAGATACGAGCGGGGGGTATCAATTTTCGCGATGTCATGAAAGCCTTGGCAATGTACCCAGGTAACCCTGTCGACCTACTGTGGTTCGGTGACGACTTCGCCGGAACGGTGCTCCGAGTGGGCGAGGGTGTGAGCGATTTGCAGCCCGGTGATGAAGTCGCTGGCATGGCACCGTACTCGTTTCGGGCGTTCAGCACCGTCGACCGTCGCATGCTGTTTAAGAAACCAAAGCATATGAGCTTTGAAAAAGCTGCAACGCTTTCGACTGTTTTCTTAACAACGCATTATGCGATCAACCATCTCGCACGCATGCAGTCGGGCGAGAGTATCTTGATTCACGCCGGAACGGGAGGCGTTGGCCAAGCGGCGATTCAGATTTCGCAGCATATCGGTTTGGAAGTTTTTGCAACAGCAGGCACTCCGGAAAAACGCCAGATGCTGGTCGACGCGGGCGTCCCGCACGTGATGGACTCGCGAAGCCTTCACTTTGCCGATCAAATCATGGAGGCCACCAGCGGCAGAGGCGTTGATGCGGTGCTGAACTCGCTTGCCGGGGAATTTATCCCCAAGAGTATCTCGGTGCTCGCTCCGTTCGGACGGTTTCTCGAGATTGGCAAGATCGATATCTACAACAACACACGGATCGGTCTGGAACCGCTGCGCAATAACATTTCCTACTTCGTCATTGATCTCGCCCAACATTTAGAACACAAGCCGGATTTCGTCGCTTCGATGTTTGCCGATTTGTCGGAGCGATTCGAGCGTGGTGACTATCAGCCGCTGACTCATAAGACGTTTCCGATCACCCGGCTTGTTGACGCGTTCCGTTTCATGGCTCAAGGAAAACACGTCGGCAAAAACATACTCTCCTTCGAACTCGATGAAATTCCGATTGGTTCGTGTAGCCAAGATGAATTCCTATTGCGCGCTGACGTAACTTATTTGATTGTCGGTGGAGCCGGTGGATTTGGATTGGAGCTGGCCAAATGGATGACGGAGCATGGTGCCCAGAATATTGTGCTATTAAGTCGAAGTGGCCCACGCGACGACGTCTCGGTCGACACCATCCGCTCGCTGCAGGAATCTGGGTTCAACATAGTTGACGCGCGTGGTGACGTGACACGAAAAGCTGATGTTCAGCGCGTCATCGATGGGATCCAAGCCGACATGCCTCCGCTGATGGGCGTCATTCATGGCGCAATGGTGCTCGACGACGAGTTCATGGCGGAGCTGGATGATGAGCGATTTAGCAACGTTCTCAACCCCAAGGTCTTGGGGGCTTGGAATTTGCACGAAATAACGCGAGAAATTCCGCTCGAACACTTCATTTGCTTCTCGTCATTTTCGTCGCTGGTTGGCGCCGCGAAACAGTCCAACTACAACGCCGGAAATTTCTTTCTGGATGCGCTGGCCCATCATCGACATTCGCTCGGACTACCAGCGTTGACGATCAACTGGAGTGCGCTCAGTGGTGCCGGTTTCGTTCAACGGAATGAAAAAACGGCTCAGTACCTCGACAAATTGGGGATGAAGTCACTGTCGATGGATGAAGCGTTTTCGGTGTTTCAGCGCATGATTGCCCGTGATCCGGTTCAAATTGCTGCCTGCCGCGCGGATTGGCAATCCTTTGCCCGCCTGAGTCCGCTGGTTGCAAACTCCAAGACCTTTGCCTCGTTGCTAGAAACACAACATGGCGGCGACAGTGGTGGTTCGATCAAGCCCAAGCTGTTGGCGGCACCACCCGCACAGCGTCTCGCGATGCTGCGGAATTATGTCGCGGATCAGGTTGGAGGCGTTTTCGGGGTCGAACCAGGACAAGTCGATCGCGAGACCTCCCTGACAAGTCTTGGACTCGATTCTTTGATGGCGATCGATTTGATCAATCGTATGGAGAGCGAACTGGGCGTCAGCGTTCCAATGGGTAGTGTCCTGCGTGGCCCGAGCCTAGACGAGTTATCCGAAATCCTGTTGGGACTGATTGGCGATTCGTCTACTGACGAATCGACGGAGACATCGGAAACCCACTCTACATCGATGTCACTTGCGCCAATCCAGAAAACAACCCTCTCAGGTGATGCATTCCCTTTAACCGAAGGCCAGCAAGCGCTTTGGTTCCTATATCGACTTGCCCCGCAAAGCTCAGCATACAACCTAACATTCAGTGCCAAGTTCACACCTCAAATCGATATCACAGCGATGGAGATGGCGTTTAAATTATTGTTCAAACGCCACCCTCTGCTCGATGTGACATTCTCCGACATCGACGGACAACCAAGACAGAGATATCGTCGTGATGGCAGTGTCGACTTTCGTGAGCACGACACGGTCGCTCTTACAAAGGAGGAGCTAGACGAGTTGCTCGTCGAGCATGCGATCCGCCCTTTTGACCTAGAAAACGGTCCTGTGATTCGGCTTGAACTCTTTCGGACCGCTGATGGACACGTTGGCCTAATGACGATGCATCACATCGTTTCCGATGCTTGGTCAGTTACCGTACTGATACGAGATTTGATCGAATCCTATTTTTCCATTCGTGCCGGACGCCATCCACAACTTGCTCCCATCTCGATTGGATTCGAAGACTTTGTCGCATGGGAGCAAGAGCACTTGGCCAGCGATATGGGCGAGCAAATGCGAAGCTACTGGCGGCAACACATTGACGGTGCACCGCACAATATCGATCTACCTACAGACCATCCACGCCCCGCCATCCAGTCTTTCCGTGGTGCAACACTTGGATTCAAATTAGACGACGATCTAACGCATCAAGTCTTACGAGCGGCTGCCCAGCAGAATGTGACGTTGTTCACTTTGTTGCTTTCGACCTATAACGTACTCTTGCATCGGTACACTGGTCAAGGCGATTTCCTTGTCGGATGCCCGATGGCGGGGCGGCAGCATTCTGAGCTTCGCCAGTCGGTCGGTTACTACGTCAATCCCGTGCCGCTTCGCACTCGCGTCGACGACGACCCAACGTTCTTTGGCTACCTTCGCAGGACCAAAGAAATTGTCTCCAGCGGCCTCGAGAATCAGCAGTACCCATTCAAACGATTGGTTCAAGAGGCTGGGGGAGCGCGTGACACGTCTCGTTCGCCGCTGTTTCAAGTCGCCTTTTCGATGGAACATATTCCTGGATTTGACGAACAGGGAATCGCCGCCTTCCTGATTGGTGAGGGCGGATACAAGTTTCATCTTGGTGACGTGCAAATGGAGTCGATCGATCTAATCACTCGACAAGCGCAATTCGAAATCATGTTGGTGGTAGAAGAAGCTGGCGGAAACATCTACGGCTGTTGGCAATACAACCGTGACTTGTTTGACGCAGAAACCATCGAACGATTGAATGAGATGTACTGTGACCTGCTCGGCCAGTTGACTCGCGATTCTGCAAAACGAATTTCGCAGTACTCGTTCGCTACCACATTGGAGTTCGGTCGCAACGGCGAAGATCCGGACGACGAGGAGCCGATCGACGTTCGCGTCCAGCAGTGGAACCAAACCGAGAGGGCGCTGCGGGACCACCGACTAGTTCACGAACAGATCGAACAGCAGGCCGCGAGAACGCCCAACGACCTCGCCGTTGTCTGTGGCAACGACTCGCTGACCTATCGAGAACTCAACGTAAAGGCAAACCAACTTGCCTGGCACTTGCGGTTCCTCGGTGTCGGGCCAGATGTTCGCGTGGGGCTTGCGATTCAGCGAGAATTGCAATTGGTTGTCTCGATACAGGCGATTCTCAAGGCGGGTGGCGCCTACGTTCCGCTCGATCCGAGCTATCCTCAAAAACGACTCCATCAAATTACCAGCACCGCAGAGCTCGCAATCGTTGTTACCGATGAGGCGCATCGCGAAAAGTTCGCAGGCGCTTGTGAGCAGATTGTTTGTTTTGATGCGGATCAAGCTGTCATTGCCAAGCAACGCGACGACAATCCACCATCGTCCGCTGGGCCTGGCAACTTGATATACGTGATCTATACATCTGGCTCAACTGGCGCCCCCAAGGGGGTAGGTGTCTATCATCGTGGATTTGCCAACTTGATCGATTGGTTTACCCGTGAATTTGAAATCGACTCCAGCGACCGCTCGCTGGTCGTTACCTCTCACGGATTTGACCTCACCCAAAAGAACCTGTTCGCGACACTGACACGCGGTGGCCAAGTCCACCTGACTCATTGCCAATCTTTTGATCCCGACACGATTCTTGATGAAATCGCGCGAAATCGCATTTCACTGCTGAACTGCACCCCGAGCAACTTTTATCTGTTGCTTAGTGATTCAGAGAAGATCTCACAGTTGGACTCGCTACGGACGGTATTCCTTGGCGGAGAGCCAATTGACCTGGTAAGAATTGCTCCCTGGCGCAAACGTTCTGGGTTTAACACGGAATTCGTCAACACGTACGGACCAACTGAATGCACCGATATATGTTCATTCTATAGAGTGGGCCCTGACAACGCCGAGCAAACAATCCCTGTCGGGGTTCCGATCCAAAACGTCCAAACTTATGTTCTTGGGGATGAGCTTGAACAGTTGCCCTTTGGGGTGACGGGGGAGCTTTGCATCGGCGGTGCAGGTGTCGGAGCCGGATATTTGGACGATCCGCAACTGACTGCATCGAAGTTCGTTGCCAACCCCTTCGAGGCGACAGAGCGCGATCGCCTCTACCGAACGGGAGATTTGTGTCGCTACCGTAAAGACGGAGCGATCGAATTTGTTGGACGCATGGACGATCAGATTAAGATCCGAGGCAACCGCGTCGAGCTGGGCGAAATCGAGACCGTCCTGCGAACGCATTCGCTAATCAGCGACTGTGCTGTGATCGCCGTCGACGACCTGCGTGGAAACAGACGGCTCGTGTCCTTCATCGTTCCCAACAATGGCCATTCGGACAACGATGGTCTCGAGTCCGACGAGTCGCTAACATCGCCTGATGCAATGAGACATTTTCTTGGTGATCAACTTCCAGCGTATATGGTGCCGTCAATATTTGTTTCGTTGGAGCGCCTGCCGCTCACATCACACGGTAAAGTGGACCGCCAGGCATTGGCGTCGATTGGCAGCCGGTCCAACCATAGCGACTATGTCGCACCTCGGAGTGAATGCGAAACCAGGCTCGCCCAACTCTGGGAGACGGTTCTGGGAGTTGACAGAATCGGTGTGAAGGACAGATTCTTTGATCTCGGTGGCGACTCCATGAAGAGTATTGAACTCGTGATCAAGATCCGCCAGGCGACAGGCATCGATGTTCCTCTGGCCGTGCTGTTACAACGCGATTCGGTTGCTGATATGGCCCGCTATGTCGAGCAGAAACAAGATGCAGTGTGGTCTCCGGTAGTGCCGATTCAGCCACACGGCCAGCAGCCGCCTTTGTTTTGCATTCACCCTGTCGGCGGCAACGTGCTGTGCTACGCCCCGCTGGCGAGCGCGCTGGGCGACAATCAACCGGTCTACGGCGTGCAAGCGCGTGGGGTTGAGGGAACCGACCAACCTCTGGCAACGATGGAAGCGATGGTGGACGAGTACTTGGTCGCAATTCGCGAGATTCAGCCATCGGGCCCCTACCACTTTGCCGCCTGGTCGTCTGGCGGAATCATTGCCTACGAAATCGCCAGGCGGCTGATCGAGGATTGCGAACCGGTGGCGACGGTTGCGCTCTTTGACTCGTTTGCTCCGGCATTGATGCAAATAGATGTTGAGGACGACGCAAGGATCCTGTCTGAACTAGTGAGATTCTTAAATCGATTTTATTACTTGAACATCGACTTGAGCTATGACACGTTAGCTGCGATTGGTCCGGACGAGCGGATCGCCATGACACTGGTCTGTGCGAAACAGACCGGTTTTGTTCCCGAAGAATTCGACGAGACCTATATGCGCCGCTTCCTGGCAGTTTGCAAAGCAAACCTTCGTGCAATCAGCCACTACGTCGAAGTTCAGCAGCCACAGGTTCCAGCAGTTCTGTACCGAGCGTTGGATCCAAATGGGCGCAGCTACTCCCCGGATATCGATTCCACGTCCGATCTAGGCTGGGGAGAGCTCTTGGGTCGCCCCATAGAGGTGATCGACATGGACGCCGACCACGCTTCCATGATCGCCGGCGACGAAGTCATTCAAATTGCCCGAGACCTTCGTGGTCGCATCAGCCACGGACACGTATCTATCGAGGCCACGGATTCCCACTGATCGATAGCTAAGGTCCAAGACTGTGCGATCGTGCCACGACCTGGTTGCAGCACTTTGAAATGGGATCAATTGCTGTGCTAGCACCATCGATGATGCAAGCGACGAATGAGCCTCGGCGGGCAAGCTGTGCCAGTATCAATTGCTCTACGATGGCAAAGGGCGCGAAGGGCACCCCTGCTTATTACAGCTCGTTGATCCATCGAAGCTGGCCGAGCCCGTAAGAATCGCCCCTACACCGGCTGACCTTTCGGATGCCTTTCGGCCACCTTTCGGATCGCTTTTAGCGATCTAAGTCGTTGCATCAAAGCGGCTGGGATCGATAAACCGGGCGCTTGCCACATCTTTCGTCACACGATGGCCACGCTGATGCACGACAACGGCGCGGACATTCGCACGGTACAAGCCATCCTGGGACACGAGAAGCTCGACACCACGCAGATTTACACTCGTGTCAGTCTCAAAAAGCAGCTCGACACTCACAGTCAAACCCATCCCGCCGAGAGACCTTCACAACCAACCGCCAATCCGCAGCTCGAAGCCGAGTAGAAATAGTTGGCGAACTGGTAGCTTAAACTGTAGCGAGCGGCCCTGGCTATCACTTACAATGACAGTCATGGTCGCCATCGCTCCCACCGCTGAGCCGCTCTTGAAAATCGCCTCTCACGCGCGTGGGTAGGATCGTAGTTGCAACCGCAGTTCATTGCGACGAACTAACTCCGCATCACGGGCCAACTTGCGTGAAGCGGTCTATGTCGGAAGCGTTCGATTGGTTACTTGCTCCAAAGATCCGATAGGGTATGAAGGTAGCAAGTGGAATCTGTTTGAGTATGTTCGCGGGAATTCTGTGGCGAATACAGGTCCGTCAGGGTTAAGAATCGGATCTTGCCCAATTTGCGTTTGCGCACTCGGTGCGAATGCGATGGTCGCATTCACTTGCGGCACAATTTGTCTTGCACCAAAAGATCGACCTCTACCCGGACAGTCGTTTAGAGGGTGCTTCAGCTGGTGCATGAATGTAACACTGCCTGCGTCCGCAGCGATTGGGACCACAGCATTGGCTGCTTGCTTGATCTGCGTTACTCCTGCACCCACACCGTAGGACGTTCTATATGCAACCACATCAATCAGTTATGTTATTTATCCTGGAATTTCATGTTTCGTTTCTCGCGGGCTACTATTTACATCATTCCGAACTGTATGTAGCAATCTCGATAGGTATGTTAGTTGTCGGTATGATCGTTGCTGTAGATGCTGGCAGACGCAAACGTGCCGTAAGTCTAAGAGCGAGTATGCGGTCAAAACGAGTTGACGGATCGGGTTCAACAGCCGCGAGAGGTTGAGCCAGTGCGCTACGTTACTGTTAGGCTAAACTCGACGGTGGCCAAACCGCCCCGACGCAAACACGGGGGAACAAGCGTGCGGGTCGATCCGCACGCGCTGCCCGTGCCGTAACTCGCGATACTCGTTACGAGCCTACTCCAGGGGCGCAACAGGGGCGAGAGAATTGGCCATTTCGCGAGTGACCATGACCGAGACGCGGGCCATGTTTTAGGTCAGTGTTCGAGTGGCAGCGAAGAACGTTCGGGGTGCTTGGTTGTGTGGGTACTAGATGAGAGAACAAGGATAGCGAAGCGCGAGGCGAGCACGGATGATCGCCTGATTGATGGCCGCAGTGGCACGATGCCATTTTCGCTGTAGGGCATGAATGCCCGTAAGCGAAAACTGCGTAGCGGAAAGCCTCGCATGGGCAAGTGGCGAGCGATCCCCGCACCAGCACCGTTCTGCCGATGTTCTGGCTATAATAGTGAACACATCAGTCGCACTATTGGAGGGGATTAGATGAGCAAGATCGTTTACGGAACCGTCGCGGGCAATTTGATTCGTTTCGAGGAACCGCTTGGGCTTCCGGACGGAACGGGAGTTGAAGTTGTGGTTCGGCCAATTGAACTTTCGGATCAAGCGAAACAATTGAAACTAGAGTCGCTGTTTGGCAGTTGTCGAAGTGACGCTGCCGAACTTGATGCTTTTCTGCACGAGAATGCGGTTCAGAGAGGTCTCACCCGCACGGAGTCCGACGAGTGAAGTTCTTACTCGACACGAATATTTGCTCAGCCTACCTCAAAGGCCATCCAGCCGTCTGGAATCGTTTTATCCAACATTCCGGCGGATTAGCTACGTCGGTTGTCTGTGCAGGCGAATTGTGGACCTGGGTAAAAAGAGGAAAGGCGTCCGCAAAGTCACAACAGGCAGTCGCAGATTTCTACTCACTAATTGAAATTGTTGATGTCGACCTTGATGTCGCACTGTCATTTGGCGAACTTCGCGCAAAAATGATGGATGCGGGCACGCCTATGCCAGATGTGGACTGCTTGATCGCTGCGACCGCGATCGTCCATGACCTCACCCTGGTGACGAACAACACTGTGGACTTCTCAAATCTGACTTCACTTCGAATGCAAGACTGGCTATCCCCATAGAGTCTTTTCCTACGCCCCATGGTCTCCATCGCACCCACGACTGAACTGCGCGTTAACGTTT
Organism: Pirellulaceae bacterium; assembly: GCA_020852965.1. Classification (GTDB taxonomy): domain Bacteria; phylum Planctomycetota; class Planctomycetia; order Pirellulales; family Pirellulaceae; genus Aureliella. Next base: position 73,545 of record JADYZV010000024.1, on the reverse strand, counting down.
GCTAGCCGCTGAGGATGTTTGCGGTCGCAACTTGACAGAGTCTTAACTGTTGGAACCATCGATTGGATTGATTCGCGAGAATTCTTCTACGATTGTCTTCCTTTGGCACACGCTTTCGTAAGCACTAGAAGCCACCAATCAAGCTCACTGGGCATGATCGATCGAGATGGTCAAACGCGGTTGGCCGGAATCGCTAATTGTTGATCGATATTGGAGTTGTGAATCGGGGGATTTGAATCGTTTTAACTCCGTTTTCTGGCCTGATTTCAAACAGCGATCGCAACACGCGGTGAGGCGAGCTTTTAAGTTGGAGCGGATCGTCGAGTGCATGGTGTGGATCATGCTGCGGGAACTCGTGCTACTGCGGAGGGCGGAACGCCAACGTGATAGTCGCCGTCGAGCAACGACAGTTGATTGCTGTTGGCACCTTCGAGCAAGGCAACTAGCGCTCTGATCTCAAGTGGCGTCCAGGCTGTAGCGTCGGCCAGTTTGCGAACCGACGAGGGTGCCTGCCCGCTGGCCACTGTCAGCGACTACACCGCCAGTCGCCAAGCACGCTTTTACACGCGACCAAGAACGCGCGAGCTATTGAGCGCCTAAAATACATCGCTCAATCGACTCTTGCTGGCATTCAATTGCCATTCCTTTAAGCCCTGTTCGACGAACAACCGGTCGAACTGTCTAAGCGTTCGCGCACCAGGCGCTAAAAAGGTGCTCGCAACCCCGCACAAATGGCGTCACGAAGCGACTTCGCTTCGCATCATGCGGCTGTCGAATCTTTTCGAGCTCTCCAATCCAACTTGCCTCACGCCGCACCCTCCATCAAAGTTCTGTGACCCCGTTCGTTGCCCATTCTAGGCTCGCGAGAAGTAGAAACGGTTGCTAGCTATGTTGCGTGAGAAACTGGGGACCCGATATCCCTTGGTGGGTGCTTCCAATTCCAGATCCCAACGCTGAGCAGGAGTGCTGCTCCAATCACATCGAACAACTGGATGCGGTCACCAACTATTCCGAATTGGTCGGGGAATAAGGCGCACGAGGCCGCTACATACAATAGGATGCGCGACACTATACCGAGTCGATGGAATAAAAAGCCGGCCATAGCGGATGAGAGGGCGACAACGCCGATGACGGCGGCTAACACCGCAATTACGACGTCCATCGCTAGTGGGCTGCCGCCATCATTTCCCATCAGGCACAGGGCGGGACGATAGACGAACATGAAGGGAAGGGTGAAGCCGACCAACGAAAATCGAAACGCCGCGATCCCGGATTGCATCACACTGGCATGGGCGATCGATGCGGTTGCATAAGCTGCCAACGCTACCGGCGGTGTGACCATGGCCATCATGCCAAAGTAAAAAATGAAAAGGTGGGCTGCCAGAATGGGCACACCCAGGCTCGGGTCGGCGAATACGGGGCCAATGATGGTCGCCAGGAGCAGATAGGAGACGGCCGATGGTAAGCCCATCCCCAGCACCAACGAGCAAAACATGATGGCTACTAAACCGAGGAACAAGTTGTTTCCGGCCAGCGGAATGATCGCTTGAGGGACACCTGTGCCCACACCGGTGCGTGAAACGAGGCCGATTACAATCCCGACGCAGGCGGCTGCCACAATCAGCGGCAGGCCTCCTTGGGCGGTGGTACGAAAACTGTTGCTCAACAGTCCCCACCATGAGGGTGAAAAAAGCCCGGCGAGCAGCAAGCCTGCGATGGACCAGACGAGTGCGTCACCCCACTGTGAAACGGCTGGAGCGATATACCATGCCAGCAGGGTCAACAATGCCCAGACCACCAACGCCAAGTAACGCTCACGGCGATTGACGGGAGTTGCTGGATTGATCAGCACCACCCCAATGACAATCGCTAGGGCGTACGTTACGGCTCGGAACGGCGAAAAGCCCACGAGGAGGAAGCCCATCAGTCCCCCGAGCGAACCGAAGAAGGCGAGGCCTTCGAGCGAAAGCAGAGCTGCCGCAGGTGCTGGAGCCAGTTCGACCGCTGCGGCAGTCGATGACGGCTCGTCTGAATGCGTCTCCGCCAATCGCGCGCTTGCACGATCGCTCTCGACGTCGATCTTCCGCGCGTAGAAGTGAACCAACATGAAGATGGAAAGATAGTAAAGGCAGGCCGGAATAAATGCGGCTTGACAGATTTCCAAGTAGGTTACCGCCGGATCCCGATTGATGATCTCCAGCATCATGTAAGCCCCGGCACCCATCACGGGCGGTACCAAAGCGCCGCCGGAAGACGCAGCCGCCTCAACACCTGCGGCAATATGCGGCTTGAAGCCAATGCTTCGCATCAGAGGAATGGTGAAAGTTCCGGTGGTAGCTGCATTGGCCACCGCACTCCCGGACAGCGAGCCCATCAAACCGCTGGCGATTACCGAGACTTTGGCAGGTCCACCCGCCCGTTTCCCGAAAAGTCGCACAGCCAATCCAATGATGTAACCGGTGGCACCACTTGCCTGAAGAAAGGCACCGAATAAGACAAACAGAAATACGTAGCGGAACATGACGCCGACCGCCGTTCCAAACACACCTTCGGTTCGAAGATACGTCTGACCGATCAATGCTTCCCAGTCCTGACCGCGATGCGGGAACAACCACTCAGGGAGAGTTTGCGAAACGCTCTGGTGCGCATAAATGATGAAGATGAACGCGAGAATCGGTAGGGACCAACCCACCGCGCGCCTAGCTGCCTCGATCACCAACACGAGACCGATCGCCCCCACCCATTGATCAGCCGCCGTGTACACAGCAGCGCGCTGACCCAGTTCAGCTCCTTGAACGATCAAGTAGCCGCAACAACCGACAGCCAAGGCTGCCAGAACAGCATCTACGATTTGAAGCCAGCGAACATCTTTCCAGCCGGGGTGGATCGGCACCTGGAGAAAGCAGAGCACCAGGCCTGCAGTCACAAACAAGGACAGTTCTTTGAGTGGCGTCAGCAGCGAGAAGTTGACTTCGACCAATACAAACAGCGACAGCGCCACCGCGATGCCAAAAGATAACCTTCGCCTGGTTTTTTGGAGTAAGCCTTGGGGCTCTGCATGCTGACTTGATTGATTGGCGTTTGCCCCCTGGTCGATGGCGGTATCTCGAGTCATTGAGTGACCGCCTCAGGCCAAACTCCAATTTCGCGATAAAAGCGTTCAGCTCCTGGGTGGTAATCGATCCCGCTCTGTACGGCGACCGTCTCGGGACGAATGTTGAGCGCTGCGCGATGTCGCTCCGCAATCTCGGCTCGATGCTCGTAGACCAGCTTCGCAAAGTCATAAACGGTCTGTTCATCAACCGACTTATGAGTGATCAAATGCGCCGAGCCCACGTTGAGGCCGTCGAACTGCGCGTCAATGCCGTTGTAGGTTCCAGCCGGAATGACAGCAGCTTCGAAGAAGGAGTAGTCGGCGATCAGCTTCTGTTTAGCTTCCGCGTCGTAGGGAATCAAGCGAATCGAATTGGCTTGTGCCATTTGCGACAAGGCGGGATTGGGCGTTCCGCCACCGATCATAGCGGCTACAACGGCTCCGTCGCCGAGCAGGTCAACCGCGCTTTGTTGGCTCCCAAAACGGGCATCGATGTCGTCTAGTGTCAAACCGTGGGCGGCAAGAATGGGCTTCACGAAGTATTCGAAGCCAGCCCCCTCGGGTCCGAGATAGACGCTCTTTCCTTTTAAATCGCTAACTTTTTCGATGCCGGAATTAGCAAGTGTCACGAACATAGCCACGTTGGGGAACAGCGTCATCACCGACTGAACCTCGTGCGCCTCCTCCCATCCTTCGCTGCCGCGGACGGCGAAGTAAGTGATCGAGGAATTCGACATGGCAAACTGCAATTTGCCTTGGCTCAGCAAGCGGATGTTCTCCATCGATCCTCCGGTCGACTCGGCATTCACTCGCCAGTTCAATTCTCCGCGATTATCATTCACGACTTCGCAGATCGCACTACCCACCGTGTAAAATGCGCCACCGACGGGCGCAGTACCCACGCTGATGAACTCGCGTTTGCCGGCCGTCGAATCGGCGCTGCTGGTGCAGCCGACCTGGACCAAGCAGACGACCGACAACAGACTCGCCACCTGCAAAAGCGTTGAGGCAGATTTGTTCCAGCTATTGATTCCTACCATCTTGCAGAGCATTGTCGATCCTAAAATGTTTGAGATTCCGAAGGGAAATGGCGTGAAACCTTGAGCAACACACGCGAGACTGGCCCAGCGATTCCGCCGGCTGACATTTTCACCGCGCTCGGGCGGGCGGTCAAGAGCTTAGCATCGTGGTTACAGTAAAGTCCAGCATCTGGAGTAGCCCAATTCTCGGAGGAATAGTGTTTGGCTTCATTCTCATGAGGTTGCTGCCGTTTTCGCCGATCGCGGCGGAAGAAATCCAACGCCGAGTGCCGCAAGCATCGACATCCAGAAGATCCAGAATTCTGGACTATTGACGCTATGGAAATCGACAGCGTGCGGGTGAGCTTCGGAGTTGAATCCCCAGTCCGCTAGTAATTTCAATCCAATCACGATTACCAGGAGATACGCTGACAATTCGAAACGGGGGAACTTTTCAAGCAGCCTGATGAACATGGCCGCGGCCACACGCATCATCATGATGCCCAGTAAGCCGCCCGTTACAACGACCCATAACTTTGGATGAAACGCCGTAGTCGGATGGTCAGGCGGAGGAGCGCCGACAAGCGCGATGGCCGCGAGTATTGAATCCACCGCGAAGGCGATATCGGTCAATTCAATAACCAGAACTGTCATCCAGAAATTTCGACCGGCTCGAAGTCTCTTTTCTGGAATCGGTACGGGAACGCGTTCTTTGATCTCCAGCATTTCCTGATCATCTGTCAGCGCTTCGCCAGTCTCGATGTCGCGCAGTTCTAGCTCTCCTGCAGCGTCGGTGCTCAGCGTAGTATCACTTTCTTCCTGAGACTCAAAGAACAAATGCTTGACGGCTATATAGATGAGATAACCACCGCCGATCAGTTTCACAATGTGCCATTTAAGGAGATAACTGGCTGTTGCTACCGCAATAAAGCGAAATACAAACGCTCCGACAAGTCCATAGGTCAGCGCTCGGCCCTGCAGATGCTTGGGTACTCGTTTGGCCAGTAATCCAAGCACCAATGCATTGTCGATTGACAGCAGGCCTTCTAGAACCACGAGTAGCAGTACGACAATCAAATCTTGGTTTGTATAAGTCTGGCCCCAAAAAAGCGGTGCACCGTCGGCCAGAAGGGAAAAGGAATGCATAGTCCAAAGATCCAAAGCAAAGGGGGGAGGCCGGTTAGAGATCTCCTGCTTCAGGACGTGATCTGCCGACAATATGAGAGATCTTAGCTCACATGGCTGTGTACGTCAGTGGCGTGACTGAGTGATCTGCGACAATCTCCTGCCGAGACGCGTCAACTCAGGTTGTCGTTGGAAGTCAATGCTCACTCCCTCGCACTTGGCTTGCCCTCTCTGGGTGATCGTGTAAGCCGCGCTGTTGTCGTCGAATACGCACGATACTCGTCGTTAGTCGACGTTCGCTCAAAGGCGCATGGCAGATTCTTCCAGTTTCAACTGAATACACCGCACATAGAAATACTACGCCAAAGTTTGGCGCAGTTGTTGCATTGCCAACTGTTGCAATACACGTCAGTATCTCAACCGCATCTTATGGAGGACAGCATCATGGCTCTAAAGAAGATCATCATTACCAAGTCCGATCATAAGCGATTGAACGAACTGTTTCTGAGCAGCTTCGTGGACGCGATCCGTGACAAACGATACCTAAGCGATCTCCAAAGCGAACTGAACGTTGCCCATGTTGTTGATCCAAGCGAAGTTCCGTGCGATGTCATCACAATGAACTCGACGGTTCGCTTGCGCGACTTGAAGACCAAGGAGACCGAGATGTTTACATTGGTCTACCCCAATCAAGCAAATATCGCCGAAGGGAAACTGTCGATTCTGGCGCCACTTGGAACTGCAATCCTGGGCTATCGTGTCGGTGATGTCGTGCGTTGGCAAGTGCCGAGTGGGGTCGGTCGATGGCGAGTCGAGGAATTGTTGGTTCAGCCCGAACGCGAAAGTGTTGCTGCATGATGCTCGTAGCCGAAGGCGACTGTGGGAGATGGCCGCATTTCGCCACGAGCTTTGCATAACCAGTACTTTGGTTCCCTACCACGACGGTGCGCAACCAAACTGAAGGCGCAATGTGCCGAAATGTTGAGTGGTTGAACACCCTGGGGATGGTCGGTAGCCGCAGATTCGTATCCCTGCGATACTAATACACGTAAAGACGCGAGTGCTGGTCTACTGTTCTGCGATGTTCGACGTTTCAAAACTTCTGCCGTCGTTAAGTATTATTACCGCCAAGCAATGGTTATGCTGAGGAAGTTCGAATCATGGCAATTGACCCTATTTGCAATATGACCGTCGATGAAGCGACCGCTCGCAGTGCCGAGCGAGACGGGCAGACGTTCTATTTTTGCAGCGAGCATTGCCGCCAGAAGTTTTTGGGCCAAGGAGAACCGGCCCTTGCGAAACCCGACGGGGCGGAATGCACGCACCAGCCGGCGGTGCAACGCAAGCAAAAGGAAGGCGCGGGCGAATACTTCTGTCCGATGTGCGAGGGCGTAGAGAGCGACAAGCCCGCCACATGCCCAAAGTGTGGGATGGCGCTCGAATCGGCTAGGCCGAAAGTGACCACTGGAAAAACAATCTACACCTGCCCGATGCATCCGGAGATTGAACAACCGGGGCCGGGAGCCTGCCCAAAATGCGGCATGGACTTGGAGCCGAAGTACCTTGACGCCGAGCAGGAGGACGACACCGAACTTCGCAGCATGACGCTACGATTCTGGGTGGGTGTAGCCCTGAGTTTGCCGGTGTTTCTGCTCGCCATGTTGCCGATGGTTGGCGTACCGATCGACGTGTGGGTGGGGCGATCCGTTGATGTGTGGCTGCAACTGATCCTCAGCACGCCGGTCGTGTTGTGGGCGGGATGGCCTTTCTTTGTGCGAGGTTTTCGGTCGATCGTGACCTGGAATCTTAACATGTTTACGTTGATCGCTACCGGCGTCGCAGCAGCCTATCTCTACAGCCTCTTCGTCGTGATGTTTCCAGGCTTGCTCCCAGATGAGCTCAAAGTGGGCGGGCACGCCGAGGTTTACTTCGAGGCTGCGGCGGTTATCGTCACGCTGGTACTTCTTGGTCAAGTCCTGGAGCTGCGGGCCAGACGACGCACGGGCAGCGCCATCCGAGGGTTGCTTTCCCTGGCTCCACCGACTGCCCGAATTGTCCGAGATGGAGATGAAACCGAAGTCTCCCTGGATGAAGTTCGAAGCGGCGATATTCTACGAGTTCGGCCTGGTGAAAAGATTCCCGTGGATGGAAAGTTGACCGAGGGGACCAGTAGCGTCGACGAGTCGATGATCACGGGCGAACCGCTACCGGTCCAGAAGCAAGCAGACGATGAAGTCATCGGCGGCACAGTTAACCAGACCGGATCGTTTTTGATGGAGGCTGAAAAGGTTGGTGAGGATACGGTGCTGTCGCAGATCGTCAACATGGTCGCCAGCGCGCAGCGGAGTCGTGCGCCAATTCAAAAAATCGCCGATACCGTGTCCGGATATTTCGTACCCGCAGTGGTCGTGATAGCGATTTTGACGTTCATTGTTTGGGCCGTGCTGCGCCCGAAAGAGCCGGCGCTGGCTTGGGCGTTGGTCAACGCGGTCGCCGTCCTGATAATCGCCTGCCCCTGCGCACTGGGGCTGGCCACGCCGATTTCGATCATGGTCGGAGTCGGCCGAGGAGCACAAGAAGGTGTGCTTATCAAAGATGCGGAAGTACTGGAAACGCTCGAGAAGGTCGATACGATCGTCGTCGATAAGACCGGAACTCTCACCCAAGGACAACCGAAACTGACGGAGTGCATTCCAGTGGACTCCGGTTCAGACGACGAGCTGCTGCTCCGCTTGGCTGCGAGCTTGGAACAGCAGAGTGAACATCCACTGGCTCGTGCCATCGTCGAAGGTGCGCAGAACCGAAACCTCGAACTTTCCGCTGTCGATGATTTTGATTCCATCACGGGGGGCGGCGTTCGCGGATCGGTGGATGGGACAAAAGTTTTGATTGGCAATCGCCCGCTCCTGGAGGAGAATGGCGTAAGCAGTTTTTCGGTTCTCGACGAGCGGGCCAGCGGATTGCAAGAGCAGGGTCGAACGGTTATGTACGTGGCCCTGGATGGCGAGTTTGCAGGACTGATCGCCGTCTCCGACCCCATCAAGAAGTCAACACCCGAAGCGGTCAAAGCGCTTCACGGTCTTGGCCTGCGGATCATCATGCTCACCGGCGATAACGAGAAAACCGCCAGGACGGTCGCCCAGCAGCTTGGCATCGACGAGTTTGAGGCGGGAGTCAGCCCGCAGGACAAGCACGAGCGAATCGATGCGCTAAAGACCGATGGTCGAAAAGTAGCGATGGCCGGTGATGGCATCAATGACGCACCTGCGCTTGCCGCTGCCGACGTGGGCATCGCCATGGGAACCGGCACGGACATAGCCATTGAGTCGTCCGGCGTGACTTTGGTCAAGGGCGACCTGCGAGGAATCGTCAAAGCGGTAACGCTGAGCCGACACACCATGCGCAATATACGACAAAACCTCTTCTTCGCTTTCATTTACAACGCCCTCGGCGTGCCAATCGCAGCGGGTGTTCTCTACCCTGTCTTTGGTTTACTGCTCAACCCGATGATCGCCGCCGCTGCGATGAGCTTCAGCAGCGTCTCGGTCATCGGCAACGCGCTGCGTTTAAGAACGACACGGCTATAGAGATTGAAGCAAAAGTTTGCAATTAACTTCCAAATAGTTTTACTCCATATGTTTTTTGCTCCAGCAACCAGTCTCGCGGCGAGCGTAGCATCAAAACAGAAACAAAAAGGATGATCAGAATCAAACCGTTGAGGCGAGCGCCGTATTCGCCGCCGGACAGCGAGAGACGCAACGATACGAAAACTCAGTAGATACCTAACATCACAAATTGACTGTCGATTCGGGGCGGTTGAAGCCAATTACAATCATGGAGAGTTGAATCATGCAAATTCACGTCAATACGGACAACCATACCGTTGGCAGCGCAGAGTTGACTAGTCAAGCCGAGGCTGTCGCCGAGGCTGCGTTGGGGCATTTCGGCGATAGAATTACGCGCGTGGAAGTCTATTTTAGCGATGTGAACAGCAGCCAGAAGTCTGGTGAGAAGGACAAGCGTTGCGTCATGGAGGCTCGGCTCGCAGGCTCGCAGCCAATCACGGTGAGCCACCAGAGTTCGTCTCTGGATTTGTCGCTGGCCGGCGCCGCCGACAGGTTGGAAAAAACTCTGAAGCGAACCTTGAGGCGCAGAGATTCCCTCTCCAAGCGGAGAGCCCGCACCAGGACCGAGTTCACCGCCGTGGATCCGCTGCTCCAACGCGGTGCGGAGATCGGGAATCAGGAAGATTTCTTGACGCTGCTGCGTCCACTGTTAAGCCATATGCGCGATCACGCCAGCCGCGAGTTGCGAATGCTGGAAACGAATGAACTGCTGTCTCGCGACCAGGTGACCGCAGACGACTTGCTGAATGAGGTTATGGCTCGCGCATGGCTCCGGTTTGCCGGACGACCACGAGAGATACCGTTAGACCTGTGGCTAGTAAACCTTGTCGACGAAACGCTCGACGAAAAGATCAATCCAGAGCTGCGAAGAAAAAAGTCGTTGGATCAGCACGCCGCCGAGGTGCATTCGGAGGATTTGCACCAAGTGGACGACCAAGACTGGTGGGTCTGGCTACTGGGCGAAGACGAAACGATCACGCTCGGGGACGCGATCTCCAGCGGCGAGAGCACTGCGGCAGCAGATCAGCTAGAGAAGCGGGAGCTGAAGGATCGCATTCACGCTCTGCTCGGCGCGATGCCGAAGGCCCAGCGGCAGGCGTTTGTGCTTCACATCCTGGAGGCCTACGAATTGTACGAGGTCGCCATGATTCAAGACCGAGATGAAACGGAGGTTCAGGCAGACATTGAGGCCGCACGCAACATTTTGCGAGAAGTTCATTTGCTACGCGGAGATGTTCCCTGAGTTCACTCGCGAAGTCGATAGGTGGTGTGGAATTGCTTTCAACTGCTCACCACGATGATGACGACCGCCGTTGCGATCGTCGCCGGGCAGTTGGTCACGGATGTCATTGCACTCGTTCGCAACGGACGAGTTGGAACCGAATATGATCAGTAGCGGTATGAGCGTTGACCACGCGGTGACCACCTCCATTCGTGAACTTGTCGCGCGGTTTATCCAACCAGCTTCTTAGCAATTTCGGCGACATGCTTCCCTTGGAATCGTGCGATTGCCAGTTCGTTAGCGCTCGGTTGTCGCGATCCATCATCGCTGGCCAACGTGGTTGCGCCATAGGGTGTTCCACCGCTGATTTCGCCCATCTCACTCAGCCCCTTGCAGGAATAAGGAACGCCGACGACGATCATGCCCTGATGAAACAGTGTTGTGTGAAAGCTCGTAATCGTCGTTTCCTGACCGCCGTGTTGAGTCGCAGTCGACGCAAAAACACTTCCGACTTTGCCTACTAAGTCTCCGTTCTTCCAAAGACCGCCGGTTGAATCCAGAAACGCTCGCATCTGGGCAGCCATGTTTCCGAAGCGCGTCGGCGTACCGAAGAGAATGGCATCTGCTTCCGCCAACTGCTTGGCATCGATGACCGGCACGTGTGCGAACGCCTTTTTTGCATCCTTGGCATGCATCTTTTCAAGCACATCACCGGGCAGCGTCTCAGCGACTTGAAACAACTTCACTTCCGCTCCGCCCACCGTGTTCGCTCCCTCGGCGATCGCCTCGGCCATTTTGAACACGTGACCGTACATACTGTAAAACACAACGTAAATCTTCATCACTCGAATCTCCACTTGGTTGGATCGTGCTTCCTCACGCGAGAATGCATCTCAATCATTTTCATCACATTAGCCGTTAGCTGTTGGCATTAATAGATGGTGTGGTTCCCTTTAACTCGGATTGTTCATAAACCTCAAGACAAATTATCCAACATTTCATTCGCTCTGTATCGAATAAAATTACTGTGCCCGACTTAAGACTGATTTGGTCTGCCTAAGCAAGATCAAACAACATCAACTCAGCCGACTCGTTCGTCTTTAGTTCAATTGATGATTCGTGGCTGATTGCGGCACCGTCGCTTGCCTCCAACGACTCTCCGTTTAACTCGACGGAACCACGCAACACCTGAGCCCAGCAATAGCGCTGGTTTGCGAGCGGCATTGCAACCGCTTGCGAACCGTCCAAGTCAAGGAGATAAATCTTTGCGTCGGTGTGGATGGTCAGCGAATCGGCTTGACCATTGGGCGAAGCGACGAGCTGCAATTGGTTTAAACGCTGAGACTTTTTAAAAGTTTTTTGCTCGTAACTGGGCTGAATATCGCGTTGGGTAGGAATCAACCAGATCTGGTAGAAATGCATCAGCTCGCTGGACGACGGGTTGAATTCACTGTGCGAGATACCAGTACCCGCGCTGATCCGTTGGAATTCGCCCGGCTTGAGCACTTCCCCATTGCCCATCGAATCTTTGTGTTCGATGGCACCTTCCAAGACATACGAAACGATTTCCATGTTGTCGTGCTGATGAGTTCCGAAGCCTTTGCCTGGCGAGACGCGGTCTTCGTTCATCACGCGCAGACTGCGGAATCCCATGTGCTGGCGGTCTTGGTACGAAGCGAAGGAAAACGTGTGATACGTATTTAGCCAGCCGTGATCGGCATGGCCCCGGTCGTTTGCTCTGCGAATTTTGATCATTTTTGGCACTCTCCAAATGGTGCGACCGGCGACCATACAGGATTGGCTTCCGGCCGTTGCGGGTTCATATCCAAGTATACTCAGCACCCACGCATAACTTGCCTGGCATATCAATCAACCCTGGCTAACGGCAAAGCGGCCAAATATGCGCATCAACTTATGCGTGGGTGCTTATCAGGGCGTCGAATCGATTAGTGTGCGATTAGTGAAGATTAGTGTTCCCTAGTCTGCTGCTCAGCGATGTTGAGGGATGTGGAGATCGTCGATGATAAAACGCTTCCACTCCAAATCGCCCTTCCTGCAGAAGTCCTAGCTCAATCTCCAGTGCCGATTGGTAGACAACTTCTGCCATGCCGTAGCCGAGTTCGCTAGTAGACCTCGAAAGCGGCTCCCAGCAGATCGTAACCTTCTTGTTGGAACATTGCATCGCCTTTCTAATTTCTTGAGCATCGAGTTTCTGGGAACACTAATCTTCGCAAATCGAACACTAAATGCCAGAACGTCAGGTCACTCGCTGCGAATTTGTTGGCGACTCGCTTTCTTTGCGACTGCGGAACCATGTCCCATCACTCTGCCGACGACGCTCCTGCCTAAATCACGGTGCCGATTCAGGGCAGAATGGTGGAGTCAAGAAAATCTGACACGGTGGAATCTCCGACGAGTGTTCATCCTACTGGCTTGACGGTGGGGACTTCGGGTAGAGCCAGCCACGAAAACACCAAGTCAATGCGGGGAGGACGATCCATGTCATCGACGCGACACTGATCGCAGCCAGAATCGCACTCGCGACCAATGGCGGCATCGAGCTGAACCACGGTCTGAGTGTGGCAATCAACGGAAGCACCGTCAGGTAAACAGCGATCCAAACCACCATTGCCATTTTGTACTTGGGTGGCGTCGCGACTAATCCAATCGTTTCGGGGGGCGTGAACCAAGTCTCGAATCCGGTGAGATGCTTGACCTCCGCCGGTTGTATCTGCAATGGCTCCAATTGTGAGACCTTTTCGCGACGTTCATCGGAGCCATACCAACGCCGCATGTTTTCCATCGTGTCAAACCGAGTAATGACCCGATAGTGCGGCTGGTCAACCGACTCGGGCTTTAGCACCATCGAGCCTTGATGCCCTGGAAACGTCATCGAGGTGCGAATCAAATCACCGATCGCCTGCTCCCATTGACGCTCCTTTCCTGGAGCTGGAAACGCAGTAGCGAAGATGATCGCATGGGATGCTGAGTCTCTGGTGATGGTGGCATTCAACCGGATGTTATCCTTTTCATGGTGCGCTTCGGAGCCTGGTTCAAGCCTCTAGCTTGTGGCGGAGGCTAGCGATATCGCCAAGTGGTGGGCTGCGCGCGGATTTGGGCAGGCCGCAGCACACCTGCGCCAGTTCATCATCGTCGAGCAGTGCGTGGAGGCTGGCGAAGCCGGTCGCCGTTTCCTTGGCTTGGTTCTTATCGCGCGGCTGGTTGCGCTACTAGCTCGGAGGAGTACCCTCCTTTAGTGAGATCAGCGCATTCTCAATCTTGCTGAGAAAATCTGATCGAAAATCGCCATCCATGCCTTCATCGGAAGCGCGCATGAGGGCTTCCTTATCTTCGCGCCATTGCTCAAGCATTTCGACTTTCTCGTCACGGCTCAAACTTTCGTCGCTCATTAGTTCCGAGGGTGTTCTATATTTACCTGTATACGCCATGATAATCCTCCTGAGATTTGGTTACGCATTATAAAATAATAAGTGTAGTCTGATAGTTGCATTGGCTATAGACGGGTGGTCCACATCGGGCACATGACCGTACGAAGTTGGCTCTCTCCTCGCTAGGGTAATAAAACTGTTGATCCGGTTGTTATTCGTCCGTATCCAGAAACTGCGCTGTCCAGCGCTCGTAATCCACGCTTCTTGACACTGCCTCCATCAGCGATGCATATCAGCCTCTCAAAAGATGGTAGTAGTTCGATGTTATATTGAATCCGAAGTTCCCCAAACTTGGTAGACAGTGCGTCACCTTATGTCATGATAGCATGACAGGAGAATGATTCATGGTTGATCCACGTTCGATTACGATAAGAAGCGGATTACTGCTGGCGCTCGCCTTCGCTGCCGGCTACATCGATGCCCTCAGCTATTTGGGGCTCAATCGTGTGTTCACCGCGAATATGACGGGAAACACGGTGCTGCTTGGCATCGCGCTAGCAGAACTTGATGGAGACGCAATTAGGCGGTCGATCCTTGCGTTGGCGGGATTCTTGGCTGGCGCTGCCGCCGGTGCCTGGATCGTCGAACGCGATCACTCCGATTGCCTGTGGCCCTGGTCAGTCACGCTCGCGCTCACGTTCGAGTCGGCCCTCCTGTTCGCATTTGCCGCTGGCTGGTACTTCGTACATGAACCGTTGGGAACCGCGACCTCGACGGCCGCTCTGATCGTGCTGTCAGCGCTCGCGATGGGTGTGCAGAGCGCGGCAGTAATTCGACTAGAAATCACGGGTATCGCTACCACCTATCTGACCGGAACGCTCACGAACTTGGTCGCGCTGCTGATGGGGCGATCGCGCCGCAAAAGCAAATCGTTTCGACACAGCGCTCTGCTGGCTACCGTTTGGATTGTCTACATCGGCGGCGTGGTAGTTGCTGCCGTGGATTTGCCGCGAAACCTCGTAATGACACTGCTGATGCCTGCGGTGCTGATCATGGTCGTTGCCACGATCGCGGCCCTCGTTTTCCGACCGCGATAGTCTTTGGGACTTGCAAGTCAGCCGCGTCGGCAACCACGCAGCTTGTTCGTCACAACTTCGCATCATTGACTGGCTGATTGGTGAACAGGCTAAGCGGCCTGAACGTCGTCCAACCCGGCCGCCGAGAATATCGCCAGGGCCGCCATCAAAGTAAAGATCGTCAGTACAACACCGATGCCAAGCCACTGCGCGATGACGCCGAAGGCGCCACCGGCGAGCAGGATCAGGCCGACCACTGAATTGCTGAGCGCGGTGTAGGTTGCGCGGTTGTCGCGGTCCGCCATGTCGACGACATGCACTGAACGTCCGAGCCGCACGCCCTGGTGCGCGATCATGAGTACGAATAGCAGCGCTGGCAGCCATGAGGCCCCTTGCAGCACGGTCGGCATCGCCAGGGCAACGAAGGCAGCGACCCCATTTGCCAAAGCGGCGACCGTCGCCGCGAGCATCAGCACGAGACGACTCGACCTGTCGGAGAACCGCCCCCAAACGTAGGCGCTGGACAGACTCGCCGCCGCCGCCGCGAGCATGAAGGAGCCCAGCGTGCCGAGGCCGCTGACAGCACGGTCGCCGCTGAGCGCGATATAGAACGGCGGTGCCAATGCGGTCGACAGCAATAGTGTACGTGTCACGACGAGTCGACGCAGTTGTGCGTCGCTGCGCAGCAAGCCGAGTTGCGCGATAACTGCAGCCAGACCGTCGATGCCGCCTGCGGTCGCGCCGGGTTCTTCCCGAATCATTCCGAAGACGAACGCAGCTAGCAGCCAACAGACGCCGCCGAGCACGACCATGCCGGCGACGACCGGCACTGTGAGCGGAATCCAGCCGATCGAATAGCCGATCGCCAGCAGCAGCGTCACTACGGCGGCGATGGTGCCCGTGGTGCCGCTGACCGAGCCGCGCCGCCCCATGTCTACGGTTTTGCCGAGCAAGTCCTTGTGGCTGATCGAGCACAGGCTGCGGCCGAGAGCGAAGATCGCGATGAGTACCACCGCGATGATGCCGGCGAGGTTGCCGGAAAACATCTGCGCAAACCACCCCATCAGGCCGAAGCTGATGATCGCGGTGCCCTGGACGACACAGCCGAACACGTAGACGGTCTTGCGAATGGAAAGCCGCCGAATGCGCGCCGAGATTGCGAGCTGCGGCAGCATTGCCAGCGACTCGCGCACTGGCACCAGCAGGCCGAGCGCCCAGGTCGGTGTGCCTATGGCGTCGAGCAACCAGGCGAGCACGAGCTTGGGATCGGCCAGGCCCTCGCCGATTTTCGTGAGACTCAGCGAAACGATATGCACGCCGTAGTTGTGCGGCTGTGCGCGGCACGCAGATTCGGGCAGGTCGCGACACACCTGCGCCAGCTCATCATCGTCGACGAGCAGTGCGTGGAGGCGGGCGAAGCCGGTCGTCTTTTCCATGGCTTGGTTCCCATCGGGAGATTCTATGACTCTCAGCGCTCGGAATCGAAGCCGGCATACTGGATACCCGTCAACTCGGTGATCTCCTTTCACCGAGTCGAGAGAGATAGCAACCAGATGGCGAATGATATGTTAGGAAGTGCAACGGTACTAGCTCACTCGTGCAGATCAGGTTCCTTGCCTTCGTAAGCACGATAGAAGTCAA
Source organism: Pirellulaceae bacterium (assembly GCA_020852965.1). Classification (GTDB taxonomy): domain Bacteria; phylum Planctomycetota; class Planctomycetia; order Pirellulales; family Pirellulaceae; genus Aureliella. Next base: position 57,353 of record JADYZV010000024.1, on the reverse strand, counting down.
GGATGGCTTTCTTCAAAACTGCCGCTGATTCGGGCGAAGCGGATTGCTTGCTTTGCATTGCAGCAACCATCACGGCATGCGCTGCGGCTAGTTTCTTGGCATAGTTTTCGCCGTCAGCTTTAATGCGTTGCGTCATGAAGTATTGAGCGATCGTGTGCTGAATCTTGGAGGCGTGATCCTCTTTGGTGTTGACCCAGCGAACGAGTTGATTCAAGTCATGAGCGCCGTGCTTCTTGTCAGCAAGTTCACCAATTTGTGAGATCGCTTTTTCGATCGTGGATTGATCTTCCAACATCGATTGGAAGCGAAGTTGATCGTCATATATTCCGCAGGGTACTTCGCAGTGGGCATGGACCGTTTGAGCGGTTAGGCCGAGTACAAGGACTGTCATTAGGCAAAGTGTTGTACGCATCATCGTCGTCTCTCTTTCGTGTTGTAAAAGTTGAAGTACTTAGGTTGTGACGGGTCGTTAACTTCCAAGGACGCCTTTGCGAACGCGGTCACCGATTTCCTTGTCAATGTTGCTCCAATACTCGAACGCACGTTCAAGTACAGGCTGGGACACACCTCCCTTGAGATGTCCCACGACGTTCGACACGAGTCGCTCGCGTTGTTCATCGTCCATAACGTCGCGCACCAAGGTTCCGGCTTGACCAAAGTCGTCATCATCCTCACGTAGCGTATAGGCGGCGCGGGTAAATTCGCCGTCTGCCGACCAAGTCGCTGACTCAGGGAAACGCTCGCCATCGGCCGCCGGTCCACCCTTTGAGTTTGGAGCGTAAACGGGATCGGAAACGTTTTGCGTTCGACCTTGCCCATCTTTGCTGTAGCTGAATACGGGACACTGCGGAGCGTTGACGGGAATCTGTTTATAATTCACACCCAGCCGATGTCGATGTGCATCGGCGTATGCGAACATGCGGCCGAGCAACATCTTGTCGGGACTGATTCCAATCCCCGGCACAAGGTTATTGGGCTCAAATGCGGCCTGTTCGATTTCTGTGTGGAAGTCGGTCGGGTTGCGATTGAGAGTTAGTTTGCCGACATCTATTAGAGGGTAATCCGCGTGCGGCCAAACTTTGGTCAAGTCGAATGGATTGAAGCGGTATGTCTTGGCTTCCTCGAAAGGCATGATCTGCACTTTCAACGACCAACTGGGATAATCGCCTCGCTTGATCGCATCGAAAAGATCGCGGCGATGGTAGTCACCGTCAGTCCCCGCCAATCGGTCGGCGTCTTGCTGCGTGAGAAAGTCGATACCCTGATCTGTCTTGAAGTGGTACTTCATCCAAAACCGCTTTCCGGCGGCGTTGACCCACATGTAGGTATGGCTGGAGTAGCCGTTCATGTGCCGCCAAGTCTTTGGAATCCCACGATCACCCATCAACCATGCAACTTGATGGGCTGATTCGGGCGACAGAGACCAAAAGTCCCATTGCATGTCGTGGTCGCGGAGGCCGTTATCCGCACGACGCTTTTGCGACCGAATAAAGTGTTGGAATTTCATCGGATCACGCAGGAAGAACACGGGCGTGTTGTTTCCCACCATGTCGTAGTTGCCTTGGCTGGTATAGAACTTCAGCGAGAAACCGCGGGGGTCGCGCCAGGTATCCGGACTGCCTCGCTCGCCCGCCACGGTGGAGAATCGGATCAACGTGTCCGTTTTCGTACCCGGCTGGAACACCGCCGCTTTGGTGTAGGCACTGACATCATGGGTCACCTCGAAATGCCCAAATGCTCCCGCACCTTTCGCGTGCGGCTGCCGCTCGGGAATGCGTTCGCGATTGAAATTGGCCATCTGCTCGATGAGGTAGTGGTCATGTAGTAAAATTGGGCCATCACGCCCGACGGTAAGCGAGTGCTCGTCACTGGAGACGGGGCACCCCGCATCGGTGGTTGTCGGCTTCGAGTCGTGCTTGCTCATACTGAGAGTCCTATGTCTTTGGAATCCGGCGATCGCTCTAACGCGTCCAGTCTACCACTTTCAACTGGTTCCTGCGAGTTGCTGCAATATCAACTTGTGCGCCAAGCATGAGTCTGCAGTTGACAATTCCATTGACAATTCCATTAACGATTTTCTGCTAGCCGATCTCCAGTAGTTGCCCCACCCGAATTCGAAGTGATTCTGGTCGTCGACATCATGGCTCGAGCGCTCTGTCACAGCTAAGAATTGGGGTAGAAGGTAGTGGACGAGGTTACGAGTTCGTTGGGCTTGGCATATGCTAGGGACTCGTAACCTCGTCCACTACGGCCGACCCCAAAATTAAAGTTGGATGAAGCACTAGCCTTTGATTATTCTGTGCCTTCATGTGATGGAAAGTTCAAGGTGAGGTAGCTGGCCGTCTCATTCCATCGAAAGTCCCAGCACCTCGGCGTCGAGTTTTTTCTTGTGCGGACAGCCGTGGCGCTTCCACCAGTGGGCGGCCATTTCGGCGCTCCAAACCTCGTCCGTCTCACAATCGATCAAGGCTCGCTGAAGCAACCGCACGTTGGCGAAACGATCTTCGGGCTTCTTCTCCAGACACTTCATGATGACTTGTTCTAGCTCGGGCGGTAGGCTGGGGTTTAGCTCGCTTGGTGGGGTCGGCACGTCACGCGCGTGTGACAGGATGACTCGCATCGCATTGTCATGGGAGAACGGAGGCTGACCTGTGGTCAGATAGTAGGCCACTCCGCCCAATGAATAGATATCGCTGCGTTCGTCCGGGACTTCGCCCAACGCCTGCTCAGGTGACATGTACAACGGCGAACCCGTGATCGATCCATCGCGAGTAAGATCGTCATCCTGCCCATCGGGACTGGTGTCCAGCCCTGTTTGTCGAACCAGTCCAAAATCGAGCAACTTGGCAACGTCGTACATTCCGCCGCGCCGCGCTGAAAAGATATTCGCAGGCTTGATGTCGCGATGGATCAATCCCTGACCGTGGGCTTCGGCAAGCGCCTCGCAGACTTGTTTCAATAGATAAACCACTCGATTTGCGGGAAGGGGCCCGTTCATTCGCACGACTTCATCTAGATTCATCCCCGGCAGGTACTCCATAACGTAGTAGAAAACGCCATCCTCGGTGTTGCCATAATCGAAAATTTCGATTGTGTTCCAGTGGGTCAGTCGCGCAGTCGATTGAACCTCTCGTTCAAACCGTTTGAGATTCAGCCGGATGTCGGCCACGTCTGGGCGGATCAGCTTTAAGGCGCACGGTCTCTTGAGCATGCAATGCACGGCCAGATAAACCTCCCCCATCCCGCCTCGTCCTAGCAATTTCTTGAGCTGGTACTGGCCCATCTTCTTCGCCTCGAAGGCTTCGCGGCGGAGTGAACGAATGGACCACGCTCCCCAGACGGCAATGGCCGCCCCCCAGGTCATTCCTAAGCAAATTCGCATCATGGTAATCTGATGGTTAGGATCGGATTGCATGACGGTTGTGAACTCTTCCGTCGTCAATTGAGCCGACAACGCCAATACAATCGGAATCAGCGAGATGGGAATGATCACCATGGCAGCCCGTTGCCAAGTGTTGGGAATGAGTACTGTGTACGTGAAAATTAGCAGTAGCCAGGGCTGCGTGATATCGGTAACGAAACCAGCCTGAATCGAGTCGGCTAGAATGGTATAGCTGGCGAGTGCAAACAACAGGGCTGGTCCACCAAAAACGACCAACTCGACGATTCTTAAATGGCGAAGAGCGAATTTGCAATTCACGCTAAGCCGCCAAGCGACACCCAACGTTGCGGCGGTGATTGCAACGTGTACCCAAAAGATCAGTGGGTGATCTTCTACCGTCGCTTGATAAAGATGGAAGATCTTAAAAAGCAGGTAGACGCACAGCCCACTTCCCAACAACAGCGCGGACATTCGCAAGCGTATCCGCAAGCGTTCGTGGTACTCTTCGCTCATCGACGGGCTGCTTCCGATCACCAGTCCGACTCGTCGGGTACCGCCTTTCTTTGGGACCTCTTCGGGCGAAGCGACTCTCTCCGACTGGGCGCTATTCACGATCGCGGTTTCTTTCAAATCGTTTCGACTGGGCAGGTCGATCGTCGCACCAAGGTCACCGGCTGCGTTCTTCATGGGGGGCTTTCCTACCAAAGGGATATTTCATTGTAGCCCGTGCCGACAACAAGAGGGGGGCGCCCACGCCACACTTTGAGCCACGGTCACCGGTTAATCCGGTTTCGCCACTTTGCGGAGTTCGCGAGCGAGCGTGGAATCCAGCGACTCCTATGACGCAATCAGAGACTGTTCCATTGGGTGTCCACCAGCGTTGACCCAATTGACATCATCCTATAGCTCGGTCAACATTATACCGCGTGAATTCGCTGGCGTCCTCCGAAATCAATTGACGTCGTAACACATCGGCTGTGTGCGACTCCCTGGAACGAGAAATGCACTGATCTGGCCAAGTTAGTGAAGACCAGAGGTGGCGAAGTTATCATCGTTCCGAAAGAACGCATGCCAACGGAATCGGGCTTGGCCGCCGGTGACGTTTGACAGTAGATGCATTCGGCACCCTTACTCGCCGCTCACCAGCCACTTCAACTGCGCGGGTGACTTTAGATCGAAGAATACTTCTCGGCAATGAAAGATACTCATATGCGTGTTCTATTGGCGGTCGATCAGTCTCCAGCTTCCGACGCTGCGGCGGCCTACTTAATCGGTCTTCCGTTTGATCAGCCCGTCGATCTAAAAATCGTGACGGTTGTCCCACCGTTTCCTTTCGTCGAAAGGCATACGACCGGATCCCCGCCGGATGTTGACGAACTCCTCGATCGAGAAAGACAGCAAGTCGAAGCGACGCTCACGGAGTTGGTTGCGCGATTCCAAAATGACACTTTTCACTCGGTAAGTGCTGAGGTGATCGTCGGTACACCCGGCCAAGCGCTGACTGCGTTTGCCAAAAAACAAGGAGCGGAACTGATCATCATGGGGGCCGTCGGACGCTCGGCACTTTCGCGCGTACTGCTCGGTAGCGTTTCTGATTACGTCGCTAACCGAGCCCAGTCGTCCGTGCTGATCGTTCGCTCGCAGACTTCCGCCAGCATCAGGATAGGGACCGACACCGGCCCGAAACGTATCATGTTGGCGGTCGAGAATTCCAACAAAGACATCGAGGTTGCGAAATGCCTGAGACAATTCGAGTTGCCGCCGTCAACCCAGCTTCACGCAGTGCATGTTATGCAATTGATGACGTTCTACAGGAAAGATATCATTCAGCAGACAAGCGAGATGTGGAAGCAATCCAAGCTGCGCGCCGAGTCCCATGGTGAATTGCTTGCTGAAGTCATTCGGGATTGGGGGTTTGATGCAAGATCGAATGTAGTTTCGGCACCGCACGTCGGCGATTCATTGATTTCCTACGCTGATGAACATGAATGCGATTTAATCGTCACCGGAGACCGTCGCCGAGGTAGGTTGCAACGATTGATCCTCGGTAGCGTGTCTCGCCATATACTCCGATACGCGAAGTGCAGTGTGTTGATATCGCGAGGCAGCTAGTGGTGCAAGCCAGCACAAACGGTGTTCACGAAGACCTGACGCCGGCATACCCGGAAGAGAGTATTGGACGGCTCATGACGTCCGAATTCGTGGCCGTTCGTCCCGAGTTCACTGTGGCCGAAGCGTTGTCTCATATTCGGCGACATGGCAAGGAATGTGAAACGCTCAACACCATTTATGTAGTGGATACGAATGGAAGTCTCATCGACGAAATTGAGTTGAGCAAAATTGTTTTGGCCTCCTTGGATCAGCGGATTTCTGAGCTTGTCGGGCACCAGTTTACTCCGCTGGCAGCGCTCGAAGACCAGGAACTCGCCATTAGGCAGTTTCAAGAGAATGACGCCGTGGCACTGCCCGTCGTCGACGACTCCGGAACCTTGTTGGGTATCGTCACGGTGGACGATGTGATGGACATCGCTGAACAGGAATCGCTGGAGGATTTCCAGAAATTCGGCGCGATTCAGCACGCCATTGCAAATCCGCTAACGGCCCGGGTCACCCATTTGTATCGCGAGCGGATCGGTTGGCTTTTCGCGTTGGTATTAATGAATGTATTCTCCGGATTCGTGATCTCACGGTTCGAGCATTTGATCACGTCGATAGTGTCGCTGGTCTTCTTTTTACCTTTGCTGATTGACAGCGGGGGTAATGCGGGAGCACAGTCGGCCACGTTGATGATTCGGTCATTGGCGATCGGCGATGTCCAGTTGCAGGACTGGTTGCGGCTTGTTGGCAAAGAAATCCTGGTCTCATTGCTTCTTGGCATTACGATGGCAATTGGGGTTTCCATGATTGCCAGTATCCGAGCACCCGAGATCATCGTGGTGGCCGCTTCCACGATGGTCCTCACGGTGATGATTAGCAGTTTGATAGGCCTGTTGCTTCCCTTCCTACTCACCAAGTTCAATTTCGATCCGGCTACGGCGAGCGCACCCTTGATCACATCCATCGCCGATATCACGGGCGTGGTGATCTATTTCTCTTTCGCTTCGTGGTTTTTCGGGATCTGAATTCGCTGCCGATTGCTTCGATGATGTCATATATATACTCGCCAATTACATCGCGTCTCACGGCGCATCGTCGATAGATCACTTTTCTGAATATCGAACTTCGCGACATCTCATTTCAGCAAGGACATGCATTCGTGCAGGTTTGGCACGACTATTGCGATTGTGGAATAAGAGTGAATTGTTGCAAGGACTGTATGACGCCAATTGGTTCCGAAGCTATATTGTAGCGGGAAATTAATGCAAAACGTTTGGACTCAGGAAAATGATTAGACCCCCAATACTCTACCCAGTCGACTATTCGGACAGCAACGCGGAGTCAATCGTATGATGGAGTGGTTGCTCAATCACGAAGCTGTCCAAGAATTTGGCACGCACTGCCTGCGCCTGTTCGTCGCCGTTTTGCTCGGAGGCTTATTGGGCATCGAGCGGCAGTTGCGTGGTCGATGGGCAGGCATCCGAACGCATATGATGGTCTCGCTGGGAGCGGCGATCTTCACGCTGGCTGCAGTTACCATCGCCCCGGATGACTCCAATGAAGTCACTCGAGTCATTCAGGGAATTGCGGCAGGGATTGGTTTCCTCGGTGCTGGGACAATCATCAAACTCGGCAACGTTTCCGAAATTCAGGGACTCACGACCGCCAGTTCGATTTGGATGGCGGCCGCGTTGGGCACCGTCGCAGGGATGGGAGAATTCGCATTGGCAGCGGCATCCGGCTCGATTTCGGTTGTCGTGTTGGTCTTGCTCCGACCATTGACAAAGGCGATCGGTAACGGACCCCAGCAAATTGTCACAGGAGAATCTCATGAATAGTTACGAATTACTCGAATTGGAACGTTGAGTGTTCGAAGGTGGAAGCGGACGCACCACCAGTGACCCTACTTCAACCATGCGCGGCTCTCAGGAATGCAAAGATGAATTCAAATATTAGAGCCACACTTTACAAGATCGTCACCTCACTCAGTTTGCTGGCGTCGATCGCAATCGTTGGCTGCAAAAATTCGAAGACTGATGACGGATCAAACATCGCCAAAGCTCCGAGACCCGTTTCGGTGATGACGCTGATCCGCTCGACGCCGAAGTCGTCCTATTCAGCGTCAGGCATCGCGAAGTCTTGGAAGACCGAGAATATCGGCTTTGAAGTCGCCGGGCGCGTCCAGTGGGTTCTGGAACCAGGAGAGAACATCGACGGTCGCATCACCGATCCCGATGGCAATCTGGTTCAGCCTGGAACGCCATTGGCAAACATCGAACCGGATCGCTACCAAATTGCGGTCGAGTCGGCCGAGGCGAATTTGGAGGTTGCAAGGCTGGCCAAGGAAGGCATCGCAATTCAGTTAAGCGATTCGATTCCCGCTGAATTGGATGCGGCTGCGGCGGACTTGAAATTGGCGGAGATTGAATTTGACCGCATGGAGGGATTGAACCGCCAAAACGCGATCTCACGAAGCGAGTACGACCAGGCGAAGAATCGGGTTCAACAAGGCCAAGCTGCTATCCAATCGCTGCTTGCCAACGAGAAGCGAAGCAAAGCGGAGCTGAAATCCGCCGAGTCGCAAATACGAAAGGCCGAGCAAACGCTGAAGGATGCTCGACGCGATCTCGCCAATACCACATTGTATGCCTCGTATCAGGGGCAAATATCTGAAGTCAATGTCGTGCCCGGCAGCGTAGTCTCGGCGGGATCGCCCGTGCTGACGTTGCAAATGACCAACCCAATCAAGGTGGAAGTCGAGCTGTCAGCGAAACAGTCTCGCGTGATGAGACGTCGTCGCAGCGCGCCGGTTGTGTACAAGTTGCCCAGCGGAAAACCTCGAAAGACCAACGCAATCATCTACAACATGGACGCGAGTGCCGATCCGTCAACACGAACCTTTACGATGACATTACTGCTCCTCAATGAACAGTTCCGCGACAAACTTCCGGATTCCATCGAAGCCCGCACCGTGGCGCGCAGTGAAGACGTCTGGCCACTGCGTCTGAACTACATGATGGGAACTCCCGACGGCGTGACGTTGGTTGAGGAAAGTGCAATCACGCGAAAAGACGGAGCTGCATTCATTCACGTCATCACCAACGCCAAGTTGCGGGAAACATTGCCCGAGATTGTGAAGGTTCGCCGCCAGAGGATCGTTGAGAACGAATTGCGGATACCGTTCCTTGGCAACTGGGTATTTCGATCCATTTCGTTCATCGGCGACGATGGCTCGCCGGAGGATGTCGATCTAGATTTGATGTATGTGGGAAAGCTGGAACCAATCGAGGGAACGCTGGACAACTGGGACGGTGAGTCAATCGTTTTGGACAACGGTTGGTTACTGGATTGAACCTGGCGGATCGTTCGAGGAGAGCGCAAAGTCAGGCGGTCAGATGATGACCTCGTTCGCTATTTCATTCTTGCTGATCGTGTTGTGTCTAATCTTCCAGTACAACGGTTGGTCGAAACCGCTCATCATCCTTTCAACGCTCCCGCTGGCACTCGTCGGCGCCTGGCTCGGATTGTACCTGTTCGATAAATCGCTTGGCTTCATGCCACAACTGGGTATCCTGGCGTTGTTCGGCATCGTCCTGAACACCGCGATCATCTTCATCGAGTTCGCAGACATTTTAATCGGTGAAAAGGTAAAACAGAAAACTGAGTCCAACAACGCAAATGGTCCCATCAGTGGACTGACGATTGCCGAATTTCGCGACTGCCTGATCGAAGCTGGCAAGCAACGTATGCTGCCTATCTTTCTAACCACCGCAACCACCGTCGGTGGCCTACTGCCGCTTGCGCTGAGCGGCGGACCACTATGGGAAGGCTTGGCGTGGTGCATGATCGTCGGTCTGCTCTTTACCACCACGCTGACCCTGTTCGTCGTTCCCGCCATCTACGCAATCTTGGTCGAAAACTTTGGTGTCAGGCCGGTCGCGACGGAGTAACAGCCAGGGGAACGCGGTTGTTAAGTAGGTGTTGCCGAGCTATTTCGGCTGTGACGGTTCGATGCGCCAATTTGTGGCGCAACATGGTATCGATGTAGACGCTCCGGTCACCCTTGAAGTGAAATGCTTGCCGCAGCTCTGTTGCGGTATTTGGGCGTAGGGAGGTTCGCCTCAAGTGGCGATTTCTTGCCGCAGTCGTGAGAGTACTTGTTCTGTCGTGACAAATCCTTCGGCAAGCGGCTGAGTCTTGCCATCGCGCTCCAGCAGCAGCGTTGGAAAGGAGCGGACGCCCCACTGCCGACAGCGAACGAAATCCTGCTGAACCGCTTGCCGGGCTTGTGACGAATTGAACACCGCGAGGAATTCATCAAATTTGAGTGCCAAGTCGGCGCAGATGCTGGCGTAGAACTCCGCCAGTTTGGGGTCCTGTCCGTCCACATAAAATTTGCGCTGGACCGCCGAGAAGAACTCTAGCGCGATCGAGGCCGGAAGTTCGTTCCGGGCTTGGAGCAGTTTGACGGTCGCTACGGCGCGGCAGGCTGGCTCGGTGTTGTAGTCGAAGTGCGACTCTTCTAGTAACGCGAAGCCGAACGGCTGCCCGGTGGCCTGGGCGATGTGTCGCCATTCGTTGCGCAAAAAGTCCTTGAAGGCCGCGTTCCACTGATCGCCGCCGCCCGGTCGCAGACCACCCATGGTGATCGAGAATTCGATGCCTTCCGCTTCACAGAAATCCTCTAATGCGCCGACGGTGGGCGAGATGCCCCAACACCAAGAGCACATCGGATCGCCAATATAATGGACGGCCCAACCATGGCGCGCATTGGACGCAGCCGGAGCGGCCGATTCGACGGGCTCGTTCAGGTCGGGCACCAAGCAGGCGCCTGTGACGGGATCGCACTTCGTCATGGTCGGGGATTCCTTCGAGTAGTTGCCTGGGCAGATTCACTTCGATTCGCGTGGCCTCGATCGTTATGCTGTGCGTACCTCGATCATTTGTCCTGCACCTGCTTGTTAATTCGGTCACATCGATTTCGAGCCGCCTCGACATTGTTGATTTGCTCTTTCCCCCATTTATCGATGGAAACGCAAAGCGGTCGGTTCGTTTCGTTCCAACTTGTGTTATCAACGGCACTTGCCGTATCCTACGCGAGTTATTTCCGTTTGTCACGTACGGGACACACCACTTGACTTCTTTCGACGACTGAGGCATGACCGAATCAACCGCTTGTCGATTTCTAACGGAAGACAATTACCGATTTCACGCATGTATCCGTGGAGGTATAGTGGATCTGAGTGGAGTTTCGCAGTCTAGTGGGAGAATTTATATGAGTGAGGTGCCGGGCAAAGCTGCTTCTCCCGCAAGACGCATCTATCAGATCGCCAAGGGCTTGGCTGCCGACCGGCGTGAAGAGTACCTGCTGAACGCTTGTCACAACGACGAGCGGCTCCGGAATGACGTGCGACGATTGCTGGACGCCGACTCGGCGAGAGCGAACAACGTCTTGCAACGCGCAATAGACAAGCTGGCACCCCTGGTCGAGGAACAATGGAGCGAAAAGGATATTCCGACTGCATGGCAAAGTATCGAGGGAGACGCCCCCAATGAGCATCACGATGCCCCGGAACTACCGCCCCACTGCCGCTATACGCTTGCTGAAAAAGTAGGGGAAGGAGGGATGGGGGTCGTCTACCGCGCACGTCAAACAGCCCCTTTGGATAGGGAAGTAGCCATCAAAGTGATCAAGCCGGGCATGGATTCTCACGCAGTCCTGCGCAGATTCCGCACGGAGCAACAGGCGCTGGCGCGGATGACACATCCACATATCGCCAGCGTCTACGACTCTGGAGAAACGACTCGCGGCCATCCCTATTTCGTAATGGAGTTTGTCGATGGAGCGCCACTCGACAAATACTGTCACGCGCATGAGCTGTCATTGACGGATCGGCTATCGCTGATGATTGAAGTATGTTCGGCCATCGACCATGCTCATCAGCAGTCGATCGTACATCGCGATCTGAAGCCTTCCAACTTGCTAGTCTCTCACCTCGGCGACCGACCTCAGGTGAAAGTGATCGATTTTGGCGTAGCCAAGGCACTCGACCAGGATGCTGGCGAACGTACGCAGTTTACAAACTTCGCACATTGCATCGGCACGCCGTTGTACATGAGTCCAGAACAGGTTGCCTTTGACAATGCTCCAATTGATGCTCGAAGCGATGTCTACGCATTAGGCGCGATTCTATATTTGTTGATCACCGGCCAACCTCCATTTACGGCAGAAACACTCTACGCGGCTGGCTTCGATGGCTTGCGCAAATTGATTCGTGATGTGGACCCGCCGCCCCCAAGCGTTCGCCTACGCGGATTGGGCGGGCCGACCGCCAAATGCAACTTTGTCCCTACGGATCCTTCGCAATGGGCTGCTCCAGACAATACACGCATACGTGAGGAGCTAGATTGGATTGTCATGCGGGCCTTGGCCAAGGAACCGGAACGACGCTACGCCTCAGCCCAAGAGCTCGGCGACGACCTGGGGAGATTCTTACGACAGGAAACAGTCTTGGCAGCGAGGCCATCCACGGTATATCGGATCTCCAAATTTGCCCAACGACAGCGTGGGCCGATTATCTTCGCGTCTTTACTCTGCACCACACTGGCGGCAATTGGACTGGCAGCTTGGGCACTCAATCGAGACAGCCAAAACTCAAATGCGATTGTGCAATCCACGACCGCTCCAACAGTTGACAACCTAGTCAGAAAAGATGGGCCGTTGCCAACTGCGGAACGACTGCCATCGAGTCTGGATGTGCTGGAGTCGGCCAACTTGCAACGACTGCTGTTGGAGATGGCAGCGGGAGATCTAGCGAGCATGAGTGACATCGATCTGCCTCACACCGGTGACGGTCTTTTTCTCGGTTCGCCCAAAGAAGGCGATTCGCATGGCAACTCGCCCTCACTTCGCAGTCTGCTCAGCACTGTTTCCCACCCAACGCCTGAGCGCGTTTTCCAACATCCCCAGCGCGTGACGGATGCAGCACTCTCACCCGATGGCAGCCAAGTGGCTACAACCTGCGGCGATGGCATGCTAAGAATTTGGCAAGTCGATACGGGCAGACTGCTGCATCAATTGGGACCGCATATAAACGCAGCGGAGTCGGTGGCCTACTCCCCAGTTGAAAATCTGCTAGCCAGCGGCGACAAAGAAGGTGTAGTCTACCTTTGGGACGCGGAGACTGGCGATCAGATCTATGCGACTGAGGAACATCAAGGGGGGGCCCAGTCGATCGCTTGGTCGCCTGATGGGAGGCTGCTGGCCGTCGGTATTCGTTATGAAGGGGTTGACATACTGAATGCCCATGATGGCTCGCGCTACTTGTGGGTTGATGGCGGCGACGACGGACCTCGCTACGAACAAGTTCAATTTTCCCCGACGGGTGACAAACTTTATGTTCCCGCAAAAGTCGGTAGAATAGGGCTACAAGGATGGGAGGTTACTACTAAGGAATTGAGCTCCGCAATCGAACTGGTCGACATCGAATATCCCCCACGGACCTTAAGTTTTGTTGGCAGGGAACGCGGTTGGTTGGTGGTAGGCGATCGTTATAGATTTTCAATTGCCAACAGACACGGCGGTCACCAACATGGTACATTTGCCCCAGGGCCCTCATTCGCACGTAGATTGTCAGTATCCCAGGATGGTCTGACCATGGCGGGTGCCTTCGCAGGTGGCCAAGTCGTAGTGTGGCAGGTCAACGAGTCGGCTCCTGACCAGCCACCGCAGCTCGATATCCAAGTCGTGTTCAAAGCGCACGCTCCCAGTGAGGGATGCGTCACCAGTGTTCAGTTAGCCCACAATGACACACTGCTGACCGCTGGCGAGGACGGCCGCGCATGCCTGTGGGATTTGAACCAAGTATTGCCGATTCGCACCAGAATCGCTGCGCACTCGGTTGCCATGGTGCCATTGGCCAACGAGCAACTACTGGCCCTGTCGAGCAAACCGTCAAGCGAAAAGGGTTCTAGCGTAATTGCGGGAGTAGTTCATACAGTAGAAGGCAGTAGTCGCGAGGTCTTCCACAGCGAAATTGCCGGTTTTACGCAATCCATTCCCCAACATACAGCATACTCTGCCGACGCGTTGGCACTGGCTGGCAGCGCGTTTGTTGAACTGCGACGCCTGGGGGGCAAGTGGCAACAACTGCAACGAATTGCCGTGACCGAGTCGATGCCCAGCGTCTCGTTTGGTTCATCAGGCAAGCGGCTATACGTAGTTGGCAAGCGTTCGGTGAGCATCCACGAATCGATGGACGATTGGCAGACGGCGCAAGTCATTGCAATTTGGGACACGACATCGAACAGCGGTCTGCACATGGAAGCCGACCAGGGGGATACTCTTATTGTTCAGCATAACAAGAACGGCCGAGAAGATACGACTCGCCTGGAAGAGTTTCGAGTCAGCGACGGCAGTCGGTTGCGTTCTTGGGGAAGCGGACACGCCGCTTTCGCAATCAGCGGCGACAATTCCCTGCTCGCCCTCGGAACATCAGATAGCCTGGAAATCTACGATCGCGGTTCCGGAAAACTTCTGTGGAGTCAAGTTATTGCCAAGGCCACGCGGCAACTCGCCTTCACCGATCATGATCGCATTTTACTCGTATTGCAAATTGACGATCAGCTACGCGCATGGCACCTGCCCACCCAACAACACATTGGAAGCATACTGTCGAAACCAATGGTAGGGAGGCACAGTGCGTTTCTGTTTCCGACCGATAGCCTGAATCGACTCTACCTTTGGTGCAGACATGATGACCTGCGAGACAGGATTATCGTAGTCGGCCACTGAGTAGCGTCATCGTGCCATACCTGCAGCTCGATGCGTTTGCTTCTTTTTACAGCCGTTCGCGCGTTCTGCGATCGCTCTCGCCATTCGCCCGACAGCAATCAGAATAGATGGAAGCGAGCAATGTCGCCTTCTGCTCCTGTCATCCGTACGTCGGCCTTGCCATCCGTGCTAGCGAACGACACGAATTCTCGCACGGATAGCAAGGCCGGAGCACGGATAGCAATGTGACTCTATGGCACATCACACTTCTGCGATTCCAACCGGTTCATCGGATATGCCGGCAAACGAATGTTCGTTTCGATGCGAATTAGCATGAACCCGAAAAATCATTCGATGCCAGCCGAACCGCAAACCAAGACAGGCAGAAATCCCATAGCTGATAGGCAGCGTTTTTCCGCAAGTTCAAGCACTTCCCCGCGTCGATCACATTCAGCCCGGTGAAGATTCGCAATTTGACCATCTCGGCCGCTTGAGCATCTTCACCGGCCAAGACTATCAACAAGTGGTCGATGTCGAGCAGGAGTTCCAAATCGATATCAGACAAGTTGGTGAGACTATCGAGTTCTACAAACTGTTGTGTCCCACTCCGTTTCTTAGTGCACTTGCAGCGAGCGCGGTCGATCAGAATCCGACGCATCGCCTCGGCTGCCGACGTGAAGAAGTGGCCTCGTGAATCCCAACGTGCCTTGCCAAGCCGCAAGTAGGCCTCGTTGACCAGCGCCGTGGCCGACAGCGTATTGCCAATCTTCTCGTGGAACATCATTCCCCGCGCAATATCCCGCAGCTCGTCATAGGCGAGTTCAAACAACCCATCGGTCGACGTGGTTGCAGACTCCGCACCGCGCGCTCGCGGGGAATCCATCTTGCTTGAAATGGCTACGCTCATACCTCGCAGAATAGCAAATTTTGGTGACACTATCCAGCAAATTCTCAACCAATCGCGTCGATTCTTTGAGAAAAATATTTTGTATGGCTGATGAGTCGGGGATGCCACGCAGGAACCACTCCAGTCTCCATTTGCGATACCTACAAGACAAATTGAAAATTGTTTGGCACTACCGCAATCGAACAAAACGATATCTCCGTATCCACGCACTCCGCGCGAAACGACACTTTCCTTACATGCGAGAAAACGCAAGATTTTTTCCGCAAGGTGGTCAATCGTTGGATTGCTGATTTCGCCGTCACAGCAGCCAAGTTAGGAAGAGCCCATCTCGTCAGCCATGCCGACGACTAACAGCTAATGGGTTAGCGTTGAAGAAAGATCTTCGTGTGAAGCTGCTTCATCCTCTCAACTCGGATCGGGTTCTCGGCTGCCAAATTGGTCGATTCGTTTCGGTCCCTACCAATGTTGAACAGCTCCAGCTTGGCTGGGTTTTGCCAGACGAGCTTCCAATCGCCGTCGCGCACGGCCTGGGGCCAAGCAAGTATCCGAGGTGGGGCCGCTTCGTCCTCGGCGCGAAGTGTCCCTACGAAGCTCTTTCCGTCGAGCGGAATGACCTCTCGCCCCTCAAATTGGTTCGGATGGGTAACCCCGGCCAATTCCAGGCAAGTGGGCATGATGTCTGCGACATGCGTGAGGCGGTCCGTGATCCGTCGTTTATCCTTCAGCCCGCGGGGCCACCAGGCGACTAACGGCGATGCGGTTCCCCCTTCGTAGTCGGATAGTTTGTAATTCCGCAGCGGTGTATTGTTCACCGCCGCCACCTCCGGGCCCTGATTGAGAAACGAGTCCGCGCTGCCGGGGCGGACACCATCCGGTACATTGCCGTTGTCGAACGCCATCTGGTGACTCGCACCGTTGTCGGACAGGACCAGAATCAGCGTGTTATCGTGTTGACCGGCCTTCTCCAGAGCCGCCATGCATTGGGCCAGGCTGCGGTCGATGCTCTCGACCATCGCGGCATGAATCGCCATACGCTCGGTTTTCAGGTAACCGCCGTGAGGCGGCTGCGCGTTCACCATCGAATCGTGTAGCGTTGTCCCTTGCGGCATCAAGCCCGCCGCGATTTGACGTTGCAGGCGCGCCTCCATCAGCGCTTTGCTATCCTGACCTTGATACAACCGAAGATACGGCGCGATATCTTTTTCCTCGGCCTGAAGCGGCCAATGCGGCGCGTAGTGCGACACATAGATGAAGAATGGCTTGTCGCTCCCCGCCGACTCTTCGATAAACTCAGCCACAAAGTCCGAGATCAGATCGGTGGAATACGGTCCATCGGGACGGTCCCATCGTTTTCCATCTTTGAACCAAGGCGTCCCCTGTGGATACGACGGGAAATCGGTCCCTTTGACTTCTCGGTAGTAGTTGCCGGGGCTATTGCTGGCGGAGCCCAGAAAACGATTCGCTGCTCCTACCACTTGAGCCGGATCATGCCAGTCGTCCGACGTCACCATGTCCAGCCGCCCTACTGCACAAGTATCGTAGCCATTGGCCTTGAGCAGCTGCATCAGCGTGACACAGTTTCGGGTGAGGTTACCGAAGATGCTCTGCCCGCGCAACTGTCCAACCCTCCAGGGATAGCAACCGGTCATCAGCGATGCCCGACTGGGACCGCAAAGAGCGCAATTGTAGAACTGCGAGAAACGCAAGCCTTCTTCCGCCAGGCGGTCAATCGTAGGCGTCCTGATCTCGCCGCCATAACAGCCTAGGTCGGAAAAGCCCATGTCGTCAGCCATGACCACGATTATATTCGGCCTGTTAGGCGCATCTCCGACAGCGACTCGAACGCCAGGTGCGGCGGCGAGAGTCGCAATAGCTAATGCAAACCAAAGTTGGCTTAAATAATTAATGATTTGCCTACGCACATGCATAAGGTCGCGATCCACGCGGTTCTGACAATCGATATTGTATTGGAGTCTGTTATAGCGCGGAATTCACGTGCAATCGACAAGCAATAGAAACGTTTGCAGGTCAAAATCTTGTGTGATGCTTATGCTCAGCTCATCTATTTCTCTTTTTCGTGTAAGCCAACTGCATGAATTTGGTTTCCTCGCCGCCTTTGAGAGTGATGTACATGGTCATCACACGCTTCCCATCTTTGTAGACGGTGGTCAACCTGTGTTTGGCCGGGTTACCGTCCATGCCAGGTGCCATTCCGACAAGTGTCATTGTCTTTTTTTCCTTGTCGTACTCACCCTTCATGTGCATCATTCCAGGACTCAAAGAATCCACCCAGGTTCCAATGTATTTCTTTGCCTCGGCGTCATATCCAGTGCTTCCGTGGCCTTTGAATTCCAATCCCATCATTTTGCCTTCAAAGTTGCTGATCAGCCAAAAGTCGCCCAGCATCCTGTTGGATTCAGTCCCTTGGGTGACTTCAGGAGTTCCACTTGCGTAATTGGTGATTTCAACATCCCACTCCCCGACATCGTCTCGAAGAACATCGTATTCGGGGCCTGCAGTAGGAACCTGAGCAACCGCGTTGGATTGCATGAGTCCGTATTGAACAATCGCGAAACCGAATGCGAAGGTAAATAGTTTGAGTGAGTCTCTCATTTTGACTTCCTAGAAAATACTAAAACTGAATGGGGAGCTGACTGTCAGCGACAGTTGATTATTCTAGCGGACAAATGTTGGATATTATACCTACCCCAGAATGTACGGTCCCAAGCACGTAGTCCCCTGCAGATCCCGCGAGTAACGCAGTCACGAGACCGACCAGGAGCCCGCAAAGACCCCCAGGCACTCGTCGCAATCGGAACAGGCTTGCAAAAACCAATGTTTTTTCATTGTTGCAAGTCCAGCCAAGTTAATGAAAACTTGGGATCGCTCACCGATTCGACACTTCACTAAATCGCAGCGTGCGAATCCCCAAACGGGGAATTTGCAGAGTGATTGCTTTCGTACCGCCGTCAAGGATTTGAGGAATTAGCTTTTCAATCACTCGCCCATCGAGTTCCAACAGTTCAACCTTTCCGGCGTCAAACCCTATTTTCAACTTCTGCGGTTGGTCATCGCCACTGGCGTTAAATAAACGTACGATCAACTGACCATCGCGAACGAACATGGCCGGAACTTCCCAGCCCGAATCGCCTGGATTGACTAAGCTGTACCCTGGCATGGCCGCACCGCGAGACATTGCGCCGGTGACGGGCTGTTGCCACGTCGCCGCTGGCACTCGGCCACGATCCCAGCGACCGGGATGAGGCAATAACGCATAGCGGATTTCTGTTGGTCCTGCAGTACGGCAATCGCGTCCCCACAATCCTTTACCCCTCTCTCCGAAGATCCGGTTGGCTGCGTGAGTGCTACCCAAATCAGATTGCGAATCCGGCTTAGATGTCGGCGGTGATAAAAGGAGTTGTGGTAGGGAAGCGTGTTTGCCCTCTGAGATGACTCCCCACAGTTCAGTTTCGCTGATGTTCAAGTAAGCTCCTCCGATCGGGCTCGAAGGTAGTTTACGCGCTGCGGACCTCCACACTTCAAGCGCTGGAAAATGTGAAGCGACATTGGCACATGCGTTGCAATGCATTTCTAACGATGTCTTTTAGTCAAAAGAAAGGAGGTGGATGATGATGACTACATTTGGGGGATGGCCAAGGCTGTTCTGGCGTTGTTTCCGACATTGGCAATACCTCGCTTCACCACGGTTGATGCCTGACGTTAGATAGTGATTGATGTTTTCGCCGCGCTCGGCAGACAGTTCTCGTGTATTTTCAGCCAACGAAGTATGCGGCGAGGAGCTTCGATACTCCTACCTTTTCGACATGCGACTACTCTGATGATTGTCCGACGAAAGAATGAACCGTGGTTGCGTTTACTGGTCACGTTTCATGGTAGCAGCCTGGAGAAGACTTGGCGGCGGATCACTGCTGCCACGGCTGTTTCGATCGGGGTTACGCTTTTGAGCCTGCACTACCGCATGGATCAATACACGTTCACGACAGCACCCTTCACGCTGATAGGCGTCGCGCTGGGCATTTTCCTGGGATTTCGCAACAACGCATCTTACGATCGCTTTTGGGAAGGTCGAAAACTGTGGGGAGCGTTGGTCAACACCTGCCGCACGCTTGCTCGGCAAGCTGAATCACTGCCAGACATTTCGGAGCGCGAGCAATTCGAGATAACGCAGTTCCGCGAGCGATTTATTCGCCGCGTCATCGCGTTTGCGCATTCATTGCGCCTGCACTTACGCGACGAAGATAATCCGGAGCAGTTTCAGCACATGCTTGATGTAGACGAATTTGAGTCCACTGTCGCATCAAAACATCGGCCTGTTGCCATCATGACGGCACTAGGACGCGACGTTCAACAAGCGAAACAACACGGGTGGCTCGATGCAATGTCGGTTCACGCCATTGACCGACAGCTCGCTGAACTGTCAAACATTATGGGTGGTTGCGAAAGGATCAAGAACACGCCGATTCCGTTTCCCTATGCCGTGTTGATTCATCGGCTGGTCGCGTTTTATTGCTTCGCGTTGCCATTCGGTTTGGTTGATACGGTTCACTATCTCACGCCGATCGTCGTCTTTTTGGTTTCCCACGCATTTTTTGGGCTCGATGCAATCGGTGACGAGATTGAAAACCCGTTCGACCACGATGCCAACAGTTTGCCGTTGCGAGCAATCTGTCAAACAATCGAAATCAATCTCCTGGAACAACTTGGCGAGAGCGACCTTCCCAAACCCGCGATTCCTGTTGGTTTCATACTCGATTGAGCAGACCGTGCGGCAACGATTGCCAATTTGTCGCGACAGGTTGACCCGCTTTGTGAGAGCAATTGCCGCGAATCTCGGATTATTCATGAATGCCTAAACCATGCGGCAAGATACCCTCCCGCAAGCGGTTCGTTGTATCTCACATCGTTTCATTTTGGGCCCCCGTGAGCTTGCCTCGAATGGCGTGTACTTTAGCAAAACCGTGGTAGAAGAACTTTTCCACCGTTTCGGGCACCGTAACATGAAGACCCCGGCGAGCTTGCCTCGCTCGGTGAACGAGTTTTGTGATTAGCTCGCGCTCGCAGGCGCAGAGCATTCCCGCCCGATCGCCGCCAGCGGCGGCGATTGGGCGGGAAAACGACACGAAGTGGGCGACGCGTTCTACTAAAAAACTTTGCTACCGGCCAGGCAAGCTGGCAGGGGAGTCCCACGTAGCCGATACTCGCAAGAGTTGGGGGGGGCACGTCAAGGCGGATTGGCCAAAAGACTTGACGACTTCCGCTACGGCTCAAGTCCACGCCATTTGAGCTTGTGTCATGCCAGACAAGCTGGCGATGAAAGCTGCTTTAGACCTCGCACCGATCGGCAAATCGACTGATAATTTCTCGGGGAATGCGTGGCGATTGCGGCGAGGAAGAATGCTATTTCAGGCCCAGTTCCTTTACTCGGCGCTGCATGGTGCGGACACTGATTCCTAACAATTCAGCAGCGGATTTTCGGCAGCCATCGGTGTGGTCCAACGTTCGCTTGATCGCCTCCCGTTCGATCTCCTCCATCGTCATGCCTGGTCGGAGCAGAGGAGACATCACACTCGCATTTCGCCCCAGTTCGAGGTTCAACAAGTCGAGCGCAGCTCGGCTACGTAGCATCGCAGGATTGATCCCCAGCAAACGCGCCGCCTCGGTTCCGTCGCCGTCAGCGCGTTGTATGACCGCCTTGACGATCCGCTCTTCTACTTCCGCGATCACTTCGTCGTAGAGCTGGGATGAGTTGGCGTCCAATCGACTGGCAATGAGATCATCGAGACTGCCGTTGCGTGACGACTGTGGTCGCAATGGGTCCGCGGACTCCGGCACGCTGGCCTCGTTGGGCCTCTCGGTTAAATAGCGAGTGAGTGATAGCTCGGGCAGGAATTCGGCCAGCAGTACCGGCCCCTTGGTCTTCAATATCGCTTGCCTTACCACATTCTGCAATTCGCGAATGTTGCCGGGCCAAGAATGCGATCGCAACAGCTCCATCGCATCGCTGGCGACTTGTCGCACATTCTTACCAAGGTCAGTGCAGGCGACACGGCGGAAATGCTCGACCAACGAATCGAGATCACTGCCTCGATCGCGAAGCGCCGGTAGGTGAATCGAAAATCCATTCAGGCGGTAATACAGGTCGGATCGAAATTTCCCATCGGAAACCATCGCTTCCAAATTGCAGTGAGTCGCCGCAATGACACGAGCATCGGCCTTGAGCGATTCGTTCCCACCAACGCGTTCGAATCGCTTTTCTTGCAGCACTCGCAGCAACTTGCTTTGCAGAACTGGTGACATGTCACCGATCTCGTCCAGAAACAGTGTGCCGCCTGCCGCCTGCTCGAACTTGCCAATGCGTTTTCGATCCGCGCCGGTAAACGATCCCTTCTCGTGCCCGAACAGTTCACTTTCCAGTAGTGCTTCCGGGATGGCAGCGCAGTTCACTGCTAGGAACGGTCCCTTGACCCGGTCACTGAATTGATAGAGCGCGCGGGCGACCAATTCTTTTCCCGTGCCACTTTCGCCACGGATCAAAACCGTCACGTCTTGATTGGCGACGATGCCGATTGCTTTGTAGACCTCCTGCATGGCGGAGCAGCGACCTATCATCGCGTGCGAGTCGGTATTGGAAACGCCCGATTCAGCGTTCATCTCGACTGGCTTCTTAGTTAGCTCGCGAATTGCCAACGCTCGTGCAACGACCTTTCTTAGCTCAACGATGCCGATCGGTTTGACGAGGTAATCGATTGCGCCGAGTTTCATGGCCTGGATTGCTGTAGCGCTCTCGCGGCTTGAAGTGACAAAGATAGCAGGTAGGCGCTCGTCGATCGACCGAATCGAATTTAGCATGTCTAGACCGTTTCCGTCGGGCAACATCACGTCCAACACGGCGACATCAGGCTGCTTACTGCGGACCAGTTGCAGCGCGTCCTTGACGGTGCCAGCCGTGATCACTTCGTGGTCAAGTTTCTCAAGCGCTCGACGAATGAGCCCCAGGTCGGCGGGTTCGTCATCAACTACCAAGATACGTGACATGGCTCTACCTCGATTCGTTCCTCCCGATAAGTGTTGTATAGTGACAAATTGGCAGTGCTGGATGCGACAAACTGGCGTGCAACGAGCGTGCCAATCGTCGCTGCAGGCGTGTCTGGGGCAGTCGAGCGCCTCACGGATCGAAACCGCTAGCATAGTGGCTGAAGACGATCCATGGCATGATGGTTGCTACGCGTGACTTTGCTTTCTATTACCTTCATCAATCATTCACTGGGCCGATATGCTTCAGGCCGTCCGACCAAGGGATGAATTCATGGTAGATCAGCCATTCAAAATAAGGCTCCCCAGGTCCGAAGATCGGGTGAGTGACGCTCACGGAGTGTGCGGCGACACTCGTAGAATCATTGCCGAGTTTCCGCTCACTCAAAGCTCGCACTTCTCACAACTGTCTCGTCGTTGCCGCATCTTTGCAGCTCTCGTCGGACTCGGCTCAAAACATCGATTAGGCCTTTCACGCGCAACCGCAGAAGCGGCTAAGGTATTTCACGACGCATCCGTATCCGCTTTCGTCCGTTTTGCGCTGCGCGCTCACAACGAGAACGACATCGCAGAGGTTCAAGTTGTGGCTAGCGTGCCGGAAGTCACGCGAATTGTGACATCGGAGCTGCTGACATCGGAGCGCCTCTCAAAAATCCAAGACTTGGCTGCTACCCTGCAATGCGAAATCATTGAGTCGCCGCCTTCGATCCTACTCGGCGTTTCCGTTTCACCTTTAATTCCGCTGAGTGAAGATCACCTGGCGAACTGGGCTGAGTTGCTGCAAGCTCCATCACTCGAAGACGCGATCGTCATCGCCCAGCGTGGGCGACAGCCGCCGGGCCATGAATTTGGAATTGCCCGACTTCACGGCCCTTCCGAAGCAGCAGCCCGTCAAGCCGCCGCCGATCGCGACGACCTAGAAACACTTTCACTTGTCGCCAATCAATCGCCCATCGGGATTCTTGTCATGGACGCCTACGGAGGAATCCAGTGGGCAAATCCTGCATTCGGCAAGTTTACAGGTTACGCAGAAGCCGAGGTCATCGGTCGCAGATTCGACCAACTCCTGTTCGGCCCAAGCACCGATCCGAAAGCCGTTCGCAATTGCGAACAAGCACTGCGCAACGGCCACGAGATGACCTGCGACTTGTTGCAATACCATCGCAACGGACGAACGATTTGGGTCGAATTGCGACTCATACCAATTCACGATGAATATGGAAAGCTTGTTCGGTGGATCGGTATCGAGACCGACATCACGGCTCGTCATCAAACCGAAGAAGCACTGCGGGCGGCCAAGCAGTCCGCTGAAACGAGCAATCGCGCCAAGAGTGAGTTTTTGGCCAACATGAGCCACGAAATTCGCACGCCGCTCAACGCCGTTGTCGGCATGACCGAACTCGCGCTAACAACCGAGCTCTCAGCAGAACAGCGCGATTACTTGAACTGCGTTCAATCTTCGGCCGATACCCTGTTAGGCTTACTCAACGATGTGTTGGACGTGTCAAAGATAGAAGCCGGCAAGTTGGAGATAGAGAGCATCAGGTTCAACCTGGTCGAACTCGTTCGCGAGACACTCAGAGCACTTGCGGTGAAGGCTCACCAGAAGGGGTTGGAGTTGGCCGTACACATGCCAATGGACATTCCACAATATATGGAAGGCGACCCGCTGCGGATTCGGCAAGTGCTTTACAACTTGATTGGCAATGCGATCAAGTTCACCGAACAGGGCGAAGTCGTCATTGAGGTAGAAGAACAATGGTCGACCGACGATGAGATTTGTTTGCACTTCGCCGTCCGTGATACGGGGATCGGCATACCCAAAGACCGATTGCAACAGATTTTTGATTCGTTCACGCAAGTCGATTCGTCAATGGCGCGGCGATTCGGCGGTACTGGCTTGGGGCTCACGATCACGTCAGAACTCATCCGCATGATGGAAGGCAAGATTTGGGTACAAAGCAGTCTCGGCGAAGGCAGCACGTTCCACTTCACGATTCAAATGCGACTCGCCAATCCGCCCGATTCCGCACCGCTGGCCATCGACGCCGAGGAACTTTCTGGGAAGCGTGCGCTGGTGGTCGACGACAACGCTACCAACCGAAGAATACTCGATGAGATCCTGCGGCACTGGGGTATCGAGCCGACTCTCACCGACTGTGCCGAGGATGCAATGGAAATACTGCAAGAACTTTCGCTGGCGGGCGAGACAATCGACCTCGTGTTGCTCGACGCCATGATGCCGCGCGTCGATGGGTTTGAACTTGCAGAGCGGATCAAGAGCCGACCCGAATTGAAGTGCGGCCCCGTGATGATGCTTTCTTCTGCCGATCGTCCCAACTCCGCTGCTCGCTGTCGGCAATTGGGCATCGAAACATACCTGGTCAAGCCGGTTTCGGCTTCGTCGCTACTGGAAGCGATTATCGCTAGTTTGTCGGGAAATCGCTCCAAGCAATACGTGGCTGACAAGACAATCGCCGATGGCGGTCCGATCAGATCCGCCGAACCATTACGCAAACTCACAGTGCTGGTCGTCGACGACCACGAACCCAACCGCAAACTCGCGATGAGGATTCTGCAGCGACGTGGTCACGACTGCGATTCGGCGACCGATGGCGATGAAGCCGTTGCGGCGGTCTCGCAGAGATCGTACGACGTGGTGCTGATGGATGTGCAGATGCCCAAGAGTGACGGTTTTGTCGCCACCAAGCAAATTCGTCGCAATGAACGAGAAAACGGTTCACACGTTCCTATCGTTGCACTGACTGCACACGCACTGACAGGTGACCGCGAAAAATGCTTGGCAGCCGGAATGGATTCGTACCTAGCCAAACCGATCCACGCCAGCGAGTTGATCGCGATGGTCGAGCGGATCACTTCGGGACCATCTGCACCTCCAAACGCTACCGATCTATCGACCCAACACAACACCGACGCGAAACCATTCGATATTTCCGAAGCTCTGCGACGAATGAATGGCGAGACCGATTTGCTGATCGAGCATATCGGCTTTGTCATCCACGATGCACCGCAACTCATAAGCAACATGCGACAAGCCATTGAGTCGTCCGATGCCGACTCGCTCGTGATCGCAGCCCATCGGCTCAAGAGCCTCGTTGGCGCATATAGCCACGACGAAGCCCACGAGTTGTCCTACTCATTGGAGCTGATGGGCAAGCAAAGTAACTTCGATAACGCGGAGGCGACCGTTAAACACCTCGAGCTGCTCGTTACTCAGTTTGTCAAAGCACTCAAGGCATTCCGTAGTGTCGCCTCACGCTCCTAAAGCGGGGGGCCTCCAAGCACCTGCTGCGATTCTTTACACTCTTCCCAGCAACAAAGGCTAACTCCCAATTACCGCTCCCGTGCCTATGCAGCTAGTCGAGCCTGGACGCCAACTTGTCCTTTGAGCGTCACGATGGCGTACGGCGGATGCCAAACTGTCCTACGCTACTTGCTTCTCTTGCGGTGCGATACACTCCAAACGCTCAGCTTCTTGCGAAGCAAATTCAAGCAGTTCCCCGCGCAAGATCGAAACGTCGTGGGAGGCGTCGATTCCCAATTGCACACGATTTCCTTTGATTGCCGTAATAGTGACCACTACGTCGTCACCAATGTGGATTCGTTCGCCAACCTTCCGTGATAGCACCAACATCTTATTCTTCTCCATAAAAACTTCAGAAGCGAAAACGGCGTCGCCGATACGTAATAATTGGTGCAAGTTACATGCCAACTTGCACCGCGCAGTCCGTAAGCCAGTTTGAACTAGCGGGCCGCTATTTGGTGAGCCGCATAGGCTGGTTGACTCTTGGCATAGACGACTGGGATAAAGCTAGCAAGCCAATCGAGAACCGATTGATTCTGTCTCCAACGGCGGCCTTTCTCGAAAGCCAACACGATTACCCCCAACGCGAGGTCCGCAATGAGCAGTTGATCGCGAGCCATGGACGGGTCAGCACTATGGGACTTCAACCAACTCCGAATTCGGGCTTTGAGCTTCGGCAGGATTGGATATAGCGCGGCATGGAAGAGTGCACAGTTGGCTTCCTCAATCCCGCGAGTAAGCCAGTCTGCCCGGATGCCTTGCTGATCCAGAGGCAGTACCCTAGTTCGCCGACGCATTGGGTGGCTATTGGCGGGCGGCCGGCTTCGCAACAGCACTGACGCGGAAGTTGTCGCAACTGGCGAAAAGCTTTGGAGGGCAGTCATCAAAGAATCCTCAAATAGGAGTGAAAGGAATTGCAATTACGCCGAGCAATCTCCGTACCATTCGCTGCCAGTCGCCGTGCACCCCTTGGCTGAAATCCGAGTGAACTGAAGATGTCTGCAGAGCGTGCAACAGAGATACCTAGATGGTTGACTCCACCGCACCCAAGCCCACTCGAACTTTCTCACGGGCTTCCGATAGGTCGGATTCGATGTCTTCGCTGCAGCGCCCCAGCGCTTTCACCAGCTCAAACGTCTCGAAGCCGTAGACGTCTTTTAGCATCAACGCCTGTCGCTGATGTTTGGGCAGCCCTTGCAATATTTTTGCTAACCGCTCGCGTTTCTCATTGGCGTCGAGTGTATCCCAGATATCATTCCAGCGCTCATCAGGAACCATTTCTTCAAGTGACAGTGGTTGCGGCGATTCCAGCAACCGCTCAAGCCGCTGCGTCTTTTTGGACCAGTAAGATCGGGCGCGCTCCTTCGCTCGATCGCATTGATGAAATGTCCATTGCGTTTTCATGGCGGTATTCCTCCGGTGGTAGGGAAGTCGAAAAGAACGTGAATGCTACGATCGGTTTCCGTTGAGCGTTCGCTGCAAGACTCGCACCAAAACGGTCACAAGCATCGTCTGCCACAAACGTCGCCTAGTGCTTCGACCATTTTTAATCTCAGGGTTTGGTGTAGTGGACGGCAGGGGTAAAGGGGTCAGGAGTCAATTGTGCAAAGCACCCGAAGGGCCGTACCGGCAATTGACTCCTGACCCCTTTACCCCAATCTTCAGCATGCGGAGCGTGATGCGGCAATCGTTTTTGGCACGGACGTTGCAGATGAACTCGGAGGTGCAGAGTCCGTTTTTACAAACCTCAAAACACAAGGAGCCTTAACATGAACGCCTTGAAACTCCTACTTTGCGTGGCTATCTGCGCCGCAGGAATCTCTGTGGTTTCGGACACGCGTGCCGATGATACGAAGGCTAAAGTAGACGCAACACAAACCGAGAGTGAGTCCGATTCCAATACTGCTACCAGTGAGAGCGGTGACAGCCACGCGAAGCAAGCCACGCTTGGAATTGGTGTTGAGCCATTGCCACCTGTGCTGACCAGCCACCTGCCTGAGGTAATTGGCGAGGGTCGTGGAGTGCTCGTCGCCGATGTGACGGACGACTCACCGGCTGCCAAGGCCGGGCTTCGCAAACACGACGTATTGGTCCGCTACGACGACCAAGACTTGTATTCCCCAGAGCAGCTCGTCAAGCGAGTGCGCAATGACAAGCCTGGATCGGAAGTCGAATTGGAATACGTGCGAGCGGGTAAGCTGCACACTGTCAAAGTCAAACTCGGCGAAAAGCCCAAGACAGTTCCGATAGAACGCAACTGGTCCGGGTTCAATCAGTGGCCTGGGTTCAACCAGCAATTTGACGTGCCGATGATTCCTTACAAGCCCGACTTCCTGACCGAGAAAAACGATGCGAGCGAGCAGGGCACCGAATGGACTCACTTCGAGTCGATGAGCGTGAGGAAGGGAGCCGATGGCAAGTACACCGCCAAGGTAAAGTACCAGGACGATGAGGGTACTTCGATCGACCGCGAGTA
The DNA here is from genome assembly GCA_020852965.1 of Pirellulaceae bacterium. Lineage (GTDB taxonomy): Bacteria > Planctomycetota > Planctomycetia > Pirellulales > Pirellulaceae > Aureliella. The sequence continues at coordinate 29,340 of JADYZV010000024.1, read as the reverse complement.
CACTGGGACGCGTCAAGAGGTTCGCGACGCGATCAAAGATGACAAGGAATTGCCAGAGTCTCAAAAGGGGCAGTTGTTGCGAAGTCTCGACGATCGAGGCGAAAGTATGTTCAAGTTCCCCAAATTCGAAATACCCACCGGTCCCAGTTGGATGCCCTGGCAACGCGAGCTGTTCAATTGGCCCGACTTGAGTTTCTAGTAAGCGAGAAACACGTACATGAGCCGTTTGCGCATTAGCCTCGATTCCCGTTCACATCAGAACGGGAGTTGGGGCTAACGCCCTTCGGCTAGTCGAGCGGTGAACGTCGCCGCAGCCGTACACTCAGTGGGTGAACCCTGCGCGCTCACGGGATGGATACGAAACGAGCGACGACAAATTGGCACTCGGTCACTAGGTTGCGCTCTTCGCTACCTTCCGCTATAATTTAGCCCCTACCGTCGCCGCACACTCCGTAGGGATGTACGAAATGAGCTAACGCCGCCTAGCGTGCGACGACGATTTTACAGAGGGGTTAAATTGAATTAGATGGAACAGTCTCGGGCGATGGACTCACAGGGAAGTGGCATGGAACGCCCGAACTTTCATATCGTTGGGCTTGGCGCTTCAGCCGGTGGGTTGGAGCCGCTCGAAGAATTCTTTGACGCGATGCCGCCCGATACCGGCATGGCGTTTGTCGTCGTCCAACATCTTTCGCCAGACTTCAAGAGCCACATGGAGGAGCTGCTTGCGCGGCACACGCGGATGGCGATTCACCGTGTCGAACATGAAATGCGAGTCGAACCAAACTCGATCTATCTGATCCCGCCACGCACGGAAATGGTGATCGACCAAGGCAAGCTGTTGCTCAGTGACGCCGACGAAGAACGCGCGTTCGCGCACCCGATCGACCAGTTCTTCCGATCACTCGGCAGCGATGTCGGTTCGCGAGCGGTGGGTGTCGTCTTGTCCGGAACGGGCAGCGATGGGTCTCGCGGAATTCGAAGTATCCATGACGCGGGTGGGCTGGTGATCGCGCAGGACGAAACGGCAAAGTTCGAGGGGATGCCGATGAATGCCCAGTCGACCGGCGCGGTCGATCTTGTGCTGTCACCGACCGCAATTGCGGAGACACTGACACGGTACGTTCGCAAAGGGCTTAGCCGAGAGCAAATCGTCAAGCAAGAACAATTCGCTTCGCGTGCGGGCGGCATGGATCGCGTCTTTCAACTGCTGAACCAACAACACGGACTGGACTTCTCGCACTACAAAGCGAGTACGGTGGGGCGGCGTATTCAGCGGCGGATCGAGTTAAAGAAAATTGACTCGCTGGATGGCTACATCACTCAACTAGAAGTCGATTCTGCCGAGCTAAACGATCTGTACAAGGATCTGCTAATCGGCGTGACCAAATTCTTTCGCGATCCACCAGCCTTCGAGATTCTGGAAAAGAGTGTGATTCCAAAATTGTTCGCGCAAGCGGGCAACCAGCGGCCAATCCGTGTTTGGGTGGCAGGTTGCGCGTCGGGCGAGGAGGCCTATTCGTTGGCAATTCTACTGGACGAGGAAAAGCAGCGCCTGCAGTCGCAGGTTGAAGTGAAAATCTTTGCCACCGATGCGCACCATATTTCGCTGCACACGGCGGCAAACGGCATCTATGCTGAAGATTCACTCAGCGAAATGTCGCAACAACGCCGTGCAAAATACTTTCGCAAGCAACGTGACGGTTACCACGTCACTCGCGACTTGCGGCGATACATAGTATTTGCACCGCACAACGTCATCCGCGATGCCCCATTCACTCAGATGGACTTGGTTTCGTGTCGTAACCTGCTCATCTACCTGCAGCCACGCGCTCAGAAGAAAGCGCTGTCGATGTTCCACTTTGCGCTGCGGATGGGGGGCACTTTGCTGTTAGGGCCGAGCGAGACACCCGGCGAAATCAGTGACGAGTTCGAGGTCGTCGATAAGCGCTGGCGAGTTTACACGAAGCGGCGCGACGTCAGGCTGCCGATCGAAACACGGTTGCCACTGGAGTCGCCCGCGCGAACCCTGTTGCGTGCCTCGCCATCGCCCGCAGGCACATCCTCGCGAGTCGATCAATCGTTATTGTCGATCTATGACCAACTACTTCAGCGGAACATGCCGCCTAGCGTGCTGGTGAGCGAGCATTTCGAAATCCTACACATTTTCGGTGATGCCCATCAGTACCTTCGTCTGCGTTCCGGGCGACCATCGAACAATTTGCTGGAGATCATCGACGAACACTTGAAGACACCGGTGGCAGGAGCACTCCAGCATGCATTGCGAAAGCAGGACGTCGTGCGGTACACGGGGGTTCGCATTCCACGTGACGGTCACGAGGAGTACATGCGCCTGACGGTCGAACCATTGCGCGACCCATCAGCTCTTACTACAAACTTGCACATCAAGTTTGAAACGGCGGAGCCAGCAGCGCCCCGGGCCGTGAGCGAAACATTGGTCGATGTCAATGACTTGACGGAAAAGCGAGTTGTGGCGTTGGAATCGGAGTTGCGGTACACGCAAGAGAATTTGCAGGCGACTGTGGAAGAGATGGAAACGGCCAACGAAGAGCTGCAAGCGTCGAACGAAGAACTCGTTGCGTCGAACGAAGAACTGCAAAGTACGAACGAGGAATTGCACAGCGTCAACGAAGAGCTTTACACGGTCAATGCCGAACACCAGCGACGTGTCGAGGAATTAGCGCAGGCCAACGAGGACATGGACAACCTGCTAGCGACAACGCGCGTCGGTGTGATCTTCTTGGACGACGAACTCTACATTCGCCGGTTCACTCCCGAGATCGCGCGCGTGTTTCATCTGGTGGAGCATGATATCGGGCGCTCGATTGAAGGCTTTGCGAGAAACATTCAAGGCACCTCGCTGATTGACGATTTGCGTGAAGTTCGAGCTTCGGAGAATCAGAAGGAAGCCAACGTGACCGATCGCGATGGCACGCCCTTCCTGCTGCGAATTGTGCCGTACCGGCGCGAAGATGGTGTATCGGGAATCGTTTTAACGCTGATCGATGTCGCCACGTTGAAACAGGCCGAGGCGGAGGTTCGCGAGAACGCGGAATGGATGCAGACGATCTTGGATACGACAACCGAAGGGATCTACGGCGTCGATATGGATGGCAATTGCACGTTTTGTAATGACGCCGCGCTGCGATTGCTCGGATACGAGAATGAGAACCAAGTGCTGGGCAAAAACATGCACGACCTGGTTCATCATTCGCATTCCGACAAGTCGTGCTACCCAATGGAGGATTGTCGCATTTATCATGCGTCGCGCGGCGAAACGACCATGCACGTGGACGATGAAGTGTTTTGGCGTGCCGACGGGACGAGCATTCCAGTGGAGTATTGGAGTCGTCCCCTGTTCCGTGGCGGACGACGTGAAGGCGCGGTGGTGACGTTCCAAGATATCAGTGATCGCTTGCGAATGCGAACACGGTTGGAACAGATGGGCAAGGTGTTTGACGCCTCGCACGACTCGATCATCTTTTCCGACTTGGAAGGCACTATTGCGAGCTGGAATCGGGGTTCGATTCGCCTGTATGGCTACTCATCCGAGGAAGCGATCGGAGAGAAGGTCCACGAACTGCTTGGCACCCGCCATCCGATTCCGTGGCGCGAGATTCGCCAGTCGCTATTGGAGACAGACCAATGGGTCGGGGTGTTGGAACAGCGAACGAAGGCAGGAGACCAAATCACAGTTTCGACCCGGTATCAGTTGCTGAGGATGAACGGCGACGAACCTTATGTGGTCGAGATCAGTCGCGATATCACGGAATTGCGTAAGACGCAACAGCAGCTTGAGCGGGCGCACCAAGAGGCTCAACTGGCCAGCGAAGCCAAGAGTTCGTTCTTGGCGAACATGAGCCATGAGCTGCGTTCGCCAATGACGGCCGTGTTGGGGTTCGCAGAGATGCTCAATTCAGAGTCCCATGATTCGACGGTTCGAGAGCTCGCCGGAACGATACAACGCAATGGTAACTATCTGTTGAGGTTGCTGAACGATATTTTAGACCTGTCGAAGATCGAAGCGGGGAAAATGACGATCGACGAGGAGTTGATCGACGTTCGTGAAGTGATCGAAGATGTACGCACATTGATGAATGTGCGAGCCACGGCGGAAGGCGTGCCACTGCATTTTGAGTGGACTTCCAAAGTTCCCGCCAAAATTACAGCGGACGAAGTTCGCGTGCGTCAAATCTTGGTGAACTTGATCGGCAATGCGCTCAAGTTTACGGATGAGGGCGAGGTGCGGGTCAGCGTCGGAATGTCCGATCGTCGCTGCACACCCCGTGGGCGGAATGTAGACGGACCAAGCTCATCCGCAGAGTGTTTGGCGACGCTGGATGTCACTGTGTCCGACACTGGCGTTGGCATGAGCGAGGACCAGGTTGCCCAGCTTTTCCAACCGTTCACGCAAGCATCGGGCGAAACCGCACGGCGATTTGGTGGGACGGGCTTGGGCCTGAGTATCAGTCGCCGCTTGGCCGAGGCGATGGGGGGCGAAATCTCAGTCGAAAGTGAACTCGGTAGAGGCAGTCGATTTCGCTTGACGTTGCCGGTCAGCGATATGCAACGCAATTCGATGGTTTCTGGACAAGACCACCAAAGTGGGAGTTCGCAGACCTCAAACGCCAGAGAATTGCCGAGAATTGAAGCCCGCGTGTTGGTGGCCGATGATCGCCGAGATATTTGGCGAGTGACGAAGTACTTTCTGGAGAAGTGTGGTGCGGAAGTCACCGTGGCGGAAGACGGACGGCAAGCAGTCGACGCGGCATGCGCGGCGCGAGAGGAAGGTAGTCCCTTTGCGCTGATTATCATGGACATGCAGATGCCGGTGATGAACGGTCGCGAAGCGGTCGCGGAACTGCGGCGTCAAGGCTTCGTATGTCCCATCATCGCGTTGACCGCCGACGCGATGGAAGGAGAACGCGAAGCGTGCCTCAAAGTGGGCTGTAACGGATACTTCCCCAAACCTGTCGATGCTGTACCGCTGATGGAGATGGTCGCATCGCTGGTTGGTATGGGGGTCTAGTGGTATGGGGGTCTAGGAATCGCTGCCGTTCCTTCACGACTGCTAGCAACCGGCATGCACTTACCTCATTCCTGAGGTTCGTGTCGGATCAATTCCTAACTGCTACCGCTAAATACCACGACCCTGCGAGAACCGCAGGGTCATTCTTCGGTCAACACACCAGCAGAGATCGACATACGGTGACGTCCCCTAGGTTTGGGGCCACCTACCCTCACGTCGACTTGACTTCAATGCGTTTGCCCTTGCACTCTTCGCTCTTTGGCAAGTGAACCTCCAGCACGCCGCGGTGATACTTCGCATCGATGTTGTCCGCTTGCACACCTTGTGGCAAAGTAAACGATTCGTAAAAGCTGCCGTAGCGACGGTAACTTCCGTTCTTCTCGGTACCTTCTTCGTTGTGCTCTGCTTTAAGCGTCAGCACGTTGCCGCTGAGCTTGACATCGAAGTCACCCGGCTCAAAACCAGGCAGCTCGGCACGCAAGACGTACTCGGTGTCTTGGTCCTCGAAATCGACGTGCGTACCCAGCATTCGCGAACCATCGCTCCACTTGCGCAATCCGCCCATGTTCCAGTCATCCCAAAATCGGTCCCAGACTTGATCGAATTCGTCGCGGAGACGCGAAATCGGATAGTCATCGTGGCGGACTTTCAATTCACCATTCTTCTTTTTCCAAGGAATCAGTTTGTCAATCATTTGATTTTCCTCCTTTCGTGAAATGTCGCTGCCCGCGATCTGCTAACATCGCATCGCGCCCACGGAGGGCGCAACGACTTTGGATTGTCTACGATCAGCTCGCCTTCACCTCGATCCGACGTGGCTTGACCTTCTCGGACTTTGGCAGATGCAGTTTCAAAACTCCGTTGCACATTTCCGCAGAAATCTTTTCGGCGTCGATCGCATCGCCGATCGTAAAGCTCCGGTGGAAATCGCCGATGCCGTATTCGCCAAACAACATTTCGCCTTCGTAACGGGATGAAACATTGCCGTGAATCGTCAACTCACGATTTTCAAATCGAATATCCAAGTCGTCGACTTTGACACCGGGCAGGTCGCCCAAGAGCAGCAACTCGTCTTCACCTTCCCAAATGTCAAAACGAGGCACATAGGTCGACTGATAGGTCTGTTCCGGGCTAGAGTTCGCGCCCGATTGTTTTTCGTTACCGGTCATCGTCGTACTCATCGCTTTGTCTCCTTTAGCTTTTGAATTGTTATTGGAATGTCCATCGCAACACTGCGATCAACTAGCCTTGACTTCGATTCGTCGTGGCTTCACTTCTTCGACTTTGGGCATCGTCAACGTCAGGATGCCGTGTGCGAAGGTTGCGGAAACAGCGTCGGCGTTGACATCGCAGGGCAGGTCAAATGTGCGGCGGAACTTTCCGAACGCTCGTTCTTGTCGATGCCATGCACCGCCTTCGAATTCCGGTGGCTTACGCTCACCCGCGATCGAAAGTTGGTTGCCTCCGGTGACGTAGATTTCCAATTCCTCCATCTCAAACCCAGGCAACTCGGCTTCCACGTACAGGTTGTCGTCGCTTTCCCATAGGTTGAGCGGCGGGAAGACCCTTGCACTGGCAGCAGTACGCCCCTGTCCAGCTTGCCCAAACGCACGCTCCAATTCGCTTCGGAGTCGATTCAATTCCGCAACAGGTTGCCAGCGAGTGTTTAACATCGTTCGATCCTCCAATTGCAAAGAAAACTATCAAAGTGTGTCGTTTCCAAATTGGCAGTTTTTTGCTGCCGATTGCGACTAAATGCAACGGGCGTGCCAATCGTGCCCCCCGGTCTCCGACAGATATTTTGAATCTTCCCCAATAGAGCGCGGCGCCCCTTCAACGCTATTTTGTCGCGCAAATTTGTCGTTTGTTGTGCCAAAGTGTCACTGCGGATCGTTCGATCGTCACCGTCGTAGCTCAAACACAGTTCTGTCGACGAACGTTAGGCCGACTTTCGTGAGTCGGGGCTCACGCCTACCGGCTAAGACCTATCGGAGAAGCCAGCTTTTCGGCCCGCTGTTTGCTGAAAAGGCTTGGGCTTCTCGATTCGGCAGGGAGACCACTCATGACACAGACAACATCGCAAAGCACGCATCGCGAGATGGCCGTAGGGGGTAGCAAACGAACTCGTCGAGGAATGCGGATAGGGGTTCAGAAGCTCGAAAAAGCTTTGGCCCGAGCGACGCCCACGCGTGAGACGCAGTGGCGGGACGACGTGCTGAAGCAGCTGACGGAGTTGGAGTCGGTGATGACGGCACAGGCTGCGGAGCTGCGCAGTGAAGATGGATTGCTGGCTGATCTGCTTTTACAACATCCGCGATTGGCGCGTCAAATCGCTGAACTTCGTGACGCCTACGATCGATTGGTCGCTAACATCCGTGAACTACGAGAAAAGTTTGCTACTGAGCGGACCTCGCAGATCAGCTCGAACGTGGCTGACATGCGCAGGCGGCTTGCCAAGTTGATCGAAGACGTACGCGACTTTCAGGCAACGGAAACCGACTTAATATACGAGGCGATTCAAGTTGATATTGGTGTTGGAGACTGAAAGCCCCCTATTGAGGCGTTGGGCGCTATCCGCAGTTGCCACCTTTAGTTCAGAGGAATGTTGACAGTTCACTTACGGATTGAAACTCCGAAATGGCATCGACAGTGGGGTGAGAAATGAATGAATACCACACCAACTCGTTGAGCATGACGAAAGCGACAGAGCTACTCAAACGAGTTCAGCCCTACGAATTCGTGGTCATCGTCACACACGATACGCCCGACGCCGACGGTATCGCCGCGAGTTGGGCCATCAAACTCTTGATTGACGAAGAAACCAACTGCGACACGCGTGTCATCGCTGGTGGGGAGATTCTCCGCAGTGAAAACAGACGACTGCTTGAGCTGCTCGAGCCACCGATCGAACTGCTTGAAGAATACTTTGTCGTGAGCAACGTCGCCTTGATCTTCGTCGATTGCGAACCGACTTCGAGCCGGCACCTTATGGAAACTCAGTTGTTTGATCCCGTAGCCGTGATCCACCACCATGCTCTCCCAAACACAGACGTGACGAGTGCGCATCCTCCGATCGTCGACATTCGCACCAAAGTGTCATCAGCCTCCGCTATCGCGGCCAGCTACTTGATCGAGCTTGGGATCGAACCTGGAGAGAAGTTGGCGACAGCTCTGCTGCACGGACTCCGAAGTGAAACGCGGGGATGCAATCCGTCCTACGAAGCGTTTGACCGCTCGGTGCTTGAGTGGTTGATGACTCGCGCCAACCTGAGTATGTTGGGCGACATCGAGAATGCTCCACTACCCCGTGAATACTTTGGTGACTTCGTGCATGCACTCCAAAGTTGCACCATCCACGGTGACACAGCATTCTGCATGCTACCTCATGCGTCGTGTCCTGAAACGATCGGTGAAGTGGCTGATTTATTGGTTCGACTCGAAGGACTGAACCGAGTTCTCTGCGCAGCGACTCACAACCATCGTGTGCTTCTTTCGGCACGTACAGAACCAGGGGGCGGCAACGCGACTAGGCTGCTACAACAAACGATCGACCGCTTGGGGCTAGCGGCCGGGCATACCTACCGATCCAGCGCGATGCTGAGCGAAACCTCTGATGACTCGCACCTCACGAAGTCACTTCCGGATGAACTACTCACGAAATGGCTTAAAGCCTGCGACGTTCACGAGGTCGAAGGCACGAAACTCGTCAAGCGCGACGAGGCCAAAGGGATGCAGTAGTTTCAAGTCTGCGTTTTAGTTGGCTTCACTTGGCAATCGCCGGAGGATCGTGAAGCCATTCGAATGCTACGAAGAAATAACACCGAATGTTGGAACTGAACGTGCAGCGTTTGGAGTTGACTCTACCCCGCTATGCACTCGATCGCCGAAATTTCCTCAGGCTGCAAATGCATGTCGAGTACCGCTAGGTCCGATTGCATATGCTGTGCGTCCGTTGTTCCGGTAAGCGCGATCATCCCCAGGTCGATGGCAAATCGGAAAATAAGCTGAGCTGGTGAGCAACCGTGGCGCTGCGCGAGAGTCGCCAATTGTTGGCTGGCCATCACGCCTCGGTTGGCCGTCAATAGCGAAAAACCCTGATAGACAATACCGTTGGTTTTGCAAAACGAGCGGACAGCGCGATCCCATCCGCTCACGGCAAAGCATCGGTTTTGTACAAAATGCGGTTTGACCTTGGCGTCCTGGCACAGAATCTCGAGTTGCTCCAGAGAAACATTGCTCACCCCAAGCAGGCGAGCACGACCGCTTTCATGGATCCTCTCCATTGCCTGCCAAGCCGCCCAGTCGTCTGCGCCGAGTCCCGCAGCACGACTAGGGCCATGCAGGAGATACGAGTCGATTTGATCGACGCCCAAGTGCTCCAGGGAACCAGCAAACGACTCCTCCACTTGAGTCGCAATTGGCGATGCCGGATTGTAAGGCAGCCGATGATCTTGTCCCCGCTGGAAGGTATATTTGGTTTGTAGAAACAGTTCATCGCGCGCAACCTGGCCACCAGCCATCGCTGCTCTAATTCCGCGTCCAACTGCAGCTTCATCGTAATGTTTGCGTTGATTGGCAGTATCGATACCGCGAAATCCTTGCGCGATGGCTAGTTCGGTCAGCTCCTGAGTCGCAGCTTCTTTCCAAGCTGTCCCGTACAGAAACGTGGGAAGTTTGACACCATGCATCGTCTTAACTGGCTCCATGTCTATCTCTTGCTACTTTCATCACTAAAGTGCGAAATTCCATTTCCAGAAGCGCCGTCGAATGTAAGTCGGCTATCACTCCTACAAATCTCGTATTTCATTTGGGTATCCATAGCTTCTGTCCGGCAATTCACGATCACATGGAACAATTAGTACTCCCAGCATCTATTGTTTTTTAACCCACTGCGCGAAGCAACCCTTAACTTACTGCGCGAAGCAACGCTTGACTCACTGCGCGACGAGTTGTTTAAGTCAATACGCGACGAAATCTTTAATTCACGGCTGAACCGAATTTGGTTCTAGTCCCGATAGGGACGGCATGTGATAGCCTGGGATGCCAATCCCAGGTGAAGGTAGCGCTGAGCAGCGAAAGCCCTGAACGGGCGACAGGCGTCCTTTTTTCTCTCGGGGCCGCTACAAGGGTCGAAGCCGGCCGCCGAGCAATTCATTTCTTGCCTGCAAAAACGCCCGTTCACGCTCTGGGATTTTTTTCTGCTGGATTCCAAGTTGCAATTCTCACAATACTTCCCTTATGTTTGCTCTACGCCGCTGCGGAATAACTCAGTAAAAAAATAGCATTGTACTGTCAGCCCAGAATGGTTTTGAAACCTCTGTAGGTTTTCGTCGAAAAACCCCGCCCCCCGCTTAGGCTTACCCACGCACAACACTCCTTCGTACATCCCACCCTTCTCCCACCGCTCATCGCTCACCGCTCACCGCTCATCGCTTCCCCACTTCCCTCGACCGAACCACCACCCCGCCACACCAGTTGCTAGAATATCCCTTTTCACCCGCCCCCTTTGAGCCTTGCATGACTAGTTCCCTATCCGAGCAATCGACTTCTCAATCGGCTGAATTCTGGTCAGCCTGCGCCCGTCTGCTTGCCATCTACCCTCAGCGTCCAGCGGCGATGAGCCGCGATTCCGAAGTCAAGCAGCTCGAGCGACAATTGATCTCGCTCGGTAACTCGCTCGCACCTGTCCTCTGCCCCAGCGACCACTGGCAAGTCGAAGCCTCGGTCGGCAAGGGCAATTGGGCATCGGTTCCCTGGGTAGCCTTCTTCGACACCCGGCAAACGCGCAGCGCCCAGAAGGGAGTCTATCCGGTCATCCACTTCTCGCCCGACTCGCCCGTCGGCATCCGCCTCGGGCTCGGCATTGCCGCCAAAGCCTACCGCGGCCGCGAGGACGAAAAGGCTGCCGACGTCTCGCAGCAGCTCGGCCGCCAAAGCCAACAACAACTAAAGGAAGCCGGATTCATCGACGCGATCGGCGACAATCCCCATCGCACGCCCATCGGCACCGGCCACCGCGCACGGGGCTACACCAAAGGCATGATAGTCGAGCGATTCGCCGCGCTCGACGACCTCCAAGAATCCTCCGCCGAGTTGACCACAGCCTTACAAACCCTCCTCACCACATACCAGCGCTGGGTCGAGCAACAACTGGAGACATTATCCGATGACGACAGCGGCGTCGACTTCCTGACGCTGATGCGTGAGTACGCCGATGAACGCGTCGTCTTCATGAGCCCTAGTCGCGAAAGCAGATTCTGCATCTCAGATGTTGACGATCGAGGTTGCACGGTTCAGCGCTTGGATTCGGAGAGCCCGGCGCGAGCCACGCTGTCGGCTTTTAAGGCCAAGCTAGCCTTGTTAAAGAGCAAGGGAGGGGAGGCTAAACGAGACGAAATCGATAATACGGTAGCAATCCAGGTTTGCTACCTGCAAGCGCCCGAGCTGGGACTGAAGGCCGATCGGCAAACAGCAGTTGCGTTTGAAAGCGATCAACAACGCGCGGAGCACTTCATCGCGCTGATCCACTCGATGCAGGCCATGATGCTCTATAAGCCAGTGATCTTAACTTTGGTGATCGAAGCGATTCGCGACGGCGAGTTGGCGGACAATCGCATCTCGTTTGATTGGCTACTACCGCTGTTTATCGCTCGCATGCGCAGTCATGGAAAAGAAGTCGGTGAGCAGCAGTTGGCCGAAGCTTTCGGTCGTCTAGCCAGCGATTTGTTCTGGCTGCTCGCTCATTACGACACGACCGAACTACTGGACGTCTCCGCGCCGACGCCGGGAAAGATACGAGAGCGAGTCACGCATGCGAGGCTCCAGGAAGCCTATTGGCAAATGCTGCAGGACGAGAATTGCAGCGAGCAAGTTTTAGCTGCGATCAAGAATAAATGGTGGCCCGATAACATCGTGGTGGATTATATGCCGAAGTATTGGATTATGGCTCCGGGGCAAAACGCGATACTTTGGGAGCAATGGCAGGCGGAAGGTATCGCGAACATCGGCTGGTTTGAAGCCGGCGATCTATCTGAATATGTATCGCAAGCTGAACTCGAAAAACATGCTGAGAGTAAGGCTGCGGCGCGTATGTTGTGGTTGTTTTGCAAAGTGATGAAACCTGGGGATGTAGTTTTCGCTAAGCGTGGGCGGAGCAAAATTTGCGGCTGGGGTATCGTTACCGGCGATTATAAGTATGACGAGGAGCAAAATCCTCACCCATCGTCACGGACTATCGATTGGCGGGAAACAACCGAATATCCGATGCCGCCAAGCATGACCTTGCCCATGCAAACACTTACGCCGATGGACTCCAATCTCCCTTTTTTATGCGAGATGAAAGGGGCTTACGAGCGTGTTCCAGGGTTGGATACAATCGACTGCGCTGATGACGAAACCGAAGACGAGGAGATTGAGCTAATCGCTGAAACCGATTTTGCAGAGGCAACAGAGGGTTTAATACAGGCAATTGCTGCCAAAGGATTCACCTTTCAGCCCTGGCATATTGCGACCTATATCACAGCCATGCGCACCAAGCCATTCGTCATTCTGGCTGGTGTTTCAGGTACGGGTAAATCAAAACTGCCCGCACTGATCGCAGAGCTAACAACCGGCAAGATCGACCGTGTATCGGTCCGGCCCGACTGGACCGATAGCTCCGATGTCCTCGGATACGTCGACTTACAGGACCGTTTCCGCGCCGGCGTTGTTCTGGCCGCAGCCAGGATCGCATCGACAGATACCGAGCGATTTCATGTGTGCCTATTGGACGAAATGAACTTGGCTCGGGTTGAGCACTATTTCGCCGAAGTGCTCAGCGCAATCGAAGATCGCCGTCGCGTTCCAACGGGGGGCTACGAATCAACGAAACTGATCGCGCAAACCCTTCCGACCGAATACCGTCAGTGGCAAGAGCAGACGATGCCGGCAAACTTTGGCATCGTCGGAACAGTGAACATGGACGAAAGCTCGCACGGATTCAGCCGCAAAGTACTCGATCGGGCTTTTACATTGGAACTGTCTGAAGTCGATTTGGATTTGGACCAGTCGACTTCAACGTCCGAGCCAGCGTCCTCTGTCTATTGGCCACCCGCATTCTGGTACTGTCGAGCAACGCGTATCGCGGAATGCGACCAAGCCACTTCGCAATTTCGCGAAGCTGCGGAACGTGCGACTGAGGTGCTGAAGAGCGTGAATCAGTGCTTGGTCTACAGCCAGTTGCAGGTCGGATATCGCACACGCGACGAAGTGATCCTGTTCTTGATGAACGCACAGGAACTCAAAGCCTCGTTTCGAACTCGGGGCGGAGCGTCGGTCGATCCGCTCGATCTCGCATTGATGATGAAGGTGTTACCACGCTTGGTCGGTGGAAGCAATGCGATCCGGCGAACTATGATCGGCTTATTGGGACTCGCTCATGGAAAGCCAATGACCGAATCCGAGGTAGAGGCGGCGGTTGCAAGCTGGGCCACTGCGGACCGACCGGATGCCATCGCGGAAGCCACCTTTCCACGCACGGCGGCTCGGCTGTGTTTGATGTGGGAGCGTTTGATTTCCGAAGGTTACACTTCGTTCTGGTTGTAGCCATGAAGCTTCTATTCCGCATTGCTACCAACCGATTTACGCTCGACTGGCATCGTGTCAGCAAGACCGATCAGGCCGTGCTCGCTCGATCGCTGCCGGTTATGGGCCGCCTGAGAATAGTGCCGCATGACAGCAGACTGAAACTACACGAATCGACGATGCGCAGCGGCATTCCTGACGTATTGGCCCGCGATGTCCAAGACCCGAGCGGCCCGCCACTCTACGAGCAGACGCAGTACCAGCTCTACCTGCGTGGCGCCAACGATGGCGACATAGTTGAACTTAGACATCGCGACCCGTTCATCACTGAGGGGCTCAACGCGCAGGAGTTCGGCCGCGTGCTTCATGGCTCAGTGAATTTCCGTGGCCAAATCGGTCGCAGTCTGTTTTCGATTTACGTCAACGGCAAGCACACGCTTGATTTTGAGATCGAGGTGTTCCCGACGAAGGTCGACTATCAAACGGATTATCAAGACATCGTCGCCGATGTACAGTCGATCTTGACCAAGCTGGCCTACGAATACTTGCGGTCGACGTATCAACTCGGCAAGCTCTCGAGTGATCGTCCGCCAACGGACTTGGAATGGCTCGTGTTGATCGAGCAGATCATCGACGAACTCGACGTAGCCATGAATCATATCGCCCAAAGGCCGACGCGAGGGCTGGTGCGAGGCGAGCGGATTACGCGGCTAGAGCGAATTCGCCGAGTAGACTCACGAGTGCGCTCTCAAGTGCGGCGTGGTCAAGGAAAGGGTGGCGTGGTTCAGCTTGGCGGTATCACGGCTCGTGAGCAAATCGCGCAGCGTCCGGCTGAATTGACTTTGGACACGATGGAACATCGCTGGCTGCGTCATCAACTGGTCGCTGCCCAGCGAACGCTTGGTCGAATCGCAGCCATCTACGATTCCGAATCGGAGCTATCTTCACGACGAACAGCAACTCGCGATGGGGTGACACGGCTGAAGAGTCGAGTATCGCGGTTGTTGAACCTGGAACCAATGAAAGAGGCTGATGGCGATCCGCCCACCGGATTCGCTTCACTGCAGTTGGTTTCCGCTCCCGGATACCGCGAGGCCTATCGGTTGCTGATGTTCCTCAAGATGGGCCTCCGCTTGGAAGGCGACTTGATCCAGCTCGCGGTCAAGGACTTGGAAGTGCTGTACGAGTACTGGACCTATTTAGCCGTTGTCCGCATTATTCAGGATGAGCACGGACCGCCAAGCAATCTTGATGCACTGTTTCGAGTGCGTCCGTCGGGACTGTCCGTTCAGTTGAAGCAAGGCGAGACTCAGCAAGCTATCTTTCGAACGGGGCGACACCGCACGATTCGTGTTAAGTACAACGCGCGGTACGCCAGCCAGGAGACCACGCTGATACCTCAAAAGCCGGATATCCTCATTCGCTTCGAAGACGATGGTTGGCCGATTATTCAATTGGTTGCCGACGCGAAGTATCGCATCGATGCGAGCGATCAGTATCGGCAGCAGTTCAAATCCTTTGGTCCACCGACAGACGCCATCAATGTTCTGCACCGCTACCGTGACGCAATTCTTGAGGTCGATGGCAATCCATCACAGCCACCCGAGTTGAAGCGTTCCGTCGTACAAGCTGCCGCGTTATTCCCCATGAACTGTTTGCCAGGCGAGGACTTCCGCGACAGTCGGCTATGGCAATCGCTCCAGCGGCTGGGCGTGGGTGCCATTCCCGTACTCCCCAGCAATACCGCTTTGTTGAAGGAGTGGCTATTGTCGGCTGTGCGTGAAGGTGGTTGGTCCATGGCCGATCGCGCCATCGCCAATCTCGCCGACGCACAAGCTCGCGACTGGCGCATTGCCGCCAGCGAGCCCGTACTGGTCGGCACTCTGAGGTCCCCAGGGACGCGTGAGCATTTGGACTGGGTTAAAAGCGAATGTCGCTACTATCACCCGCTCGCCAAGACTCAGCGGCGTCAGAGCATGGTCAAGCAGGTAGCTATCTACATTCCCGCCGGTTTCGACGAGCCAAACGGAATCCGCTACGTGGCCGATGTCGAGCATATTGAGATCCTCGACCGCTCCGAGATCCACACACCATGGGCCGCGCGACACGATGAAAAAATGGTGCTCTACCATCTCAGCCCATTGCGAATCTTAGCTCATTCGATCGAATTCGCCGCTGGCGACACCATGCCAGCTCAAGGCCGATGGACCACTCGACTTGGTTTGGAGCGCGCCCGATCGGTCAGCGAGATCGCGCTAGAGACTGAACCCGAGTGGCGTCTGCTTGAGTGGCTCAGAGCCAGCCGCGCGCCCCACAGCATCCGTCTCGACCCACTGCGAGTTCCCGACCCGAACAATCCCAAGGGGCGAGCTTGGTTTCACTTGGACTCCGGCGATCGCATCCGCTACGACGGCATGAATGGTTTTCTATTGCGGACCGCCGAGGATCAGCAGCATTACGTTTCCCTCAAGAACTTTATCCAAAGCCGATCCAACTGAATGCCCACCAAGAGCCGTCAGCCCTCCAGTCGACTCGTAATAGTCCCCTGCGGTCGCAGCAAGATTTGGGACAAACACTCCACCGCCGGTCCCACGCCAGCGAAAGACGCCAACACCGGCACACCCTTCAAGCTAAATCGCCAATACGCAGAAACCTTCGGTGACGCATGGCTGATCCTGAGCGCCAAGTACGGTTTCATCTCGCCCGACTTCGTCCTGCTCGGCCCCTACGAAGTCACCTTCAAACGCAAGTCCTCCGCTCCAGTCTCGACCGATGTATTGCGGCACCAGGTTGTCGACCAACGCCTTTCGGATTTCGCATTCATCATTGGCCTCGGCGGCAAGGAATACCGAGCAGCGATCGAATCCGCCTTCCACCAAACGGCTGTTGAGCTACAGTTCCCCTTCGCCGGACTCCCTATCGGAAAATCGATGCAAGCCATAAAGCGTGCGATTGAAAAGCCTCGAACAGCAACTGATCTACAATAACCAGCTTTCAGTTGAAAAATGCTGTGACCTAGGTCGTTGTAAAAGACCAGGTGCACTGCCTCCTATACCAATCCTGTGACGGTACAAGCTCGTAGGCTGCCATCACTAAAGCTCGCGCGTTATCATGGGCTTTTTGTTGGAGCATCATGACTGGCAATCGCGGGACCATTGTGGGAAACGGAAATCTATCGTTTATCGAAGAAAAACTCCTGCAGAGACTAAGTGGTCGTTCCGTTGGTATGACAACTCGCGAGTTGGCGAGGTCTTTGAAGTCGCGTCCAAGTGATATTAACCAGTGCCTGCTTAAACTCCAGGCAGAAGGGCAGGTCGCCTTCCGCGGTACGAAATGGTTTGCTGTCAATGCAAGAGCAGATCTTGGCAGGAACGTGACAACAGGGAAATCGCCATCTGCCTCTCCTTCTACTCCGATATTTCCGCAGCTTACGGACTCTACCGTCGCGAGTCGTCCCAACGACGACACTCTTACCGTGGCGCCCAGTACACAGCCTGTTTCGTGGATAATTGATCGCCGTGGATCGCGTTGGGCGAGGTTTCGCCGGCTATGCGACTATTACGCCGAATGCGTTCGGCTCGATCAGGGGTCGTCCATCACGGCTACTGCCGCAGAAGAATTTGAGACCATCGTTTGCCTTGATGGTTCGTTGCTGAACTCTTCGAATTTGAATGCAGAACTCGCGAGAGCTCCTGCCGACATGTCAATGCAAGCGGCGATAGGGCAGCTTGTTTCAAGCGATCTTGTTGGGGATCGCGAGCATCTTGAGAAAGTTCCGGCCGCCTTGGCTCGACGAATCGTCAGTCATACGGAAACGTCATTGATTGTTCCCGTCTTGGAGAACTGCGTGAAGCGCTCCGCAAGCACCTCTTTCATTTTGATGAAGCGATACGAACAGTCCCCGAGAACTATCGAGAAATTGCTAGCCGGCCTCACGATAGCTTGCCGACTGAGGCTGACGAAGAGGTTTGACCACACACCACATTGGCCGCCATCAATGACGAAGACACCGGCGCGCAAGGTGAAACTCTCTCTGGATCGCAAACATTCAGCCGACTCAAGACCATTTGCCAAGCCGCCGGCCAAAGGTCGATTGGCTCAGTCAACTTCAGTTCGTGACGCGGCAATACTTGGCCCGCATCAAGAGCCTCCGTGACCGCTGCAATTCTTTCAGCCACACTCGGGAACGAAGCGACGTATTCCTTTTCGGCCAACGCCAAGTCGCCGGTGATTCGAGGGCACCCAACGCTGCTCACCCCATCCCATCCACACAGCATCAACTCATCGCGGCGCTGCAGCAACTCCGACGCGGTTTCCCAGCGATCTGCAGCCAGACTTCGCGCGAAGCAGGCTCCCCTCACTTTGGCCAGCGCATCGGCGTACTGCATTACGCGTGCCGCACGATGCACATCCGCTTGCGCCCCCCCAACTGAGCTTCCAACCACTCCAGCAGCACCACCGGTCCGCCGACAATTCGGTTAAAGAAAGTGTCCCGACCAACAAGGGCTGCTCGACCGGGAGATAGTCGGATATTCAGATTGGTGATGCCAAGCATGCGTTGCCCTTAGTATGGAGAATTTGTTTCGGCCCACCGGATCCAATGGACGTTTTCCTTTCTGCGTAGCATCGCCCGAAAAATACGAAAAACAGGCATTTCTCGGTGTTTTTCGCCGATTCCTTTCTGCGATTCGCTACTTTCTTTCTGCATTTTGAACAAGTCATTCTTCTGGCTCCGAACCCAGTTTCCATTTAGGATTTGCCCTCGACCCCGCATTGTGAATCGTGCCCGCACGTCGCATCGCCGTCAGCAAATTGCTCACTTTCGTACGTTTCTGGTCGTCGTCGAGTGCATCGCTCAAATGCTTCAACAGCAACTCGTCGATGTCTTCTCGCGATGCTACCCCAAATCTCTCAATAAAGTCTGAAATTAACTTCTTGTAGTGGTCGTCGTCCTGCGCGCGAGTGCGGATGTATTGGGCTTTCTCGCCAGTGAGCGAGGCCACATGTTCAGAAACATGCAAACTTGTCTTTCGGCCTTCGACTAGCTTTGCTTTACGTAGTTTCTTTAGCGACTGATCGTCGATCGGCATACCTTTCTGAACACGGTCGAGGGCGAAAACGACTTCTAATGGGAGATTGGTTTTTTCGATCAAAATCCGACTGTACGCAGGATCGACGATCGCCCCGTGTATTGTCAGTCGAACCGTGCCTCGTTCCGCCACGTCGTAATCAGGCAATGGGAAGTACCGCCTTGCCTGGCCGACATACATTCGATGAATCCCGTAGCCCAGCGTGTCCACCATATTCAGTCGCGTCATCGCCTGCATGAGAAACGGATTGCGGTAGTTCCGGGGCGTCTTGTTCCCCAGCACATAGTCATCCGGATGTCCCTCAAAGAAGCTCCCCGAGTTTTCGAGAATGAGACGGTCCGGCTGTTCCGTGACAACGATCCGTGCTCCGAGACTGTAATCCTGATGAGCAATGCAGTTGTGAAGCGATTCGAGGACGATGCCCTGGTCGTACTTGGCAACTTCGACCGCAATCAAAGAATCTGTGGGCAGTATGCGAATCTGGATATTACGGATTTTTGAATAGAGCGCGGTCGTGGCCAATAGATAGGGAGGCGTGAAAATCTGATTACCTTGCTCAGGACCAACCAATTTCCATACGATTTGTGCGAGGTACGGACTTAGAAAGTGCGTCGATGTCGATTTTCCCACCAACAGCAATGCGGTGCGAGTGATTTGCCCGTCGGCAGTCAACCCTGCCCTATCCAGGAATGTCGCGTCGTCCCAGTGCCTCACTTCTTCTTTTTTGAACGTGTTTTGGTGTCGCAGTGCAAAATTGCCTCGCGCCTTATTGATCGCCTCGTCATCGAGGTGCCGGCGTTGAGCGTCAGGCACGATCGCGGCGGTCCAGTCCGCTGCAAGGGTTTGGTTACGAATTTCGTCGCGTTTATCATCTGGAAGTGCAGTTAGGCTCTCATTGGATCGCGCAAAGTAATGTCCATTCCAACTGATTGGCACACCACGGGGCGCTGGAGGAATCTCGAGCATGACGACTCGCTTACTATCGAGATGGATTTCGTAGATCTCGCGGAAAGTAAGTGAGGGTGAAGTTCCATCCGCCACTTGCTTCTTTAGGCTTTGCAATCGCTCTCGGTCGCGGCGGTATTGTGAATCGACGACCTGTCGCGTCCTGTTATCAACGCCAAAAATCAGCCACGCCGTGTCGATTGAGCGAAGATTGGCTTCATTGGATAGAGCTGAAACGTACCTGCCGATGTCAGATGTCGAATACGAATCGCCCACGGACTTGAATTCGACAACTTCATTCTCCCAGTTGCCAATCAAACCGCGCAGGATCTCTTCGAGCTCAGTACTCGTTCGGGGCATTAACAAGTCACCTTCCTAGTTCGGCTCAACCTTGCTTTGACAGTAATTCTTGCATCAGACTCGATCGCCAAGTGTCGTAGTTGCCCGTTTTCACCGTGTCAAAAAAATGTGAATAATCTTCAGGCGACAGGAACAAAAAGTGATATCGCCATGGTTCGCCCGCAGCGGCAATCGCTTGGTTCAGGTCTTCAAAATGCTTCAGCCCGTCTCGGCATTTCGCTCGATTGCGTGGCTGGTCATCACCGACCGACTTAATCTCAACGACGATAACATTGTTCTTGCCGGCTACCTTCAGGAAGAAATCGGGGTTGAACCGATCGTTTGTCACGTGCGACTTACCCTTTCCTGCGGGTTTATAGGAATACGGAAACGAATAGACGCCAACATTGGGGATCTTCACGATCGAATCGAAAAATGCCGCGTTTGCAAACAGAAGATCTGTGAACTGACGTTCCGGTTCATACGTCACAAAATGAGCGTTCCACGGCGTCTTGAATTTGTCCGACGAAACGACTTGCAGGCGAGGCCCGATCGCCTGAGCATCCTCGCTTGCATCGGTCTCGTACTCCTTCCACATTCCGTGCAGCTTTTGGTAGCGATCCCAAAGCACTTTCTCTTCGCCAGTGAACGACTTGTCGTCACCTTCGACCGTGTAAAGCGTCCCGTGCTCCTTAAGCAGATTTTCAGAAAAGGATTGCCGCGGCGTCGCAGAAAGGTCGACAGAGACAAGCGAATCGGCTACTTGGCTTAATCGCGGGTGCTCAACGTCCAACTCCCGAAAGAGCGGACCGAACGCCTGTTGCATTCGCAGGTAGTTTTCACGACTAAGGAACGTAGTGTCCTGCCCCGCCTTTTTCAAAGCTTCTACGATGTAATCGCGGATCTTGGTCTTCGTCCACTTCGCGGCAATCTTCTCGTCTTTCAGCTTCAAGAATAGACGCAACGCTGTGACTGCATCTTCTAATTCAAGCAGTTCTTTGTCGGCAATGGACGCCGTCAACGTTCCGGTGTCTTTGAAGGTCGAATAATGCGTCGTTGACCTCGCTTGACGTAGGAAGGTCACCTCCGGATCCGAAGCTCGCTCGCGTTTGACTTCGACCGACGTTTGTTTTACTTCATACTGCAAGTTGAAGATCGGGAAAGCGTACGACTTGCGACGCTCGTCGAACCCCCACGTCAAGCGATCTTCGACCTCCAGCACTTCTCGCAAGATCCGACGAATCGGTTCGGACCAAGCTTCGTGGTTGTTAATCAGCAAGGTCGGTTGTTCGTCCATATTCGGCGGAACCCGCAAGCCGCGACCAAGCACCTGCGAAATCAAAAGTTTTGAGCTGAACGCCCGGGATTCGTGCGGCACGACTTGGAAGACGTTCTTCACGTCCCATCCTTCGGTCAGCATCGACACCGACACGATCCATTCGACCGAGTTACCAGGAACGTCGACCCGCTTGAGCGTCTCCAGGTTTTCTTTGCGTCGCTTCTCCGCAGAGTCTTTGTCGTTGCGAGGCCCGTAAGCAGCTTTGACTCGGTCACCCGTGTTGCCAGTGGTCGGCACGCTCGACGTCACCCAAATTGCCTTTGCCTCGGCCTCCGCTTTGCTGATGCCTTCTTTTTCGATCAAGAAATCAATCAACTCACGATACACCTCGACGCAGGTCGCAATCTCTTGCGTCACGACAATGCTGATCGGCTTGACCTGATTGCCGTATTCGTTGACGTTGTGCTGATGAAACGAATAGGTCTTTTCCCATGACTGCTTCTTCAGCGTGTCCTCGATTTTGTAGTCGGGTTTCTTAACCACACCGCGTTCGATTGCGTCTTTGAGTCCAAACCGGAAGATCACGTCACAAAAGTAATCGTCGTCGGTGTACGGCGTGCCCGTCACGTTGATAATTTTATCGAATCCGAACTCTGGATCTTGCAAAAACTCCATCCACTTCTTCGGATCGCCACCACCGCCCGAAAATAGGTGGTGCGCCTCGTCGTTGAGCACCAATGACCGCTCGCCCGCACCGCGAAAACTATCGCGGATTGAAGAACCTGTATTCTCGTAGACAGCGTGAATGTTCTCGATACAGATCATCTTGGTGTGAACTGTGTCACGTCCGGTTCCAATCGCCGGGATGACCACCTTAGCATCCAAGTCCTTCATGATGCCGACCAATTCAGCGTTGCCGGCGAGCATCTGAAATTTTTCGATCAGTTCTTCTTCAATCGTCAATGAGGGGCAAAGCACGAGGACGCGCTCAGCAATTCCTTCGGCCAGAGCAATTGCAGCGATCGAGTACATCACGAAGCTCTTGCCCGTCCCCGTTGCCAAATCCAACGAAGCGGACTTCACTTTCCGAAGTGGCATTCGATTTAAGAATGCATCGCAGTTGTCATGACGCTGAGCAATTTTCGGTGAAGCGTGAAAGTTCTCACGAGCCAGCGTTTCCAAATCGACATACTTCGGCGAAAGCAAGAATCGCAGCGCCGCCGCCACCGCAGCGCGTTGAAACTCATAGCGATCCGATGACATCGCCGCCAAGAACGACGAATACTTGGCGATGATGTCTTCGGCGTCGGAATCAACCTTGGGCATCTTCAACACTTGATCAGCAATCTTGAACTGAATGCTCATCGTGAACCTCCCGTCGTTTTCCGTTTGGCGGGTTTCTTTTTGGTGGTAGCTTTGTTAGCTGTTGCAGTTTTCGTCGTCCGCTTCTTTGCCTTGAACTCTGTCTTGTCGATCGCCAGCGTTTTTTCGTTTCCGTAGCGGTCACACAGAATCATCATCATGCGATCTCCAACAAAGCTGTCTGCGGGAATTGAAATCGCCAGCGTCTTCGCTTCGTCGATTCCGCCAGCTTCCTTGACCAATTCCTCGCCCCAATGAACTTCGCTCAAGCGAAACACATCGCCGTCGTAGTTCAGGTCTAGCATGACCATCGACAGCGTTTCAAAGTTGCGAAAGTCATCCGCGTCAGTCGCCAGCGTTTGGGCTTTAAACAGTGTCACTTCCACCATGAACGATTGCAGCAATCCATCAGTCGGATCGGACTTCCGAACGCAGTATTCGACCAACGGCTGCGACACGAAATCAAATCCGACCGCGTCAATGACCTCATTGACGTCGTCCTCCCTCATTGGCTGCGGCAGCGCGGCAGGGACACCGTGTTCGATTAACCGCATCAGCACGGAAACGGGAACCTTCAAAAAGACATAGGTCGTCTTGCCGACCGTAATTTCATCTTCCATGAACGCCATTGCGACGACCGGCGCGATGACATAGATCCGCTCTCCCGATTTGCCGCGAACCATTTTGTGCAGGCTCTCGACATACTCTCGATCGAGTGACAGCTTCGGGTTTTCGGGACAGTTCCAAACCAGCGTTGCGTCGCCGCGAACGTAGCCGTCCATGTCGTAGCCGTAGCGAGTGTGAGGAGCCTCGCGGACGCCGAACAATTTCATCACAAGCGGTCGATAGGCGTCCCAGGGCAACGACTGAATCTGCGCCATGTCGTAGACTCCCGCCCGGTACAGCGCGAACTGCTTGGCCAGTAGCGGCTTTTCCTTCTCTGGCTTTTCTTTCGGCTCGATGAAGGAGATGCGAAACTCCATTCCGCCCACTTTAATCGCTTTGGCTCCCGGCCCTTCGTCCGGCTCGTATAGCCGGTCCGCTCTGATCTTCAACTTCGCTTCAGGACAAACGATCGATAGAGGCGTATCGTCTTTAACAAGCTTGTGCTTATCGGCTAGTGCTGCCAAATCTTCGAGTAGGTCGATCGTGATGTCACATTCGCCTTTACGTGCCTTTTCCGTGACAAAAAGTGCACCGCGAGCCTTTTTTTCGTGGTCAGACCAGTCTTCAACGCGTGCTGCTGGCTCGCGAGTGTCATTCACGCCGGAACCAATCTGAGTCGAAAGCGAAAATAGGCGTTTCTGCGCTGTGTACACCGCCAACTTTCCGCAGTCGATTGCGATCCAGCGTCGGCCTAGCTTCTCGCACACCACAGGTGTAGTTCCGGATCCGGAGAAACAGTCCAACACAATGTCATCCGGATTTGAGGAAGCCCTTAAAACTCGTTCAAGCAATGATTCAGGCTTTTGGGTCGGGTAGTTTACTCGCTCACCTGCCTGTGAATTGACTGGAAAAATATCAGACCAAACATCCGCCGGCGGATTCCCTTTTACCTCATCAAAGTATCGTTTAATCCTTGCTAGGCCTTCACGAGTGTAATACAAGCGATCTTCTGATTCGTACCGGCGCATAGTCTCGATCGGGCAACGCCAGTTTCGCTCCACTCCTTTCCAAACATAATCGTACCCACCGCCCTTCAATCCCGTTGCCACAAGGTCACCATCCGTATAGCGACGTCCATCCGGGTCGAAATGGCTGTATCGCCGCTTGATATGCGCCTCGCTGTAGTCTGTGTAAACTGTATTGAATAGTGGCTGCTCTTTTTTTGAGTAGTAAAGAATAACGTCATGAACATTAGCATATCCACTTGAATCCGAATGAGCGGACGTTCGCTTCCAGATGATCTCGCTTTGGAAGTTGTGCTCGCTAAAAACTTCATCGAGGGCGGCCTTTATATAGTGGCTTTTCTTCGTATCAAGATGAACGTAGATACTGCCATCGTCAGCCATTAGTTCTCTGAGCAATATCAGTCGAGTGCGAAGAAACTCAATGAATTTTGCACCGACGACTTTATCACGATATGCGCGTTCCTTGTCCTTCATAAAGTCACGTTTAGTGGCGAACGGCGGATCGATGTAGACCAGCTTGATCTTGTCTCGCGTGCCGAAGCGGTTGGGGCCGCGTTGATCGGCAAGCAGCTCTCGCATTGCCATCAGGTTGTCGCCCCAGACAAGTAAATTTTGCCATCCGTCCTCGTGTGGTCGCTCGTCGCAAAACGACCGGACCAATTGCCATGGAGCCGCCGGCGTTTGAGCGAGTACTTCTTCTCGCGTCAGTTTGCCTTCGTAAACCAACCGATACTCTTTGCCGATCGTGTCCTGTGTTCCCGAAGCCGCCACGCCACCGGGAAACAAGCGAGACAGCCAAGACTCCGGTAACGCGTCGCCTGAGTCAAATAGCTTCTTCAGTTCCGCCTTCTCGGCTTTGGTCAACGGTTTCAAGATGTTCCCTCCGGTGGCTGCCCAATTTGCGGTCGTAAGTTGACCCAAACGTGCAAGTAGCTTACGTTTTGGCTAGGGCGACCACAACTAGGGGCAGACCACCCAAGGGATGTCCAAAGGACATAATCATGCGATTCGGCGATCGAGTGCGACAGCTACGAACTGACGGTGACATCAAGCAGGCCGATTAGGCCGATCGGATGGGCTTTAGCGTTTCATACATCAGTAAGGTCGAAAACGAAAAACTGCAATTCGGTGACTAACCATCGGAGAAGTTCATCCACAAGTTGGCTGGCGAGCTAAAAGCCGACGGGGATGGGCAAGACATGGTTGGCGGCGTTTGATGTCCGACAATTTGGCGAACAACTCGGACGACGCCCGCGCGTGCTTGTCGTGGCACACCGCTCGCATATTTTGGTTCATGCCGAATCGGCCCTGTCGTCGGTTCTCCAAGACGCATTTGGGCCAGTGACGACCTCGTGGTATATCGGCTCGCAAAGCGACTTGGCCGGCGAGCTGGTTATTGCGTCTGTGCAAAAGTTGGCTCGCCCCGAGGGGCTCGAACGCTTGAGCTGCGAACAGTTCGCTTATGCGATTATCGACGAGGTTCATCACGCTCACGCTCCCACCTATCGCCGCGTCATGGCGCGGCTCAACTGCGCTTTTGTGCTCGGGCTAACGGCCACTCCAGAACGCGGCGATGGAATTGATGTGGCCAGCATCTTCGATGACAACTTGGCCTACCATGCCACTATCGGGGATGGGATCGCCGAGGATTCGCTGGTGCCGTTCCAATACGTGGGGATCCGCGATACGGTTGACTTTGAGCAGATCCCCTGGCGCAATGGTCGCTTCGATCTGGCGGAGCTTGAAGAGCGAGTCGAGCGCAGCGAGCGGATGGACCGGCTGTGGTCGGCCATGAAGCAGCATCCTGCCGAGCGGACGATCGTGTTCTGTTGCTCGCGCCGACACGCCGCGTTTGCGCGGGATTGGCTGCGCAGCAAAGGCGCGACGTCGGCAGCGGTATTCTCGGGCGATGGGAGCGATGGACAGATCGAGTCGTTGGAGGCCCTGCGCGCAGGCGAGCTCGATACGCTGTGCGTGGTGGATATGTTCAACGAAGGCCTCGATATTCCCACCGTGGATCGCGTGGTCATGCTGCGACCGACCGAGTCCAAGGTCATCTTCCTGCAACAACTAGGCGCGGGCTGCGGGCGGCCGACGGCAAAACGCGGCTGTTGGTTATCGACTTCGTGGGCAACCACCGCATCTTTGCACAGCGGATGCTGCATCTGCTGTCGCTGGTGGGCAAACATGCCGGTTGGACGGAACTCAAAAAATGGCTGGCAGGCGAGCCGCCTGAACTTCCGCCGGGCTGTTTGCTGGATGTCGAACTGGAAGCGCAAGATGTGCTCGCGCAGTTCATTCCGACTGGCTCTCAAGCGGGCTTAGAGACCTATCGCGCCCTGCGCGATGAATTGGCCCGCCGCCCGCAGGCAGGGGAACTGTTCGCTCATAGCATCCTGCCCAGAACGGTCAGCAAGGGGGCGGGGAGTTGGTTTGAGTTTGTCGACTCGGAGGCCGATCTGAGCGATAGCGAACAAAAGGTTTTAGCGCAGTTCGCGAACTGGCTGGTCACCGTCGAAACCACCAGTCTCAACAAATCCTACAAGATGGTCCTGCTGCGGGTGCTGCTGGACCATGGGGATCTGTTCAATCGAGTGGATCTGTGCGTGTTCTCCCAGCGCTGCCGGCGGTATATGCTTCAGCACCCCGTGCTGCGCCGCGATCTGCTCGAAGGCCGACATGCCCTAGATCACCAACAAGCAACCGACGAGCAGTGGGGGGCGTGGTGGCGCCAATGGCCCATCGATCGCTGGCTGGATGTTCAGAATGGCCAGCGCTGGTTTAGCCTGGATGGCGAACTGTTGGGACTGACGATCGACTGCCCCGAAGAGCTCCGAAGCACACTGGAGTCGATGACTGAAGAGCTGGTGGATTGGCGCTTGGCGGCCTATTCCAAGTCGCATCGACTGACGGACACCAGCGATCTACAGACAGCCTTTGAAGCCAAGGTATCGCATTCAGGCGGTCGGCCGATTCTATTTTTGCCTGACAAGGCAAAGCAGCCCGGTCGTCCGCAGGGCTTGGTGGAAGTGCGACTGCCCGATGGCAGCTTGTGGGAGTTCAAATTGGTTAAGGTGGCTTGCAATGTTGCCAAGCCGAAGGGAGGGACAACCAACGAACTCGGCGAACTTCTGCGGAGTTGGTTCGGCAGCAATGCGGGACTGCCAGGGACAGACTTCAAGGTCTTGTTTGAATTGAAGCAAGACCAGTGGAGTGCTCGACCGCTGGGCGTTCGCTCGCCGGCCGACGCTGCCACTCTCGAACCGCCAGTCGCCGAGGAGCCAGTCGCCGCGGAACCGGGCCTAGCGATCGAGCCGAGCGTAGCCAAGAGGGCTCAGTATCGTACACACGTGCCGGTCTACGACTTGATCGCTGCGGCGAGTGGTTTCGGCGATGATGGAGCTCCTGAAGCGATAGGCTGGGTGCGAGTCGCTGACCAAGCCGTCTCGCCGGGCATGTTCGCGGCGCAGGTTATAGGAGAGTCGATGCGACCGAGGATACCGAGTGGAGCTTGGTGTCTATTCCGACCTTGTCCGGCGGGCTCGAGGCAGGATCGATTGGTGTTAGTTCAATTGCACAAGCACTTCGATCCCGAGGATGGCGGCCGATACACGGTGAAGAAGTATCGTTCAACCAAGCAGTCGAACGAAGATGGCTGGGAGCATCAGACGATCGAACTCGTTCCGTTGAATCCAGAGTATCAGCCGCTGAAAATCTCGGCTGAGGATGCAGCGGAGGTGAGGGTTATCGGTGAGTTTGTGAGGGTGCTGGGGTGAGGAGGGGGTAATGCATTAATCTCAGTTGTTGAGCGCTTGGCCGGTTAGATATTGGGGTTGGTGTGCGCCAGAGACCCACCTGTTGATCAGCTCACCTCGCGCACCTGCGGCCTGCTGCGGCTCGGCGTTGAACAATCCGATTATGTTCATGAGTTTGTCGGAAAACGAATGCAGGTGCCGTCGCCTGCGCAGTCCGCGAAAGTGGGTTGGTTGGTGCTGTGATACGCCAGAGACTCACTTGTTGATCAGCTCACCTCGCGCACCTGCGGCCTGCTGCGGCTCGGCGTTAAACAAACCCAGTTTATTCATCAGTTTGCCGGAAAACGAGGTAATCGACGACTAGGGGTAGAACTACCTCCTAGCAACAAAAAACAGTCTGCTTTGGTATCATAACCTGTAGCGTCAGCAAAGACGTTTGATTTGAATCGAATCTTTTAAGTATGAATCACCTTGGATTTACGCAATCCGTTTGCAGTTGAGTCAAACATCCTTGCCGACGCTGCGCCTTGATAGCTAGTATCGGAACACACTCGAAAATCACACTTACTCACCTAAAGGCCTAACAACCAATGTTCAAAACGCTAACACGCTCCTTTCTCCTGACAGCTCTATTGGCGATTCCCACAATGGCACAAGAAACGTCGACCTCTCGAACACTCTCGGAACAGTTGGCTGAAAAAGCCGCCGGCTTTGCCAAGCAAGCACCAGCCGATCGTCTCGCGACCTTCGCTAAAGGCATCGCAGACGTTCGCGAAAGCGGCATCGAAAACTCAGCCAAGCAAGTCGGTGAAGACGCCGTTGATGGAACATTGAAGGGATGGAAGGGAGATTCGGTCACGCTCAGCAAGTTGTGGAGCGAAGGCCCAGTCGTCTTGATGTGGTATCGCGGCGGTTGGTGCCCGTACTGCAATATTCAGCTGCGAGCCATGCAGCAATCGCTGGACAAGATCGAAAACGCGGGCGCAAAGCTGGTTGTCTTGACCCCTGAACTGCCCGAGAAAGCAAAGGAGACCGCTGAAGCCAGCGGTATCTCGATCGTTGCCCTCCACGACAAAGACTTGGCACTCGCCAAACAGTACGGAATCGTTTTTGAGCTGCCCGACGCGATCGCACCAATGTATAAGTCGCGATTGCCGCAGTACAACGGGAACAATGCAATGGAACTGCCATTATCCGCGACCCACGGCAATCGCATCAAAATTGTATGAGAATATTAGCGTGGGGCTTGTCTTAGGCAAGAGTTTCGCGAAGGATGCATGGGAACGGATTGAGTCTAGTATCAAAATGGAGTGTCCCAATGCTTGCT
>JADYZV010000023.1 GCA_020852965.1 Pirellulaceae bacterium | reverse complement strand
GCTGAACGGATTGCCCCGCCAGCCAACGCGGCAACGCTCCGGCAAGCTGGCAACCAATGACGGAAACGGCCAGCACCAGAGCCGCGCGTGGTCCGAACTGATACACGCCAAACAAGGAGGGCGGAATGAGCAGGATCGCGACGCTCCACTTGGCACCCAGTCGCGCGCGCAGTCGCTTGGGACTTCCAGCCAGAGTTTGCAGAGGTCGGAACGTCATGGTCCTGCTCCCTCATCGGAATCTGCATCCATTAAATTCTTCAACAACAACGGCCAGCGTTCCAGTTGAGCTTGCCCCCGCGCGTGCCAGTCAAGCACTTCGCTCGAACCGTGGCACTTACGGCAGGAGGAAACGAAATCCTGATGACACACCAGGCAACTGGAGGGCCGGGCGCGTGCCAGCACAGTATGCCGCAGCGCCTCTGTTGAGTGACTGCCGGGCTGCATAAATTCCCGCGTGTGCGTGTTCGGCGGATGGTTGTGACAGGCCTGACACGTATCCACCGTGTGACAAATAAAGCAGCGTTCTTCGCTGGACTGCGGACTGCGACCGTGCTTGTCGAGCCACAGAGGATCGTGATGGCTGCGCGGTTGTCGAGAAATTCCTTCGCCCTCTTCGCCGCTAAGCACTCTGTCGACCAGAAGTACCTCGCTGCTTTTATCCGGTTGATGACAGTCATTGCAGCGGCCTTTATTCCACCAGACATGCGAGCTTTCCCAAGTTTCGGGTGATACGAAGCCTGGTGAGGTCGAGCGACTCCATTTCACGGCGACGCCGACCCCGCAAACCAATAGGAAGGGGACAATGACGAACAGGCGTCCGTGTTTTCGGTGACGAATCATTCCGCATCGCCTCCCGAACGAACACAGCGAAAGCCGACGTCAAACGCGCGGAAGTCGGGCTCGCGCAGCCGAGCGGCCGCACAGCGCACTTGAGTCGGATTGCTGTTGGAACTGCCTCCGGCAACAAAACCTTCCGCCGTCCACTCGGCCACGTTACCAGCCATATTCAGGCATCCGGATTCCGCCGCGCTCTGCTCGAATGATACGGCTGGAGCGGCGTAGACATGTCCGTCGTGTTCACTCCATTTCTCACCGCCGGTGTTGGCTCGCGCCGTATCCCACTGGTCGCCCCAGGGCCAGACACGCCCGTCGGAGCCACGGGCCGCTTTCTCCCATTCCTGTCGAGTTGGCAGACGTTTTCCGGCCCAGCGCGCGAACGCCCAGGCGTCCCACCAGTCGACTCCCACGACAGGATGATCCGGGTGGCGAAATGTTTCTGCATCAAACGGAGCCAGCTTTGCGGCGGGCGAAGCGCGAAACAGAGGCGGCCGAAATTCACGCCAGTAGCGTGGCGTATGATCCTTGCCAGGTGGCTGATCCGGGTGCGAGAATGCGTGCGGATCTTCCTTTGAAGCAGCAAGGAAGCGTTCGTATTGTCGATTGGTGACTTCCGTGCGGTCGATTCGAAAGGCCGCTAGTTCGATCGGCGTGCGATCGTCTCCGCTCAGAAATGTACCGGCTGCGATGGTCACCATGTCTCCGCTGCCGGGATGGACGGGGCGCGGCGTGAGATCATCGATTCTGGCGGCGGGAGTAGTTCGGGTTCGGGAGTCGAGCGGATGCGCGGTACCGACCGTCGGCAGAAGCGGTTCGGACTCAACCGGCGGCGACGTGGCCAACTGACTCCAGCCGGACGAACGATGCTGATGTCCATCATGATCGATGATCAGCGCTTCCACGCCCGCCTGTCGTTCGACCCAGGCGAGTCCCTCTTGCGGTCCCATCACAAACACGGCGGTGGCGAATGCGTCGGCGCGAGCGGGATCCGCCGTCAGAATCGTGACGCTCTGACTCTGAGTGGCGGGCTGCCCGGTCCGAGGGTCCAGAATGTGTCCGTACGACTGGTTGTCTCGGACGACGTGTCGCTGCGAATTGCTGGAGGTCGCGACAGCGATATCGCCCGCGACAAACTGTTCCATCACGCGACCCGTCCAGCGTGGATGCTCAAGCCCCACAACCCACGGCCCGTCGGTGCGGCGTCCCAGCAAGCACAGGTCGCCACCTGCGCTCACGGCCGCTCGTTCCACGCCCAAACCACGCATCGCATCGATCGCCAAGCGTGCCGCATATCCTTTGCCGACCGCACCCAGGTTCACTCGCATTCCTGGCAGCGGCAGAAACGCGGTGCTGTTCGCTGCGTTCAGTTCGATCTTGGAGGCGTCGACTAGTGGCAGAGCGTTTTGAAGTTGCTGCTTTGTGGGGAGCGGAAGTTTTGCATCGCGAAACGGCCACAGATCCCAGACCGGCCCGATCGTGACATCAAAGGTACCTGCCGTGAGTGCGTGAAGCTCCTTTGCCAGTCGCAGCAATTCCAACCCATCTTGGCCAACGTCCACCGGGCTGATTCCGGCCTGTGCGTTCAGACGCGATATGTCGCTGTCCGGACGCCAGGAACTCACTTCGGATTCCAGTTCGCGCAGGCGCTTGATCGCGGATTGAATCGCTTGAATGCCGAGCTCGGGTTCTGCATCCACCACGAAGACGAACGATGTCCCCATCATCATGACTTCGCGCCGCGTCACGGTGGATTGCGCTATGGCGGAACGCGGCGCGACACTCGCGTCCGCAGACGACGACCGCTGTGTCGATTCGGTCGACAATTCCGCCGATGTTTCCGCCGATGAATCCAGAACAGGCTGAGTCCCATCGACATCGACGGCTACTTTTTCGGGTTCATGGGTGAACCAGCCCCAGCCGAGGGCTGCGACGATTACAACCCCAAAGACCATCCAGCTTGTCACAGTACTGCGTTGCATGAATCTATTCGATCGAAAGCATGAAGTTCAACAGATCTTCGATCTGTCGAGCGGTCAGATGGGATGTCCCGCCGTGCGTGTCGAACGCCTGGTCCTGCGGATTGAGTGGCCCGGCTGGTGTGCGTGCTGTTGTTTCATTGAAGCCAATTTCGCGGCGACCGGGTCGCACGTCTTCAGTCCCCTGCAGAACCGGCAGGCGATAGCGCCGCAATGCCGGATGCTCGGGCGTGCAGAGCACTTCGCGCAGAGATCGCGTCCGCGCATGATGCAGAAAAACGGGGGGGCGATCGAAGATTCCGCGAAGCTGCATGGTGGTGAAACTTCCTTCTTTGTCCTCGACGCGCCCCACATCGTCGGATTCCAGGTCAAAGTCGGTCAGACCATTGGCTACATCCATCGCGCGCACGCTGACCAGAGTATAGGAGGCGTCGCGGCGACTCACCGTGGTCAGTTGCGGCAGCGCCCGTCGGTCGTTATTCGTCAGACCGATGTCTTTGTTCGTGAACTCGGGCGGCGTGTGGCACACGGAACACATCACGGAGGGGCTGTTGAACAGTGCCTCGCCCCGACGCACCGAAGGATGCTCCCGATCGTACGGGTTGGGCAGCAGGTGATTCGAATCGCCCATCCACGCCCCGACAATGCGGTAGAGATCGCGGAATTCGTGCTCTTTGCCGAAGTATTTTGCAGACTGTTTCCGGAAGAATTCCTCGCGACGCTCTTCCAGATCGTACCACTCATCTCCCAGGCTGCGCGTTTCAACGCGTTCTTTCAATTCTTCGTGCATCAGGCGACGTTCATCCGGCGGCACGGGCGAAACCACATGGGTGAAGTCCCCCGCCCATATGGCTCGATCAAAATCGATTGAGCCGGCCGGTTCCGTGATATCCGCGGCTTGACCTTCTGACAAACGGTGGGTCCCTTCGAAGTAGAACGGCTGGATGGCGTAGAGGTTTCGCATCTGAGGAATTCCCAGCGTGCCGCCCGTCGTCAGATGACCGTCGCGATCCTGTCCGACGGTTTCGGCGGCCCCCCAGGCGCGTCCGTCTCCCGTGTCACGAAAGTGGCAGTGTAGACAGGAGGTGTCTCCGTCGGATGTGAACACGGACGTATGGACGACCAGTTCTCCACGTTCGGCATCGGTTGCCAGCGGTGGTTCAGCGTCCGTATTCAACGGTACCTCGTGGCTGCCACCGGTTTCCAGGTCGATGATCGAAATCGATTCGCCGATCTGGTTGGCGACGTACAATTTTCCGGCTGCCGGAGTTTTCGGAGCACCGGCGACAATGCCGACCGGTCGCAGACCTGTGGAAAACTTGCGCAGCGGAACCAGCTTCTCCGCAGGGTCGGAGGCATCCGGCTGCACCTGCCATTCCACCACTTCAAACGTCCCCGCCATGGTCAGATACATGCGGTCGTCGACAACAGCCGCCCATTCCGGAAACGCACCGTGTACGCGCTGCAGTTCCGGCGGCACATCACCTTTGACGTCGCCCGTGGTGGCTTCTGCTGTGTCTGAAGTGTAACGAACCCAGCCCGCATGAGATTCATACGCGTTGGGTTTGAGCAGGTAGTTCATTTCCATGCCAGGTGAAAACGCGGGGATCGACAACCGCGACAGATCGACGGCGACGACGTCATTCTGAATGTCGCGCATCTTGATGTTCCATGTGCCATCGACCGCTTCGAAGGGGCCCATCACATGCTGCTGATCGATGGGATAAGCGTCCGTGGTGACGGGGTCGCGCAGTACCGTAAACTGCGCAGCGGCGTGGTTGCGATCCCACGTCTCGGCTCCCAGCGGATCGCGCGCCGGGGCGGCACCAAAGCCAATACCCATGGTCAGCGTGACCAGCAGATCGCGATCGGCCTGGTGATCGGGCGCGATCAGAACATGTCCGGCGACGTTCTGAACAAAGATCGCTCCGACTTCGTGCTGAGCTTCGACATCGATGACAGACACGTCCATCGTTCCCGTGTTGCCCACAAACAGATGCCGACCGTCACGGCTGAGGACCACGTCTTTGGGATGGCTGCCGGAGTTGCCCACCGGGATCCCCGGACCACCTTCGCCTCTGCGGATCCATTCCGCCAGTCGTGCGAGGTCGGGATCAGCCGGTTCGAACAGAACTTCACCCGCGTGCATCAGCGGTGTGACGCTTTGATCGCCGAAGCCACCTACAGTGGTCGATACGACGGCTCGAATCAGCGGGCTTTCGTATGGTTGGCCGCCAATCGAATTTTCTACGGCGGATAGAAAGTTCACCACCGGATCGGCTCCGCAGACATAGCCACCAGCCGCTTCTTCATGACAGCGACTGCAGTGAGCTCGAAGGATGGCGTTGATACCTCCCACACCGTTGCGACTGGCGAGTTGGATTTCTTCTGCGCTCAGGTCGCGCTCCCGCAGTTCGCGCAACAGGTCATCGGGGAGTTCCGTCTTCCCATAAAACGCCTTATCGTCGAACCCGCCCACCTCGACGACGTGGCCGGTCAGCCCGTTATCCAGCGTTTGCAGATCCACCACAAGCACCTGATCCAGATAGCGGTTCGCGACCCACGCCCGCTTTCCGTCTCGGGAGAAGGCCAGACCCTGACAGTAGTAATCGAGCGGAATTTCCCCCGCGACCGTGTCTGTGCACGTGTCAATGACGGTGGCATAATTCGACAGTTCATTGGTGACTACCAGGAACCGTCCGTCCGGATGCAGCACTGGCAGATACGGTCGCTGGCCGACGGTAATTCGCTTTAGCACGGCTTCTGACGCGATGTCGATTACGGCCAGTTCATGCCCAGGAACGGCTTCGGTGCCGACCAGCGTGACGTACAGCTTGGTTCCGTCGGCGCTGAGTGCCAGTCGTTCCGGACGATCGCGCACCGGCTGAACTTCGGCGTATGGATTGTTCGCGGGCACCGGTTGCAGGTCGCGTCGCTGAAACGGCTGCCGGTATCGCCACACTTCGCTGGTCAATCGATCAAATCGAGTGCCGACAGGTGCGCGTTGTTCCGGTTTCTCTGTTGAGTCGACAAGGTGCGCTCCGACGCCGGCTGTGACGCCGACGGTGATCAGCCCGGCAAGGATGTGGAACACATTGAGTTGAAACAGTTTCATAAGATCTCCTCGCTGCCAGTCACAGTTTCGGAACGCGCCCGCCGACAAATGTCGCTCCCAGATCGATCCAACGAATCAATGTCAGTAACTCGTCGTCACTCAGCGTCGAAGCGGCGGGATGCGGCGCGGCGTCCGGGCCCAGATTCTGTGGAGCAGCGAGTTCCTTTCCCATGAGCTTCTCAATCAGAAAGCTCTCAACCGCCAGAGCTTCCCGTTCGTTGATGTATTGCTTGGCGGTCTGCTGTCCGCTGTCTGGATCGGCAAGGCGGTGCAACGTTTCGTATGCCGTTGTGTAGTGTTCTGTGGGCGAGCCGCGCAGGTCAAATCCCGCCGATCGTTCGCTGGTGCCGTCGTGGCATTGGATGCAATGCCTGTCGAGAATCGGCTGCACATCGCGTCGGAAGTCGACGGAGATATAGTCTTCCGCACTGTTGCCGTGCCCATACGGGGCGCGACGTCGATCGGTCACTGGATCCCACGTCGCCATCACCCGGGACGCCTCCGACACAATATCCGGAGGGCCAAGTGCATCGACGGAGTTGCCGGTCAATGCTCCGTGGCAACCGGCGCAGGTCGTCGGAAAGATGCGCCGAGGAATCGAAAACGTCAGCTTCTCGCCAGGTTGCACATAGAACCAGCGGTTCATCGAATGCAGCGCCATCCTGTCCTTATTCAGCCCCTGCACGATCAACGGCACGCCGGTGGGCACTTCCGCATAAAACGTGCCGTCCACCTCCAGCGGAATCTCTGCCACGATCAACCGGCGTGTGTGAATGCCGTGACTGATCGGCGTGGCAAATGGATCCGTAGCAAGACCGAGTGGTTGGAGTTCGCTGCGTCCCGGAGGCACTTGAGTCACGATGCGGACGTAGTGATAAGCGTGCTGTGGATCAGCCACACTTCCTGGCAATCCGGCCGTTGGCCCATGGAAATCACGCGGGCCGAGTGGAGCGAAGTGAGTCAGGAACGACTGCAGCAGCGGGTAGTCGTAACATTCGACTTCGCCGGGCGTCTCCGGCGGCATTCTCAGCACCCCATCCTCCAGAACGGGCTTCTGGTCGGCGTGACTCGCCGAAAATTTCTGGTGCGTCGGCGATGTCTCTTTCAGACGAACGATGATCGGTCGAGGGCAGTATTCCGCCATGTCGTCGGTCGATGCCTGCGAAATCAACTTCCGTTCGACGGGGCCGACGCGCTGGCCATCTTCGCTCTGCAATGCGCCGCTGAAGTACAGTCGGTACAGGTTCCAGTTCGGGTCGGCATCTTCATCCAGATGGTCGATCGAATCGGCCACGTGCGAGACCAGAATCGTACCGTCTGGCAGCGGAAACGGATCGCGAAAACTGCCGCCGGGTGAGACGCCCGTCATCGTCACTGCGTCAGCCCCGGTTTCTGGAAAGAACGTCTGCTGGCCGTGCAGATACCGCAACGCAGACGACTGCATCGGCTGCCCGTGGATCGTCCCGTCCGCCGAAAGCGGGATGTTGTCGACGGGATTTTCCGCTTCGAGATTGATCCCAAAGCCGTGGTCGGCCAGGATCAGCAGACCGCCACTCCAGTGGTTGCGCGGATCCAAAGCCAGGCGTGTTTCCAATCCCTGCGGCAGCTCGCGCGCCTCGGTGACGAGCGAATACCGCGATCGGTTATTCCCCTGAATATGGTAGTCGAAGCCGCCAGCCATCACGCGAAAGATGGCTCCGTTGAACACCGGACGATCCGCCTGGTAACCAATATTTCGTACGCTAGTAAACATCACCTCGCCGGTAGTGCGTATCGTGGGCCGACGTTCCTGAGCACTGGTGAATGTCATCCGCCGCTGGTGCTGCGGTTGTGGCGACGCGTCTCGTTGCGGGACAACGCGCCAGATATCGTACGACGGACAATTGACCGCGTGAGTCTGTTCGATCTCGTACACCGTCTGCCGATCAGCGGGAAATGGCAGCGCGGCATCCAGTTCAAACTTCGCTCCGACAACGCTGTCGGCATCCTGTTCATGGCGTACTATCGTCCGCCATTGGCCACGGTTCGGTCCGTCGATAACGTACAGACGCCGACCGTCAAATGTCCCAGGCGCTTCGGTCCGTTGAGCATCGATGAGTTCTGTGCCGGAGCCACGCTCCGCTTCGCCGAGCAGACCGAACGGCTCAGACGCGGCGTAGTGGCCGGCGGCGTTGGACGCGAAGCAAACGGCCACGTCGTCCAGAATGTTGCCGGTGGAATCGTTCGGTCCCGGCATATAGACCGCGTCCACGTGATGAATCAGCGTGCCGTCCGGCAGACGATCGGGATCGTTACTGATTTGGCGGAAGGAATCATCTATCGGCCGGAGTTCGTCATCCAGTTCGAGTTCGTAAATGCGAAAACCACTCTCCGCCGATCGCCGCATACAGAACACGATGGCTCGACCGTCATAACGAACATCGACCGACTGAATTTCGACCGAGCCCTCGGGATGAACGTGGGCCGTGACGTTCAACGCTTCGGTCTGGGAAGGACTCCTATCATCGGCGTATGGCAGAACAAAGACGTCCGAGCCCGGCCAGAATGTGTCGAATTCGAAAAATCGACGCGGCTGATGTCGCGGACCGCGAATGAACGCAATCCCCTGCAAACGCCCGACATCTTCGACAGCCACGTCTTTCCTGCGGCTGGTCATTGAGTCGATGCTTGCATGACGCTCAAGATCGAGCCATTCCAGCAGGATCTTCACATCCGGATCGTCAAGCGATTCGAAGAACTGAGTATTACCCCCACGATGATGCACACCCCCTTCGATGATGGGCAAGGCCTTGGCTAACAAGCGGCTCAAGCGCAGATCGCCACCCGCGTTGCTAAAGCGACTGACGGTGCCGAGCAACTGCTGACGGTTCTCCGAGATCAACCGTGAAGAAAAATCACGTTGCGGATCGAAGCGGCCGTCCGGCGAAGGGAGCGGAAGCTGAAGTTTCAGGTCATTGAACACATGGGGCCCGTGGCACGATGCCAGAAAGCAGCCGTTGTTAGCCAGCACCGGCAACACATCATCGCGAAAGAATGCTTCCGCCTGCGGCACAGTCGGCCGCTGGCCCGGTCGCAGCGCGATCTCGGTTTCGATCCAGTTTCGCAGCTTGAGATAATCCGGATCGTCCAGCGTGTAGAATACGTCCAGTCCGCGATGAGCCAGTCCGCCAAGCTGGTCGGCAAGCGGAACGCGAATCAACGGACTGAATTGGGGAGCTTCCCGATAGTCGATGCGCGAAACGACTTCGTGCTCTGCGGGACCGCTTTCAACGTGTTTGCTTTCGGCTCCACGCGACGTTCTCCAGGCCGCCAGTCGCGATTCGTGATCCGGGATCTTTCCTGTCGCAGGATTGATCGGAAAATAGTAGAAGCCAGCGTGTTCCGGACTGCGGGTGAACTTCACAAACTGCTCCGACGAAACGCCATGACAGTTTGCGGCACACCGCGATTCGAGAATCGGAACGACATCGCGACAGAACTGATCGAAGGACGCCTGCTCGCGTGCGTCCAGGCCAGCGCACGGAACGACTGGAACAGTTCCTTCCGTCCGCCCACAACCGAACAAAAACAGTGAAACGATGGTTACCAGGAAAAATCCTGCAACATGGTGACTGCAGGAGTCCATCAGGACACCTCCAGCGTCCGCGCGACAGACATCATTTCAACGACCAGCACAATGCGCGAGACATCGCCAGGCAGCAGCCACGCCGGAGACGACCGACTGAGCAAATCCATCGAAAAAAACATGAGCCCCTGTTGTCCAAAGAAGTAACGAAGTTGCGAACGTGGTCGGAACTCATGAAATGCCCCCAAGGAGCAATATACACCAAAACAAACTCTGTTTGTACAGTATAGGTAGTTCGCTGGCTGAAAACGGCAAGAATAAACCAAAGCCCGGCGATTGAGTTCAATCTCCGTCGACGGCAACGACTACTCGGAACTGCTCAGGCCAGGCTCGACGTTACCAATCAATTGCGAAAATGTTCGACGATCCACACCATCCGGCAGGCGGTTGGTATCCTCGTTCTGGACCCACATGTGAGCGTCCGCAAACCAGACTCCGTTGTTCGTTTCCAATCATCACATCTAGAAATCCGTCCAGATTGAGGATCGGCCGTAGATAGGCTTCATACTTTGCCGAGTCCTGCATGTCGTCGATACCCAATACGACTACCGCTTCGACACCCGGCTCTCCCACCCACTGCGGCGTCGTCAGTTTCGGGAAAGCCGTGTGCGCGTAGTATGGGTTGGAGTACTCATCGAGATAGGTAAACGGATTGTCGTCCTCAGCGGCGCGCAGGCAAGCGTCGTCGACGCCGCTAAACAAGATGATGAAAACCCCGAAAACCAACCCCCAACTAGTCAGGTTTCGATTCGCTCGTCGGCCAATTCTGCGCATGATGTTCTTCCTGGAAAGGGTTTGTAATCGTTTTGCGTGAATCAATCCTTTGTTTTCAGGATCATTCGATGCAATTAGTGTAAGTGATCCAATGTTGTAAGCGAAGTTGCCAGACATTGGATAGACTTAGTGCCTATCAAACTCTGGCAACTTCGCCTGCGACATTTATGACTTATTTCTGGTTGGATGCTTCGTAAGGAACACTAAACTGATGGAAGGCATTGATTCCTTTCCGCTCTCCTGGATCGACTATGTCGCCTTTGGCAGCTACTTCATTGTGCTATGCGCCATTGGCTTGTGGGTAGGCCGCAAGGAGAAGACGGACGCGGATGATTATTTTCTTGCTGGCCGAACGCTCCCCTGGTATGTCGTGGGCAGCTCGTTCATCGCCTCAAATATCAGCTCGGAACATTTCATTGGAATGGTCGGTGCTGCATTCGTGTATGGCATCTGTGTGGCCCTGAGCGAATGGGGCAACGTGTTGTCGTTCTCAGTCCTGATCTGGCTGTTCATTCCTTTCCTATTGGCCTCGCGAGTGTTCACCACGCCCGAGTTCATGGAACGGAGGTTCCACCCCCTGCTACGTCAAATGTTTGCCGTGCTAACGGTCGTCAGCAATGTGGTGGCTTTCTTGGCTGCCGTTCTCTACGGCGGCGGGCTGGCGATGCACAGCCTTTTTGGCTGGGATCTATGGTTTGCCATTATCGTTTTGGGGATCGTGGCTGGTTCATGGGCAATCTACGGCGGCCTGCGCTCCGTGGCCTGGACCGACTTCTTCACGGTGATTGTCATGCTCATAGGCGGCTTGATGGTAACGATAATGGGACTATGGATGCTCTCCGGCGAACAGCATTCATTGGTCGAAGGCTGGAATGTGATGATCGAGCGCAATCGTGCCCAGTCGGGTATCTGGCACGACGTCGTAGCTCGCAACGCTCAGAACTTGGCTCGCGTCGATCACTACAATCGCTTGTCGGTCATTCAGCCGATCACCCACGAAACGAACCCTTGGCCAGCCATGTTCTTGGGGCTGTTCTCCGTCAGCATTTGGTACAACGTCATCAATCAATTCATGATCCAGCGCGTTCTGGGTGCAAAGGA
The DNA here is from genome assembly GCA_020852965.1 of Pirellulaceae bacterium. Classification (GTDB taxonomy): domain Bacteria; phylum Planctomycetota; class Planctomycetia; order Pirellulales; family Pirellulaceae; genus Aureliella. The sequence goes on along the minus strand of JADYZV010000023.1, from coordinate 56,272 downwards.
TATGTACCACGCGCGGATGGGAATTGTATTGGCGGGGTATATGAAGGTTCTCATGCCCGCCATCGTTGTGTTACCCGGATTGATCTTGTTTGCGCAGTACCCCGAGGTCATGCAGCGACCGTGGGCCGAGATTCGCCCCGAAGCGGACAAAGGCTACATCCACATGTTGCAAACGTTGATCCCAGTTGGCCTGCGTGGCCTGTTCCTGGCCGCCCTATTCGGTGCTATTCAGTCGACGGTCAACTCGGTCTTGAATTCAACGGCCACCGTCTTCACGCTCGACATCTATCGGCGTCTGTGGAATCCACAAGCCAGTGAAAAGCGGCTGGTGCGGATGGGCATGATCTCCTCCGTCGTGATCCTCATCATCTCGATCGTTTTGGCCGGCTTCATCAATCGACTCGGCGGAAGCCTGTTTGTATACATTCAATCGCTGTATGCATTCTTTGCGCCGCCGTTCAGCGCCGTCTTCATCTTGGGTGTCCTGTGGCGGCGCATCAACGGGCCGGGAGCTGTCGTCGCGGTTATCTTGGGCTTCTTGCTAGGCATTGCGATGAAGCTCTACGTTCAGTTCGTACCTGACCACTGGGCTTGGATCGAACCCTATTCGATGCAGGGGATTGTGAACTGGGCCTTTTGTACGGTCGTGTGCATTGCTGTGAGCCTCCTGACAGCCCCACCACGTCCCGAACAGATCACCGATCAACTGACGTTTAATTGGCGCAAGATGAACATCTTTAGCGATCTGGGAGATCACTGGTACACCAGCGTCATTACTTGGTGGTGCCTGTTTGTTTTCCTGATCCTAGCCCTGATGTTAGCCTTCTCCGGTCTATAGTTTTCCACTGAAGTAATGCGGACTCACTCTAGCCAGCGAATGCAGGACGGCATGGGAATAGAAATCGGCTCGGCGGTAGCTTGCAGAGATCCGGTGGTGGCGTCGATGGCAAAGACAACCAGACTGTTGCCTGGCATATTGGCGCACATCAGCCAGCGACCGTCGGGAGTAATCAGTAGGTTTTGGGGGCCTTTGCCCAAACTGGGTTCGATGCCTACCCGCTGCAACTGGCCATCGTCGGCAATGCGAAAAACCGCAATGCTGTCGTGCCCGCGATTGGTGCCGTAGAGGAACTTTCCGTCCGGCGTAATTTTCACGTCGGCTGTGAAGCTCTTGCCGGAGAAATCATCGGGCAGTGTGGAAATGGTCTGCCGCTGCGTTAGAGCGCCGCTGTCGGTCGCGTAGTCGAAAAAGGTGACGGTACTGTTCAGTTCATTGATGACGTATACGCGTTGGCCATGGGGATGAAAGGTCAGGTGGCGCGGGCCCGAACCAGGTGGAAGCTGTACAAAGGGCTGTGCTTCGTTGGGCGCCAGTAGGGCCGTGGCGGCGTCGAGCCGATAATTGAGTATCTTATCGATGCCGAGATCCGCCGCCAAGGCGAAGCGGTTATCGGGGCTTATGACGAAGCAGTGCGCCTTGGCCCCATTTTGACCCTGCGCATCGTCGCTCCCGTCGCCGTGCTGCACGAAGGAGGCGGCTGAGCCGAGCGATCCATCGTCCCGCACGGGCAGGGCGGCAACCGTGCCGGAAGAGTAGTTGGCAACCAGGACACTCTTGCCACTGGCGTCAACAGCCAAATAGCACGAGGCTGTGCCGCGCGCCGATTGTCGATTCAGCCGCCGCAGCGTCCCAGTGTCTGCCTCGATGGCATAGGCGGCTACAAACTCATCTTCCTGCCCCCCAAATTCTTTTGCATCGATCGCGTACAGAAATCGCTGGTCGGGTGAGATCGCCAGGAAGAACGGGTTCTCCACGTCCGTAGTTCGCTGCAACAATTTCAGTTGACCGCTCTGAGAATCAAAGTGGTAGGCATGAATCGCACCTTCCTCTCCAGCAGTGAAGGCGGAGACAAAGACGATTGGTTCCGAAGCGTGAATCGACGTGGGCATAGTCACTAACCCCAAGAGGAACAAAAATAAATTTCGCATAGTTCTCCGCTTATACTCGTGTGTTTCCGATTGAATTCTATTCGATTCTATTCTAACCAATGCCTCGCATATATGTTGGGATTGAGCAATAGCAGCGAAGACGCACATCGTCAATAAGAACACTTCGGGCCAGCCAGCAATACTGATCGAGAACCCCAAGTATGCCGACAAGGTGACACCTAGCAAAGATCGACTATGGCGAGTCAACCTAGCTGAATTGCGAATTACCGGCAATGAAAAAAGTGGGGCTGGGATCGAGGCGCGATATATCGAAGAGATTCTGATCGAAAAGGTTTCCAGTAGCTATCATGGCGGTGACGGTCTGCGATTGTTCTTCTGTTATGAAGATCCGCGAATCGTCAATAATCTGTTCACCTATAACAAACAATGCGGCGTCTATCTAGAAGGCTGCCATGATATCGTGGTTTCGGCCAATCAGTTCGAAGAGAACCAAGACGCTTTACAATGTCTCGATTCGTACAACCTAACGATGACCGGTAATAACTTGGACGATCATTTGGGCCACGGCGTGGTAATTGAAAACACCTACGGTTCTGTGGTGGCCAGCAACATGATCGAAGAATGCCAGGGGTGGGGGATCATCTTAGACCGCGACTGCTACGGTATCACGCTGTCGGCAAATGTCATCGCTCACGAATTCTCGGGCGGCATCGATTTGCGCGACGCGCATGGCTGTACCGTCTCCGCCAACACATTTACGATCGTCAAAAAAATTGGATTGGCTGTTCGGCCCCAGTCGGGGAGCATCACAGTTACGGGAAATAACTTCAGCGATACGATGGTCGGACGAGACACCGAGGGGAAACCAATCCTGAAACGCCAGAACCAGTCGAGCAAGACAGAAGAGCATCTCAACGAAGCGGCCGGTATCGTGCTCGAAGGGTGCGATGGCGTCGTGGTTTCAGGCAACCTCTTTTCCAACTTGAGCACCCCAGCCATCGAGCAAACGGAAAATTGCCAGAGAGTTCTGCTGAACAGTAATGTGATCGTCGAATGACTAGTCCGGCATCATGTCACTGCGCCCCGCTGCCTTTACACTTCGGTGGGAACCACATAGGGCTCACGGTAGCTCGGTTTGTTCAGCAGGTCGTTCGCCTCGTCATCGCCGATAACCAACTCCGTTTCCGGATCGAACTGCAGTGGTCGACCTACTTGAAAGGCCGTGCGTGCGAGCAGGCACATGGCCATCGATTTGTGACCTTCGGCAATGTCAGCGTTCAGTAGCTTGTGATCACGCGCACGAATCGCGGCTACCCAATTCTGAAAGTGGGGCAAGTCGGCCATGGTTTGCGTTTCGTCCGCCTTGCTCGGCCCCGGCTCGCCTTTTAGCCCCAGGAACGTGTGATAGCTACTGTAGTCGGGAATGATCATGTAGCCCTCGCTGCCAAAGAAAATCGTTCCCACCGGATAGTCTGGCTGGACGAAAGGAAACTTGTCTCGGAACCCCGCTTCGCTATTGGTGTACCACGAACGGTGTTCATAGCTGACCAGCGGATATTCCTCGCCAAACTTATAGGTAATCGCGACGTGCGTGGGTGAGGTGCGGTCATCTTGGTGTACAAAGTTGCCGCCCATGGCTGAGACCTGGGTCGGATGATTGTCGATTCCGAGTCCCCAGCGCAGGATATCCATCTCGTGTACGGCTTGGTTGGCGAAACAGCCGCTGGAAAGCTCCAGGTTCCAGTACCAGCGTTTGTGCCAGAACTGGCTGTACTCGCGGAGCGGCTTGGGGCCCAGCCATTGATCCCAGTCCAAACCGTCGGGCACGGCGGTTGGATTCACTCGGCCGAGGTTGCCACGTATCTTGTAATCGAGCCCTCGTGCTGTATAAACGTCGCCAATGACTCCTTCTTTCAGTTTGGCAATCCCTTCCATGATGTTGGGACTCGAACGATTCTGTGTCCCGTGCTGAACGATGCAATCGTACTTGCGGGCGGCGGCGACCATTTGTCGGCCTTCGAACATATTGTGCGTGCCGGGTTTTTCGACATAACTGTCTTTGCCCGCTTGGCAGGCCCAGATCGTCGACAGCGCGTGCCAGCGATCACCCAGGGCGTTACTGACGGCGTCAATCGACGGATCTTCGAACATTTCTCGCATGTCACTGAATTGCTTAACCTTTTTGTCCTTCAATTCAGGATAGCGCTCGAGCGCTAGGCCGAGTTGGTTTTGGTCACAGTCGCAAATGGCTACGATCTCCACATTTTCGTCGGCCATCTGCAACAGCGCGGCCACATGCGAGGCCATCCGTCCGCCCATGCCGAGCAAACCCACTCGGATTGTGTCGTTCGGGCTTCTCGGCGACCTGGCGACGGCGGGTGCTGCAGCCAGTGCTGTGCCGGCAGCCGTGGCCGTAGTCTTTAAAAACTGTCGTCGATCGGTGTCTGTCATGAGTTAGCATCCTTATTCTGAAGCGAGTAATGGCCCTGAGTTTGCTGGTGAACTACAGCTACATCAAAAATTGTTCGGAGTGGTTGAGTCTCAGCTCACCCCCACGTTGGTTCCCAGCTTTTTCGGTGGGCTTGTTGAACCACTCGTTAGTCCATAACCCCAACCGAGCAATTCCGCCGCGAATGCAACGTTCGGGATACCTAGCCTTAATGAAAGATCGAATCTAGCTTAAAATGGTGAAATGACGAAAACAAATTCAAATATCAAACCGGTTGAAGCCAAATTGCCTCGGCGCGGCGACCCCATTGAGCCGGACGTGTTTCGTGCGATAGCCGATTGTACCTACGACTGGGAGAGTTGGCACAATAGTTCTGGCGAAATTTTGTGGGTAAATTCTGCCGTGGAGAGATTCACGGGCTTCACGGCCAGCGAATGTCTGGCAATGGACAATTATCCGTTTCCGCTGTTTTCGGAGGAGGACCGGCCCCGACTCGCGGGATATATCGCACAAATGGCGGCTGGTAGCACTGGGAATAATATCGAATTCAATGTGATCCACCGCAATGGCTCGAACCGATGGGTCGCGATCTCCTGGCAGCCGATGATTGATGCCACGGGGTGTTCGCTGGGCTTTCGCGTCAGCAAGCGCGATATTGCTGAGAAGCGAGCGATGCGCGAACAACTGCGTTTGCACAACGAACACTTGGAACAACTCGTGCAGGAACGTACCGCTCGCATCGCCGAGCTGGAACGACACCGATCGAAGATGGAACAACTCGCTTCATTGGGGGAACTTGCCGCCGGTGTTGCTCACGAAATCAACAATCCTTTGGCAGGAATTCGCAACGCTCTGCTCTTAATCAAACGACAATTGCCACCCCACATCAAACACTATGAGAAATTTGATTTGATCGACCGTGAAATTGATCGAATCAGTGGCATCACCCACCAGATGTATCAACTCTATCGCCCCAGCCAACAACAGCAATCGCGTTTTTCGATCCTTCGTACGATTGACGAAGTCATCTGTTTGTCGCTGCCTCTATCTCACAAAACCAGGGTAGAAGTCAAAACTCGTTCGGACGCAATGGAGCCCGAGGGCGACCTTGAGCCACACGAAGTGGTTTTGCGAGAGGGTGAGCTGAAACAAGTTCTGTTGAATCTGGTTCACAACGCGATGCAAGCCTCGCAGCCAGGTCAAACCGTGGAGATCTCCACCTCCACCGACTCCAGCTCTCTGACGATTTGCGTCGCGGACCGGGGGCATGGCGTCGCGGAGCTGAACATCGACCGAGTCTTCGATCCGTTCTTCAGTACCAAGGCAGAGACGATCGGACAAGGAATGGGGCTGGGCTTGTCAGTCACCCGCAGCATTGTCGAGGCCATGAAAGGCACGATTGAGGTGACGAGCGAGGTGGGCGTGGGAACGCAATTCACCGTAAGGCTGCCACGCCGGTTGCACTGAACAATTGTAGCGAAAGTCGTCTAAACTATGCCCCACAGCACTCGTGACCTCGTCCTCATGAGCGCTCACACTGGTGCACGAATCTACGAGTCCAGCACGACGAATTCCGTTGGACAGAGATTTCGCTAGAATACTTCTATGAACAATCAACAACATCGCATTTTAATCGCCGACGACGAACCACTTTACCGTAACACGACCGCTGAATTGCTGCGTGACGAGGGTTACGAATGCATTTGCGTTGAGGACGCAAATGACGCGATCGGCGTTCTTCGCGAACACACCTTCGATTTGATCCTTTCCGATCTAAACATGCCCGGCAATCTCAAGCTAGAGTTGTTGAAAGAGGGGCGGACGACGTACTCGCATATCCCAATGATCGTCGTTACCGGAGTGCCTTCCATTCCCAGTGCGATCGAGAGCGTTCGACTGGGGATTGCCGACTATTTGCTCAAGCCGGTGAAATTTGACGAATTGTTGACCGCCATCGAGCGGGCAATTCGCCATCCATCCGCTGAAGTGGCCCAAATAGATGCACCTTCGTCGCCCGCTGATTTGCGAAGAAGCTACCCAGAAATAATCGGCGAGAGCCAGCCGATAATCGAGTTGCTGGAGATCGTCGATCGTGTGGCAGCAAGCAATACCAACGTCTTAATCACGGGCGAGAGTGGGACGGGCAAAGAAGTCATTGCTAGGGCAATTCACGATCATAGTCCACGCGCCAAGAACGCCTTTCAAGTGATCGACTGCACAGCGATCCCAGAATCGCTCTTCGAGTCTGTCTTGTTCGGGCATGTGAAGGGGTCGTTTACTGGAGCGGTCCAAGACCAGATGGGTTTGCTACGCCATTGTGACCGCGGCACAGCGTTTTTTGACGAGTTGGGGGAACTCCCGGCTACGTCACAGGCAAAGTTGCTACGGGCAATCCAAGAGCAAACCTTCACACCTGTAGGCGAAAACAAGCCGGTTCAGGTCGATACTCGCTTCGTATGTGCGACCAATCGTGACCTACAAGCGGAGGTGCTTGCCGGGCGTTTTCGCCAAGATTTGTTCTACCGCTTGGCCGTCATTCACATCGAACTTGCACCGCTGCGAGAGCGCGGCGATGACGTGCTGCTAATGGCCAATTTTTTCCTCGAGCGTCTGAAACCCAAGGGATCGTCCTTAAGAGGATTCTCTGCGGAAACTCTTGATTGTTTTCGTCGATATCGTTGGCCAGGGAACATCCGTGAACTACGTAACGTGATCGAACGCACGACCATACTTGCCCGAGGCACCGAAATCGAAGTATCCGACCTGCCGCAGCAGTTGCGAGCGCCACAAGCGGACAACGTTGACGTAACCGTGCTGTCAGAGATTTCCCGGGACGAAGCGCTCGACAATGCCGACCGGGCTTACCTGACGACGGTGCTCAAGAAGCACAACGGTGTCATCGCCAGCGCTGCAAGACAGGCGGGTTTGTCCCGCCAAGGGTTGAGCAAACTGCTCAAACGCCACGAGATCGAAGCGGACGATTTTCGTTGAAATCTGTCGATCTGCGCAATCAAGTTACCAAGAATAGATGTTGCGAATTTTCGACCGGCTGCCAACGATGTCATGCAGGTGTGCTCTGCCACTATTTCTGTTAATCGCCGGAGTTCAACGGCGACATGTGCCTGGAAAAACTTGGAGAGCGGGGATGCGTTTGCCATCTCCTATTCCTTTTTGGGCTCCATGTGACGCTCCCAGTCGCGACTCAGTTCGTCTGGTTGAACACCATCGCTTTGGGAAAGATCTCCTGGCGCTGGTATTTCACTTTGCGGTAGCGCAGACACTAGCATGGCTTGGTCAAGTGGATCTAGACCCAGGGTCGCTTGCATTTCGGCCAGCGCGGAGAACCAAAGGTTCTGAGCGTCGACCAACTTGATCTCCGTTTCGTTGGCTTTGGTTTCGAGTAAATTTAAATAGATTAAGTCGACTTTGCCGCGATCAAATGCAAAACGGTAGCGTGCGAGTGTCTCTAACGCAGCCTGGAGAGAAATTTGGCTTTGCTCAACTATCTGCGCAGCTAACATAAGCGTGTTGTATGCTGTCTGAAGTTCCGCACCGATCTTATCGCGTTGCAACCGCAATTTTTCCGATACTTGTGAGAGTTTGGCATTGGTTGATTGGATCTTGCCGCGTGCCTTACGGCGTTGGATGGGCACCTCACCTTGAAACCCAACAACCAATTCGAACTGCCCTTTGTCGTTGATCGACGAAGCAGGTACGCCAACGTCTTGCGATGCCTCGGCCACCAGGTCGAGGCTGGGAAGCAAATTATTGCTGGCCAATTGACGATCAAGACCGAGCTGTTCCAACTCAAACAATAATAGCTGTGGTTCAGGCCTGCGTGCAATTGCATTGGCAAGGTCCTGCTGGAAATCGCCTGGTGGGGGAGGTTGTATTACAGGAAAACGGTTCGGCAACCAATCATCTTCCGGAACCACGGGTTGTCCGAGATCGTTCCTTAAGTAAAGCGATAGTTTGTACGCAGTAGCGCGATATTTCTGTTCCGACTCAAGCTGTTTCGATTGTCGCTCTGCGATTAGTTGTCGATTGAGAATTAAGTCGATCTCGGCGAACTTGCCAGCTTTCACGCCGACTTCAAATTGCTCACCTCGCATTTCGGCGAGCAGGAGTAGTTCTCTCTGAGCTTTGACAACATTGCCAGCAGCCACCCACTGCCAGTAAACCATCGCAGCATCGCGTGATGTCTGCAAAATCGCTTGTTGGAGAATGGGATCGGCAGCTCGACGAGCGATATTGGCTTGGAAGACTGCGACTCGGTTAGCGTCGATGGCGCGGCCTTGCAGTAGTGATTGGCCAATTGCCAGCTTGAACTCACCACCTTCGTTGGTCTCGCGCTCCTTATACCAAGGTTGGAAGCCGCCACGGCCGACGCGGTAGCCTGCGGACATGTAGCCACCCCACCAAGTCTGCCTAGCAACGCCTATTCCATTGCGAAAATTTCGATAATACCCGGTTGGCTCAGACAACGTATAACCTTGAAGTTTGGTGTCGTAAGCACCGAAAGCTTCCGTTATCCCTCCCTGCGTTCGATCGGCCTCCAACCTGGCGCGAGCGATCTCCGGATAAGATCTGTAAAGGCTGGCGATGACATCTGCCAGAGTGAGTCGCTCTTCGGCCGCTTCGACTCCGCTTTCCGTAGGTGTTGCCTTGACGGTACTGTCCGTGGCTTTCTCGGAATCGATCGCTTCCGAAGGGGCGTCATTCACACCTGGAGCAGCCTCGATCAAAGCCGGATTGCTCAACTCAGTCGGCGGTTGGGCAGGGCTAGCTGCAGTCGGTGGATCAATTGACTCTCGTATCGCCTGTGCCAGCGCAAACTGCTCCGTAGCTAAGACGATAAACCAATAGACCGCTACCCAGCAGCCTTTGGCCATTGCAACGCGAACCGTATTGGCAGATCCATATTCTCGCTCTTGTCTTGGGGGGTTCCAGCCATTGGGCCTGAGGAAATCGGCGGGAATGTGTTCAGTCAACGCCATTTCTCAATCCCTAGCACGACTTATTCAGCAGTACCCAACCGTATTCGGTACCCCCCCTGGCTTAGTTATCGGCATTTAGTGAACTATCCTCGCGGGCAATTTAGCCATTGGCTGTCTCTCCGGTTAGAAAAACTACTTTCTTGACATCATTTCATTATTTGTCCCCGGATTTTTCTCAGTTTAGCTTCGGCGTTTGCCAACGGCTCGGTGGTCTCATTACTGCCAGGGCAGATGTTCCAATACAGGGGAGTTACAATTTGGGTACTTTCAGCATGCTGGCCTTGTCTTTGGATTTGCCGGGTTCTTGGTCTGCGACAATTGGAGGAAAACCATTTAATTGACGCCAAATTTCGTATCCCAGGGGTACCTGCTTTAGTAGTACCCAACCGTTTACGCGCACCCCCTGTCGAAGATATCTGCCATCAGGCCAACCATCCTCGCGAGCAAAGTGGTTGTCGGGTGTCACGACAACGCGAAAATTACCTTTGCCGTCGTCCGTGGGGAAGACACGGTTGACTTTTCCGCCAAAAGTGCCCACGGCCACCGATGGCCAGCCGACGAATTGAACGGCTGGCCAACCTTCAAATTGCAATCTCACGCTATCTCCCACCTGCAATAGTGGCATGTCGTTACCGCTGACCTTCATTTCGACTGCAAGCTCTTCAGTGTCCGGGACAAGTAGGAATAGTTGGTCTCCCTTCTTCACCGTGTCGCTCCCTGCTAGTCCATACCATTGCTGGATATAGCCAGCGCGTGGCGCGACCACATCGAGCCGATTGAATTCATCCCTTTTATTGCGGAGTTCACTGAGGTTCTTCTCAATGGACTGGACTTTTTGCTCTTCAGAGTATTCCTTCTGTTTAGCCTCGCGATTCTTAATGTTGATGTCCTCCCTCTTGGATTCAAGCTCATCTTCCTTCGAGCGCAATGTTGCAAATGCTTCCTGTTCTGCGTTTTCGGCTTTTAGTGTCTTGTTGTAATGTGCTTCGACGGCCTGGCGTTTTGTAAATAGCTCTTCGCGAGAAATTAGCCCCTTGGCCACCACCTCCTCTGCAATTCTGAGTTGATTGCTTTTATCTTTCAATTCAGCCTGCAGCACTACAACGTCATTTTTCGACTGCTCCCATTTCTCTTTGGCCGCCTCTAAAGTCTGGGCCAATGATTGCATTAAGCTACGACCACTGCTTTCTTGCAAAACAACATTTTGCTTGGCAACTTCGTACGTCGCTTTCTGCGCAGCCAGGGCACTTTCCGTTGCCTGGATCTGACTCGCTATTTGATCGACGCCTCCAGCCGCAAACGGCGTCAAGCGTAAGACCAACTGCCCCTGTTCGACATAGCTCCCCTCTCGAATGCCCTCTTCGACAAAGCTAATGACCCCCTCCGAGGGACTGAGTATCGGTTGCGGTCGCTCTTGTGGGTCGAGCGCCAAGACAGTACCCACGCCCCTGGCCGTTTGTTGCCAGGGAACGAGGAACATCGCCACGATAGCAGCACACAACGCAATCAATGTAAGACGCCCGGCGAGGCGAACGAGACGTCCGGTTCGCACCATTTGCATGGATGGAAAATCATCCCTTAGTTCTTCTCGTGCCAGTATCGAATCCACGCGCGAAGCCTATTCCCAATAGTGTGATTTAGGTTTTAGCAGAATAGTCGAAACCATTTCGACGTTAGCCTTTGCGTACCGCTATCTGAGTATTGCACAGCTCGGCGATATCGTTGCGATTAGTCACGACCACCAGGGTCCATGTCGCATCTGGCGCTGCGAGCGTCTGCCAAATAGTCGCTCGATCAGCGGCATTCATTGGGTCTAGAAGTCCATCGATGATCAGCAGCTTGGGCCGAGCCGCCATGGCTCTGGCCAGCATGAGCTGACCGCTCTGAACCCTACCGAGCGGATAGCCATTGGACTGCAGCTTCGTATCCATACCGTCGGAAAGTCGCAGAACGGTTTCCGCGAGCCCCACCTGGGCCAGCACCTCCCGTACTCGATCGTGCCTGACTGATTTTCGACCGAGATCAATATTATCTCGCAGCGTAGCGCTGAAGACTTCTGCCTCGGCGGCATATGCGACCCACGTGCCATTTCCGGCCCCAACGGCGCGACTTGCATCAATTCCTGCAATCTCCGGCACTCCATGAGTTGGTTTCACAAGGCCTGCCAGCGACTTGGCGAGCAAGGACCTTCCCTCCACATCGTCACCGACCACTGCAAGGCGGCTACCAGCCTCAATGGTCGCAGCCGACACACGGGATTCGAATGCAGGGTATTCAAAACTGAGCTCGGGCCAATGTAGTGTGGCGGGGCCATCCGGCAGACGTCCCAATTCCACGATAGGATCGGCTGGGATATCCAGCAAGTGGCCTACTTTGTCGATACCAGCCATCAGATCATAGAACTTTTCTAGTGATTTTCCCGCCTTCGCAAAAGCTCCCACGACGACGGTGACAACCAATTCGCTGGCCACAAGTTGCCCCAGTGTCAGCTGGCCTTGGATCACCAACCAACCACCGAGTGCCAATACAGACGTCAAGGCAATGACTTGAAGGGTAATCGCGAACGCAACTTGACGAAGGACCACACGGAACTGAGTTCTGCGAGCGTTAACGTAATCGGCGGTGAGGCGGTCAGCGAGTTGGATTGCGAGCGTTTCACCACCGTTGATTTTGAAAGCCGAAGGAGACGCCAATACATCTTGTAACCAATGAACTGCCCTGTACTTGCTAATCGATTCTGAGATGGCCGTTCGAACACCGCCGCGTCCCAGGATCCAAGTGATGGAAATCATCGACAGTAACAATACGATATCGAACCCCAACAAGAAAGGGTGATAAAAGGCGAGGAGGATCATACCTAGCGCCGTTGTCAGAACTATCGTGACGCCATCGAGCAACAGAACGGCAGTCGCGTTTTGAATTGTCATGATATCGAAAACTCGATTGGCAAGTTCTCGCGGGTATTCGCCTCTTAGTGCTGCTTGGTTAGCGCGTGGGAAGCGATGCGCCAAATCGCTAACAATGCGCACAAACTGGCGGCGCTGGATCGTTTCCACAACAACCGTTTGTAGCAACCTGAGAACTCCGGCGATTCCTAAACACGTAAGCAGCATCAGCCCAAGCACGATCAATGGCTGTAGGGAAGTACCCCAACTGACCACGTTCACCAGAGATTCAATGGCCAATGGAGTAGCCAACGCGAGTATCCCTGCGACCAAGGCGAATAGAAATACGGTTTGAATATCGCGCCGATCTAGACTCAGTAGACCAAGGAAGCGTTTCATCGGAGTTGGATGTTCATGATGATGTCCATCGCCATGGGCATGCACCGCCGAAAGCGATTCGCAATCAAGCTGCTTCTTAGCGACAAATACTCGCCTAGAGGTCGTACTGGAAAGTAGCTTGCGGAGTTGGCTGCGACTCATGACGATTGACGATGTCTGCTCACCAATTTGACTAGCCTCTAGCCGCCGACCGGCGCGCTTTTCCAGCACGACAAAAGTGCCATCTTCAAGGGATAAAACCACCGGATGACCTTCATGCACAAATGCAATAACTTCATCAGCACCATCAAGATCTACTTCTTTGATGAGGATACCTGCAAGTCTTGCCAGCTCACTCAATGCTTGCAGCGGGTCTGACTCGGACGCACTAGCTTCTTGTGCAGTGTCTCCGAGGGCAATATACCCAACCGGCATGTCGAGTCCGTAGCTCAACCGATTGACGACTTTTAAGAATGTATCGTCGTTTGCAGGCGGAATGTCTATGGCAGTAGAGTTCATTTAACCCAAGCTCAAGTTGTTAAAGTGCATGTGGCTCACCCGCTAATTAACTTCAGCAGTTCGCCTATTGTGCGGTGGGCTTCAAGGGGGTGCCGAAGAGATTGTTCGGTGAGCACTTGGTAATGATTCTTGCGGCCTATTTTCTCGCGTCGTATGAATCCGCCATCTTCCAGGTCTTGGACTATACGCTGCACTCCTCGCTCAGTGATGCCGACTTGCAACGCGACCTCGCGAAGCACCAAGTCTGGATTCCCATTGAGCGCAATCAGAACATGAGCGTGGTTGGAAAGAAAAGTCCAGCGGTTCATTGCCGAATTTGGTGCGGAAGTAACAGACGGGGCCGTTTCTGGCCGTGCGGCTGACTTAACCATTTTTGCGTCGCCTTCTGGAATGGAAGCATGGTTACCCCGGACTGTTCATGACTGGCTTAAGGGAGCTACTCCACCCTCCCGCCCAGCGCTCGTTGTACCACACATCTCAATTTTGCATCGGCCCCATGCCAGCTTGTCTGGCGTGAGCCAAGTTTTATCAATAGATCACGACCAAAACACCCCAGCCATACCAGTTTTCCACCCGCTCGCCACCTCAAGTGGCAAGCGGGTGGAAAACTGGAGGTATTGGGGAGGGCCTCGATCTATATCCAAAACTCATTCACCTGTGAGGCAAGCTCACAGGGGTCCCCAAAGAGATGTGTGGTACAACGAGCGCCCAGCGGGAGGGTCGGGCTCTCAGGCCCGAGGAGGGCCTTAACATACAGTCCGAGGTTCGGTTTAAACTATACCATGTAAGTCGCGAAAGTAAATTCACGAACTTCATTTCACTTGAAAGGTAGGCGAATTTGCTCGGTTTCTTCGATCCGATCCCTAAAATCCTCATGTGCAAGCAGATTAAATGACGACAACCTATTGACGCATTGTATGTCGCGTATCATAATTCGTGCATTCAAAACCGCCAATAGGAGTTCATTTCATGAGCGATGCGTACTGTCTTTTTTTGATTCTTCCCGCTGCGATTCTGATCGCCTTGATATTGCTTCCCAATGCCTGGGTCAATTCGCATGCAAAGGCTTTTCGGCAATTTGTTGTCTTGCTCGCAGGCCTGCAGTTTGCCGGCGCCATCAGCATAAGCTTCACCCTTATTTAACCAATAGGCTTAACCAATAGGACTAAAGTGGAACACATCAAGAATCCTGAGCTTCGCAAGGAGATTCGCTTCTTGGGAGCAATCTTAGGCGATACGATTCGCGAGCTGGAAGGAGTGGAAGCGTTCAACGTGATCGAGGATTTGCGTAAGTTGGCATGGGATCGGCGAACAGGTGTCGAAAATGCCGATCGACACATGACCGAGCGGATTGCCAATCTTCGCAATGAGCAACTATTGGTCACGACGCGGGTCTTCACGGTCTTCTTGGATTTACTGAATTTGGTCGAGGACCGCCGTCGAGTGCGAGTGCTCGGTGAGCGTGCTCGCGGTGTCTATCCGCGGCCTTGCAACGAATCGATTCGCGATGCAATCAAGCAACTACATAATTCTGGAAAGACCGCTTCTGAAATGCAAGAACTGCTCGACCAATTGCATATCGAGCTTGTCTTCACGGCCCATCCGACCGAAGCCAAACGTCGCTCCGTGCGGAGCAAACTGACGGCCATACGCGGTCTTCTAGCCGTCTTGGATCTCGATCCGCTGCCTGAGCTGCGAGATCGTACTGAGAAAGAGATCCGTACTGAGCTAGCAAAACTATGGCAAACCGACTTCATTCGCCCCTGGCGACCGACGGTGATGCAGGAAGTTTCGCGCGGACTTTCGATCAAACCAGTGCTTTGGGATGAGATCCCTCAGCTCACCGAGGAGTTGCGTCGCGGTATGAGCGAGAATTATGGCGATGCAGTAAGGCTCAATCGCCCGTGCCTCACCTTCGGTTCATGGATTGGCGGTGATCGCGATGGACACCCTGGAGTTACCGAGTCAGTGACTCGGGAAACAGTGGCCTGGCTGCGTCGAGAGGCTCTCGAATTCCATTTGAAAACTTGTGATGCCTGCTTCAATGCATTGAGCTTGTCCGCGCAGCATGTTCCCTTGGACGGCACGCTGCAAAGCGCAATACTACTTGCCGAATCCACCTATCCCGAATTGAAAGACCGCATACCATCGTTGCCACCTAGTGAGTTATGTCGACGTTGGCTGGCGACGATTCGATGGCGTCTGGAACGATCGCAACAGGTACGACTAAGTCGATCTGGTATTGAGCCCTGCGAAAGCAACACAATCTCGGGTGCTTACCGAGTCGCAGATGAACTGGCCACAGATGTCCGGTTGCTCGTTGATGCCCTACTAACGACGCCAGCGGGAGAGTATGGAGCGGTTAGACTTCGACAATGGCTAACGCAGATCGAGACATTTGGTTTTCATTTGGCCCGGTTGGATGTACGTCAGAATGCGAAGATCTACACCCATGTCATGGACTCGATCTTAAGACGCGGTGGACATTGCGAAGATTGGAAATCGCTGGACGAAACTGGACGAGTGCAGTTCTTAGAAAAAACGCTTGCCGTCAAACTGTCGCTCATCGCCGAGAACAGGGAAGCGGATTCATTCGAATACGAAACGTTGGCTATGTTTCGTATGCTACACGATTTG
Organism: Pirellulaceae bacterium; assembly: GCA_020852965.1. Classification (GTDB taxonomy): domain Bacteria; phylum Planctomycetota; class Planctomycetia; order Pirellulales; family Pirellulaceae; genus Aureliella. The sequence continues at coordinate 40,457 of JADYZV010000023.1, read as the reverse complement.
ACGAAGGCCTTCACCAACTCGGTCTTCGGTGCTCACGTGATAAGCATGGCCGCGGCTCCCAGTGATGTTCTGACAGTATTGTGGCTCTGGCAGCAGACGGCTACTGACACCGAAGCTAGTTCGCTGGCCCCTCTCGGACTACCGATTGCTCCGCTGCTAGAGACGATCGACGATTTGAAGCGCGGCCCAGAGATTTTGGCTGGAATGCTGGATATTCCCGCTTATCGCGCCTATCTACAGAAACATGACGACCATCAGATCATCATGCTCGGCTACTCCGACAGCACCAAGGACGGCGGCTATTTGACGGCCTGTTGGTCTCTGTACCAAGCTCAAAAACGATTGGCTGAAGTGGCTGCCCAGTACAATGTCAAATTGACGTTCTTCCATGGTCGCGGCGGTTCGCTGGGACGCGGTGGTGGCCCCGCAGCCCGGAGTATCATGTCGCTCCCCACAGGCTCGTTTCGTGGTTCCATGCGTTTGACCGAACAGGGGGAAGTACTGGCTGACCGCTATGACGACCCCGCCATAGCACATCGCCATTTGGAACAAGTCATCTGGTCCGCTCTGCTTGCGGCCGGCAATCCACCGCAACCACCACCAAAGCAATGGCTGACAACGACTGACCGAATCTCCGCAGATTCATTGGTGAACTATCGCAAGTTGTTGGAACAGCCACAGTTTGTGGAATTCTTCCGCTGCGCGACGCCGCTCTCAGACATCGAACAATTGCCGATCGGATCGCGTCCGTCCCGACGCAATCCTGGTGGAGGCCTGAGTGATTTGCGAGCGATCCCTTGGGTATTCTCATGGACTCAGTCGCGTTGCTTATTGCCTGCATGGTATGGCATGGGAGCCGCGATGAAGCCACTGCTGGACGATCCACAGCACGGTCCACTGCTGAAATCCATGTACCGCGATTGGCCATTCTTTCGCGCACTGGTCGACAATGCTGAATTGGCGCTAGCCAAGTCAGACATGCAAATTGCGTCCCACTATTCCGAGCTGGCCTGCGAGCAGCCTGCACTTAAGCCGATCGCAAACATGATTGCCGACGAGTTTGAGTTGGCTTGTGATGTGGTACTGCAATTGACCGGGCGAACTGAACTGCTCGACAGCACGCCATGGCTGAAGGAGTCCATTCGTGTACGCAATCGATTTATTGACCCGCTGAACTTGACTCAAGTAGAACTGTTGCGCCGCAGTCGTCAGCAACGTCTGACTGAACAGGAAACCGAAGAGTTTCGACACCTCACTCGACTAACCATCAACGGCATCGCTGCCGGCATGCGGACCAGCGGATAAACGAATGTCTTGTAAGAACACGCGTTCGACAATCCTATCGCGCGCGCAGCGTCTCAATGTGGTAGGACGCAACCATCCTTCCCTACTCTCCTTTGTTGTTTCCTCAATTTTAGACCTGCCAGTTGACTCACCCCTGTCGTACCGCCCATCAAAGTTCTATGCCCCCAGTCCTTCCTGTAAGTGAATTAGAAATCGGTTCCCATCGTCGTCGTTTCGTTCAAACTGGTAGGCCGACTGGCCGCATCGTAAGATTAGCTCAATGAGCCACTCACACCTGCCCAACGTTCACCAGTAGGTCGAAACAGCTTGTCAAAACTCTAAGTGGCGTGTGTCCATTGCGAACTTGCACTTGTAGGCTCGTAACGAGTACCGCGAGTTACGGCATGGGCAGCGATGAGGGATCGCCCCGCACCTGCGTTCACATAGGTTCGCTTCGGGCATGTGGTACATCGCGAATTCAAACATGTTTAGACTATACCATCGCATCGATCTCGCGACGAAAGCGATCGTAGGCTTCCGAACCCGACGGAGAAGCATTGAGGTTCTTGAACAAGCCGGTCAACTTTAAGTAGAATGCCCGTACTTGTTCCTTGTCGGCGAAAGTGTATTCGCGGCGAATCATCTTTTGACAAAGCTCGAACATCTCGACTTGACGTGCCATCGGTACCGACACATCCACCGAATCGTAGGCGTCCTGTTGCAAGTACACCATGTCCAAGAAAAGCGCATTTTGATACGTGACATAGTCTTCGACCGAAATGCCTTCCTCGCCCGTGACCTGCATCATTTGGGCAATGCTTTCACCGTCCCGCAGCAATTGATGCATGGCCGAAACGCCGGTAGTCCAATGAGGACCGATTTCGTTTTTGAAGAAAGTTTCGAGTTGTTCGCGGTATCGCGACCACGAAATGAGCGGGTCGATGGCGGGATAGAAACGTTTGTAGGCTCGTTCATACGACAGACCCAGGAAGCACTTGACAGTACCGAGCGTCGACTGTGTCACGGGCTCTTCAAAGTTGCCGCCAGCCGGCGAAACCGATCCGATCAAGGTCAAACTCCCCGTCTCGCCATCGTGTAAACGCAGTACACCCGCCCGTTCGTAGAGCTGCTTGATGGCGCTGTCCAGATATGCGGGGAAAGCTTCTTCGCCCGGTATCTCTTCCAATCTGCCGCTCGTTTCCCGCATCGCTTGTGCCCATCGCGAAGTTGAATCGGCCAACAACAACACATCCAAACCCATTTGCCGATAATACTCTCCCAGCGTGATGCCGGTGTAGATCGACGCTTCGCGAGCTGCGACGGGCATCGACGACGTGTTGCAAATGATGATCGTGCGATCCATCAACTTGCCTCCCGTGCGCGGGTCTGCCATCTCGGCGAAATCGTGAATCGTCTCGACGACTTCGCCCGCCCGTTCACCACACGCAACCACGATCACCACATCGACAGCGCAGTACCTGGCGATCAATCCTTGCAGCACGGTCTTGCCCGCTCCGAATGGACCAGGGATGCAAGCGGTACCGCCGCGGGCAATGGGAAAGAACGTGTCGACGATCCGTGTGGTCGTGATCAAGGGTTGCGATGGAAATTCTCGATCGACTAAACGTTGTTGTTGCATCCACGCCGAAACGGGTTGCCGCACAGGCCACGTCTGCATCACCGGAACATCCACAGTGCGGCCCTTGCCGTCCACCAAAGTCGCGACGGTGGCATCGGTTCGGAGGCGACCCTCGGCAATACTCTGAACGGTTAGAGTTGCGGTCGCGTCGAAGGGAACCATGATTTTGTGCTTGATGTTCATTTCGGGGACCGTGCCGAGAGTCTGCCCAGCAACGACTCGCTCACCGACTCGAACCGCTGGCGTAAAATCCCATGACTCGGACGGATCGAGCGCGTCGATCTCTCGGCCGCGTTTGAGAAAGAATCCGTCCAAGTCGGCAAGTTTTCGAAGCGGGTTTTGCAGTCCGTCGTAGATCGTTCCAAGCAAACCGGGGCCGAGCGAAACGGACAATAATTGACCGGACAGTTCGACCCTGTCGCCATAGCGAATGCCATCCGTCTCCTCGAAGACTTGCAAGTCGGCTTCGTTGCCGTTGATGCGAAGCACTTCGGCTTTGAGTCGCTCATCACCGACGCAAACGTAGGCGACCTCGTTCTTCATGATTCGCTGACCGGCTAGTTCGATGCGAACGATATTTCCGTTGACGCCCAGGACCTTGGCGGTCGTGGTGCCGTTCTGATTTTGAGTAGCCGTCATGGTTGTGCTTTTTTGCAGTGAGGTGAGTAAAGAATTTGACACAGAGGCGGGGAGACACAGAGCTGAAATCAAACGCTGAGACAGTGAGACGGTGCGCATGCTTTCATTGCGTCACTCCTACTCTCGCATCTCTGGGTCAAATTTCCAAACATGCTTCACCCAAGATTCTATCGACCAATGCATCGAAGCGCTGTTCGCCTAGTTCCGTATTCTGGCTGGCCCAGCGTTGTAGGATTTCCCAGCGGGCCACGTACAAAATGATCGACTCGAATGTGAAATGGTATTGCTGATCCAGCCGGCTCCAGAGGCTCCAGAGTTCATCAAAAAGATGGCGTTGAGCTTGTTGAGCTCGGTTCTCATCGAGTGCATGGCAGAACCTAACGAGCCATTGATAACGCGAACTCATCCTAAATCCAGGCTGGTTCCAATGTCGACGGATCAAGTCGGAGACCGGTAATTCGGGCAACTCCGGAAGCGATTTTCCCTCTCGTTGACAGCGCACCGCAGCGACCAGGGTTCGCATTTCAAAGCGATGCTCGATCAATCGCCGAACCAACGGATTGCCGATCTCATGGTTGAGTCGCCGGTGCATCGCGATCACCTCGGCATCCGTGCGCCCGATCGGTTGTCGATCCCACCGGAAAAAATGCGAAAGTTGGCCGACGATGCGTCGGTCGTCATCGGTCAAGATCGACAGACGGTGATGCAGCGTTGACGCAGTGATCGGGCTCGGTCCAGCATCAAACGATCGGGGTAGCGCCGGCAAAGACGCGACCAGGGTGTAGTACATCGTCATGGCGAATCTACTCGTTGGTACCTTCACGGAGCGACGATCCGATCAGTTTACGAAATTTCGGAGCCAAGAACCGCATCAACGCAGCCGACACCCCTTCGTCGGTCATGTCGATCTCAACGTTGTTCCCCCCCAATCGCATTCGGAAGCCGTGCTGGACCGATGGATCGAGTTGCACCGAAACGCCTTGTTCAAACATCGCCGCCGCTTGGCTCGCGACAAACTTCTCAAATTCGTGGGCCGCTTTGTCGTTTTGCGATCCTGTTTCTGCGATTAACAATTTGATGTTGTCGGTAGCTTCGCCAATAGCATCGTTGCACTGTCCCGCCATTTCACGAATGATCTTGGCTAAGAAATCCGGTGCATCGAGTTGTTGCTGGACCAATCCACCAATCCAGCCGCGAAACTCGCGTTCGAGTTGCTCCTTGAGTTGTAAACTCGTATCGCGGGCCGCCAGCGTCAAGGCTCGTGTGCCATTCGCCTCGGTGCGCTCGGCTTCTCGTCCTGCATCACGTAAGATCGCATCGGCTTCGACCCTTGCTGCATCCAGGATTGCGGCGGCTTCCTTCTTGGCCGCCAGCAACAACGCATCGGCTTGCTGTTTACCTTCCTGAACACCTTCCGATTTCAAACGGTCGATCAGTTGTTGCACACCGGCCGTGTCGCTCGATGAGGACGCATTCGTATTGGATGTTACCATGGAATCAAACACCTCCCGTGGCGACAGGCAAACTGCCAGCTAAAATCAATGCAAAGATGAAGGCAAACACGGCAAATCCTTCTACGATCGCCGCCGGAGCCGCTGCCAAACCGAACACTTCCGGTTTGCTCTTCGTCGCGTGAATCGCGGACGCGCAGCACTTGCCTTGATACCAACCGCTGAACCACAACGCGACGCCACACATCGTTCCAATCGCAAACAAGCCAGGTGCGTTTCCGATGTCAATGGTGCGATTGAGTGACAGCATCACCACGATGCCGTAAATCGTCTGCGATGACGGCAGGGCCGACAAACCGACCAATCGACCATAGCCACTTTCTACATCCAGCATGGCACCGCACGCCGCTTGGCCGCCCGCACTGCACCCCATAATACTGCCGATCGCACCAAGTGCCAGCGGTGCGTAGATACCAGCCATACCCATCATGTCCCAAAAAGGTGACTCCATCATTTCTCTGCTTTTATCTCGAAGGTTTCAAACGGTTGTCCCTCATCGGTGAGCGACCAACTAAAGAACTCAATGCAATTCAAACGCAACCCGTGGACGACGCCGCCGACGACGGCCAACAAAAGGTTCAAAGTGTGCCCGAGCAAAAAAATCAACAGCCCGAGCAGCAAGCCAATCCCCTGGACTTGCGAAACGTCGGATGCCAACTGATTAAAGACGATCGCGAGCTGGGCACTCGCAAGTCCCAACGCAAACAATCGCAAGTAACTAAGCGTGTCGCCGAATGCTTTCGTGACTCCGGTTAAGCCCATGGCGCCGTCGACGCATCGCATCAACCAATCGCGTGGGCGAATGGAAAAGACGGAGCGGGTGCTGGAGAATAAGAACACCAACCCCAATCCACCGCCAAGCGCCCACCAACCCGAGTTCGTCATAGCGGCTTTCCAATATTCTGAGTTGCCACCGAACCAATCAGCCAAAGTCGCCTTCACGTCAGGCTTCGGTAGCATCGCCAGGGCCAGTAGCCAACCACCAATCAGTGCCAGCATCCAACCGACTGACGATAACGCGTGTCCACTACCGAGCCATCGCCAAGCGACAATTGCATTGGCAAGCACCAAATGGAAGACGCCGATCGTGGCCGCCACCAACATCATCCCCTCTCGGTCATCCATAATCGAACGACCATCGCTCTTGATGACCAATCGATCCAACCAACTGCCGGGCGGTGGTGCGATGCCAAAGAAGCTGCCGATCAACAAACCGTACACGATCGTGATCGCAACCATGAACACGGCCAAGTAGCGAAAGCGACGCCCTGATTCGGTGCGACCGAGCGGCTTGGCGGCTAGGGCCAAAATCAAGGCCAGCACGACTCCGTAGCCGGCGTCGGCCAAGATCATGGCGAAGAATGCAGCGAAGGAGAAATACATCACCCACGTCGGATCCCATGCACGATAGCCGGGTGTCATGAAGAACGTGACCGCCCCTTCGGCACCCGCGATCGGGCGTGGGTTGCTGAGCAGCGTCGGCGGTTGGTCATCCGATACCGGTTTGCGAAGCCGAAGCGCCAGTGTGTTCTCGTTGGCGAACGCCTTCAATTGCTCAGACTTTCGCTGCGGCACCCAGCCATCCAAGACAAATACCGGCCCATCGACCAAGGAGCTCTGCGACGCAATCATCCGCGACGTTTCGTCCTGCACGGCGGACAAGTGGAAACGCAATTGGTCGAGCCAGCGGGTCAACGCGAGCCGCCGCACTTGCAGTTGCTCCCGCAGGGCGTCAATTTCATCCAAGCGTGTGTAAAGTTCGTCGAGCGAACGCGGGTCGAGCGTTTCGGGTTCACAAGGCATGTCCGCTGGCGGGTCGGGGGCGATGATCAGCCAGTATTCGTGTTGACGATCGACGCAAATTCGCTCGGCAGTCAAATGCTGAATCAACTTCTTCGCTGCGTGAGTTTGGCGATGCGTCAAACGGTAAAAGAACAACCGCTGGTCGCCAAGTTCATCGGCAGCGGGCTCCCTAAAACTCCCCCAAGGCCGCGTTTGTTCGATCGCGTCTCGAACAGCTTCTTGTTCTGCGCCCAGCAGTCGCGATTGGGTCTCGATCTGCAAAACTTCCGCCGCAATGCGTTGGACCTGCTCGCGTTGCTGCGAGCTTTCCTGCCACGACGGCACATTCGATGGTGCTGGCCGCTTCTCCGGGCTGCGTTCCAAGTAGCTGATCGCTGCCTTCAAGTCGATCGCCAAATCACCGAGTCCATCCGGTTCGCGATCCGCATCACTTAAGTCGAGCACATGCACACATCCCAGGCGTTGCAACTCCAGGATGACACGATCGCGGTGCTTCAATTCACCGATCAATGTCATGCGATGCAGAGGGACGATGGCCAACTTCTAGGATCCTAACTTGATTCTTCTCAGCGGGACTTGGCAATTTTGGAACGCACGACCGCCGCGCGTTCTTGGTCGGACAAAAAAATCACGATGCGACGAATGTTCTCTTCCGCTTTCGGAATCAGCACTTTGTCAAACAAATTGACGCGTTGAGTCACGCGACGCAACGCAGCGGCCAGAACGTCCGTCCTTTGTTGAGCAATTTGAACCTGCACCCGCAGACGCACCAACTGCTGCAAGGCCACAACCAATGAGTCGACCCAAAAGGGCATGGTCAACCGCGAGTACTCTTGAACTTCCAGCCGAAGCTCGCCTAACACCGGAACCGACGTGCCGACAACATTTTCTGTGTTCAGTTGAAAGTCGACGATCCGAACCCAATGCTCCATTTCGGCAATGTCGATCGTCGAACCGCCCACCAGTGGGTACAACATTATCAAGTCGGCTTTGACCCGTTTGACATCGGATTCCAATGCCGCCAACTCGGCTTGGGACTTTCGCCAAGCGACCTGCAACTGTTGACGTTTCAACTCCAATGACGGTAAGAACCGGCGATACAGCTTGGCTTGGTCGCGTTGTCGCTTGAGCGTTGTTTTGTTTAAAGCGAGTGTCATGACGTAGGATAGTACTTTTCCAAGATGTCTTCCTTGACCAGCAGTTCTTGCGGTTCAAAACACTCAGCCATCGTTTTCCATCCCAGGTCGAGGGCCTCGTTGAGCGGTAGAGCCACGTCGATTCGCATAAAGCGGTCGGCAAACAGCTCGCCGAATTTCAATAGTTTGTGATCCGTCGCTGATAGCTCGAACGCCATCAGTTGCTTCTGCTCTGCCTGCCGGGCACCCGAGTACAACCGAATCATCGTGTTCATTACCGCCGAGTGGTCTTCGCGCGTGACCTTGCCGATGACTTGCTGTTTCAATCGCGACAACGAACCGAATGGGTCGATCATACCGTCGTGCAAATAAAATTGGCCCTCGGTGATATATCCGGTGTTGTCGGGAACCGGATGCGTCACGTCGTTTCCGGGCATGGTTGTCACGGCTAACAACGTCACCGAGCCAGCACCGCGATAATCACAAGCCCGTTCGTATCGGGCGGCGAGTTGGCTATACAGGTCGCCCGTGTATCCACGGTTGGACGGAATGCGTTCCATCGCCACCCCGATTTCCTTCAAGGCGTCGGCGAAGGCGGTCATATCGGTCATCAACACCAACACGCGTTTGTCCTGTTCCACCGCGAAGCGCTCAGCCACCTTCAACGCCAGATCGGGAGCGAGCAAGCGTTCGACGATCGGATCGGACGCTCGGTTCGCAAACATCACCGTCCGAGGAAAGACCCCCTCGTTTTCAAACTTGTCACGAAAAAAGTGGAACTCGTCAAAAATCAAACCCAGGCCGCAGAAGACCACTACGTCGGCATCGGCCTGAATCGCAATCCGCCCCAGCAGTTCGTTGTAAGGTTCGCCAGCGATCGAGAAGATCGGAATCTTTTGGCTTTCAACCAGGCAGTTGAAAACGTCAATCATCGGGACTTGCGTCTGGATCATCTTTGACGGTACGACTCGCGTAACCGGGTTGACCGACGGTCCGCCCACGTCGACGCGTCGATGGCCCGACAATTCGGGGCCACCGTCCATGGGCTGCCCAACGCCATTGAAAACACGCCCCAAGATGTCATCGGAAAACGGCACCTGGGCTGCATGGCCGAGAAAGCGCACGCTGGCATCCGATCGCAGCCCTTTGCCACCGGCAAAGACTTGCAGCGAGATAACATCGCGTCGAATCTCAGTGACCTGCGCCAGTGACGGAAGCTGGTCACCGTTTTCGACCCAAGCCAATTCGCCCAGCGCGACGTCGTCGGCCTGGACCTTCAAAATGTCGCCGACGATCGAAATGACACGGGTACGCGATAGCAGTTCGGGTAAGATCACAATGAACTCTTGTAAACGCAAATTGGCTGTCGCCGCATGCATTGAAACGCCTGTCGTGACGGACTGGCACTGGCGAATGACTGAAGCAACTATCCTAGCACGGCAAGGAGAAGTTGAACACTCAAACCAAACGTTTCAGCCAAGATGGGATATCGATCACGAAGGCAAGGCAGTTCGAGGCAATAAGCGCCCCGACACGGCCGAAAAGTTGCTGAAATCATACGGGCATTCGCCCACCATGTCAACGATCCGAAAGTGCCTCGCCAGCTAGCCAAGAATGACCAAAGCAACCGCTTGGGCTACCCGACAGGATGCCCCCACTTGTCTCCGCGGATTACATGCTCACCCTCGGCAATGCCGTTGGGGACAGGTCTCAGCGACAAGCCTTCGATAGTATTCAGTCGATCTTCATCGCTGCTAAACTCCATCGGGCGTTTCGACTGCAGTTCTTTCAGCGAGCGGATTCGATGACTCTCCATGAACTGTCTCAACCCATCGAGCATGGTGCGAATAACGTCGGGGCCTTCGCGATAGATGGCCGAAACGACCACCGCCGCATCGGCACCTGCAAGTAGTGTTTTGATGACGTCTTTGGGACGTCCGATACCACCGTTTCCCGCGAGCGGCATCGCCGGACAATGACTGTAAACACTTAGCAGCGCTCGCAGCGTCGGCGAAATCTGCCCGGGTTCCGAAAGGCCCCACGTGCTTTGCAACTTGAAACTGTCCAAGGTGATATCGATCTCCGGATCGCGTGCATACAGAATCAGACCTTGCACACCTGAGACCAATCGTCGCGCCAAATGGCTGACGGCGGTGTACTCGCGGTGCAGTTTCAGGAACAGTGGGGCCGAGATGGATGTCCGAATCGTTTTCACTAGCTCGACCACCTGATCTTCCAGCTCTCGGGGATCGTCGTAGTCATTGTCGGGACGATGATGCACGTTCAATTCGATTGCATTGGCACCAGTGTCCTGCAGCTCTCCAGCGAATTCCAACCAGTTGCCATCGGTGCCACCGTGCAGACTGGCGATGATCGGGATGTTGGACTGCACGCTCGCTCGGTTCAGCATCGAAAGGTAGCTTTCAACGTCCGGAATCAATGCGTCTCGCGTCATGTCGGTCATGATATCGAGTAAATGCCGCTCTCGCTCAGTTACCGAGCCACCGTTGCGAATCCGCCATGCAATCACGTGTTCTTCAAACAGGGACGGCAGCACGAGTGCCCCAGCGCCGGCACTCTGCATGGCGATGCGATTCTCCGTGTTGGCGGTCAACGGGCACGAACCGACAATGATCGGCGAGCGAAGTTTTAAGCCGCCAAAGTCTGTGGACAAGTCGAGGGTCATAGGAAGCACTCCGTTGATGAGGTGGTTACGGGAAGAAGCATACGGGTCATTCTAGTGCAAACACTGGTCCGTGCGGATTACGTTCTTAGATTTTGATCGCAGCTATCGCACCCACAAAAACTCGAGACTCCCTTTACCAAGTCGCGTCAACTCAGGTTGTCGATGGCAACGTGATTTGACGCCACCGCTCACCACAGACCCACCTTTTGCAGTGTTTTGCCTGCAATTCGTGCCTCCACAACCTACTGGCACAGCCGTTGCATTACCTCCTCCTTCAACAAAGCCAGATTCTTTGTGCCCTACTTGTAAGGAGGTCCAGCCATGTTGATGAAGAATCCAGAATACCAAATTGGTAACGCACTCAAAGGCAGTCGCCCTGTAGCTGAACCCTGGGTCGATGACTCGCATCGTGAGATGCTGCTTGTTCAGTTTATTTTGATTCTATTGTTTGTAATTGCGATTCTTCTGCGGTCGATGGCATAGCGTTGACGTGCCAATCGCAGATCTTTTGCAACATATCCACAGGGACGGCTACGATGCGAAGCGAACTGGAAAACTGGTATCTCGAAAGCGAATGGCTTAACGCGTTTGCTGAGATGTTTGCCAAAGACACGCGTGGCATGGTTCACAATGTTGCAATTGAAGCTGATGGGGACTGTGTTGTTGTTTGTGGCCATACTCGGAGTTACTACGCCGTGCAGCTTGCAATCCACTGTGTGCAGGCGTTCCATCGTGATCGCTCGCCATTTGCAATGACGCGACTGTCGCTGGAGGTCAACAACCACTCTCTCGAACTCTGCCTCTCGCATCAAGTCGAGCGTGTACCGGCCGCCAAGTCGTCGACGAGCAGGAACGAACGTCGTCGTGAACTGACGTTCGCTTAGCCTCCCCCGAGACGAGGCCTTTCGACTCTAAGTGAACACACCGCGCGCGGGAAAGCTGCGCCTCGATTTGGCGCAACGGTTGCATTGCTAGTTGGTTTCTCAACCTTATCCTATGGAAGTCAGCATCATGGCTCTAAAGAAAATCATCATTACCAAGGCCGATCACGAGCGATTGAACGATCTGTTTCTGAGCAGCTTCGTGGACGCGATCCGCGACAAGCCGTATCTGAGCGATCTCCGACGTGAACTCGATGTGGCGAACGTCGTTGAACCGGCCGAAGTTCCCTGCGATGTGATCACGATGAACTCGACCATTCGATTGCGGGACATGAAGACCAAGGAAACCGAGACATTCACTCTGGTCTATCCCAATGAGGCAAATATCGCTGAAGGGAAGCTGTCAATCCTGGCTCCGCTTGGAACTGCCATCCTTGGCTATCGCGTCGGCGATACGGTGCGTTGGAAAGTGCCCAGCGGGGTCGGCCGATGGCTGGTCGAAGAGTTGGTGTTTCAGCCCGAGCGCGAAAGCGTGGCAGCCTGACTGCTGTAGCTCGGTGGTCCCCACCAAGAATAGCGCATAGCCATTCACGGTGGAGACCACCGTGCACCGTTTGCCTTACGGTGGAGACCACCGTGCACCGTTTGCCTTACGGTGGAGACCACCGTGCACCGTTTGCCTCACGGTGGAGACCACCGTGCTACGATCAACCCACAATCCTTTGAATCAGAAGTTTTCCATGACAACTCCAGAAATCTCTATCACCCGAATCGACCTCCAACGCCTGCAGATTTTGCTGGACAGCAAGTTCGCCGAAACGAACGGGCATGAACGCGCGCACCTGAAGGAGCTGGAAAACCGGCTGGAACGTGCGACCGTTGTCGACTCCCGCGAGATGCCGCCCGACATCGTGACGATGAACTCGACGTTCAAGCTGTTCGACTTGGTTCACAATGAGGCCGACACCTTCACGCTAGTATATCCCGACGAGGCGAGCGTTGCCGAAGGGAAACTGTCAGTGCTTTCACCGCTGGGCGCCGAGATCTTCGGACGTCGGGTCGGCGAAAGCTTGACGTTGCACATCTTAAAAAATGAGACTCGTAAGCGTATTGAAAAAATGTCGTTCCAACCCGAGCGATCCGGGGCATTCGACATGTAGGGCAAGTTGAGTAGTGAATTCAACAAGCCACTCGGATGGAACGCTATCAACGCATCTAGCGCTTTGTTCCAATTTGATTTTAGCGTAGTGGACGAGGTTACGAGTCCTTTTGGCCTTGCTAATCGTGCCGGACTCGCGGGCCCCGTCCACTACCTCCAATCCTAATTCTTAATTGGAACAAAGTGCCGGACTCGCGGGCCTCGTCCACTACCTCCAGTCCTGATTTTCAATTGGAACAAAGCACTAGTCGCGCGCCACCAGGCTTGTTGGAACAGGCCAGTCCATTTTGGTACACTCATTGGCTGCTGACGCACACTTTGCGTGAGCTTAGCGCGTCGATTTCCACCGTTGGCTATCTCCGCAGACGTTTGGCACGCGAGCTGCCATGGACAAAGCTCGGCAGACACCGTCGAGAATTGTGACTCGCTGCATTCCTTCACGGTGGAGACCGCTGCGGTGGCAACCAGCGTGCGACGTTTACCTCACGGTGGAGACCAGCGTGCGACGTTTACCTCACGGTGGAGACCACCGTGCTACTTTCACCCACGGCCGAATCATGTCCGCGACCACTCAGCTTGAATCAACGTCAACTCTCTCTGATCAGGAACTCTCGCGACTGGACGCCTATTGGCGAGCGGCGAACTATTTGTCGGTCGGCCAGATTTACTTGTTCGACAACCCACTGTTGAAAGAACCGCTGCGAAAGGAACATATCAAGCCGCGTTTGCTGGGACACTGGGGGACGACCCCCGGTCTGAACTTCATCTACGTGCATTTGAATCGTGTCATCAACAGCCAAGATCTAAATGTCATCTATGTCACTGGACCGGGACACGGTGGACCAGCGCTGGTCGCCAACACATATCTGGAAGGTACCTATACCGAACACTACCCCAACGTCTCGCAAGACGAAGTGGGGATGAGGCGGTTGTTCAAACAATTCAGTTTTCCCGGCGGCATTCCCAGCCACGTGGCACCAGAGACACCGGGTAGCATCAACGAGGGTGGCGAGCTCGGCTACGCGTTGTCCCACGCGTTCGGCGCCGTGTTCGACAACCCCGATTTGATCGCCGCCTGCGTCGTTGGCGACGGCGAAGCAGAAACTGGTCCGCTGGCTACGGCATGGCACTCCAATAAGTTTCTCAATCCGATCCACGACGGCGCCGTGCTTCCGATCTTGCACTTAAACGGATACAAGATCGCCAACCCGACGGTGCTGGCTCGCATCACCCACGACGAACTGGACCAATTGCTGCGAGGTTACGGATACGCGCCGCATTTCGTCGAAGGGGATGATCCCGAGCGGATGCATCAACAAATGGCAGCGACGATGGACCGAGTCACCGACGAAATCCGCCGCATTCAGAACCACGCTCGACAGAACAACGACCCCTCGCGCCCGCGTTGGCCGATGATCGTGCTCCGCTCGCCCAAAGGCTGGACGGGGCCACGCGAGGTGGACGGCGTGCAAACCGAAGGAAGTTGGCGCAGCCACCAAGTACCGCTCGGGCAGTTGCACGAAAACCCCGCGCACGTCGCGCAGCTTGAACAGTGGATGAAGAGCTATCGACCGGATGAACTGTTTGACGATCAAGGCCGGCTCAACTCGGAGTTGTCGCAGCTCGCACCGCAGGGGGAGCGGCGGATGGGGGCGAATCCCCATGCCAACGGCGGCGCGCTCATGAGAAGTTTGCGTTTGCCCGATTTTCGTGAGTACGCGGTCGAGGTATCGAATCCCGGCAGCGTCAACGCCGAAGCCACTCGCGTCCAAGGCAAATTCATCCGCGACGTGATGAAGAACAATCTCGACTCGCGCAATTTTCGCATTTTCAGCCCAGACGAGAACGCGTCGAACCGCTGGGGGGATGTGTTCGAAGTGACGGGGCGCACCTTCGTGGGAGAAATCCTGCCGAGCGACGATCACATTTCGCCCGACGGTCGCGTCATGGAAATGCTATCCGAGCATCAGTGTCAAGGTTGGCTCGAAGGCTACTTGTTAACCGGTCGCCACGGTTTCTTCAACTGCTACGAGGCTTTCATCCACATCATTGATTCGATGTTCAACCAACATGCGAAATGGCTCAAGGTCTGCAGCGAGATTCCCTGGCGACGTCCGATCGCGTCGCTCAATTATCTGCTCTCGTCACACACTTGGCGTCAGGACCACAACGGCTTTAGCCATCAGGACCCCGGTTTCATCGACCACGTCGTGAACAAGAAGGCCGAAATTATACGCGTCTACCTGCCACCCGACGCCAACTGCCTGCTGTCGGTCACCGACCATTGCCTGCGAAGCCGCAACAAAGTCAATGTCATCGTGGCGGGTAAGCAGCCAATGCCACAATGGTTGACGATGGATCAAGCGATCAAGCACTGTGAAGCTGGGGTCAGCATTTGGGAATGGGCAAGCAGCGATCAGGGAAGTGAACCCGACGTCGTGCTGGCTTGCTGTGGCGACGTGCCTACCCTCGAAACGCTCGCTGCCGTTGATCTAATGCGAAAGCATCTTCCGGATTTGAAGGTTCGCGTTATCAACATCGTAAACTTGATGAAGCTGCAATCCGATACCGAGCATCCGCACGGTTTGTCAGATAAGGAGTTCGACATCATGTTTACCACTGACAAACCCATCATCTTTGCGTTTCATGGCTACCCGTGGCTGATCCACCGTCTAACCTATCGGCGGACGAATCACAGAAACCTTCACGTGCGAGGCTACAAGGAAGAGGGCACGACCACAACACCGTTTGACATGGTGGTGCTAAACGACCTGGATCGATTCCACCTAGTGGGTGATGTCATCGACCGCGTTCCCGAACTGAGAGCCCGGGCTGCGTACGCCAAGCAGGCGATCAGTGAAAAATTGATCGAGCACAAACAGTACATTCGCATGCATGGTTCCGACATGCCCGAAATCCGCGACTGGCGATGGGGCGACGCCAAGAATCATGCGGATCAAGAACCGTGAGTGTGCTACTGGTAAATACCGGTTCGAGTAGCCTGAAGTTTTCCGTTGTGGATGCTAACGATTGCACGCTCCTCGCTTCGGGATTGGTCGATTGGGCGGGCGAGGCAACGGACTATCAATTCACCACGCCTAATACCAAAGTCAATGAGGTCGTCGATTGGAAAGGGCCGGCGAGTTCACTGCTTCGAGCAATCGGTGATCTTCGACAGACCGCGCCCCGCCTGTTCACTGGCCCCGATTCGTTCAGTGCAGTGGGCCATCGCGTCGTACATGGTGGAGATTTCGACCGAGCAATGCGAATAACGCCAGACGTTCGTTCGAAGCTTGCTGAGCTATCGGGTCTGGCGCCACTGCACAATCCACCCAGCCTGGAAGCGATCGATGCCGCCATGGCGGAATTCCCCGACCTTCCACATATCGCATGCTTCGATACTGCCTTTCATCGAACCATGCTCCCAGCCGCTCAGGCCTATGCCATTCCGAATGAGTGGGCGGAGCAATGGAGGATTCGGCGCTACGGGTTCCACGGTCTCAGTCATGCCTATTGTGCCAAACGTGCCGCTGAGATGCTGGGGCATCCAAAGCGACCGCTGCGTCTGGTCATTTGCCATCTCGGTCACGGTTGCTCGGCGTCCGCTGTTCGCGATGGAAAGTGCCTGGACACCACGATGGGATTCACGCCGCTGGAAGGCTTGATGATGGCTACCCGCAGCGGTTCGTTCGACCCAGAAGTAATTCTACATTTGCAGCAACAGTGCGGACTCTCGATCGACGCAATCAGAGACGGCCTCAACCGACGCTCCGGCCTACTGGGCGTCTCGGGTGTCTCGGCGGACATGCGTGCTGTCATGGCTTCGGCGGCCAGCGGTAACGAACGAGCGCAGATGGCGATTGCCATGTATTGCCATCGAGTGCGGCAAGCCATCGGTGCATTGGCCGTGACGTTGGGTGGAGTCGATGCGTTGGTATTCACCGCCGGAGTGGGAGAGAATTCGGCACAGGTCCGCGCGGAAATCTGCAACGGCTTAGAATGCCTCGGCTTGCATCTTGATTCGATTAACAATCTCCATGGTGAGCCCGACACGGACGTCGCCGCAGCCAAATCACCGGGTCGAATTTTAGTCATCAAGACGAGGGAGGACTTGAGCATGCTTCAGCAGACGAGGCAGCTCGTCGAAAGCCCTGGCTGCGCACCCGAAACTAGCTGAGGTGTGAGCTTTTGGGCATCTCTCTGATTCATCGTGTTGCTGGCACATGGTAGTCTCGTACTAGAAGAGCGAAATCTGGCGAATGGCACGCTTGGTAGAACAGACTAATACCGCTGGACAATTGGAGTCCGTCCACGCCCAGCGATACGTCCGCACGGCTTGAAAGAAGGGGAATGCAGGCATCCATGTTCAACGTGGCTTTCGTGGGTGTTTACATTCCGGGTAGACAACCTGCAACTGATTGCGGATGCGCGAACTGGGTGTCACGCGAGCCACCAGCGCTTGGGCCAACTGCTTGAGGTAGAAGGAACTGACTTGGCCATTGAGCACGACAGTACCGTCATGGTATTCGCAGTTAGCCGATCTCAGCTCACTATAGGGCGAATTGCCCAGCATCCGCGTGACTTTGTGTAACAGTGGATGAGCGGCATCACGCTCCGCATTGACACGGCGATGGTTGTGCGAGTGTGATATGGCGCACAACATAGGTTGTGCTGCTGTGAATTGATCTGTTACCAGCGACATCAAATTCCCTCCTGGCGATGAGTGGCGATGAGTGTTGACCAGGGGGATGGAAGGGCAACTATCATGCCGATCCATTCACCGCTGTCCAAGGATTTAAGCTATAAACTCAAGTGCGAATGTAACACTTGAAATTTAGAGCTTTGATGCTCGTTTCCCAGTCACGAACTTCACAAGCTCTTCATCAGGAGCTTTCTGACAGACTTTCGGGGAGGCCCAAAGGCAACCGCGCGTTCGATTGCTAAACGTCAGTCCTAGAACTCCAGCACAGATAAAAGGCCGACTACGCTTCCAGTTGGGCGGCTCGGAACGGTTCGTGAAACACAAGCTGGAAGCTTGCGCAGCGTTTTCCCTAAACCTAGCTGTTCTCCAGCGTTCATGGCGTGGCTTCGCGGTTGGAAGTACGCGAATTTGAAAGACGGAAGGGAATGTTGTGCAAATCCTAAAGTGCCGCAACATCAAGCTTTTAGCGGTCCAGCCTAAAGCGGTGCAGACCGCTGCCGATTACTGAGCCAACCCACTGCGAGGAACATCACTCCTGGCAATCCAAAGAGCGCGAAAAATGGACCACTGGGTAACGCCTCCGCGACAACTAGATGCCAGCTATAAAAAGCGATCAGGCTTACCAGTGTGACGCAGCCGCCGTACATGGGGTATCTGAAGCCAACAATCATTCCCAACATCACCCCGACGGGAAAGAATGCTAGTCCGACGCTTTCACTGAACGTCGGCAGTTGCCGACTCTCCTGCAGGGAACCTGCCATAATGAGTAGTAAAATGGCACAACTTAAGGCGGCGGCCCCACGGGTAATCCAATTCATAGCTCTAAGCATCGCGGGCTTCCTGTCAGAATTGTGAAGGCGTATAACTATCTGTTCATTAGTCGATGGCTTTATAGTCCTGTTCAATAGTCGATTACTTTATCGGCTTCGAGCCACATGGTTCGCAGTTCATCCTCCGTCGCGATGAGTGCGTGGGGTCGCGTCCCCATCGGTGCGATGCGTGCCCCATGAGCACAGTGGGGACATATTAGCACGCGTCCACCTTTCTCAGTGAAGCGTGTATAGAGTTCGCCGAGCGTCGTCGGACTACTACCCCAGGTTACCTCCAAGTCCTGGCGGCGTTCGGCTAGACGCACCGCCTCTAGGTCGAGATACAAAGTGACTGTGACTTTCTCACCCACCAGCATGTCGGCCGTTTTCAAAGCCATAAACGCGCGGTGCAGGTCATCCGTAAAGTGTGACAAGTGTACCACGAACGCCTGCGCGCGCTCACCGGCTACGACTTTCGCCGCGTCGTCTTGGGCATTCGCTGCCTGCGCAGCCATCGTTGCAACCAATAGAATCGAGCAAAGAATGTTTGTACGCATCGTTTCGTAACTCCCTTGAACTTAATGTGTTCGCCGAACAACTGTATTCAGCTCGAAAGTCGACGTTGCAAAATGGGTGCCGTCGTTCATACGATCGTAAGTGGCATGGCCTTTGCGACTCGTTCTCCTCTGCAGGATTCATGTGAATCACGCAGCAGTGTTTCTCTGCTCAAATGGAGAACTTTCGATGATCAGACGCTATGTCTCAGTACGCTCGGGGCTTGTTGCTCTTGCGTTGGTGCGTTTGCCGCTGGGCCAGCTCTTACCGCATTGGCACAGTCGCCCTGGACCACCTGTGCACCTGGGCTGCATGGCATCGCGCGAGCAGGGTGCCGAGATGACGCGGGGAGACGCGGTGATCGTTGTCTGCCCCAGCCATTGGGTGACTGGCGAATATCGACCACGGTTGATTGAGGTCGACATAGGCCGAACAAGCCAGCCGAACTTATCGAGTATTCGCATGACGGCCACTAAATTCTTGGGCTTCTGAGTGCAATCGGCGGTCCTTCCTAGTCCTGACAGAAAGATGGAGACAAGAAAACTAGCTCGCCCATTTTTCTATCTATATTTTTCTGTCCTGGGCTATTGGCGCGCCGATTGCGGTGGTGTACTCACTATAAATCCTACAAACAAAAAAAACGCATCTTTGCTTTCACTTGAACTGATCACTGAGCTACTCGGCGAAAAACGTGCGCGGAGCCTGCTCGACCACAAGTACAAATGTGTCGATGCGTCACAACTGCATCTGCCTGGTTCCGGCTTTGTCGATCACGTCTGGGACTTCTGCTACAGGAAAGTGAACAACCATGACTGAACGAATCATGCGGCCTTGGCAGTGGTGGTTTTCGATTGTTCTGTTCGGACCGGTCGTGCCATCGTTGCAGAGAGCCTAATGGTGTGGCAGTGGATTAAGGCGATATCGCCACTGGCAACGACGCTTTCGAGCTACCGCCGCGATCAGTTCGCCAGCGACCTGATCGCCGGTTTGGTCGTCGCGATCATGCTCGTTCCACAGTCGATGGCCTACGCGATGCTGGCCGGCCTGCCGCCGCAGGTGGGCCTATACGCCAGCATCGTGCCGTTGATTTTGTACGCCATGCTGGGGACCAGCAACTCTTTGGCCGTTGGCCCAGTGGCGATGGTGTCGCTGTTGGTTTTCGCAGGCGTCGGCGCATTGGCAACGCCGGGCAGCCCAGAGTTTATCGGACTCTGCTTAACACTGGCATTGATGATTGGCGTTTTGCACATTGCGATGGCCGTGTTTCGCTTGGGCTTTCTGGTGAATTTCATCAGTCACCCGGTGCTTGTCGGCTTCACCAGCGCTGCGGCAATTGTGATCGGATTCAGCCAAGTGAAACACTTGATCGGCGTTTCGGTGGAAAGCGGCGAGTATCCGATTCAGTCGATAATCAGCACGCTGTCCAACCTCGGCAGCGCGAACCTGGCGACGCTGGGCATCGGTGTCACCAGTTGCCTGCTGTTGATTCTGTTTGGCTATGGACTGGCACCGCTGCTCAAACAGTTTGGTGTTGCAGAAGTCACGGCAGAAACGATTCTCAAACTGGGGCCGTTGGTTGCCGTTACGATCGCGGCGCTGATCGTCTTCGGCGGGCGACTGGATCAATCTCACGCAGTCAAGATCGTGGGTGACATTCCATCCGGTTTGCCGGGCCTGACGATTCCGCCACTTACTCTCGATGCGATTCGCTCGCTGCTGCCGCTGGCATTCGTCATTACGTTGGTGGGCTACATGGAGAGTATCTCTGTTGCCAAGGCACTAGCCAGTCGAAAGCGGCAAACGATTGATGCAGATCGTGAATTGCTCGCCTTGGGGATGGCCGATGTTGGCGCAGCCTTCACCGGCGGATATCCGGTCACCGGCGGTTTCAGTCGTTCGCTGGTCAATGACTCGGCAGGGGTCCGCACGCCGCTGGGCTCTATATTCACCGCCCTCTTCGTTGCGATCTCTGTGTTGTTCCTAACGCCGCTGTTCTATTACATTCCCAACTCCGTTCTCGCCGCGATTATCATTGTCGCGGTCGCTCCGCTGGTCGACTTCAAAACGCCATTGAAGCTCTGGCATTTCAGCCGCAGCGATGCGCTCGCTTTGTTGGTCACGTTCGTCGCCGTGCTGGCAACTGGGATTGAGACTGGAATCCTGCTTGGCGTCGTTGCATCCGTCGTGATGCTGATGTCGAAGATGAGCCGTCCTCACGTGGCTGAAGTGGGGCGCGTCGGCAACAGCGAGCATTTCCGCAACGTAGATCGCTACGACGTTCAGATGACGGCCGGAGTATTCGCATTTCGCATCGATGAAAGTCTGTACTTCGCCAACTCGTCATTCCTGCAATCGTACGTAATGGAACAGGTTGCTAATCGCCCAGACATTCAATCCGTGCTATTGATATGCAGCGGCATCAATGAAATCGATGCCACTGGTTTGGATGTACTGAAAACCGTCCACCGCGAGCTGAATGATCTCGGCATCGGCTTTTACTTGTCGGACGTCAAGGGGCCAGTCACGGATCGTTTGAAGCTGGCAGGAGTCGACGAGTCGTTTCTGCGTGAAAACATCTTTATGTCTGCCGACGCTGCAATACAGAAATTATCAGTACAGGCGATGGAGGCATAAGTAATTCTGACGGTATCCTTGTCGACTCTTGTACCAACACCGCTAAGCTGATTTGTGTCGGAGGGTTTGAGCGGAAGCCGAAACCGTCGGTGCCGGCTGGGGCAATCCAAGTGAATTTATCGGTGTCGCCTTTTCGCTCTGCGAAAGTCCACACTAACGGCGGCGTCTCGCATAATTCACAGCCAGCCTGCGTCGTGGGTGCTACGCACTCGAACAACGACTTGACCAACAGCTCGGTCCTCTACGGGCGCATTCGACTATCTAACGGCGGTAGCGAATCGGTATATTTCGTGGGGATATTCCTGATTCGGTAAATACGGATTACCCTACTTTCTAGCACGGGTCTCCGTGACTTCTTCTTTTAGAAAGTATGCGTAAATTTACGACATACCTCATGTTGGTCCTGTTTAATGACAACTATCGGTTCGTCGCAATCATGGAACAGGAATTGCTTCTCTATAAGGATAGCCTGCGCTGGTTTTATCGCGTAGGAATGGGTTGCACACTTCCGTTCCAGTGCGCAGCATTTGGAGTCTTGGAACCTACAGCATACGGGAGTTCAGCGGATGAGACATCTCTTACGGACAATTCTACTTGGTCTGCTTGTCACCAGCACTGGGAGTCGTGCCGAAGCCGACTGGGGGAGCAGCGGCGGCGGTGGTAGTTCAGGTGGCTACATGGCGGCTGGCTATGGCAGTAGTGGCGGAGGGAGCGCGTTCTATCACGGTGTCTCCAGCGTTGGCTATGGAAGTAGCGGCGGTTCGAGCGGTGGGAGCTTTCGAAGTCGATAAGAAGAGGGAACGCGGCATGCACAGCGAACCTGCAGGAGTTCGCTGCATGCTGCTGAGATCTATGACAGTAACGCTGAAACAAGGAAGTTGAAAAGCGGTCTTATATACGCAAATGGATACGAAATCAGCTACCTTGCTTGCAAAGAAATTCTCAATGACCTTAATACTATTATCCTCGCCTGAGAAATTTCATCCCTGCCTGCCATCCTCAGCCAAGCAATTGCCCAGCCCAGAGGCACTGGTGCCACTGACTGGTTACGACGATGTTCAGTCGCGAGCGCAAGCCAGCCTGCGCGGTTGTCCCTACCGTGAGGTCCGAAAGACCACGTGTTTGTTCCACAAAGGCGTGCTGCTCTTGAGAGGAGAAGTCAGCTCGTTTTACCTAAAGCAGATTGCTCAAACCGTTCTGATGAATGTCGAGGGGGTCAAACACATCGTAAACACGATTCATGTGCGCACCGCCGATGCATCGATCACGGCCAAGCAGGCTTAGTTTATAAAAAGGGAGATATCGTGGGACAAGTCTACTTCCACCAGGATTGCAAGTGTTGTGGTCGACCTATGCTGGTACGCATCCAACTACTGGGGAAGCGCATTCAATGTGGCCACTGCAGCGCGGAATGTGATGCGCGCCGTGCGGAACCTAGGCGAGGCCCATTGTCAAAATTCATGTCGACGCAGCGAAGGCAACTGCCATCGCTAACGTGTAGTTCAAGTCCAGATAGCATCGAATCGTCTGTTGGAGTAAGCTAATCGTATGGCCGCTACACTGATATTTAACAGTTTGCTCGTTCCGCACGATTTTTCTGAGCCCGCACAGCGCGTACTTCAATGGGCGCAGCAGTTGATTGACGGGGAAGAGCCCTCCATCATTTTGATGCATGTCATCGACGAAGAGCTGGTGACAATGATGGTTTCCAATGGATTTGGAGACCGAGATGAGATCATTGCCAAACTGCGTGAGCAGGCAGAACGCGAACTCGACCAATGCGTGTCGGAAGATTTCGGCAAAGTGGAAGTGAAACGATTTGCAAGCGTTGGCGTTCCATTCCTAGAGATTATTCGCAAAGCCAAGGACTTCGCGGTCGATGCGATCGTGATGGGTCGCGCCGGTGCTGGGCAACAAGTGGGACACTTGCTGTTCGGCTCAACAGCAGAGCACGTTTTGCGCGGCAGCACGCGTCCCGTCATTGTCCTACCAAATAACGTGCTGACTGAACCGGTTGATTGAGTAATTCAAAACTCAGGTGAGGGATTATTCTCTGGCTCATCACGATCTGGGAAGACCTCTGGCGAGGGGTTGTCCGGAATCTCAGGCGATAAGTTGGGTAGCGAATGTCGTGATGTCCTCGTTCTTTGCCAAGCCAGTCGAAACTCTTGACAAGTTTCGATACCCCAAAGATTAGAGTGACAGTTTGCAAACGACTTCGGTACCACCGGCGGCTAAAGCAGCAATCGCCAAGTCGGCGTTGATCAATCTAGCCCGGTATCGCATAGTACGTAGTCCCATTCCAAGCGGCGACTCGGATTCGACGATGCCGCTACCGTTGTCGACGACGCGTAAGGTGACCACGTTTTTAATGCACGTCAAGGAGATTACGATCTGCGTAGGCTGGGCGTGTCGAATGGCGTTAGTCGTTGCTTCCTGCGCAATTCGGTAGAGCTGTGTGGCCGTTTGATTGTCTGCTAGCAGTACCGATTGTTCACACCGGAACTCACAGGTAACACCGTAAAGCTGGCTGAGGCGCGCGGTCATTTCGGCCAGAGACGACATTAACCCCGCGCTATCGACATCGACTGGATTCAGGCCGCGCGATAGCGCGCGGATTTGGGCGAGTGCGCGCTGCAGGCCTTCTCGGATTCTCTCGGCGATTTGCAATTCTGGTTTGTCTTCCCGCGACAACGCGATCATCAGCGTATCAGCGATCATGCTCAAGCCAGTCAGTTCTTGTCCCACGCCGTCGTGTAGATCGGTGCCGATTCGACGTTGTTCTTCGCTGGCGACATCTAGAATGTGCCGCTCCATATCGAGCCGCTCGGTGACATCTTGTCCGCTGCAAAGCAAACCTACGAGCTGCCCATCGCTGTCAGTCAGCGGTGCATCGTACCATTCGATGAATCGTCGGCGACCGTCCTTGGTCATAATCGGATTTACGTTCCCACGTGTCGCATTGCCTGCAATCGCAAGAGAAAACAACCTTCGCATCGTATCCCGGTCCAAATCGGATAGGAGTGTATCAAACCAATCTTTTCCTTTGACTTCATCAAATCGATAGCCTGTGATCTTCTCTAAATAGGGGTTAAATAGTTCGATGCGGCCCTGCGGGTCCAACACCAGCGTCACGTTCTGGCTGGTTCTGACGATCGCGCCATTCAGTTCGTGCTCTTGGCGGAGGGATTCGGCAATCCTCTTCCGCTCGGTAATGTCGCGCTGGATAGCAACAAAATTCGTACGCCTGCCGGTTGCGTCAAACAGTGGCGTAATGAATAGCTCGACGTCGTAGGGAGTTCCATCCTTGCGATAGTTCACCAACTCAGCGACAGAGCTTTCGCCGGACAACAATTTGTTGCGAACCTTTTCTAGCGATTCTGGATAAGTCGCTGGTCCTTGAAGCATGCGCGGCGATTGGCCAATCAGCTCGCTAGCAGAGTAACCTGCTATTTGACACATCGCTGGATTGACAAAGACGATCTCGGGCCCGGGCCAGTCTAGGTCATCGCCGGTAATCATCACACCCTCGCCCAAATGAGCAACTGCCTCGGACAGCAATCGCAATTGATCAATACTCCGCGCGAGTTCAGACGTTGTGTCTCCCACTCTTCTATCCATGTCGATATTAAGAGCTGCCAGAGCGTCATATGCAATACGTCTGTCGGTAACGTCGGACAGCGCTGTACGAAATTTGCTCACCCGACCTCGTTCATCAGGTGTCGCCAGGCTTTGCAAGCGGAAGGTTGGAGCCAAGTCTCGGATTGCCATCCGCAGTTCGCAACCACATGTTGCTGTCTTGTTAAACACGTCGCGACGATGCAGGTGCCAGCCGTCTTGTGAGTCGCGGCTAACAAAATCGCTGAATTTACGCCCACATAGCAACCGCTTTTCAACACCCAGCATCGCTGCGGCGGTCAAATTTGCTTGCTCAATCACACCATGCGTACTCAACGTCAGGTAGCCCACAGGCGCGAAATCGTAGAGATCGGAATAGCGATCCCGAGAACTCGCCAGATCCACTTGGGCTCGAAGCAACTCTTCATTCTGAATTTCCAATTCGATTTGATGCACTTGCAATTCATACAGCAGCCGACGCACTTCGTCGGCTGGCAGGTCCGCCACGCTCGCCAGGGAGATCTGAACCATCGCCTCAGCGCGATCTCTTAGAGAATTTGGAATCTGTTTCATGAATTTCCTTTGAGTATTTCTCGATTCTCAGGCTACTTCGTGCATAGCCAACAAAATCCGTTTCTCTAAAAACAATGGATCGCCGAGTCGCCGAGCGTTGAGCATGTATTTCTGAGGGCCATGGTTTGCGGACTCATGTACGAACACGAAGTCTTCCAACGTAGTGTTCCTAGAAAGAATCTTTTCTAAAGTTTCCAGTAACTCGGGCACATTCCACGCTCCGCAAGATACTTCAGCCAAGGATCTACCCAGCACTTCCTCTGCTCCCACTCGGAAGCTATCATAAAAATAGTGATTTGCGGAATCGATATTTAGATTCTCATCGAGTACTAGCAGCGGCTCTCTCACTGTATTGAAGATCGTCTCGGACGAACCCAAGAACAATAGCCCCCCCGGCTTGAGTGCATAGTGAAATACTGGAATCAATCGTTTTTGCAAATCCGCATCCAGGTAGATCAGCAGATTGCGGCAGGCGATGATATCCAATTTGGTGAAGGGTGGGTCTTTGATGAGATTCTGCGGGGCGAAGATGGCCATCTCCCGAATCTCTCGCCTGAGGACGAACGTGTTTTCCTCTTGAGTAAACCAGCGCTGTAGTCGTTCGGACGAAACGTCATTGCTGATCCCGGCAGGAAAACATCCTCGACGAGCTGACTCGATCGCCGTACTGTCCAAGTCGGTCCCAAATACCTGCGTCGCAAAGTGCCGTTCCATCTGTTCAGCGCACTCGCGCATTACGATAGCAAGTGTGTAAACTTCTTCGCCAGTCGCGCAGCCAGGCACCCAAGCCCGTAGCGTTGTGTCGTCAGGCCGCGAGCCAATCAGTTCCGGCAACGGCTTCGCTGCCAACATTTCCCATGACTGTGGATCGCGGAAGAAACTAGTAACACTTATCAACAGCTCCTTGAACAACGCGTCGATTTCATGCGGATTTGCCTGCAAATAGCGGATGTAGTCCCTGGGGTCCGTGAGCTGGTGAATATTCATCCGCCGCTCGATACGACGCCGAATTGTATTGGGCTTGTAGCCGGAAAAGTCGTGTCCCAAGCGATCACGCAGCAAAACGAGAATCTTGCCGATGGACTCAAGTACAATCGGTACCGCCAGCGCAGCATCCGAACTCTCCGAAGCGAATCTATCACCACGTAGGTAGGGACCTTGGGCGTAGGCGACTAACTTGGCGGGCATCTCGGCTGGCGGCAGCACATAATCGGCCAAGCCCGTCGCCTCGGCACTGGAGGGCATGCCCGCGTACTTGGCGGATTGAGATTGCTGGACTATCGCCATGCCGGTTGCACCCTTGATAGCTCTCAAACCCAGCGTTCCATCTGTCCCGGTGCCCGAGAGCACGATGCAAATGGCATGTTCCTTTTGGTCTGCCGCCAGCGAACGAAAGAAGTAGTCGATGGGTAGTCGCGGCGAAGAATCGCCGCCGGTCTCCATACGCTGCAGTGTGCCATTGATGATCGCCAAGTGGCCGCCCGGCGTGCCGACGTACACATGATTCGGCACGACCCTTATGCCACCAACAGCTTCGGAGACGACCATTTGGGTCTCACGCGACAACAGTTCCGGTAGTAAACTGGCGTGACTAGGATGCTGGTGCGTAACGATAACGAACGCCATCCCAGTATCCGCAGGCAGATGGCCTAGCAATTCGTCGAGAGCTTCAAGGCCACCTGCCGATGCGCCTATGCCCACGATTGGAAACCGATCATTGGTTGGCTGGTTGGCCGACAAGGTTGCAGTCCTGAGCACTTTGGGAGTTTTCTTCGGCGACATAATCCTTAGATCTTAACGTATGCCACTTGCCATTCCAGTCGGCGAACGACTTATATTAGGACCGGCGCATTCATGGCATCACTTTCAGCCGTTCATAGTACTCTAGATACTCATCTTCGCGACCGCGCACGATGCGGCATCCGTGCAGCTTGCCGAATTGGGAAATGACGACGGTCCAGCGTCTGAGTGAGCCGAGAGCAGCGCGGTAGATCACGACCCAGTCTCTGGTGGTGTTCAAGTCATGAGCACGAGCCGTGTTGGAGAATAGGGCTGAGTAGTGACGACCGCTACGCTGTGTATGCAGGTTCGGCAGCCGCAGTCGTGCTAAAGAACTACTTGCGAATGTTCAATGCGCAAACTCGGTGCCAAAACTATACGGCTCCAATTATAACGACCAGCCGCTACTCTGTATAATGAGCAGCACCAACGCCAGCAGCAGTATGAACCAAATCGCCACGGAAATCCGAGTCGCCTTGGTCGCGCGTTCGGCTTCCCACCATGTGCGGGGCCGAATACCCTGCGCAACAAAGGTGAGCACGCCTGCCAAGTTGACGCAGATCACATTGGTGGCCACCAGCATCAATGCGCCGCGAGCAAGATCGAATTCCCCCGTGGCCAACATTAAGCCGAATACCGCAAAAGGTGGCAGCAGGGCCACAGCTACCATGACGCCGATCAATGATGCGGGAGCTCCAGTCGTGAAGGCTAGAACTCCGGCACTGCCCGATGCGAGTGCTAACACCACATCCCCCATATTCACGTTCGTACGTGACAACACACTCTCACTGGACGGATCAAGCGGTAAGAGCGTGCCCGCCAAGAGCGAAACCAGCAAGGCTACCAGCAAACCGGTGGCATTGGTTCTCAACGATTTCTTGGCCAATTCCATGTCCCCGAGCGCCGTGGCCAAACACAACGACATGTTCGGACCGAGTAGCGGGGCGATTACCATGGCTCCGATAATGATAGCCGTGTCATCGCGCATGAGCCCAACGGCGGCGACCAGAGTTGCAATAACTGTCGAGGCGATGAAGACACGCGTCAGCGAAGCACTTGTCGCTAGTTCGGCATAGAGTTCTTCACGACTAATCCGCTCAGGAGACTTTTGATGCGCCTCGGTCGCTTCGTCCGCAATTGGATCTGACAGGCGTGGCAGCGTCGCTTCCACGGGTAGAATGATCAAGCGGCAATTATCCACGCCGGAGAACCGATTTTGCAAGTCATCGCACATTCGCTCCGCATCTTCCGCTCTCACCAATACGCGAATCAACTGCTGCTCGCCTTCGATCTGCGTCCGCCAACTGCCCACGACCGCCTCATTGTCGGCAATCGCGTTGAGTTGTTGAGAGTGGGCATCGGATAGGAAAATCTCAATTAGTCGAAGTGACACGAACCCCATTCCCTATGTTGATTGCAAAGCTCCGAAATCAGCCTCGATCTGAAAAGTTGAGGAACGCGGGTTCCCTCGAATGAGAGAATGAACGTGGCCACAAAACTCAACTGCGCACGAGCGTGACTTGGCATGGTAATCTCTCCGCATCAATTGGGCCAACCCCTTTCGACTTGATTGTTTCCGGAATCCCCGTGGCGTCATCAACCACTTGAACGGTTTCGCCACCACTGCGACCGCCTATCGGCTGTTCCTACGCGAATCGGGATTGGATGAAAAGATCGCACAGGTGCTTAGTGGGATGAACACCAGCGATGTCTCCAGTTTGCAGCATTATGGCCAAATCGTGCGGCACATGATTTTGGAAACAGCTCTTCCCGATTCGCTGTCGCACGCAGTCGTCGCCGCCTACCACGACCTGTGCAAGGAGCGTGATTCCATCGCCGATGTGGCGGTTCGCAGTAGTGCCACGGCGGAAGACTTGCCGGATGCCAGTTTCGCTGGGCAACAAGAGACGTATTTGAATGTTCGCGGTCAAGCCTCCGTGCTAGAGGCGGTGCGACGCTGTTTCGCTTCCCTGTACACCGACCGGGCGATCTCCTATCGCGCCCGTCACGGCTATGATTCGGCGCAAGTTGCTTTGTCGGTGGGTATCCAGCAGATGGTGCGATCCGACTTGGCTACCTCGGGGGTCATGTTCTCGATCGATACCGAAAGTGGCTTTCGCGATGCAGTGTTGATCAACGCGGCATATGGGTTGGGCGAGAATGTGGTCCAGGGAAGCGTCAATCCCGACGAGTATTATGTCTTCAAACCAACGCTCAAGCAAGGATTGCGTCCAATTCTCAAAAAGGCGATCGGCTCCAAGGCGATGAAGTTAGTCTACGATGCCGGCGGCAGCAAGATGACCAAGAATGTGCCTGTCGCTCCCGAGCAGGCCAACCGTTTCGCGATTAGCGATGACGAGATATTGCAATTGGCGCGCTGGGCTTGCGTGATCGAAGACCATTATAGCGAGCTGCATGGCCATGCCTGCCCGATGGACATGGAATGGGCCAAGGATGGAATTACGGGCGAGCTATTTATCGTTCAGGCTCGCCCCGAAACTGTGCAATCGCGTCGCTCGACTACCACGCATCAGCGATATCATTTGAAAGAAAGATCGAAGCCGTTGCTCTCTGGTCGCTCTGTTGGAGAAAAGATTAGCAGCGGTCCCGTGCGTTTGATTCGCGATGTGCATGGACTGAAGGACTTTCAAGACGGGGAAATACTGGTAACCGACAAGACCGATCCCGATTGGGAGCCGGTGATGACGCGCGCCAAGGGAATCATAACCAACCGAGGAGGGAGAACGTGCCATGCCGCGATCGTCAGTCGCGAACTCGGTTTAGCAGCCGTCGTCGGCACGCTCAACGCCACCGAAGTGCTGAACGATAAAGATCGCGTAACGATCAGTTGCGCCGAGGGGGATGCAGGGATTGTTTACGAAGGGGAACTCCCCTTCGATGTGGAGACGATCGAGCTGGGAAATCTTCGCCGACCCAAAACCAAAATAATGATGAATATCGGTACGCCCGATGAAGCCTTTGCGTTGGCCGCCATCCCCAACGATGGCGTTGGACTGGCTCGCGAGGAGTTCATCATCAGTAATTTTGTAAAAGTTCACCCCAGAGCTCTGCTCGATTACACGAGCCTCGACGCGACCACCCGCTGCGCTGTCGACCAAGCCACTCTGGGCTACGATGACAAGCCGCAGTTCTTCATCGATCGTCTGGCCGAAGGAGTCGCCATGATCGCGGCTGCCTTCTATCCCAAGGACGTGATCGTACGGATGAGCGACTTCAAAACGAATGAATATGCAAACTTGATTGGTGGCGCAAACTACGAACCCAAGGAAGAAAACCCGATGCTGGGCTTCCGCGGTGCGTCGCGTTACTACCATCCTGAGTATCGTGAAGCGTTTGCGCTGGAATGCAAGGCGATGCGAAAGGTTCGCGACGAGATGGGACTACGCAACGTCAAGCTGATGATTCCATTTTGTCGTACGGTGGAAGAGGGGAACAAGGTTCAGCAGGAGATGGCCAAACACGGACTGGTACGTGGACAGGACGGACTGGAATTCTACGTCATGTGCGAAATCCCCAGCAATGTGATCCTGGCCGATCAATTTGCGGAGATCTTTGATGGATTCTCGATTGGTTCCAACGACCTAACACAACTCACGTTGGGCGTCGATCGCGATTCAGAAATCGTCTCGCATGTATTTGACGAACGTAACGAAGCCGTCCAACGTTTTATTGCCACCGCGATCAAAACAGCCAAGGCGCATCACTCCAAGATCGGCATCTGTGGCCAGGCTCCGAGCGACTATCCCGACTTTGCAGAGTTTCTGGTACGAGAAGGTATCGACAGTATTTCCCTGACACCCGACGCGATACTAAAAACAACTATGCATGTTCTGCAAGTCGAAGACGACTTAGCTGGTCGATAATCTCGCTGGCCACCTCCTCAGTGGCTTTGTAGGAGACGTCAATTCGCGTCCACTTATTGCTTGCTATCATCGCATCGATGGCTTGGATTTCACGATTCAACTCGCGCCGGTCCGCATAGCCAGGTACGTCGTGCTTGCCCGCAATGCGGTTCAATCGCACCTGCCGCAACTTGGACAAATGCGCGGCGTTCATCGTTAGCCCAAACACCCTACGCGAATCGAACGACGCCAGTTCCGCGGGAACATCCAGACCTGGCACGAGCGGCACATTGGCGGCACGAAAACCTCGTGAAGCCAGGTAGAAACAGGTGACGCTCTTGGAAACTCGTGAGAGCCCGACCAAAACCGCGTCGGCTAGATTCAAGTCATGCAGTCTTTGTCCATCATCGTGGGCCATGGTGAAATCGACTGCATCCATGCGATCGAATTCCTCTCGGTGCAGCTCGTACAACAATCCTGCTTGGCCGAGTGGCGAGCGCGACATATGCTCCCCAAGCATGGTCAGAGTGGGTCCTAGCAGATCGATGCAAGCAAGCCCCTTTTCCAATGCCGACTGATGCAAAGCCTGCCTGGCGACCGGATTTACCAAAGTATGGCAAATGACTGCTTTTTCAGCAGCCGCTTCCGCCACAACTTTCAAAGCCTGCTCCTCCGAGTCGACTGGGTTGCGACGCCGCAATTGCGCGTTCGATTCCGGGAACTGTGCCAGGCAGGCGCGGAGAATCTCTCTAGCCGTCTTCCCACTCCCCCCTGAGACCAAGTAGATAACCAGCATTTATGGAATCTCCGATAATCTTCTAGCAGACAGTGCCGGCTTCGTCGCCGTCGAGCAAGTGCATGTCATCGAGCATCTTCAACGATACAGGGAGATGCACATTAAACGTTTAAACGACCTTGGCATTACCAACATCACCGAATACGTGTTCGACATCATGGAAGATCTGAGTCGGATAACCAAGGCACCACTTGCGTGACTGAAGCCCTATGAGTCAAATCCACCACGATTCCATTCCAGTGCAGGATACAAGGCATGGTGCTGGGGCATTTTTTCGATCCATTGTTTGCGGTGATTGTCGTTCTTTCCGTGTTCAACGGGGATTCGAGCTGTCCGATAAACCCGGATGATTCATGAGCACCTAAATCGTGCTACAGGGTACCCTCCCGCGTGCGCGAGGGTCGCGACGGGCACCGACGCGCAGCGTTGGTCGTTGCCCGACGCAACTCCCCCGCAGCGGAGTACATGAATAATCCGGAATCTACGCAAACTAGCCGTCTTTCTTAAATGCCAATAGACGGAGCGCGTTCAATACAACGACGATCGTTGAGCCTTCGTGAAGCACAACGGCAGGACCGATGGAAAGCCCAAAGAGCGTGGCGGGAACGAGCAAGGCAACCATGCCGAGACTGATCCATAGGTTTTGCCGGATGATGCGATTGGTCGCGCGGCTGAGTCCGATGGCGAAAGGAAGATTGCTCAGGCTGTCAGCCATCAACGCAACGTCGGCGGTTTCTAAAGCCACATCGGAACCTGCCGCCCCCATGGCGACGCCGACGGTTGCGTGAGCCATTGCGGGTGCGTCGTTGACGCCGTCGCCAATCATTGCCACCTGTCCTTCGCGACGAAGACGCTTGATCGAATCGACTTTGTCTGCCGGCATCAAATCACCCCAGGCTTCGTCAATACCCACTTCCTGAGCAACTGCGCTGGCGACGATCTGGTTGTCGCCCGAAAGCATGATCATGCGGTCGATGCCCAGTTCGCGCAGTTGCGTAACAGTTGACCTGGCCGATTCGCGTGGCGTGTCCATCACGCCAAGCACACCAAGATACTTATCACCCAACCTAACGATCATTGTGGTGCGGCCCGCATGTTCCAGGCGGTCGGTTGCTTCGGCGAGAAACGAAGGAAGAGGTGGACCGGCAATTTCTGCGAACAAATGGCGCTTGCCGATGTACACTTTCTGGCCATTGATGTCGGCGGAAAGCCCACGACCCGTGATACTCTGTAAATTCTCGGCACGAGGTATGCCTTGTTGCGATCCTAACGCCTCCTTCCCGTCGCGAACAATCGCCGCTGCCAACGGATGATCGCTGAGCTCTTCCGCTGCGATGGCTGTTTGCAACAACTCTGCTGTAGTCGAGTGCTCGTTTGGCACGATGTCGGTCAGATGTGGCCGCCCTTCGGTCAATGTTCCTGTCTTGTCGAATGCGATCGCAACGACACGGCCCAGGTCTTCCAAGGGAGCCCCCCCCTTGATGAGCACACCGCCGCGCGCTGCTCTGGCTACGCCACTGAGAACTGCACTCGGCGTCGAGATGGCAAGGGCGCACGGGCTGGCCGCAACCAGCACGGCCATCGCTCGGTAGAAGGATGCGGAAAACGGTTCTTTCACGACGACCCAAGCAAACAGCAAAGCGACAACGCTTGCCAAGACAATTGGAACGAAGACTCTTTCAAAGTTTTCCGCAAACCGTTGTGTCTTGGACTGCTGGGTTTCTGCCTCGTGAACCATCGTGACGACTCGCGCTAACATCGACTCGGTTGCTAGCCGCGTGACTTGAACCTCAAGCGCGCCACTTTGATTAATGGTCCCTGCGAAAACGCGATGTTCGGCGGGAAGTTTATGCGTGCCTTTGACAGCCGCGTCGACGTCGTCGACCGGACGCTTATCGACCGGCAGGCTCTCCCCTGTAATGGGAGACTGGTCGACGCTGCTTTCCCCCTTGAGGACAAATCCATCAACCGCAATTCGCTCGTTCGGTTTAACGATCACAACGTCACCAACAATCAAATCGTCAACGTGGACGCTTTCCGTGGTCCCATTTCGCCTAACGACCGCTGTCTCGGGCACCAATTCGGAAAGGGCTTCGATGGCTCGCCGCGCACGACCCATCGCATAGTGTTCCAGCGAATGGCTGATACTGAACAGAAACAACAGCAATGCGCCCTCAGCCCAGTTGCCAAGCACGGCCGCTCCGATCGCCGCGAAGAGCATCAGGAAATCAATTTCCAGTTGTCGGATACGCAGCTTTTGATACGACTCAATGACCGTATAGTAGCCGCCAAAGAAATAGGACGTTAGATAGATTGGAACCAATACCCAACTTGACAAGTCAGTCGTGATGCTGAGTATCCAACCGGTGAGCAAAAGGACGCCACAGACAATCGCGAATATCAGTTCCGTATTTGCGCCGAATATTCCAGCATGATGGTGAACTTGCCTGTGGTCGTGTTTGTCCGGCTCAGCCTGAATGGATTCGCTGCCTTCGTCCCCAGCCGATGCCGCTGGTAGGGAAGGTAATCGCTCGACGGAGATTCCTAAGTCCGCGATTGCCAACATGATAGCCCGGTCATCGGCGATGCGCTTGTCAAATTCAATTCGGATAATTCCATCAACTGCGACCCCAACGTCGATAACACCTTCGATTGCCGTTAGGCGCCCGCGAATCGTCCGAGCATGGCGAGCATAGGTAGGTGAGGTCTTTAGCAGCAGGTGACCGTAACGTGAATCGAGCTCCGCGCCAGCCTTGGCTACCAGCGAGCGGACTCTGTCGAAAGAGACTCTGTTCGGATCGAAGTGGACGCAAAACTCGTCACTGTGAACGTGAGCTTTCTCGATTCCATCATTGTCAATGATCAGTGCGCTCAATCGGTCAACGCATGCATCATGTTCGTCCTGGAGTTCGGGAAGGAGTAAATGAATATCGAACCGGACCTTGTCTCGCATATGCAGATCATCTTATATTACTTAACGGCTTGTCGGGGCAACTCGCCCCCAACTGATTGTTGAAAACTTGAGAATCGTTGATTGTATCAGTTGTCGGCCAGCATCGCCTTCGTATTGACGTCGACTTCGTTGGTCGCTTCCAAACGCCCAGAAACTTTCTTCCGACGTGTATCGCAAGCCGAGTCTGCTTTCAACGAGTGTCAATCTGCGTTGACGCGGTTGAACATCATCCCCAATCTGGTCATCGTCGCAGTATCGCATAATGACGCTGAGTGCCCTCCGAATTCGGTTAACACCATAAAAATCGGCAGATCATGACTCTGTGGAACGAGAAATGCATCGAGAGTTAAGCAAGCAAGTTACCAATTCCCCCCGTTCTTAACAAGAAGTTCAATGATGCGAAAAATTACCGACAGTCGTTTTCTTGGTCTACTCGCGGCGCACGAGGCACCGTGCATTTCTCTCTATCAGCCCACTCATCGGCAGCACCCTGACAACGCTCAGGATACGATCCGCTTTCGGAATCTGCTAGGACAACTGGAGACGTCGTTGGACCAACAGTACGATGCGAACCAAGTTCGCGAAATGATGAAGCCATTTGAGCAACTCAGCAGCGATCATAGTTTCTGGAACCATCGGACGGATGGTTTGGCGATATTCCGTTCACCCGGAACTTTTGAAGTTGTCGAGCTACAGCGCCCAGTCCAAGAGCTGCTTGTAGTAGCCGATAGCTTTCATACGAAACCGCTGATTCGGATTCTCCAATCAGCCGACCGCTATCAAGTTCTGTGTCTCAGCCGGCACGACGCCCAACTCTATGAAGGGAATCGCGATGTGTTGGCAGAAGTTGAGTTGACGGAAATGACTGCGAATCTGTCAGACGTGTTGAAAGATGAACGCAGTTCAACGGCACAGACAGTAGGCTCGTATGGCAAAAGATCAGGCGAAGGTGGGACGGCAGTGCATCATGCCCATGGACCTCGCACAGATGCCAATGATGCTGAAGTTACCAAGTTCTTTCGAGAGGTCGATAAGGGAATCCTAGAGCATTACTCTCGCCCGTCCGGCTTGCCACTGATACTGGTAGCGCTCGCGGATAGTCAAGCTGAGTTTCGTCGAATCAGCGACAACCCCTTCTTGCTGGATGAGGGAATCATGGCGGGTCCCGAATCGCTTGACATCCATGAACTGCGCGAACGGGCATGGAAGACCATCCAACCAACGTACTTGGAACGGCTGGCGAGCATGACGGAGAAGTTTGGGGCAGCTCGTTCTCGCGAGCGCGGGTCAGGCGATCTTTCGGATGTTGCCAAGGCAGCCGTCTCCGATCAAGTGGCGACGCTCATGGTGGAAGCGGATCGCGTCATTCCCGGCGTGATCGACCGAAACACCGGTGCCATCCGCGCATCCGATCCGGCAGCGTCCCACGTTGATGATATGCTCGATGATCTGGCCGAGTTGGTAATGGATAAAGGGGGCGAAGTCATTATCGTACCGAAAGAAAACATGCCAACCGATTCGGGCTTGGCTGCGATTTATCGATTCTGAAAGGTACAATCTGACACCCGTGGAGTTCGATCAGTTGCTGTTTACCTTCGGAGTTGACGAAACGACCGACCGAGTCGTCGCTGCCGCCCAACGCGATGGAACGTGCTGGGCTGGCGGAACCAGATGAAAGGGGTGTCGAGCTATGCGGAATAGTATCTGTTGATACGTCAAAAGCGATCGATGACATCGACTGTTCAACCGAGGCGATTGCAACTGAATTCAGACGTTAAAGGCAGGGTCTTCACGCATTCTGATTTTCATCGACGGGTTGCCTCTGTTCCACTACCCCGCTGCGGACTACCATGCCGGACACATCCTTGGCCAACCAACGCTACTCGGTCACGATCATTCTGCTCAATGGGGAGAAGCACGTCGTTGAATTCAGGCGCCACGCCTACAACAATCTAATGGAACTGATCGTCAACGAGTTGTACGAGAACATCGGCGATTGCAAAGGGCACGCGTGGTGCGGAACATGTCACGTCGAGGTCGTGTCAGGCCAGCTTGACGAAGAAAGGAACCGCGATGAATCTATGACGCTAGCGAAGCTGCCGAACACCGTCGCTTCCAGCCGGTTAGCATGCCAAATCATGACAGATGAGCTGATCGACTCCATGGTGTTTCGAGTGCTCGGAGATGTCTAATCGGAACGCACCTCAATCGCCCCGCTCGATAGCTTGCACCCGTCTCTGCCGTGCGAAGAGGCTACGATTTACAATCTACACCGCCAGGTATAGAATGGGTACTGAGCGATTCTTGAAGTTTTGATGGAGTGAATGATGGAGAAGATTTCCCAACGATCTGCACAATGCCAGTTCGACCCCGCCGAGTTGAACGATTGGTTCGAATCGCTCGATAGCGTCGCAGCCCGCTACAATCCCCAATGCGTAGCGGATCTACTGCATGCCTTGCATCCCGACAAACCGAAACGCCGCAGCTACGTAGAACATGTCTTGGATGGCCAGGACGGCCCATTCATCGCGGTCACGGACTACATCAAGCTCGTTCCAGATCAAATTCGCCAGTGGATTCCAGGTCGATATATGAGACTCGGCACGGATGGTTTCGGGCGAAGCGATACGCGAACGGCCCTGCGAAGTCACTTTGAGGTAGATGCCGAGCACATCGTCTATGCGACCCTCCTAGCCCTTTCCAAATCATCCGACTTCGAAATCGATCAACTTACCGAAGCAATGAGCAGTCTCGGGATCGAACCCGAAAGTATGGACCCCGCTATCGCATGAAACACGCTTACCATGCGCAACCAAATGAACCCGACTACAACTCCTATGACAATAACTGGCGAATCGTCCAGTCTTAACCATCAGACTACACTTGTCTTCAACGCTGCGTTGCGCCCCAACCTTACCCCAACGATGCTGGAGCATTGGCTGCTAACACGGATGAGCAAAGATGTGTTGCGGCTCGCCGGCATCGAAATTCCGGTTACTTCATGAGTTCCTCCGACGCGCCTAAGCGATCGTATGACAGCGTTTCGATTCGTCCCGAAATGACGGTTCGGCATGTTGTAGCACTTTATCCTGCCTGTCGCGATGTATTCCATCAGTATGGTGAGCCGATCGATCGCCCCGGACTCGGAGGCACGCCTGGCCCGTTCGGACATTTTCAACCGCTCAACCGGTTTGCTGAGCAGCATGACGTCGATCTCGATGAACTTCTCCAGCGACTTGCACAGGTCGCTGGAGTTCCAGTCGATCGTGCTCGCGCTGCTGCAGAGAAAATCCATCGAGGCTTCCTGCTCACGGCGCTGGCCATCACCTTGTCACTCGGGGCAGGTTGGGGCGGGTATTTGCTGCTGGCGATCGGACGTAGCCATGACTACGTGTCTATCGATACCGCGCAGGTGATCGCGCACGGCGAGGCACAGTTGTGGGGCTTCATTGGTCTGTTCATTGTGGGGATTTCCCTGCGAACCGTACTGAAAGACGCTGCGAGCACTCAATTGCGTCAACGAATCTGTCGTACCGCTTTGATTCTTACAGTCATTAGTATGGCGGGCGGTTTCGCGTGGTCTCTCGCACCGCAGCGGCTTGCCCTGTTGGGTATCGGCAGTGCATTCATGCTGCTGCTCTTGTCGGGATCGTTGTGGGCGATTCAGTGGAGAATTGTCAGACAGAAATGGCAAGCGACTTGGGCGCGCGCCGTATTCATGTCTGGATTTTGGCTTGTCGCGTGGGCCATGGTTACGATCTGGTTGCGTCTACAGGTCGGCGGCGCAGGGCCGTCCGCCTACAGTCATGACCATCGCACGTTGATCATTAAGCTTGCGGTATTCGGATTCGCGATGAATTCCATCTACGGGTTCGGACAGATGCTGTTGCCCGGCCTGTTGCGAATCGGCAAACCCCGTTTAGGGGCGATCGAACTATCGTTCTGGGCGCACAACGCCGGGGTGACGATGATGTTTGCTGCCAGCGCGATACCGGGCCACGCGGTGTCGCTGTTAGCGCAGCCGTTGGGTTCATTGATGGTTTTTTTGGGAGCGGTTTGCTATGCGGTGGGACAGCGTGGATTGATCGGCAAACGTCGGACATCGACTCGATTGGAGCAAGGCCACTGGCTGCTGGACATCTACCCACCGCTCGCG
Source organism: Pirellulaceae bacterium (assembly GCA_020852965.1). Lineage (GTDB taxonomy): Bacteria > Planctomycetota > Planctomycetia > Pirellulales > Pirellulaceae > Aureliella. The sequence continues at coordinate 1,281 of JADYZV010000023.1, read as the reverse complement.
TTCTCGTGGTTGATCATCAGTTTGGTGCTGTTGGCTGGCGGCAGTATTTTTGCGTCCCTTTCCGGACAACCGCTTCCTCACGCCTTCACCGGCGCGGTTCGCCATGCCCTGACCGTCGGATTCATGACCACGCTGATTTTGGGGGTGGGCCAACGTCTGTTGCCGGTGCTGGAACATAATGTATTGAGGATGCCAGGATTGGTCCTGCCGATTCTAGCATGCATCGGTGTAGGGAATCTATGGCGAGTCGCAACGCAATTGACGACGCTACAATTCCCGTTGGCGTTTTCAGTAATGCCGATATCGGCGCTATTCGAATGGACTGCTTTATTATTGTTTACGATTAGTGTGGTCAAACAAATCTGGCCGAGCAAGACCTTGCGATCAAGCGGTGCTGTGACGACGCAAACATCGCTCGCAGAATTGCTCGCCGCATTTCCAGCGATCGAGGACGAGCTCATCCAGCGAGGCTCGGCCTACTTGATACGCGCGCGGACCGTGCCTGCCGAGTTGACCATCGGCAGTTTCGCCACCAGCGAGAAAGAGGAACCCGCCGAGTTGGTCGCTTGGATCAATCGACAAATTGGTCGTAGCTCCTAGGGACCTGCCCCTCTCTCCTTCCCCAGAAGCTTCCGTCGCGAATTGCTCCTGAGACGGGGTACCATTCAGAGCCGGGTAGTGAATAGGATGATTGCCACGACGGCAATACAGGCGGAGACGCACTTCTGCACGAGAGGCATACGTGTACTCGGAACACAAGTATAGAAAACTAGAAACATGCAAATGATTACAGTAAGTTGTGCCAGCTCGACTCCCAGATTCGTAAACAGAAGCGCCTGATAAAACCGCCCCGATTCGCTGATCCGATTTCCTAGTACATATGCAAATCCCAACCCATGTATCAACCCGAAACCGCCGATCAACGCCAGTCGCATCGGCTTGACTCGAGTGACAAACAAGTTCTCGATCGCCATCCACGCGATGCTCAGCGCAATGATCGCCTCGACGATACTGGCAGGCAAACGAACGACGCCCTGTATGGCTAGGGCCAGGGTGAGCGAATGCGCCAACGTAAACAGCAATGATTGTTCGACCAACGCGCGCCACTCAAAGGACAGCAAACACAGCGCCGCAATGAAAAGAATATGATCCCAGCCGACTATGAAGTCCTGGGTTTGACAAGTGACGGTCGCCACTTTTTTTGGGAGCTCTTGGTTTTTACATGATAGGGGTTGTCGGTAGGTGCCTTCGTCGGAGCCGCCTGTCGGTCGCTCACCCCGG
>JADYZV010000022.1 GCA_020852965.1 Pirellulaceae bacterium | reverse complement strand
CTAAGTCGAAAGGACTCGTAACCTCGTCCACTACCCCAACTTTTAATGTGGTCAAAGCACGAGACGTTTCAGGTAAATTGCTTGAGTGAATTTGCTGGATCAAGACGACCAGCAGCTTGTCCACCATGTCGACCTGTCCAACCTTGACTCGATTGACGTTCAAAATTAGTTTCCGTTTGTTATCTAATTCTTCAGGTGTGCAAGATGCCCGAATTGACGCTTTATTATTTTCCATCGTGTCCATACTGTCGTGTAGTGTTGGATTGCCTGGATCGCTTGGACCGTGAGATTCCAATGCGGGATATTCAGACTGAGCCTGGAGCTCGAGGGGATCTGATAAAAATCGGCGGTAAAGGTCAGGTACCGTGTCTGGTAATTGACGGAAAGCCACTATACGAATCTAGTGACATTGTTCAGTGGTTAGAGGAAAACGCCGAATGAGTGATCTGACGAAACAAGTTGAAGAGATTATTTTGGGCGCAGTGCCCAACGCACAAGTGATGGTGCGCGATCCACTGAATGACGGAACGCATTTGGAGGCTACTGTGATCAGCGAATCTTTTGTAGGCATGTCGCTTGTTAATCAACATCGGCAGGTGATGCAGTCGCTGAAAAATGCATTTTCAGGCGATTTACACGCGCTTGCGTTAAAGACCTACACACCCGAAAAATGGTCCAACGCACAAAGCTAGCTCGTCCTAGAATTATTTTACTGAACTGATTACTTGTTCTAGAAATACTGAGATTCTGTTATGACGATCGTCGAACGCATTGAGAATGACATCAATTCCAACCGCGTCATGCTGTACATGAAGGGTATTCCAGCAGCTCCCATGTGTGGATTTTCAGATACGGTTGTGAAAATCCTTCAACAGCTTGGCGTTGAATTTGGCAGTGCCAACGTCTTGGAAGATACGGAGCTTCGCGAAGGAATCAAGAATTTTTCTGATTGGCCGACCATTCCGCAATTGTACGTCGACGGCAACTTTATTGGTGGCTGCGACATTGTGGTTGAGATGTACCAATCTGGTGAACTGCAGTCGTTACTTCAAGCCAGGGACGCCTGATGAGCGAAGATTCTAACGCCCGTCCAGAGTTCCCGAAAAGTTACCCATGATTATCGAGCAAATTTGGACCGGAAACTCATACCGAAACTTCCATTACCTGATCGCATGCGGCGAAACCGGTGAGGCGCTGGTGATTGATCCGTTCGACCACGAGAAGTGTTTGGCTCGCGCCCAAGACAAGGGTTGGGAGATCACACAGATTCTCAACACGCACGAGCACACTGACCACATCGGTGGTAACGCGGCGATGATCCAGGCGACCGGTGCGAAACTGCTTGCTCACGCGAAAGCTGGCTCCCGAATTAGAGGGATCGATCGCGGCTTGTCGGCTGGCGACGTCGTCCGCGTTGGCAAAACGGTGGAACTTGTATCCTTGGACACGCCGGGACATACGATGTTCCACATTTGCCTTTTTTCACATACGGATACTCCGGCACTTTTTAGTGGCGATACGATTTTCGCGGCGGGCGCCGGCAACTGCGGTGGCGGTGGAGATCCCGAAGCGCTTTTCAGCACCTTCGAATCGCAGCTAGCCAAATTGCCTGCCGCAACGCGCGTATATCCTGGTCACGATTACTTTGCCAACAACCTGGCCTTCACCGTCGATCGCGAGCCCGACAACCAACTTGCGTCGGCGATGCTGCAAGAGGTGAAACAATCCTACGACGCCGACGAGGCTCTGGTCACGACGTTGGGGTTGGAACGCGAGATCAACACGTTTTTTCGGCTCACGAGCAGAACAGTGCTCCGCAGATTGCGCGACTCGTTCCCGACGATGCCCGAGGAGCCGTCACCCAAAGAAGTTTTTCTAAGACTTCGCGAGTTGCGAGATCATTGGTAGCAAGTCGACGCGTCAACGACTAGATCACCATCGCCGCTTCGTGCGTACGGTTTTGATCAAGCATTCGGCACCAACGTCAATTTAGGCAATACAGAACACGATCCAATTTAGCCCTGTTTGAATCAACATCTAGCCTACCGCAACCAAAACAGTACCCGACCCCCTTTCTCATCTAGGGGGGAACACTAATCTTCACTAATCGTACACTAATCCATTCGACGCCCCTGATAAGCACCCACGCATAGGTTGATGCGCATATTTGGCCGCTTTGCCGTTAGCCAGGGTTAATTGGTATGCCAGGTAACTTATGCGTGGGTGCTTAACACTGCGGTTTTTGGCTGGGTTAAAGTTATGCTGGTCTCCCAGCCGGCGGAGGATAACGGACAGTCGCCCGTAGTGCCAGATCCTATCGAGCTAATGCGCAAGAGCGGAATGCTCGACAATTGAGTTCAGGAACACACGACGAATCGCATCGTAGCCCCGATCATTGGGGTCTTCGATGTTCGCATAGTACCAATAGGTCGGGTCGTCGCGCACATAAGTGGCTCTCCAGAATTGGCGACAGTGAGAGCCGTGTCCTAGGAACGTGCGGTGCAAAGGCACTACGTGTACGTGCGGCCGAGAACTAGCGCTGTCAGCAATTGCGGCATTGTATCTGGCATGAATCGCTAATCCGTCCGGCCAATGAGGTAAATACACGCTTGGTGCATCGCCAACTCCGTCGGTTGGATCGTAGATATCGCCGAGGTAGATTTCACAACCGCCTGGAAAGCACGACTCAATCTTGTCTAGCATTTCGTCGAGACGCCTGCGAAACGATGCAATCCACGGTTCAGCCTGTTGCAGAGTGGCTCCGTACATCGCACATTCCTTTGGCGGTGACCTGCCGTAGCTGTGAATTAAATCATTGCCTCCCGTCGTCATGACGATGAGTCCAAACACACCGGAGTCCTGAGTTGAAAGCCGTTCGTCAATTGCAGCAAGATGATCCCTAGATGTTGAGCCAGAGATCGCAAAGTTCTCAGTTT
>JADYZV010000021.1 GCA_020852965.1 Pirellulaceae bacterium | reverse complement strand
TTCCTCAGCGTCAGAAAAGATCCAGTGAGCCGCTTTCGCCACCGGTGTTCCAGATGATATCAACGCATTTCACCGCTCCACCATCTGTTCCGCTCACCTCTATCTCCCTCAAGCCTGACGGTTTCAAGCGCAGTTCCTCGGTTGAGCCGAGGGATTTCACACCTGACCTGTCTGGCCGCCTACGAACTCTTTAAGCCCAGTGATACCGAATAACGTTTGGACGGTTCGTCTTACCGCGGCTGCTGGCACGAACTTAGCCCGTCCTTCCTCCTAAGATCACTCAACCATAGGGGAGTACCCCTATGGATTTGTTCCCTTACGACAGCGGTTTACAACCCAAGGGCCTTCATCCCGCACGCGGCGTCGCTCGGTCAGGGTTTCCCCCATTGCCGAAGATTCTCGACTGCAGCCACCCGTAGGTGTCTGGGCAGTGTCTCAGTCCCAGTGAGGCGGGTCGTGCTCTCACACCCGCTACCCATCGTTGCCTTGGTAGGCCATTACCCCACCAACTAGCTAATAGGAAGTAGACTCATCCTCAGGCGGAATCACACCATTTGATCCAAAGATGTTATCGGGTATTACCGGCAGTTTCCCACCGCTATCCCCGTCCCGAGGGCAGATTTCTACTTATTCCTCTCCCTTCCGCCGCTGTCCATTTCCCGAAGGAAATTTCTCGCGCGACTTGCATGCCTAATCCACGCCGCCAACGTTCATTCTGAGCCAGGATCAAACCCTTCAATTGTTTATGCCTTCCACATAGCCAAACCGAAGCCTAACTACATGGATTGGTAACCAACTAAAAAGGCCCTTTAAAGGCTCTTCATAATTTTTCGCCAGCTGCCCGAAAGCAGCTAACAGGCCCCCTGGTCAAAGGGGCCGACTTCTCAAGTTGATGCTTTTAAGCAACTGTCATCTTGCGACTTCAGCTAACCCCAAAGACTTCCACAACCTTGCAAAGTGAACTTGCAATATTGCTAAAAACTTTCGTTCTTAACGGAGAGCTTATCTACCAAATTGTCAAAGATCAGTTACGTGTCTCGCGGTTGGGCGATTCACTAAATCTATCGGCCAGCGAGGTGTTCGTCAAGTGCTAAAAGCAAGCATTTTGAAAGCTCAAAAGCTCGTTTTCGCGGCTCGCGTTTCCTTGCCACCGATGGACAAGAATGTATCGGCAGCTTCCTTCGTCCACAAGGTGTCCAAGCAGAAAATTTTGAAGTTATTGTGAATTGGACCACCGGCTACAGAAAGCTTGGCGTTTGAGCGTGTTGCAACGTTCGATTGGCATCAACTGAGGCCGTAGCCACCGCAGCCAAGCGTGGACTGTCTACCTGCGTTGCGCGTCTACCGCCTGGTGACGGTAGCTACGGAGTTTCGACGTGATGATGTGTTTGCCAGACAGCAGCAGCGTTGGAGCAGGCCGCACATACCGCGTAACCGGTACCGCTCCAGGTTGGTGCGCCCCAGCGATTTTGCGAGATATCCGTTTGCCGATGTGCGAATTGTGGCCTACGGTCTGGAATAGGACAGTTTTTTCAACGTCACTCCTCGTACGCCAAGCCAAACCTATGAGCGCTCCCACTTCTCCGATTCCGCAAGCCAACAGCAGCACTGCCGAGTTGGATAGTATTCTCGCGCGAATTGGCGGCCTAGTAGACAAACAGCCCCGTAGCGCGTCGTCAGCAGCACAGTCCATACCACCAACAACTCAGGTTAATCCAGTAAGAAATCCTTTGCCCTCCGGCCCATCAGCGGCTTCCGTACCCGCACCTGTCGGCGTTCACAGCTCGACAATAACGGCAAAGTCCAATCCAATTGCGGAACAGGCACCCTGCAGCTTTGGACGCATGACCGGCGATCGCGACGAAGCCTTCATACCTACGCCTCCCACAACCTTAGAAGGGGCTGGCATCAGCGATACGTTGCTGGAAGCTCTGGTGATGCGCTACCTGTTGCAGCGTGGCGAGGCAGCCGGACGAGCTATTGCTCAACAAGTCAAACTGCCTTTTCTGCTGGTCGAACCGCTGCTCAATCGCCTCAAAGCCGAACAGATGACCTCCTACCGCGGAGCCAATTCGGTCAACGACTATACCCACACACTGACCGATCAAGGTCGCGATCGAGCGCGTCATTACTTGCACCAAACCACCTATTTCGGTTCTGCCCCAGTACCGCTCGAACATTACAACGCAGCGGTCAAGCTGCAGTCGGTCGAAGGCCAGCGTCCTCGCCGTGAAGAACTATTACACGCCTTCCGCGATTTGTTAGTCGATCGCAAGATGCTCAGCAAAATTGGACCAGCTATCAATAGCGGTCGCGGGATGTTCCTCTACGGCTATCCCGGTAACGGCAAGACGAGTATCGCCGAGCGGATCACCATGGCTTTCGGTAAATACATCTGGATTCCGCGCTCGGTGCTGATCGATGGCGAAATTATGCGATTGTACGATCCGCTGATGCACGAGGAGCACGAAGTCGAGGAGTCGACGGGCTACCTCAAGGAAGGGAGCTACGACGGTCGTTGGGCACGTATCAAGCGACCCACGATCATCGCCGGTGGGGAATTGACCATGGAGATGTTGGAAGTCCAGCAAGATAAAGATACCGGCATCAATGAATCCCCGCTACAAATGAAAAGCAATTGTGGCGTGTTGGTGATCGACGATTTTGGTCGCCAGCGGATGCGCGTCGACGAACTGCTCAATCGCTGGATCGTGCCACTCGAAAAACGTTTTGATTATCTCAATCTCAGCAGTGGTAAGAAAACTCAGGTGCCATTTGACCAACTGGTGATCTTCTCCACGAACTTGCAACCCAAAGATCTAGTCGACGACGCGTTCCTGCGACGTATTCCCTACAAGATCGAAGTGGAAAATCCGAGCGAGGCGGCATTCCGCAAATTGTTCGAGATCATGTGCCCACGCTCGGGGCTACCCTACAAGCCCGACGTCATCGACTATCTCATCAACACGCACTACAAGCCGACGGGGCGTCCGTTCCGCAATTGCCATCCGCGAGATTTGCTGTTGCAGGTACGCAATTATTGCTTGTATCACGACGAGCCGCTCGACTTGTGCAATGATTACGTCGATTTCGCCTGCGAGAATTACTTCTCGATCATGTAGTCGTTTAGCCTAAATTGTTCATGAGCAACTTAGCCGCGCGGCGTTAGCACCGGTTGTCGTCACGCGTTGCCCAAACCGGAATCAGTGTCGCGCGTAGATATGAAGAAATCCGGGGTTAACGGCCGGGCAAAGCAAAGAATTCGTTGGCTGGACAACTGAAGTCGGCCAGCGCTTGACCTGCCGTGACTGGAGCGCTGTCAGAAACCAGCAGCGGTTCTGCACCGGCGCGGCAGATGCTGACATCGCGAGCTTCCGGGTCGACGACCCAAACCGTTTGTACACCGCGCGACAGCAACTGGGCGACTCGGTGCATGACGTCATTGATGCGATCCCAAGGCGAAACTACCTCTACAGCCAGCACGGGCGGAACACTAGCGTATTGGCGCTGCATGTCGTCGGCCGTCTCTTCGTCTTCGTAGAACGTCACATCTGGACCACGCACCGAATCGGGGTTGCGACCGACAATCACACCTGCATCGTTGGTGCAAACGTAACCTTTCTTTCGAGCAATCGCAAAGTTTCTCAGGATTCCTGCGACGTTACCGCATACAAACCCATGAAATTTGCCTGCTGGTGGCATTTCGATCACCTCCCCTGCGCGCAGTTCAAAGCTTCTTCCACGATTGGCTGGCAGTGCAACCCAATCGAGGAACTCTTCGGCGGTGATTAGAGTGTTTAACTTTTCCTTGACTGTGGACATGCTTGGCCCTCGCATCCAAACGCTTTACAGTGGTAATCGGTGTCCATAGTATAACACGATCGCGCAAGCCCTACCCTCATACGGCGGTCGATTCTCTACATTGCTTCGGTCGCTGGTGGTGTTGACTACCAGGGTTCGGCAGTTTCAGCCCAACAACGCGAGCTGCTTCTACCGTGATTTTTGGATCGACATAGATCGTGGACTTGTCGTTCGATGCGAATCATTCGCTCGTGATACTGAGGAGTCGGCATGGGAACTTATGCTTCGCCGAGAGAGTAGTGATTATGAATGGGACACTGGATCACGGATCTGGCTTCCAAACACTGCGCAGGAGATTGGCTGGAACGTCAATAGGCAGGGGCAAAGGAAGCTCTATAGCGTAGTTGTGTACGCCTACAACCATTGGGAGATCAATCCACAGATTGATGAGGAGACATTTTCGATCGATCAGGATTGGAGTTCGCTGAAGGATCGTCGTTGAAGAGTGTTTAGGTTGGCAAACGTGCCGCGAGAAGTCGATTGGGGAGTTGGTGGCAAACGAGCAATCTGTCGGGCCGTTGGCCCTATCGGATCGAGGTATGCTCCGTTACCCCGGCCTCCAGCCGGGGCTAGACAATCGGCTGGGCCGTTGGCCCGAAAGAGATAAGGCCAATGGAAGTGGGAACGATGCGAATGGAAGTGGGAGTAATGCGAATGGAAGTGGGAGTAATGCGAATGGAAGTGGGAACGATGCGAATGGAGGTGAACGGAACGATTTGTCCGGCCGCTGGCTCGCAAACGAAGCTGGATGCTATTGGGGCTGCAAGAAATTCAAGTGATGCGTGCAATGCACTAATTGCAAGGCGGTCCCCTGCTCTGCCGAAAATGAGCCGAACAGTGGAGAGTCGCAGTAAGCACCCGTGTGCGATTGGAAACGTTTTACCATCTCCCTAAAACGTTGCAGACTGGTTTCATCGTCCAGCCCATCAGCCGCATGTACCGTCTGCGGCATCGTAGGCCCTCCCGTGGGCATTTTGCCTGTTGTAAGTATTTTGCGCAACATCGATCTGCCAATCGTCACGCGCATGGCCCACAGCATCATGCTGATGGGTAACGGTGCCCGGGGATAGCCGTCGATCATATAGCCCATCCAATCGCTCAAGTGTTCACAAGTTTGAGCCAAGTTCCATTTGCCTAGGCTGCGATAGCCTTTCCGATGTAACTGCTCAAGTCGATCGACGACTTCGTCGAGACTTGAAAGTGCTTCAGTGGTGATTCGCTGTTGCGTGACGGTAGGCATGCTTGGTCCTCGGATCTCAAACGCTTGACGGTGCAACTCAATTCCAATATCAAAGAGTGTAACACGATCGCGGAAGGCATGCCCTTTCAAGGCAGCTGAAACTCGACATTGCTTTGCCTGCCCGAAATAGCAAAGAATGCCAGCCCGTGATGCGAAAGGACGGCGAAAGATGCTGGGCAAGATCAGCGAACTGGCGGGAAGCACTCCATTAAATTGACCTGAGTATTTTCCAAACCGGGGATGGATATCGAATCGGCGTCTGTGAAAATTTGCTTGTTGCCGTAGCCGAATCTCTCGTCGGTGTCCTTTGCATTGGGACGCAATAACTGGGGTGCGGAGTATGCTTCCAGCAGTCGTGCGCTGATGTCGAAGATCCAATAGTGCTCGACGCTCGCTTCGGCATACAGCGCCTGTTTGATCGTACGGTCAATGTAGAGGCTCGACGCCGAGACTTCTATTAGTAGATGCGCATCGCGGCCTTGCGGATGTTCGTCTAAATATTCATCGTCGCGCAAGCGAGCGATGGTGAAGTCGGGTTCGGGTTCACTGTCGGGCGGTATGATGACTGGCGATTGAACGCGCACGAGCGCTTGTTGACCGACGGCCCGTAGTAAAACTCGAATTAGTCGCGTCAAACAGACTTCGTGCGGTGTTCCCTTGGGTGCCATGAGTACCAGCTCCCCGCGAATGAGTTCCATGCGAATGTCGGGATTGATGATGCCCGTTTCGCCAAGTTGATGGTACTGTTTGAGCGTGAACTTGTACCGTTGCGGCAGCTCGCCTGCCTGAGGCTCACGCCCAGTCGCGGGCAACCAAGCTTGTTGGAGGTGGGGCAATTGTGGTGTAGTAACTTTGCTCATGGGTATCACTCTAACATGTGTTTGGGCGGCTTGCAAAACGAAAAGGGTCTAAGTCTAGGGCATGTGTCGTCGTTCGATGGCAGGGCAATGAACCCGACGCTCGCCAGGTGCCGCGGTGCCTCTCGATTTTTTCGGTTTGCGCACCACCTGCGCGTCCGCGCTGGCGCGGTTAAGCAGATTAGTGTACTGCTAGCCAAACCTGTTGACGCTACGCGCGCACACGACGCGGAGCGTCGAGCCACATTGGCTATTGCTAGCTGGTCGGAGTGACGGCAAGGATGGAGCAGCCGACGCGGTTGACGATGCGTTCGGCGGTGTTGCCTAGCAGTAGTCCGGGAATGCCCTGTCTGGCTACGTTACCGCAGATTAGCAAGTCGGCCTGTTCTTGCTTGCATAGCTCGGGAATGGCCTCGCTGGGTTCCCCTTCGAGCATGCGGGCGGAGGGGCCTCCGACGTGCAAATCGTGCGCGGATAACAGCGCTTCGAAACTCTCGCGATGTTGCTGGCGGTTGAATTCGAGCAGAGTTTCGAATTCGCTGGCTGGCAAGCGATGCCGTAACATCTCCGAGCCGTAGAGACTCCATACATAGCAGACCAACAGCTTGGCCCGCTCGCGCGTAGCGAGATCGTTGGCAACTTGCATGATGCGTTGGTTCAGTCGTTGGTGAGCTTCGTCGCCTGGCGAGGCATCGACGGCAGCGACAATTGTGTTGCACTCGGGCTCGTGGTCCTGATCCGCCAGCCACATGGCGCAGGGGAGTCGTTGGATGAGTTTCTGAGAGGAGGTTCCCAAGTTTCCGGTTTGACGACTGCCCGGCCCCTTGGTGGCACGAACGATCAAATCCGCGCCGATGCGCTGGGCGGCCAACAGCGTTAGCTGCGACGAAACACCTTCGAGCACTTCGCCATCGGCTTCGATCCCGTGTGATTTGCAGTGGTCGACAAGCACTTGCAACTGTTCGCGTTTTTCTTTGACAAGCAATTCATGGATGTGCAGGTAGTCGCGGCTGAGCAGGCGCACGGTGAGGCTGGCGTCTTTGACGATGTCGACCAGGTGTAATTTGACTCCGCCATGTTCGACTAGCTTCATCGCCCGCTCGAGTTCATGGTGCTCGGTCCGAGTTGAATCGACTACGACCAAAATATTGTTGAAAGATTTCATCTGGGCATCCTCTTTTTCGATCCTTGGCTGAAATGTGGCACGCTTGGTATGCCAAGACTTGAAATGAAAATAGTGTAGTGGATGAGGCGACGAGTCCCTTAAACATACCCTCCCGCAAACGCTCGGCGTATCACGCATCTCGATTTTGCATCGGCCCCATGCCAGCTTGTCTGGCGTGAGCCAAGTTTTATGAATAGAGCAAGACGAAAACACCCCGGGCCTACCACTTTTCCATCCGCTCGCCAACTCAGGTGGCGAGCGGATGGAAAAGCGGGGACGTTGGTGAGAGCCTCGATCTATCTTCAAAACTCATTCACCTGCGAGACAAGCTCGCAGGGGTCCAAAAAAAGTTACGTGGTACAACGAGCCGCAAGCGGGAGGGTAAGTCTAAGAGGCTCGTAACCTCGTCCACTACGGGGATTTACAAGCCGGCGGATAGCTTGCGTGCCTGATCGCACAGCGCCTGGGCCTCGACGACTGTGGGGGCTTCGGCGATGAAGCGCACTATCGGCTCGGTGTTGCTACCACGCACCAGCAACCAACGGTCGCTCCACTCCAATTTCAATCCGTCTTGGCGGCTGGGACTGGCGTCCTTGAACTCAGCCGTCAGCAAATCGAACAGTTTGGGCAAGCGACTGGTATCTAACTCTATTTTATCCTTGACGATCGATAGTTTCGGAAAACCGGCGACCAACTCGCTAACTCGAGAGCGACTGGATGTCATTAGGTCGAGAATTCGCGCCATACCGACAAAACTATCGCGTACATAGCCAACTTGGGGGTCAATCGGCCCGCCGTTCCCTTCGCCCCCAAAGACGGCTTGTTCGGCGATCATCAAGTCGGCCACGTTGGCTTCTCCCACAGCGGATTGCAGCAGTTTGCAACCCCGTTCGGCGGCAATCACTTTGGAAAGTCCACTGGTAGCGCAGTTGGTCACCACGGTGCCGGGTTGTTTGGCAAGGGCTTGCAGCAAGCAGAGTGCAAGCGTCAGTTCTTCGCCGATGTAGTGTCCCTGTTCGCCGATGATGGCCAGTCGATCTGCGTCGGGATCTTGGCAAAAGCCGATATCGAAATCGCCCTGCTTCACCGCTGAACTTACGCTTTGGAGATTGTCTGCCAGCGGTTCGGGCAGGTGCGCGAATTGTCCATCGGGCGAATCGCCGAGAATGGTGAATTGGCATCCGAGGGCGGTTAGCAGTTGGCGGCCGAGCAGGCTACCCGCTCCATGATTGCTGTCTAGTAGTACGCGAAACTGCCGAGCTCGAATGGCGTCGACGTCGACGGTCACCAGTACTTTATCACAATGCGCTGTGTGGGGGTCGGTGAGTTGTTGTATCGAGCCGAGCGCGTCGACGCCGACCCAGCGCGTATCCCCAGCGCGGTAGGCTGTCAGCACTTTTTCGCCAGCCGTTTTAGGGAGTACGCGACCATCGCTGCCGAAGAGCTTTAGTCCATTGTACTGCTTGGGATTGTGGCTGGCGGATATCTGAATTCCAGCCACGGCCCCTTGCTGGAGCACCTGTACGCCGACGGTCGGTGTGGAGGCGATATCCAGATCGATCGTGTCGAGTCCACAGGCCGACAGCGTGGCCGCGACGACTTGTGCCAACATGCGTCCGCTGCTGCGACCATCGCGACCGATGACAACTTTGCCTCGCTGCGATTGGTCCGTTGGCAAAGTACTGGCCAGGGCGGCGACGTATCGTGCGGCGACCAACGGCGTTAGTTGTTCGCCAATGGTGCCACGTAGGCCACTGACGCTGATAATCGGTTCGCTCACTGCGTATCTTTCTAAGTATTCAATCTATTCGGCGGGGGACCGCCGAGCTACGTTGGGAAATGCAATTCGGCGGGGGACCGCCGAGCTACGTTGGGTGGGTAGTTTACTGGCCGCTGGTGGCTTACAATCGCGACAACTTACATTCTCTCACTTTTTTCAATTGGTGTCGATTGACGATGCGTATCGAAGAAGCGATTTCAGCAGCAAAACAAGCCGTTGATGATGGACACTTGACTTCCGCCGCTCTGGAAAACCTAACGGTTTGGTTGACCGAGTCTCGCTACTCGCGCTATCAGCCCTCCATCGTGGCTCATATTGCCGAGGGGAAGTGGCAGAAGCTGGACGACGTGTTTTGGACGGTCATTCCGTTTGGTACCGGCGGTCGCCGTGGGCGGATGTATGAGTTCGGATCCAACGCGATCAACGAACGGACGATTGGTGAAAGCGCCCAGGGCTTGGCCTCGTACATCTTGGAGCAACCGCGCGCCGCAGAGGGAAAGCTGAGTTGTGCGATCGCCTATGACACGCGGCATCGCTCGCGCGAGTTCGCGGAGCTGTGCGCGCGAGTGATGGTGGCCAACGGCTTCGAGGTTGTGTTCCTCGATGACTATCGGGCGACGCCGCAGCTCTCCTTCGCGGTGCGTTACAAAAAGTGCGATTGTGGCATCATGGTCACAGCCAGTCACAATCCGCCGAGCGACAATGCGGTGAAAGTCTACTGGTCGACAGGAGGCCAAGTCCTGCCGCCACATGACAAGGCGATTATCGAGCGCGTGATGAATGTCGATGAAATCAAGCTGGTCGACTTCGCTGAGGCGCTCAGCGCGGGACAAGTCAAGATCTGTACGAAAGAAGTCGATCAAGCCTACTTTGCCGAAGTAAATAAATTTGCATGGCCTGGGCCTCGCGATGCGAAGATCGTCTATTCGCCCTTGCACGGCGTCGGCACGTTTGCCGTGATGCCAGTACTCGAGCAAGCGGGCTTTGTGGATTGCGAAGTCTATGGGCCACACGCCGAGCCGAGTGGTGATTTTCCCAACGTGCCGGGGCATGTCAGCAACCCTGAGAACCCTGCAGTATTTGACGCTATCATCGAGCGTGCTCAAGCTATTGGGGCCGATGTGATTCTGGCCACCGACCCCGACTGCGATCGTCTGGGGGTGGCCGCACCGCGAACGACCGATAGCAGCGGCCCCTGGGGAACGATCAACGGCAATCAGATCGGCGTACTGCTGACCGATTTCGCCTGTGCACGCATGAAACAACTGGGGCAGCTATCTGACAAATCGTATGTGATCAAGACGCTGGTCACTACCGAGTTGATCCGCCATGTGTGTGAGTCCTACGGTGTGCGCTGCGAAGGGAATTTGCATGTGGGATTCAAGTGGATTGCGGGAGTGATGGACGCCGTGGGGCCCGACAACTTTGTATTCGGGACCGAGGAGTCGCACGGCTACTTGATCGGCCAATATGCGCGTGACAAAGATGCTGCGGTGGCCTGTCTATTGATGGCCATGTTGGTAGCACAGCTCAAGAGCGAAGGGAAAACGCTGCACCAGCGACTGGCCGAATTGCAACAGCAGCATGGTTGCCATGAAGAGGCGTTGGTCAATGTACAGAAGGAAGGGAGCGAGGGGATGACGCAGATGAGCCGCTTGATGGCTGCGTTCCGCCGCGACCCACCGCGCGAATTAGCCGGAATCGAAGTAGCCGCCGTGTGCGATTATAAAGCACTCACCACTCGATTGTCCGATGGCAGCACTCGCAAGCTCGATGCCTTGCCAGCCGACATGGTAATGCTCGACTTGGCCTTGGATGGGAATTACTTTGCGGTGAGACCATCGGGGACTGAGCCCAAGGTGAAGTTCTACATGTTCACCAGTCTGCCTCCAGAAGAAAGCGGCGATCTGCTGGGCGCCAAGCAGAAATTGGCCAAGCGGCTTTCGGCGTTGGAGGCAGATATCCGGCGCTATGTGGCTGAGCAAATCGGCTAAGTAGTTTCAACCGTTCGTCGAAAGCCGCTAACCGCTCCGCCGGTCAGTCGCTCAAAAAATCGGTTCCAGCTTCTCGATCTTGCTCATCGTCACCAATGGCAGCACTTGGTGGCGATATTTTCCGTCTTCACAGCGAACCAGCACGACGGCGGTCATTGAGCTGACTGTTACCATCTCTCGATTTGTGATGTCAACCGTATCGCCGCTGTTCATCGTAATTCGAATCGGGCCTTGGCGTATCTACTAGATTTAGTTCTTCGCGAGCGATGAGCGGTTTCTCAAAATGAATGAAACGTAGGCTCGGACGCTTATATAGTTGTAGCTTTGCGTTCTCCTCGCCGCCATGTTGACGCTAGAATGGGTATGGCACAATTTTTAGGGAGATTCCACATGCCGATACATGACTGGACACGGGTTATTCCAGGAGCGTTTCATGATTTTCATCATGAATGGATTTCCACGATCAAACGCTCGCTCAACGCGGGGGTGTTGCCGTCGAACTATTACGCGATGGCTGAGCAAATCGCTGGTGGATTGGGGCCGGGTGTATTGACGCTGGAGAGTGTGGATCTGCAGGAGGAGGGTGAAGATTACGTCGACGCAGGAGCGTTGAGCGGGGGCGGAACGGCACTTGCAACGACTGCGCATTTGCGAGCGAAGTTGAGCGAGAAGAGCGAAGCAGTTTTATCGGCGCGACGGCGTAAGCGGATTGCGATTCGGCACCGCAGCGGAGATCGCGTGGTAGCTATGATCGAGATCGTGTCGCCGGGAAATAAATCGGATCGGCACAGTATCTTCGCGTTTGTGGAGAAGGCGTTGGAGCTTTTGGAAGCGGGCATTCATCTACTGATCATCGATCTGTTCCCGCCAACTGCGCGAGATCCGCAAGGCATTCATGCAGCGATTTGGGAAGAGGTGTGTGGCGAGCAAGGTTTTCAATTGCCCGAGGACAAGCCACTGTGCTTGGTTTCGTATGAGGCTGGTTTGGAGATCGGAGCCTATATTGAACCGGTGGCGGTTGGTCAGCCGCTGGCCGACATGCCGCTCTTTTTGCGTCCTGGTCGGCATGTCAGTGTGCCGCTTGAAACGAGCTATCAGACTGCCTTTGAAGGTGTACCGCAGCGGTGGCAGAAAGAGCTGACTTAAGGTAGCCGTTTCAGAGTCTTACAACCACTCGCGCCAGTCCGCCGGACAATGTAGAAAATCATGCAAGCGGGCAAGGTCGACTTCTGTCCCCATCATCCGTGCGCCGGCTTTGCTGTCTGTGCTAACCAATGACATGAAGACTCGCACGGATGGCAAAGCCGGAGCACGGATGCGTGGGCGCTTACCAAGCACATTCTATGTGCGCCTATTTCGACTCCAGAGCTATATCGTACGTGTTTTTTCCAGGCTTGACATCAAATTGCAGCTCTGTCTTCGAATTGTATTTCGCCGGGATCTTCGCGGTCGGTGTCGATCCATCGGGCCAAAAGACCGTAACCTCATTCAATCCCGTTTTTGCACCGCTGTACCCATCGACGAACGTCAGGTCGTAATGGCCGTCCTGATCAAAGATTGCGAGTGCTTGTCGGCCTCCTGACAGTGGATAAAAGCCAATCGCTGCGTTGGGAATTGGCTTTCCGTCGAGAGTCACGGTGCCTTCCACACGCCCCAGTTCTGGCAAATCACTCCTGCCGCATCCCGTGATTGCCACTGCAAGAATAACCAGTGCTAAGCTGCGTAGTGAAACCATACCGACCTTACCTTGTGAAATGAAATAATCGAGTCGCATCCGATATAGCTTAAGGCCGATGATGAACACCGGCCTTAAGCATTGAACCACAGCCTTTCAAGACTGGTGGCTATACGTCTGACAAGCAATGGCTTCTCAAAATATTTAGCATGACAGGTGCCGTTTAGAACGCCTCGCCAAGTACCTGACCATCATTCATGGAAAGGAGTCGCTCGAAGGTGCTGTCTACCCCTTGGTTCGCACTTGACATGCCGCCGATGCTGTTGCCGCGGAAGTCGATGGCGTCGCTGACGAAGTGAACTGAACCATCGCACAGTGCAAACTGGGCTCCACCGGTATGGTTGCTGCTGAAGCTACGGGATTGATGCTGCCAAGCTGTGACAGTCTGGTTAATTCCCCAGTAGGGAATGCCCAGGGCGGCGGTAACCGCTCGGTTGCGACTGCTGTAGCCAGTCAAGGCAGGACTGCACGCAAGAGCTGTACCTGCACCCATAAATAGGGTTTTGTACTTGTAGCATCGCTCTCCGAACAGTGCCGTATTGCTTGTCCCGTCCGTAATATCTCCGAACGATGTATTGGAATTCCAGTAGAAGACTCCGACTGGTCTTCCGTAACTGTTGAAGTTACCGCCGACCGGGGTAAAGCTGTCACCCACGGACGCTACACCGATGTAATTCGATTTTGCAATTGCAATTTTGGTGGTCCCATCAGGTGTCACTTTCTTTTCATAGGTAGTGAACTGAGGGGAATTGGTGGGATACACGTCGGCAGTACCGGCATACTGCGATCCAAAATCGTTCAGCGCGGGGCCCGAGTCTGATGGGCAGGCGAAACCGGGCAGTGGGGTTGTGGCAGCAGCCAAACCAGCAGGGGTTGCCAGTGCCGCGGACAAAGGTAGCTTGCTTACTTGCAATGTGTTTGCCAGGTTACCCTGCTCGATAAATGGCAGAATAAATGCTCCCCAAGTCCATACCGTTAGTTCCGTAGCCGCTGGTGCGCCTGGATCTGGGAGGCTAGAGACGAAACCCGATGGGAAGGTCTTATGGGCATCGACGTAGTTGTGGGCTGCCAAGCCGAGTTGCTTCAGGTTATTCGAGCACTGCATGCGCCGCGCTGCTTCCCTTGCGGCCTGAACTGCGGGCAACAGCAAGCCGACCAAAATACCAATGATGGCGATGACCACCAACAACTCTACGAGAGTGAACCCGATCCGTTTTCGATTTGAACTCATACTGAAGACTCCAGCTAAAGAAAGAAGTGGATGCAAAGAAGATAGGAACTTTGTGGATGCCCAGTTTTGACGCGGTAAATCCCGAAGAGCCGGGGCCAAGCCATACGTAGCAAAGGCCTCAGATGCAATCCTTCGTTGTTACCGCAGTACAGGGAATTCACCTGAATAATTCTAATATAGCGCGCAGGTATTGCAAGGTGCAGGACCCTTAAAGGCATGCTGTATTCTAGAAGAAGGTCACGATTCTAGAAGCAGGTCACGGACCTAGTAGTAGTGGGTTATCAGAGACCAGATTCAGGGGTGGAGTAGTGGACGAGGTTACGAGTCCTGAGGCCGATCGAATATGACGGACT
>JADYZV010000020.1 GCA_020852965.1 Pirellulaceae bacterium | reverse complement strand
GAGGCCCGCGAGCCCCTTACGGCTAACGATTCAAACGGACTCGCGGGCCTCGTCCACTACCCTAAATTCAAATGTGGTTGAAGCCTAGATACGTATCGGCTCACCGGTTATGCCATCTGTAACGAACCAGCTCGACTCTCCCCATTGTCGGAGCGTGCGGCAAGCATCAATTGCCCTGCGGCCCCTAATGGCCGGTTCAGAAAGAACCCCGCAACTTACGGGATCGACCTGAATCTCGTGGATTAACAAGCTGTCGTGAATGTTCGGAAAATTCTGTTTGGTTCTGCAATGATCGACTCAAGAAACTCGCGGCAGTACGTTGATCTCCAACGTGAATCTCGGTGGGGGACCAGCGAGCTACTTTAGAATCTCGGTGGGGGACCAGCGAGCTACTTTGGTTTTGGCTCGAGCCCCAGTTGTTCGATTCGCCGCAGCAACCGCGGTCGACTGATACCGAGTAGTCGGGCGGCTTGGGCACGGTTGCGCGGGGAGAGTTGCAGTGCGCGGCTGAGCATGATCCGCTCGCATTGCAGTAGCACTTGGTCCAAGTCGATCGGCTCGATGGGGCCAGCTTCGAGCTGTTCGTTCGTGCTCGAATAAGAGCGCACGGCAACGGGCAAGTGCATGACCTGGATATTGGCAACCAACTCCGCTCGATCTACCGCCTCGTCGATGGCCTGTGACAACTGCCGATGATTTTCGGGCCAAGGGAAGGCGTTGATAAGCTGTAACGCCTCGGGGGTAAAGCTAAGTTGTGCCCGCTGTTTCTTTTTGCAAGCGACCGCCAACAGCTGCATGGACACCGGCGCAATATCTTGGCGACGCTGACTTAGTGGAGGAATGGCGACTTCCACCGTAGCTAGCCGAGAAAGCAACCGCCCCCAAGCTGGGCCGCGGCCCGCCAGTTCGTCGGCGCTGCAGGCGCTAGTCGCTGCCGCCGAACATTGGCCACTTGCCGACTCCAGCCACCGATTCAATCGCTCTACCGGCGCGTCCGAGAGCCGCTCGATGTGTTCGATCAACAACAATTGGCTTTGTGGTGGTAGTTCGGAACGCAGGCGACCAGCGAACCTATCAAGCATTTCTTCGAGCTGCTGATCCTCAGCGATGCGGCAATCGATTGGAAACAGTTGCCCAGCCAGCTTGGGAAGACCGGCTCGTTTCAGCCGTCCCAAAAACACACCGCGCGCAATGCCCGACTTCTCCATCCCGGGAGGCCCCGAAACCAACAAGCCGCAGGGTTGGGAGATTGCGAGTTGGGCGCGAGTCATGGCCAATTCGATTGCCGGGCTGGTACCGATCAGCGAGTGCAGATCGTCGAGGTTTTGCCAACGGCTACGAATGGCGGTCAACAAGCTTCCGTGAACCTGTTTGCAATGCACACTCGGCGGCTCGGCAGCGGGAAGTTGTTCCGACAGCACCGACCACTCACCGAGTGCGACCAGCGTGGCTTGCGGTGTTCCTTCGTCATCGAGCAACGGAATAAATAGCTGTCCGGTCTGAGTGGAATCGAACACGATCGGTGTCGTCAACCGCCGCACGACCAGTTTGCCCTGCAGGGCACCTGCAGGCGGTGCGAGTGCTGTCAGCAACGCGCCAAACGGTGAGTCATCCTCAGCCACTTGCCAACTGCACGACTGGCCAACCAATTGCGTAGCATCGGCTTTGAACAATTGGCACAACGGCAAGTTGACGAAAACGATCACGCCTCGGCGGTCAAGCACCGCCAGCGGATGCCCGAGCTGATCGAGCGTCTTGGCCAAAGTTCGGCTATTGCCGCTGCGGAAACTGT
Organism: Pirellulaceae bacterium; assembly: GCA_020852965.1. Lineage (GTDB taxonomy): Bacteria > Planctomycetota > Planctomycetia > Pirellulales > Pirellulaceae > Aureliella. The sequence continues at coordinate 69,955 of JADYZV010000020.1, read as the reverse complement.
CGGTCATTTACTGCTGCTTGAAAATTTCGATTGGGGACCCGCCGTTGTCTGCCGAGCCATTCTGGGGTAGCTTCTTAGCCTTTCCATATTAACTTAGTTCGCGCCGCTTTAGGCATGCCGTACCCTCCCGCAGGGGAGTTCTTGAATAATCCCGGATAAACACTTTCCTTAAGCTTATATGTCATGACTGAACCCTACTTTCAACAGTTTTTCGCCAATCGCATCGGTGGTGCAAGCTACGGTAAAGGGACCGCGATCTACAAATTCGAGAAGATCAAGCGGGCCAAGCGCCAGGCCCTGGTTGACTATCCCGACCGACCGTTGATCGACTTCGGCATTGGTGAAAACGATAGTATGGCCCCCGAGCCTGTTCGTCAAAGCATGGAACGTGAGATCAACCGGCCCGAGAATCGCGGCTATGCCGACAACGGCATCGCTGCCTTCAAGGAGTCGGTGGCCCGCTTTATGCATCGTCGATTCGATGTGCAGCTCGATCCAGCTAGCGAGATCAACCACTGCATTGGAAGCAAAACCGCGCTGGCCATGCTGCCCGCCTGCTTCATCAACCCAGGCGACATTACGCTGATGACCGTCCCTGGCTATCCCGTGGCTGGGACGCATACCAAGTACTATGGCGGCAGCGTCCACGCCCTACCGCTGTTGGCCGCGAACGACTTCTTTCCCGATTTCGACTCGATCTCCAGCGACGTCTGGGAGCGGACTCGTCTGCTCGTGCTCAACTACCCCAATAGCCCCACCGGCAAGACGGCTACGCGCGAGTTCTACGAGCGAGTGATCGAACTGGCTCGTGACAAGCGGTTTGTGGTAGTGCAAGATGCGGCCCACGCAATGCTGACCTTCGACGGCCCACCGACCAGCTTCCTATCAGTTCCTGGGGCTAAGGAGGTGGGGGTGGAAGTGCATTCGCTCAGCAAGGGCTTCGACATGATCGGCTGGCGCATCGGCTGGGTCTGCGGTCATCCCACCTTGGTCAGCGCCTTTGCGGACGTGAAGGATAATTGCGACAGCGGCCAATTTGCGGCGATTCAACAGGCTGCGGTCACCGCATTGGACGATGACTCGATCCCCGATCGCGTGCGTGCCAAGTACCGCAGGCGTTTGGAGAAACTGGTCGCCACGCTGCAACAGTGTGGCTTTCAGTGCCAAATGCCTGGCGGAACCTATTTTCTTTACACACGCTCCCCAAGCGGAGTTCAAGACGGAATGCGGTTCGACAATGCGGAACAGGCCAGTCAACACTTGATCACTCAAAAGTCGATCGTGACCGTCCCCTGGGATGAAGCTGGTCCCAACCTGCGATTCTCGGTGACCTACGTCGCCGAAAACGAAGCTGCCGAAGATGCGCTGATGATGGAAACGGCAAAACGCCTGAAAGAATTGAAGCTAGAGTTCTAGCTCCAAACGCTGGCTGGCACGCTTAAACCCGGATTCAGGTTCAAACGTCCTTGCTGACGCTGCGGGTTACGAATAATCTGGGTTGAACGGGTACTCTCGTCGGCGACGTCTGTGCGCCGTCGAAGGACTAAACTGTTTAACCGCGTAGCGCTAACTTTGCGCACAATCGACACCTTGGACAATGCTTCGTGCGTGCCACTGAAGTGCTTGAATCAATCGACAATCGGAACAATTCGGTCAACCGGTCGTAGCCGGAACCGCCGCGCCAATTGGAAAGTAACGGGGCCTGGTGAATGCCGAGCCTAAAGGGCGACGATAGTTCCCCCATCGGTGGAGTAGCTCCATTGGTAACTAGGGATAATTTCAACGGACTGAGACTTACAACCACAAGTTGGATTTTGGAGAAGGAGCGTTTTGATGTTGGTGCTGTCGCGACACAGAGACGAGAGCATCATGATCGGTGATGACGTTGTTATCACAATTGTCGATATTCGCGGTGACAAAGTGCGGCTGGGAATTGAAGCGCCGCAAGATATCCCTGTACACCGCCAAGAGGTCTATGAAGCAATCAAGCGTGAAAACCAGAAGGCTGGACACATCCAGCCTGGTGAAACGCGATCGCAGAATGACCATCGACGCAAACAGTAAACCGATCTTGGTGATCAGAATAAACGGATCGAAACGGATGCGAGGGCTTGGGCACTCGCATCCGTTTTTTCGTTGAGGCTTGAGGCTTGAGGCTTGAGGCTGATATCTACTCTAGAACGCGCGGCGTGCAATGTCATCAGCCCGTTGGCGACGGTTCCTATACCCGTCTACTGGGGCTTCGGTCCGAACGACTCCTATCGCCCTCCACCATTTAGCGCTTTGCTAATGCATTCGCGCAATTCGCGATACAAATATCGGCTTCTCCATTCTCCATTTCGCATTTGCGGTTCTTAATTGTCTAGCTCGAACTGCGTAGTGGCCGAAGATAATGGGCTGCGGCATTGCGTAAACGCGATCGGTTGCAACGATTGTGCCGTTGGTGCTCAGTTGCTTGGGCCTCGGGGGGTAACTTATCACGGATTTTCTTATTCGCATCAGAATGCAGTGTCGTTATTACGATCTAAGGTTTGGCTAGTTACGAGGCTGAGAGTTCCGCTTTCCGCCTCAACCCAGTGCGATTCCGAACAAAGATCTCGTTGACTTTGTGTATGGGTCGCGAAGACGCCAAGGCCCAGCCGCTCCACGAAGCGACCCCATATTAGTGGGTTCTCTTTGACAAAGCTGTGTCTGCGGCCTTGATTAGCGTGTTTCACATTTTCCGACCCGACCCTTGGGAGTTATGACCAAATGACCAGAATTAACACAAACGTAGGCTCGCTCGTAGCACAAAATCGCCTCAACAGGACCAATGCCGATTTGCAAACCTCACTGACTCGCTTGAGCACGGGTCTGCGAATCAACAGCGGTAAAGACGATCCAGCCGGTTTGATTGCTAGCGAGGCCCTTCGCAGCGACATCACCAGCCTGAACAAATCGATCTCCAACACCAATCGCGCCAGCCAAATCATCGCCACCGCCGACAGCGCGCTCGGCCAAGTCAGCTCGCTATTGAACGACGTTCGCGGGCTAGTCGTCGAAGCGGCCAACAAAGGGGCCCTCAGCGATGACGAAATCGCGGCTAACCAACTACAAGTCGACAGTTCATTGGAAGCCATCAACCGTATTGCTCAAACCACAACCTTCCAAGGTCGTCGTCTGCTCGACGGAAGCTTGGACTTTATTACCAAGGCTGGTGCGGGGTTCGACAGTGTCAAAGATCTGAAGATCGACCAAGCCAACTTGGGCGCTGTTGGAAAGATCGCCGTCGATGTTAAAGTTACATCCGCAGCAACACGTGCAACGATTAGCACCACGGGCATTCCGGCCGCGACCACCGGTGTCAAATCGACCGGCACGCTTACCTTCGGAGCGCCTTCTGCCGCGCTGGAAGCAACCGGAACCGTGGCGCTTGCCAACTCCAATACCATTGGTGCCGAAGCCAACAAGGCCATTACCTTCGCCAATGCGTTCACACCGGGTGCCAACGCCACTACCGCAGCTCCGCTCGCGCTGGCAAGCGGCGTAGGGCTCAATATCACTGCCAAGGATGGAAGTGCCTCGGATGGTGCGGCTGGTAACGACACCATCATCAACGTAACAACCGGTGCGACATCATCAACGGCCAGCTACGACGCTGGGACGAAGACGCTCACCTTGGCATTGAAGGATGGAGACACGGCAGCCGATATCGTGACCGCCATCGGAGTCAATGCTGACTTCACCTTTGCCGCAGTCGCCGGTGCGCAAACCGTTACTACGGGAGACGCTGGAACTTTCACTGGTAAACTGACCGGTGGAACCAATACCCTGACACCTACTTCTGGGTTCACTTTTTCGGCAGTCAATGGTGGAGCTGCTGACGGTGCTATCGGTAACGCGACCAGCGTCGTCTTTACCACGGGTGCCACCACAGGTGCTACCTATGACGCCACCAACAATATCGTTACGGTAGCTGTTAAAGAAGGGGCCACCGTTGGTCAAATCGCTGCCAAAATCAATAGTGACTTGACCGGAACCTTCCAAGCTTCCAACGTCGTCCTTGGTGGCTCTACGTACGATGCCGTGAACAACGCCACACATGCCTTGACGGGTGGAACAGATCCAACCGTTGCTTCTCAGTTCCAATTGACCGCCAAGAACGGTGGCCTAGCTGATGGAACCAAGGGCAACACGACGAGCTTGGTATTCGCAGCAGCGGCCACTGGAAATCCGACCGCTGCCAACTACGACGTACTTACCAACACGCTCACGGTGTCGGTGGGTGCCAACGCGAAGACCGACGACGTTGTCAATGCCATCAACGCCCAAGGCGCATTTGTGGCCAACAACGTTCAGAATGGAACTTCGCTGTTCAATGCGGCTGACTACGCCACGACCACGCCACTGGGCGGTGGTACAGACACCATCGCTAATGACGTGATCACCGTCACATCGGACGACACCTCGACGGCTAAGGACGGCGTGACCATCTCTCTGGTAAGCGATAACTCGCTGGCCGCCGGGGCCGCACTGGCTGCCATTGGCAACGATGGCAACATCACTGTCAATGTTAGCAGCAATGGTGCCGTCAACATCGGCACGATCGCTTCAGCGATCAATGACCTCGACGGCTTCGGTGCTTCGGTAACCCAAACGCAAGGAGATGGTAGTTACGATATCGTCAACGATACTGCTGCGGCCAGTGTACCGCTCGCCGGTGGTGTCTTTGGTGGCGGGCTTAATGCCGACCTCGTCGTACGATTGACTGGAGCGACCGGTGCCGAAGTGTTCCAGTTCCAAAAGGGAGCGTCCATCGATAGCGTGATCCAGTCGATCAACTTGGTCAACGACGCTACGGGAATTACGGCTTCGAACGACGGCGGAAGCCTCAAGCTGAACAGCACCGCATACGGTTCGGACGCCTTGGTGGATGTCGATGTGATTAGCGAAGGAACGGGTGGGACGTTTAAGAGTGGCTTATCGGCCGCTCGAGCCAACGGTGCTGACATCGTCGCGACGGTAAACGGCACAGCGGCAACCGGCAAGGGGAATACGCTGTCGCTCAATACCTCGACGCTAGACTTGAGCCTGACCGTCGCCGATGGATCGAGCACTTCGGTCGCCTTTTCGATCACCGGTGGCGGTGCCCAGTTCCAACTGGGGCCGGAAGTCGTGAGCAACCAACAAGCCCGCTTGGGGATCGGCAGCTTGAATACCGCCAATCTCGGTGGTGCTACTGGACGCCTGTACGAGCTCGCCAAGGGTGGTGCCAAGTCGCTGGTTAATGACGCGACGGGTGCTTCGCGCGTGGTCGACGAAGCGATCAACCAAGTCACCAGTCTTCGCGGTCGGCTCGGTGCGTTTCAATCGACGACTCTGGAAAGCAACTTGGTTTCGCTCAACGAAACGGTCGCCAACCTGACCGAAGCCGAAAGCTCGATTCGCGATGCTGACTTCGCTGCTGAATCAGCCCGCCTGACTCGTGCACAGATTCTGGTTCAATCGGGTACTTCGGTACTCGGTATCGCCAACCAGAATCCACAAAACGTACTGTCGCTGCTCCGATAATCGATCGGCTTCTAGCGAGAAAATTTCAGGCCGCGCGATACTCGTTCTGTATCGCGCGGCTTTTTGCTTCCGCCCCTGCCCGACATGCTGGCAGGGGGCATGAAAATCAAGCTGAGTTTGCTCAATCTCTCAAAAAAGCTAACGATTGTTTAAAGTTTTAGCCGATCCTAGCCGTAGGATGCGCGCACACCGGACGAACGAGAAAGTTATATGGGTAGAATTCAATCGAACACCGGCCTAATCACTGGGATAGATATTCAAGGTACCGTCGACCAATTAATGAATCTCAATGCCATTTCTCGCGATCGACTGCAAACGCGTATCGCGGGCATGCAGAGCGAGCAGGCCGCTTTGACGGGGTTGATGACTCAAATTGTTGGAGTGCAGCTTACCACCGACCGCTTGGGGCAATCTTCGCTGTTCTCCTCGACCAGTGTCAGCAGCGGCAATACTCAAGCCCTCACGGCGCGCAGCTCAGGAAATCCCAAGCCGGGCAGCTACACATTCGTACCCGTCCGCTTGGCACAAAGCCAGCAGCAAACCAGCTCATTGCTCGCGTCGGGCGATCAGAAATTGAGCCAAGGCGAAGTAGTCATCCACACCGGCGGCTTTCTCGACCAGTCACTCTCGCTCGACCAATTCAATGGTGGTAAGGGAGTCGCGCGCGGCTCGATCCGCATCAGCGATCGCAGTGGCGTTAGCCAGTCAATCGATTTGCGTTTCGCCCAAACGGCAAGCGACGTGGTCGATGCGATCAACTCGAACGACAAGCTCAATGTGGTCGCGAGTTTGGAAGGGGACCATTTCGTATTGAAAGATGTTTCGGGAAGCTCGACTGGAAATCTTACCGTCAGCGACCTCAGTGGCGGCACGACCGCTTTGGATTTGGGCCTGGCCGGCATTTCCTCCAACTCGAGTTCAGCCAGCGGTAATGGAGTCGTTGCGCTGAGTCCCTCCAGCGCGCTGCGCACACTGCTGGACGGTCGTGGAATGGACCTTCCTAAAACGGGCACGGCTCTCAAGTTCGATTTGCAGGACGGCACATCAGTCGACTTCAGCACGCAACTCAACGCCGACACTGACAGCCTGGGCAAATTGATCGACGAGATCAATACGGCAGGAGCGGGCAAGTTATCTGCCAAGATCGCCGCCGATGGCAAGTCGCTTGAATTTAAAGATTTGACCAGCGGCAGCAGCACTTTTGCCGTCAGCAGCCCGGCAGGGACATTGGCCACTCAACTGGGACTGGACACACCCTCGAGCGGTGGCGTCATCAGCAGCCAGCTCCTGGTATCGGGTCTGAGCGATACGCTATTATCGAGCCTCAATGGTGGCAGCGGCTTGGGTGCTTTAGGACAAATTTCGATCACCGACCGCAGCGGCAACAACGCCAGCCTTGACCTATCGACAGCCAAAACGCTCGACGAAGTCATTCAATCGATCAATGCAGCACCGGTGGGAGTCAAAGCTCAACTGAATCGCACCAAGACGGGTATCGAGCTGATCGACAACACCGGCTCGACGGCCAACCAGCTCGTGATCGCCAATGCCGACGCAACGAACTCGGCTAGCAAGCTGAAGATTGAAGGCTCCGTCGATACCAGCAGCATCGACAGCGGCTCACTATCGAGACAGTTCGTCGCGCGCAACACATCGCTAAAAAGTTGGAATCAGGGAACCGGCTTGACTCTGGGTTCGATCAAACTGACCGACTCCAGCGGAAAGAGCTCGACGCTCAACCTCAATTCCGTCCAACCCCAAAGTGTCGGTGACGTCATCGACGCCATCAACAAGATTGGCCTCGGCATCGAAGCCCGAATCAACGAAGCAGGGGACGGTCTGCTGCTCGTCGATACAGCCGGTGGGACGGGAACGTTGGCTGTGGCCGACGTGGGGAACGGGCAAACCGCTCAGCAGCTCGGAATCGCTGGCAGCGGAGCGAGCCTCACCGTTGGCAATGTCCCGGTCACGGGTATCGATGGCTCTCGCACCATCCGCATCGCAACCACCAACGACACCACCGTCTCCGAATTGGCGGAACAGATCAACGCCTTGTCCGGCGGACCGGTCAATGCAAGCCTGCTGAACGTCAGTGGCGGAGCGGGTGTGCGTTTGCAACTCAATAGCAGTCACTCGGGACAGCAGGGGCGTGTCGCTCTTAGCGGCAACAGCGGACTCAGTTTCTCGGAAACCGCACAAGCCCGAGATGCGTTGTTAGCTTTCGGTGCGAATGAAACCAATGGTGGTGTTCTGGTCTCCTCATCGTCCAATACGTTCCGTGGCGTTGTCGAAGACGTCGAGTTCACGATCGCGACTCCTTCGACGACGCCTATCACAGTCACCGTAAATGAAAACAGAGACAACATCGCCAAACAAGTCTCCGCATTCGTCGACCAGTACAACAATTTGCGGACGAAGTTCGACGATGCGACCGCCTTTGATAGTTCCAAAAATTCGGTCGGCGTGCTGTTCGGTAAAACATCGGCGCTACGAGTTGATATGGCCTATGGACGTTTCCTGTCGGGCCGTGTCGTGGGAGCCGGCTCGATCCAATCGCTCGGTCAACTCGGTATCAGCCTCAACGACAAAGGGAAGTTGGAATTCGATCAGACGAAATTCACTGCAGCGCTCGAGGCCGACCCAGGCGCCGTGGAAGAGTTCTTCACCAAGGAAGATACCGGTTTCTCTGCCAAAGCCAAGGCGCTGGCGGACAGCCTGGCGGGTATTGAGGGGGGAGCACTACTGACCAGCTCGAACTCGCTCCAATCTCAAATCGAACAGAGTAGCAAACGGGTCGATTCGATGAACACCCGACTGGACAAACAACGCGAGCGACTGCTCAAGCAGTTTTACAGCATGGAAGCCGCCATTTCCAAATTGCAGCAGAATTCAAACGCCTTAAGCCAATTGCAAATCATCCCGCCGCTCGGTAGTACCTAGTGCTTTGTCCACTACCCTCCCTAAAATCGTTTGTTGGCAGACCCAAAGACGCTAACCGCTTAAAAACGGACCCTTCTCGCAGCTAACAGTGGATAATCTAGTGAGACTTTGCCGATAACCTACGGGGTAGTTTGTCCTTTTCCCCAGGTGTGCGATGTTGCAGCTCAGTCCCTTCTTAGCCTCGATCGCGGCCCCTGTGGCTTCGAAAGCGGTCCAAGTTGTAGCGCATGCGGCCCACCAAACTGGCCAAAGCTTTCTGAAAACTTTTGCGCAGCTCGGCGAACAAACGGCCGACGCGGCCCGAGCAGTGCCTGAGGCCCAGACGCTGCCATCTGAATTGGCGAGCTTCTCCAAGCAGTTTCGCAACTGGCTCGGCCAACAGGGAGTCGACAGCCCCTATGAGCTACAGTTCCATTTGGCTAAAAACGGTGACCCGATCGCCAATGTGGTCGGGACGGATTCGGAGAAAATTGCCGATTTGCTCTACGGCGACGACAATAGCTGGCTCCAGCGGCTGACTTCGCTCGCCTCGCGGGCGCGCGATGAGTCCCCCCTCGGCCCACACGCAGGGGCCATGAACCCCAGCAGCTCGAACGTCAAGCTATCGATTAGTTCGGAGGATGCCTATGTGCTCAGCCAACCAGTCCACGCGAATTGAAAACCTGAGTAGAATAAGTAATTTTAAGAGGCTCGGCATTCTAAGCACCCACGCACACGTTTACAGTGGTCTTCAGCAGCCATGGCTAACGCCAACACGGCTATTTATGCTTATGCGGAGAAACCAATGCATGGGTGCTCCGGTGTAGCCGACAGGCAAGCAGAGGAACAAATGGCATCCGATTTTCGACTCAAAGAGCAACTGCCTTCGGTCACGGCCAAAATTCTGGCTTCGTACTCTGACCACGATCGCATCAATCATTTGGGGCATTGTCCGCTTCCAAAATATCAAGTCGTCGTATCCATCCTGGATGACTTGAAAGACATCATCTACCCTGGCTTTCGCCGCCGCGAGGGCTTGCATGCCGGCAATGTCATGTACCACGTCGGGGACTTGGTCGATGGCTTGCATGACAAATTGACCTCGCAAGTCGGTCGTGCGCTGCAACACGATGATCGCGTCCACAATCGTTCGAGTGACTGCGAAAACCAAGGTGACTACGAAGCCAAGGGGCAAGCGATCGCCATTCGCTTTTTGGAGCAACTCCCGCGGCTACGGCGTGTGCTGGCCACCGATGTGGAAGCTGCCTTTGATGGCGATCCAGCCGTCAGCAGTCGCGATGAAGTGATCTTCTGCTATCCGGGATTGGAAGCCATTACCGTCTATCGCATCGCCAGCGAAATGCGTCGCTTGGGAGTCCCCTTCATTCCACGCATGATGACCGAGTGGGCTCACAAAGAAACCGGCATCGACATACACCCCGGTGCGGCCATCGGCGACTACTTCTTCATCGACCACGGTACGGGCGTTGTGATTGGTGAAACATGCGAAATCGGTTCGCACGTCAAAATATATCAAGGGGTAACGCTTGGTGCGCTTAGTTTTCCAACCGACAGCGATGGGCAATTGATCCGCGGAACCAAGCGACATCCAACGATCGAAGACCGCGTCGTGATCTATGCCAATGCTACCATCTTGGGCGGACGGACCGTCATCGGACACGATAGCACGATCGGCTCAAGCGTGTGGATTACGACCAGCGTTGCGCCACACACAACGGTCGTGCTGGAAAAGCCCAACTTGCGTTTGCGTGGCAGTGTACCCGACGACATGAAGCCCGAAGCAAATTATCAAATCTAACGTGGCTCGACTTTAATGTGGCTCGGCGCTCCGCGTCGAATAAGAACAACACAGCAAGCGACGCGGAGCGTCGTGCCACTTTGAGAGGAATTACACGATGACTTTTCTGCGCACGGATACGGTCACCTCTTCGGTATTGCTGATCGACAACGATCCCTTGATGCTCACCGCGATGGGCTCGGTGCTGGACATGCAAGGGCATCGGGCAGTGCTTGCGCGCAATGAAGAGATGGCCATGCGTTCCATCGCCGAAGGCCAATTCGACGTGATTGTGTTGTCCATCGAGCAACTGGGCAGCGGCTGCGCGTTTGCTGCCAAGTTGCGTGGTCCCGAGATCGCGCGCGATGTGCCGATCATTTTTCTCGTCCCCGAGCTCTCAAGCTCTTGGCAGCCAAAACTATCGGCGCACGGTGGAGTGTTTTGCCTACTCAAGCCGGTCGATCCCTACGCACTAATAGAGTTGGTGGAGAAATCGCTATGGTTGCCACACGTAGCGCACACGCGCAGTGGTGCACCAATCGCTCATCTGAAACAACAAAGCGATTGGGTCAAGCTATTCGATTAGACCAACCGATCCGCGACGACTGAGCTCTTCGGCAGCGTGGAATGCTTGTCGAAGCGATCGATTGTTTATCCGTGCAGCGCGCTACGCGGTTAAACCCAGATTGGCTTCGAGCCGAGAACAGTTTACACGGTGGTAGCCGATTCGAGCTGACGACCGATTTCGAAGATCTGTTCGGCGTCCAGCACCAAATCGTTTCGCGAAAACAGTGTGCGAATCGACTCGCGATGAATTTTCATTTTCAACCCACCTACACCGATCGCCCCATAGTCGAGTCGACCGCCGCGCGCTACGGCTTTGTCGGTGGCAGCGATGCCTTCAAGCCCCTCTGGCGGAACCGCATTGAGGTCGATGGCTACTTTCAATTCGCTAGCTTGGCTGAGCTGCTGTTGGCTGAGTAGTTGAGCACCGGCCGCGCCACAGCCAAATACAGCGCTCGCTTGCGACAACTGCTGTTGAAGCACGCCCGCATCGGAGGTCCCTACGGCCAAGAGTTGATTGGCTCCCACGTCAACCTGCCCGCTGAGTTGTTGGCATGCCAGTTCGGCTCGGGCCGCATCGCGCGATGCCAAACGTACCTTGGCACCAGCCTTGACCAACAGTCGCGCCACGCGCTGCCCCACTGGCCCTGTGCCGCCTAGGACTAATGCATCGAGGGTCGAGAGCTCGACATGCCGCGCAGCGCATAGCACGGCCGCAGCCGCCGTTGTACTGGAGCCATTCCCGTCGAGCATCACGGAGACGCGAACCGGACCAAAGAAAGCCTGCGCGACCTCCGCAGCGATCGCTTCGCCAAGCGTCACATTCGATCCACCGATAAAGATGGCCGTGGACGCCAATTGTGCTGGGCCGCGCGTAAACATGGCCCCATGCACTAGCGCGCGCACGTTCGTCGGTTCCACCTGCCCGTACTGCAAGAGATGATCGATGCCCGAATCGATTGCGACCACTGCATCAAACACGCTCGGATGCGGATCGGAATCGAGCTGAATCAAGATTTGAGGACTTGCCACTAGTCGTTCTCCAAGCTCGAGTCTAACATTTTGCTTGCCCTCAACCGCCCTCGGAGTGACCTGCCCTCAGAGCAACGGTGATAGCCGGTGAGCATGATCGCATGCCATCGACGCACTATGCGTCGAAACCCTTGAAGGGGTGAGCCGCCGAGTCTTTTTTGGCAATCATGTCTTGAGCGGTCGGCTTGCCCTGCATTGCATTGGCAATGGCCGCTTTGGTCGCTTCGTAGTTGTATTGATAGATCTTGGCGTTGTCCTCTGCGGCTGGGTGAATGAACACACCGCACACGATCACCAACTCTTCGCCCTGATCGGCAGGGATCACACCAGCGGCAACTTGGTCGGCAACCGCTTTGGCCACTGCGAACTGAGCTGGGCCGAACATTTGGACGACTTGCTTCATCCCCTTGATCGTGACCTTGGTGATCATCACGGTCGATGGCTTGACCGGCAGATTGGGTTCAAGAACCGCCAGCAAATTGGTGTGCCCTTCGCTCTGATTGCATAGAGCGTTGGCAAATGCCGAACCAACAGGACCGGTCTTGCTGCCGATCATCAGGTCGATGTGAGCTACTTCATTGCCATCGCCTACCAGAGCTTCGCCTACGAATAGCGACATGGGGATTTCCTCAAAAAGTTGTGGGGTGAGAATAGTCGACTACCGACCAGTGGTCGAAACCGCTTCCAAACATGGGAAACGTAGGCAGAGGTTAGCAAACCGACCCACGTTTGCAAGCGGGGAGGGGTGGAGAGCGGCATCAGGAGCGTGAAACCGGTCACATTCTCCCCTCAGGAATGGAAAAATCGGCCTGGAAGGCTTTCCCGTACCGCAAAAAACCTTGGACAGCCGCTCCATCGTGGATTACCATAGAATCGTTCTCGTCCCGAAATCGCGCGCGCTGGAACCTCGTTCACCAGCCACCCCATTCACTTTGCCACGCCGCCGTGCACACCTGAATTGGTAGAAAAAGCAGAGAAAACTATGTATCGCAAAACCTGGTCATTCCTGAGTCTGTTTTCGGCTATCGTTGTCGCTTCATCGGTTTGGGCGGCCGAGCCCGAGACCTCCGCCAGACACAAGAAATCAGACAAAGACAAAGTCGTTGAGGCACAGGACGTCGAGATGTTCCAGGCCATGAATGAAGGCCAAATTGAAGTCAATTTCTACCCCAAGGATGCGTCCCAAGCCACCATCGTCATCAAGAACCTAGGAGACAAGCCGGTCAACGTGGCAGTTCCTAGTGCGTTCGGCGCCGTTCATGTGCTAGGACAGTTCGGCATGGGAGGTATGGGTGGCATGGGAGGCATGGGTGGCATGGGAGGCGGCATGATGGGTGGCATGGGAGGTATGGGAGGAGGCATGGGAGGCATGGGCGGCATGGGTGGCGGACAAGGCATGGGTGGCGGCATGGGAGGCATGGGCGGAGGAATGATGGGTGGCATGGGAGGTATGGGCGGAGGAATGGGCGGCATGGGAGGTATGGGAGGCATGATGGGCGGCATGATGCGCATCGAGCCTGACAAGAAGCGCACCATGACCGTTCCGTGCGTCTGCTTGGAGCACGGTAAAACAGATCCCAACCCTCGCATGAAATACAAGATCGTCCCCATCGAACGCATCAACAACGATCCCCGTGTAGCTCAACTGTGCGGTTTGCTCGGAACTGGACAAGTTCCGCAAAACACAGCTCAAGCCGCTGCCTGGCACATGGCCAACGGACTATCGTGGAACGAGCTAATGTTTAAGAATCGCTTCGAATCGCAGTACACGGGAAACATACGGTTCTTCAATCCGATGGAATTGCGAAACGCTTTCCAGCTCGCAACGATCATCAGTCGCGAGTACGAGCAAAGTCAGTCGAGCGAGTCATCGAGTTCGCCCGGATACGACTCACCCGGATACGACTCACCCGGATACGACTCACCCGGATACGAGACACCCGTTTCGGTCGAGAGCAGCCGTTTGGGCACACCCGCCGCGTCGGACTCCAACGGCTAGAGCTCGTGCTTCCTAGAACGCTCGAACCCGAGTACATGAACGACCCGGCTGAAGCGCGGGAGTATGACCAGATGGAACACGCTGCCGTCAATGCAGCGTTTGTAGAAGATTTGCTGGCCTCCGATGTGCTTTCCCGCGGTCCAGTCGATCCGTCGGCCGACGACAGTGTCGTGCTTGACGTCGGCACGGGAACCGCGCTCATTCCCATCGAGCTCTGCCGACGTTTCCGACTTTGTCGCGTCGTGGCAATCGATGCAGCTACTAGCATGCTCGAATTGGCCAAGTTAAATATCGCCATCAACCAATGCGAACACCGCATCCAACTGCATCACGGCGACGCGAAACAGTTGGAATTCTCCGACGACCTGTTCGATGGCGTGATGTCCAATAGCTGGCTCCATCATCTTCCTGAACCCGCTCTGGGGCTGGTGCAGATGTGGCGTGTTTGCAAACCTGGCGGCTGGCTGTTCTGCCGCGATCTACTGCGTCCCGACGACGAATCCGAGGTGGAACGATTGGTAGGCACGCATGCGGCCAACGAAACTCCGAGCAACCGACAACTGTTCCGACAGTCGCTCCACGCCGCGCTGACACTCGACGAGGTTCGTCAAATGGCTCGACCGCTGGGCATCCTGCCAGAAGCCGCTCAAGTCACCAGCGATCGCCACTGGACCCTCTGCACGCTCCCCCCCCACGGCATGTTGCAGGCTAATCTCTTCATAGGGCTGCACCACCACAAATCCGTCGCCATCGAATTCCATTTGAATCGATTCGCCACTGCCGCGTCCGAAAAAGCTTTTCAGACTTACATCCGTCTTGAAGGCCGGAGTCAAGTTGCCCGACCAAGCGATTGTCGCGTTGGGGTCGGTTCTTACCGGCACTCCGGGCTTTACGAGCAGCGTGATCGGTTCGAAGTGGGTGGTGATCGCAACCAACCCCGAACCGTTGAGTTTGACATTGAAGAAGCCTCCCGAGACGACCGCAGCCAGTTTGCGCATCATCTTGATCTCCCACTTGACCGTCGGCTCTAGGGCGAGCAGATCGCTGCCATTGACGAAGATCGACTCCTGCTCCAGACGTAAGATTTTGATCGTCTTACCGCTATCGGCCAAATACAATCGTCCACGCCCCTCGGCTTTGGTTAGCTTAGCCCCCTCGCCGGTGACGCTACGTTTTAGCAGCGAACCGATCCCTTGTTCGAGCAGGCCTTCGCGCGTGAATTTGATCTGTCCCACATAAGCCACCATAGCCCCAGCTTTCATCCACACCATCGAATCGAGATTGACTTCGAGCATGCGGTCGTTTTCCAATTGGAAATAATCCCTGGCCGACTCATCCTGAGCCGTTTGACGAATGAACTCTTCGATCGTGTAGCGTCCCATCGTTGTTTCCTTAGTAACAGAGTGGCGATGACAGAGTGCGATAACTGCGTAGCGAAGATATGGTAGCACGCCAGTAGGAGTCCTGGCCTGGCTGCGCTTCATTCTGGGCGCAGCTCCTACCGAATTGCAATAAGCAGCTACGCATAAGTTTGACGTCGTCGTTCACGAATTCTGCAATCGCTTGTGCCATTGGCCTGACGATGGTAAGAATGCATGGAAGCGAGTAAGATCATCTTCCGTCCTGTCATCCGTGCTCCGGCCTTGCCATCCGTGCGAGAATTCGTGTCATTCGCTAGCGCGGATGGCAAGGCCGGGGCACGGATATTATCAACACCCTTACATCACTATCGGCATGCAATCCTACCTCGACCTGATGCATAAAGTTCTCGCTGCGGGGACGGACAAGACCGACCGCACAGGGACCGGCACGCGCAGCCTGTTCGGCCATCAAATGCGATTCGATTTGTCGTTGGGCTTTCCCATGCTGACGACCAAAAAATGCCATCTCAAAAGCATCTTGGTCGAATTGCTGTGGTTCCTCCGCGGAGATACCAACATCGATTTTTTGCACCGACACGGAGTCAGTATTTGGGACGAGTGGGCCGATGCGGACGGAGAGCTAGGCCCTGTCTACGGCAAGCAGTGGCGCAGCTGGAGCAAGCCCGACGGTGGGACCATCGATCAAATCCTACAAGTCCAGCAGCAGATCCGTGACACGCCCGATTCGCGTCGCTTGATCGTCAATGCATGGAACGTAGCCGATATTGAACAGATGGCGCTTCCCCCCTGCCACCTGCTTTTTCAGTTCTACGTGGCCGATGGTCGCCTCAGTTGCCAACTCTATCAGCGCAGCGCCGATCTGTTCCTGGGCGTTCCTTTCAACATCGCCTCGTACGCACTGCTGACGATGATGATGGCCGCCAGCACCGGCTTGCAGCCCGGCGATTTTGTACATACGTTCGGCGACGTCCATCTGTACAACAACCATCTCGAACAAGCCAAACTACAACTCACCCGCACTCCGCGCGAGCTCCCGCAACTCAAGATCCTACGCCCGCGCTCGTCGATCATCGATTTTGAGTATGAAGATTTCGAACTGCTCAACTACAACCCGCATCCGCACATCTCCGCACCCGTCGCTGTCTAGCGGCGCGTACCCTGAGCAACTTCCGCACTCGAAAAATGCGACCGACGGGAAATATTGAAAATGCCGGCCAACGACCATAGCCACGAAGCTACTACTGCGAATCAGAATTGGATCTTGGTCGCGGCCGTCAGTCGCAATGGGGTGATCGGTCGCGGTGATGCGCTACCTTGGAAACTGCGTAGCGATTTGCAGCGCTTCAAACGCATGACGATGGGGCACTGTCTTCTAATGGGACGCAAAACGTATGATTCGATTGGTCGCCCGCTGCCAGGCCGGCAGACCATAGTCCTCTCCCGCTCACGCTCCACGGTGCCCGCTACGGGGTGCTTTGTGGCCGAGAACTTGTCCCAAGTGTCGGAGCTGGTCGAGCCTGGTCGTCAAGTCATGGTGGTCGGCGGCGCTGAAGTCTACCGGCAAACACTTGCGGAACCCTCGCCGCGGTGCTCGACCATCTGGTTGACGCGAGTATTGGCGGATGTGCCCGGCGACACCTACTTTCCAGATGTGGATTGGGACCAGTGGCAGTTGAAATCGAGTGAAGCCTGCCCGTTTGTTGATGGAGACGACTGGCCCACCGAATTCCAAATCTGGATGCGCCGGAGGGAAGCGACATGAGTGGTTCGGTGGCCAAGCCGATTACCCACCAGCAGACTCAGCCGGTAGTCGGGCGGCTGGCGCCATCGCCGACAGGTGCCCTACATCTGGGCAATGCCCGCTCGTTCTTGCTGGCTTGGCTCTCGGTTCGGCAACAGCATGGCAGGCTAATACTACGGATCGAAGACATCGATTCGCCGCGAGTCAAGCCATGGGGGATGCAGTCCACCATCGATGACTTGCGTTGGTTGGGGCTGGACTGGGACGCAGGTCCTGAGGCTGCGATGAACAACACCGTATCGGTCCGCGATTCGACACCTCCGATCCATGGCATCGACTACATTCAGACTCGGCGACTAGCGAGATATCAACAAGTTCTCGAACAGTTGATCGCTGATGGAAGCGTCTATAGGTGTACATGTAGTCGTTCCGAAGTTGCGCTAGCGGCCAGCGCTCCGCACGAAAGTTCACTCGCAACGCTCGAGGGTCCGGTCTACCCAGGCACTTGCCGCCCTTCGAAGAAGTCCGACGCCCCGCGCTCGCTGTCTACGGACAAGTTCGTATGGCGGTGGCGATTTGCAGATGGCGAAGCGTCATGGAATGACCAACTTCGCGGCATCATGCGTGCCATCCCCGCCGAGCAACTCGGAGACTTCGTCATTGCCCGCGGAATGTGGCCCGACGCTCCGCCGTCCGATTTTGGAATGTGGCCCGACGCTCCGCCGTCCGATTTTGGAATGTGGCCCGACGCTCCGCCGTCGGATTTTAGAATGTGGCCCGACGCTCGGCCGTCGGATTTGCATTTATCCGATTCGCATTTATCTGAACAACGCGCTGACTTTCCCATCGCCCACTGGAATTGCACACCCGCCTATCAATTGGCTGTTGTCGTCGACGATCATGACATGCAAGTCACCGAAGTGGTGCGTGGCGACGATCTGATTTTCAGCACCTTTCGACAATTGGCTATACTCGGACATCTCGGCTGGCGGCCACCGCGGTACATTCATGTTCCACTGATGATTGGTCCCGACGGTCGCCGATTGGCCAAGCGTCATGGCGACACTCGCTTGAGTACCTTTCGTCAAAGCGGTGTTTCCCCTGAGCGCATCGTCGGCTATCTTGCGTGGACGCTCGGTCTGCAGGCCGCCCCAGAACCACTTCAGGCCGTCGACCTGATCGGGCGACTCGACTGGCAGGCACTACCACTTGCCCCCACGATCGTCGACAATGCCCGACTCCCTTGGTAGCCAGCGAAAAATCCCATGAACTTTGTGCGGGTGCTTATCGACCTCCCTTGAAACGCGGTTTCTTTTCGAAAGCGACATCAACCATGAAATCAATGGCACTTGCTAGTTGCCTCATCCTGCTCATCCTGTCCAGCGCAGCCATACACGCACAACAAACGACACAGACGCGCGAGTGGATCGAATCGCAGTTGCCCGATCTTCTGAACACTTATGCCCATTTACACCAGCACCCCGAGCTGTCATTTCATGAAACGGCCACTGCGAAGTTCGTCGGCCAAGCGTGGCGGGATGCGGGCTATACGGTAACGGAAAACGTGGGTGGCACAGGTGTCGTCGCTATGCTCAACAACGGCAGTGGCCCGACGGTCATGCTGCGTACCGACCTCGACGCTTTGCCCGTGACCGAAGCGACCGAGCTCCCCTACGCGTCGAAGCAAACCGTCGTTACCGCATCAGGCGCCACCTCCGGCGTCATGCACGCCTGTGGCCACGACATCCACATGACCAATCTGATCGGCGTCGCCCGCTACTTTGCCGAGCATCGATCGTTGTGGCAGGGAACGCTGATGTTGATCGGTCAGCCCGCCGAGGAGCGGGTTGCGGGTGCCACCGCGATGCTCGAAGACGGACTGTTCGCTCGTTTTGGCAAACCCGAATACGCACTTGCGCTGCACTGCGACAGTGAAACGCCAACGGGAAAGGTCGCTCTTAGTCCTGGCTATTCATTGGCCAACGTCGATTCCATCGACATTACCGTCAAGGGCAAAGGGGGGCACGGCTCGGCACCCGAAACCACGATCGATCCGATCGTCCAAGCCGCTGAGCTGGTCCTGTCGCTGCAAACGATCGTTTCGCGCGAAGTCAAACCCAGCCAGCCAGCCGTGGTGACGATCGGCTCGATCCACGGCGGCACCAAACACAATATCATCGGCGACTCGTGCCAGTTGCAGTTGACGGTGCGCAGCTATGCGCCCGAAGTTCGCAAGCAACTCCTCGCTGCTATCAAGCGAAAAACCCTTGCAGTTGCCCAGGCCTACGGAGCCCCCGAACCTGACATCACCACTATCGAAGGCACTCCAGCGCTTGAGAACGACGCCGAACTTACACCCCTGGTCACCGACAGCCTGCGATTGGCTCTAGGCTCCGAGAACGTCCTCCCCGCGCTGCCGTTGATGGCCAGCGAGGACTTCAGCCAATTCGGCTTGGCTGGTGTGCCCATTGTGATGTACCGCCTCGGCGTTACTTCTCCGGAGCGTATGCAGCGTTTTGCGGAACTTGGGCAACAACCTCCCTCGCTGCACACGTCAACTTTCTATCCCGACGCTCGCGAAGCATTGGCGACGGGTCTGCTCTCGATGATCAGCGCCGCCACCGACCTGATGCCACCCGCCAAACCCTAGATGCTTAGATAGCCTCCCAACTTCCAATCTCCAAAACGGTGGAACTGCGAATTTTACAAGCCGGGCGGCGAATCGCCGCGGACCCTTCGAACAACTAGGTAAATACAAGGAAGCCAACTAGTGAAGTCATTGCGCTATACGCACGTGATGGTATGGTTAACCCTGCTTTCGATTCACTCGCTCGCCCCCGGTTGGTCGCAAGAAGCATCGCAGCCACACCCTAACATTCTGCTACTGTTGGCCGACGATCAGAGTTTCGATACGATTGGGTAAGCAGAACATGTACGAGCACAGCCTCAAAGCACCGCTGATCGTAGTCGGCCCCGATATCCCCGCTGGAAAGCGGATCGACACGCCTGTCTACGTTCAAGACTTCGTCGCCACAGCGCTCGAGTGAGCCCAGGTACCACAGTCCGAGCACGTCGAATTCAAAAGTCTACTGCCACTCATCCGAGGCGAGAGCACGCAACAATATGAGCTCATCTACGGCGCGTACGAACAAGGCAAACAGCGGATGGTTCGCCGCGGCGACATGAAGCTCATCCACTACCCCGCCGCGGGCAAATATGAAATGTACAATCTCAAGCACGATCCGCTCGAGTTGCATGACTTGAGCCAAGTTACCGAACTTGCTCGAACACTCAACGAATTGAAAGCTGACATGCGGACGATCATGCGTTCCATGGACGACCCCCTGCTTCACATCTCCTCCAAGCCAAACTGATGCATAGAAGACAATTCCATAAGTTATCGGCGGCTGCGATGACCAGCCTGGCGTTTGCGGACTCAGCCAATGCGGCTTCCGAAGTTATACCCTTCAAGCCCAATTACCTGCTAGCGTCGAGCTTGTATGGCTATATGCCGCTCGCAGAGATCTTGCCCGAAGTGCGCAAGACGGGAGCCACGGCGATCGATATTTGGCCCAAGATTCATGGCAATCAACGGGAACAGTTGGAAGAACTGGGAGAAGACCAATTTGCGTCGATGCTGTCCGCGCACCATGTGCAACTGGGTTGCATCACGCAATACCCGCTGGGACCTTTCGGACTACGTGACGAAATGCGACTGGCTCAACGACTGGGATGTCATACTTTGGTGACTGGTGCTGCCGGCCCCTACCAACTCGAAGCAGCAGAACTCAAAACGGCGGTGCGCGACTTCGTGGAAAAGATGAAACCGCATTTGGAAGTAGCCGAGGAGGCGGCAGTGACGATCGCTATCGAGAACCACGCCAAGAGTTTGATCGACACGCCTGATTCGTTGAAATGGTTCGCCGAGTTCGCTGTTTCCCCACGCCTGAAGATTGCTCTCGCCCCCTATCACTTGCCACAAGATGCGGAATTGCTCGCGAGCTTGATACGCGATTGCGCACCAGCGCTAGAGGTTTTTTATGCTTGGCAGCATGGAGTGGGCAGCACGACGCGGCAGCCCAAGGAGCAAGAGCTACTGCAAATGCCCGGTCGCGGGACTCTCGATTTTTCCGCGCTGCTCAAAGCGCTCGCGGAAGTGGACTATCGTGGTTGGACTGAGATTTTCATGCACCCTTTCCCTCGTGGGATACCGATTTTAGAAACCGCTCAGGAAGTGACTGCGGAAGTCAACCTCGCGCGAGAATATTTGTCTGGGCGGTCGTGAGCTAGTTGTGGCCAGTTGCCGTCGCCATGTTGCGAGGCTGGGGACGCCAGAGAATCACCACTGCGATGAGCGCGATAATCCCGAATGCAAGTGTCGAAGCGAGTCCCCAACGCAGCCCGTAGACTTGGCTGACGAGTCCAATGACCCAGGGGCCGAGCGCTCCACCGACGCCACCGAAGGTAAACAGAATTCCAAATATCGAGCCGACGTTCGATGGGTGGGCGGCAGCCACTGCGGCCGCCACGGTAGGAAATATAATCGACATGAATAGCCCCGAGATCGGCAGCAGTAGCCTCCACTCGGCGGGCCCGAATAGCCCCGCAGCCAGACATGCCAGTGCGCCAACGAGCGCCATCGCAATCATGCGCAAGTAGCCCACGCGCTCGACCCACCAGCTCCCAAAAAAACGCCCGAGCATGATCATCGCAAAGTAGCCCGATAGATAGAATGAGCTCTGCGAAACTCCCAACTGAAGCTCCGATTGCAGGTACTCAACCAACCAGGCGGCCACTCCCAATTCAATCGCGACGTAGGCGCAGATCAAGACGTAGAACCAGCACATACGCCATGTAAAGCCGACTTGCATCAGTTCACGCCAACTCCAGCCCGTCGCACCATCCGGCGGCTTGCCGGCAACCGCCTGGCTGGTCAATGTGAAGATGCCGATCAACGGAATCGCCAAGACCGCTGTGCAGAGATATATCTGTGGCCATGCGAGCGGTACGGCGATCAACCACGCGGCCACCAGCGGAACCAGTAGGGAGCCGACCCCGTGAAAGGTTGCCAGCAGATTGAGATAGCGCGCTCGCTGTGCGCTATGCAGTTCGACCATCAAACCATTCGCACCGACTTCGATTCCACCCAAGCCGATACCGATAATTGCCATAAACAAATTCAGCAGCAGGAGTGAATCGGTTGCGTTGAGCCCACCTGCGCCAGCCAGCAGACAGATGGCTGACAGCAGCAATACGCGCCGATTGCTTAGCACATCCGCCAATACCCCCGAGGCGAGCGTAGCGACGATAAAGCCGATGTAGGCGGCAAGGAAAAATGTGCCGCCCTGTGCGTAACTCATCTTTTCGACTCGTAGGATCTCCGGCAGCAGTGGGCCTTTGAGATTGTCGACAAAGCCGAACGCAAAAAAAGCAAGAAAGGCACCAGCGGTCAAAATCTTGCTGGAAAGCGACATAGTGCGAATCGAAACCGTTCTCGAACTTAGAGGATTGCGAGATGTATTAACCACGAAACACACGAAGTACACGAAGTACACGAGAAAATCTTTCCCAGTGTTCTTGCTGGTCCAGCAACGCGGGAAAGGGCCATACTGAAATATTGTTCACAGACGAAAGCTACAAAATCATGGAAGCGATATTCGAGGTTTACAAAGAGCAATACAAACGAATCGCCCACTAACAGATTTCGAAGATGAAACCGCAGGTGTATTACACAATTCAAGAAGAGCAGGACCAGCTTTTCGTGTTC
The DNA here is from genome assembly GCA_020852965.1 of Pirellulaceae bacterium. GTDB lineage: Bacteria > Planctomycetota > Planctomycetia > Pirellulales > Pirellulaceae > Aureliella. The sequence goes on along the minus strand of JADYZV010000020.1, from coordinate 47,203 downwards.
TTCGTGATCAACAAACCAGCCAGCTCGTGAATGGTTACAGCGAATCGGGATAGTAAAGTGGCACGCTGCCCAATGTGGCCCGACGCTCCGCATCGGTTTTACTTCGCCAACCAATGTGGCCCGACGCTCCGCGTCGGTTTTACTTCGCCAACCAATATGGTCCGACGCCCCGCGTCGGCTGTGCATTGCAATGCGTGCGTTACGCAAGCTTCATCTGGGGAACGCGCTGTTCGATCGTTTCCAGAATAGCTTGCACCCGAGCGCGTTCGGGGGCGTGGAAGCGATCGAAGGGTTCAGCCAAGAAGTCATCGCAAATCCCTTGCAGCGACATGGCGCACTTGGTGGCTTTGATGTAACGCGATGCGTACTTGCCGATTTCGTAGATGCCCTGGAAATCATTGATCGTTTGGCGCAGTTCGCGCACTCGCTGACTGTCACCTTCGACAGACGCCAGGTAGCACTGGACGAACAGGGTGGGGAACACATTCGCACCGCCAGTAACCGCACCATCGCCACCCAATGCCATCGCTTCAGGGATTAGCGCTTCGGGCCCGAGCATGATCGACCAATCGGGGCGAATATCGCGCAGACTCATTAGCTTCCCAAAGTACTCCATATCGCCGCTGCTGTCCTTGATACCGACAATCTGCTCGAGCTCGGCCAGTTCCTTTAGGGTCTCCAACTCGAACCAGACCTTGGTCAGGCTGGGCATGTTGTACAGCATCAGTGGCAGGGGCAATTGTGGAGTCAAGTTGCCGACATATCGCGCCAGCTCGGTTTGCCCGGCGGGGAAATAGTAGGGGGTCGAAAGCACAACCGCGGCCGCCCCCGACTCGGCAGCATGGTTGGCCAAGTGGACCGATTCGACGAACGAGGTATCGGTAATGCCCACCAGCACCGGCACTCGTGCTCCGACCTGTTGGCAGACGCGATTAATGAGCTCGCGTCGCAAGCGATAGCTCAGGCTGGGTGCCTCGCCCGTGGTCCCAAGAATGAAAATGCCATGCACGCCGCCAACGATCAAGTGCTCGACCAATCGCTGCAATCCTTCCACATCGAGCGCATCGCGGTCGCTGAGGGGGGTGACCATGGGGGGGACAATGCCGTGAAAAGTACGATTGGTCATTCGATGGAAAGCTCGCAAGTGCATTGACGTGGGGGACGAACCAGAGCAACTCGATGGCTGCCGATAGGGTAAAAAGTATAGCAAAAAAAACGAGCTTGGCAGCGTGCTTAGGAAAAGTAGCTTCGGATTACGAGCGAAGTCAGGTCCGCCTGTCTTGCAGGCTCTGAGGCAAGAGCCCCACTGTGGCCAACGCCCAAACGCTCGTTCCAAACCATAAATACTACACGCCACTAGTGCAATAATCTCCCGCTCTTACAAACAATTCGGTGCAAATTGTTATTAGAATAAAAAGCACTTCTCGGCGGCGAGCGCTGGCAATGGCCGCCTTCATTTTTTTCTACTATGCACATGAAGCCTGTTTCGCCATGACTTTCGCCGAGCGAATTCCTGTTTCCCTGGTCATCTTGCTGGCGATTTCCAAGGCTGCCTGCGGCCAGCAAACGCCGGTTTCCTATTTGCAGGTTGCTCCTGTACTGAAGCAATACTGCTCGGGCTGCCACGACGGAGCGGAGCCCGAGGGAGATTTTTCGACCAAGTCCTGGTCCACGCTGATGGCAGGAACGCCCGACGGCCCAGTCTTAGTCGCTGGAAAGTTAGAACAAAGCCGACTCTGGCAATTGCTCAATGGCCAATCCGAACCTGCCATGCCACCCGTCGAAGAACCGCAGCCGACTGCAGAGGAATTGGCGCTGTTGCGGCAATGGATCGAACAAGGTGCCCTGGGTGAGTCAGCCGATCCAACCAGTCAACTGCACCTCGACGTACCGAATCTGAGCCCAGCTCCTGCCAAATTCCATTTTGTCGGTGCCGCTTGCCAAGTCACCGAGTCGGCTTTCGCGATCGGCGGGCTGGGGCAAGTCCGCTTGATGGCCGGCGGCAAAGCGACGCCGGTCTGGACTGCGGACGGATTGGCTGGAAAAGTCAATTCGCTCCGCCCGAGCCCTTCGGGGAATTGGCTCGTCGTCGGTGGCGGGATCGCCGGCGTGGGAGGCGAAGCTCTGTTGCTCGACGCCAAACAAGGAACTGTCGTGCAGCGGTTTGTTGGTCACGACGATACGATCTACTGTGCGGCTACCAGCCCCGATGGGCGCTGGCTAGCGACCGGCAGCTACGACCGCCGCATTCATTTGTGGGATATTGCCAGCGGTCAAATCGTGCGCACTCTGACGGGACATAATGGTGCCATCTACGATCTCGACTTCGACCCGAGTGGCCAACTATTGGCTACTGCTAGCGCCGATCAGACGGTAAAGATTTGGCGAGTCGAAAATGGGGAGCGGCTCGATACGCTCGGGCAACCTGAAGGAGAGCAGCGAGCGGTGCGTTTCAGTCCCGACGGTCAGTTCGTCTGTGCCGCGGGTACCGACAAACAGATTCGCAAATGGCAAATCGTTTCACACGATCAACCCGCCATCAATCCGCTGCTAGTCGCACGCTACGCACATGAAGCAGAGATTGTGCAGCTCGCTTTCGTGGACCAGCAGCGCTTGCTGTCGAGCTCTACGGACAAAACGGTCAAACTCTGGGATTTCAAACAAATCAGTGGACTGGAGACTGTCGCCAACCTAAGCGATGTGCCGGTCGGTTTGTGTTTGCCCGGCGCATCGCTCGACGGAGCCTCCGTCGTACAGATTGACGCCTTGCGCCTGCCGCTCAAACTAACCAGTCCTCAGCCATCGCGCTCGACCGCAGCAGCCACTGCGCCAGCAACAGAAACGCCAGCAACAGAAACGGACACAGCCACGATTGCCGAATTAGCTACCCAGCGGCCCCCCTCGCCAGCCGTTGCTGATCAAACGACTTCCAGCTTAGCAACGCAGTACGACGAATGTGAACCGAACAATTCACCCGAGCATGCGCTGGCGATTTCGCCGGCTGCGGTCGTATCGGGCACAATAGCCGCCGCGACCGATGGCGTTGCCGATCAAGACTTGCTCCGCTTTCACGCCACCCCCGACCAAACGTGGATCATTGAAGTCAATGCGGCCCGCACGCAATCGCCACTCGATAGCCGTATCGATATCCTCGACACTCAGGGAGAGCCAGTGCTGCGCACTCGTTTGCAAGCGACGCGAGCTTCGTACTTTACCTTTCGCGGCAAAGATAGCACGACCAGTGATGACTTCCGTCTACACAAATGGGAAGACATGGAGTTGGACGAGTATCTATACACCAACGGTGAAGTCAACCGACTGTGGCTCTATCCGCGAGGCCCCGACTCGGGCTTTAAAGTCTACCCAGGTGCAGGACACCGCTACGCCTACTATGACACGACCCCCCTGGCACATGCGCTGGGGCAAACGACCTATATCGTCCGCGAACTGGCAACGGATGAAGTCCCATTGCCCAACGGATTGCCTGTGTTCCCCATCTTTTACCAGAATGACGACGACGGGCTGGCGCGTTTGGGCAAGGACTCGAGGTTGACCTTTGTCGCACCCGTAGCCGGGGACTATTTCCTGCGCATTCGTGACGCGCGCGGCTTCGGTGGTGACGATTACAAGTATCAATTAACTCTTCGTCCACCGCAGCCCGATTTTCAACTGAGCCTGACTGGAACCGAGCTCAAGCTGCCAGTCCAGAGTGGACGCGAATGGACGGTCGCTGCGCAGCGCATCGATGGTCTCGAAGGTGAGATTTCAATCGAGCTCAGTGGCTTACCAGAAGGTGTCATGGCTACCAATCCGCTGATCATCGAAGCTGGACAGAATAATGCGTTGGGCTGTCTGTACGTGACGGCCGCCGCCATCGAAAAGCTTGGAGAGCAAAAGACGTTTGAAGTCAACCTCACCGCCACGGCCCAAACAGGCGAACAGACGATCACCAGGGCGCTGACAGAAAAACTGAAAGTCACCATCGAAGACATGACGGAAGTGCAACTGCGTTTGGTTACCGCCGTAGATCCGATAGTCGATCTGGAGGAACTGTCCATCGCGCCGGGGCAAACCATCACAGCTCGTGTAGTCGTCGAGCGGAATGGAACCGAGAGTCGCATCGAGTTGGGTAAGGAAGACTCCGGACGCAATCTGCCGCACGGGGCGTTTGTCGACAACATCGGGCTCAGTGGCCTGCTCATCCCCGAAGGCCAGACGCAGCGCGAGTTCTTCATCACCGCAGCCCCCAAGGTAGCTCCTGGACGACGGCAATTCCACCTGCGCAGCGGTACGGCGGGCAACCCCACCAGTCGTCCGATATGGTTGAACGTCGTCGCGCAATGAGCATCGTTGGAAGCCTATGCCACTTTCTTACCTGGTGAGGTATCGCTTGTACTCGGGGCGATTTTCCCATTCCTCCAGGAACGGTCTGTATTGTTCGAGCTCATACCACGCTGCGGACTTCGGTTCCGACTCGCTGACCTTCTGCTCGGGATAATCCAGTCCAACCACACTCGCTTCCACGCTGCGGTTCCATTCGGCTAACAACTGCCGCATGCGTTGGAATTGTTCCGGTTGGGACTCGGACAAGTCCTGCGTTTCGTTCGGGTCATTGGCCAAGTTGTACAGTTCGAACTGGCCTGCGGGTGCATCGGTGGTAAGAATTTTCCAGTCTCCATCGATGAAGGCCAACTGCTTCTGATAGTGGAATCCAATCGGCTTGGAACGAGAAATGGTTTCGTTATCGATCGTGTCCAGCAAGCTAACTCCGTCTTGCGGCGACAACATCTCCGTTGGATCCAAGTGGACGATCTGGCTGATCGTCGGGAAGATATCCATCGTGCAGGCGGGAAACTTCGAAACGCGCGGCTCGATCTGCGCCGGCCACTCGATGATCGCAGGCACGCGTAAGCCACCTTCGTATACATTTCCTTTATGTCCGCGCAGTCCAGCGAAGGTCTCGGGGCCGAATTGGGCCAGGCCGCCATTGTCGCTACAGAACCACACCAACGTGTTGTCGGCAATCTCCAAATTCCGCAGTCCCTGGCGCAGCGTTCCCAGGCTACGGTCCATCGCTACCAACTCGCCATAATGATTTTGGTGATTTTGCTCCAGGTGCGCGAACGCTTGCCGGTCTGCGGCGGAGGCCATCCACGGACTGTGCGGCGTTCCATACCACACGACTGCAAAGAAAGGCTGCTTGGCTTGGCTTTGCTGAGTTATGAACTCTAAGGTTTCGTCGACGATGACCTCAGATGAATCGCCTGCGAACTCTTCGAACTTTCCTCTGCGACTGAGGATTGGATTGCGATCGAAGAAATTCGTCGTCGACAGCCACATGTCAAAGCCGAATTCACCTGGATTGTGATCATCCGAGGCAAAGATGGGCGCTCCGGGACCTCGCATTCCATTGAGATGCCATTTGCCAAAGTGGCCCGTGACGTAGCCAGCCTTGTGAAGGGCTTGCGGGAGAGTCGGTTCCTGCCGACGCAAAGCGAATCCGTGCGACTCGACACCACAGCGATCGTTGGTGCGACCTGTCAGCACGGTAGCTCGAGTCGGCGAGCAAACTGGCGCACCGGCATAGAACCGATCCAATCGCAAACCGCCGGCGGCCATCGCGTCCAAATTTGGGGTCTTAAGAATCGGATGATCGTAGTAGCCGGTTTGCCCCCAGCCCATATCGTCAGCCATGACCAGGATGATATTGGGGCGCTCAGCCGCAGCAGCAATGTGCACACCACAAGTTAAAGTCAATGCGAAGAACAGGCGAATAGGGAGCATGATCAGCTTTCAAGTGAGGGGTAAAGGGGGCAGGAGTGAATGGCACGAGGTTAAGGATTTATGAACTGAGCGAAATGTGGATGACCGTGCTTGAACAGATCGCTGGTTGCGATGTGGCAACCGACGCGGTCAACTTGAACCACAAATTCAAGTAAACTACATCGGCTGCCCAATTGATTGCGGAGTTTGACTTTCCATAGATAAGCACTCGAGGTGTAAAATGCTTGTTGCGCAACGACCTATAATGGAGGCGGAGTTCGCAACAGTACTGGTGGCTTCTGGCTTTTTAATCAGCGCGTATTTAATATCGCTGCTCTTGCCGTTCCTGCTGTTCAAGGGGAAGTGAAAATCCCTTGCATTGCCCGGAGTCATAGTTCCCGTTGCAGTGTTCTTGATTTGGTTTTCGAAAGTCCCTTTAAATCCAACGATTAGAATGGGCATTGTCACCGCATTGATTGTTGCAATGATTTACTTATTTGTACTCAGCGTCTTGCTTGTTGTTGCAAGCGTCGTTTGTTCCCTCCGCGGGCACTTTCGAAAGTCTGTAACGCATGAGCGGAAAAGCGACATTCGGTAGGTTAGAGCAAGCGGATTTCACGCCATTCACGCCGTAGTTGGTTTCATAAGTTTAGTCTTGCCACGATTCGGCATGTAGTTTCCCCACCTTTACGTTCGCATAACCAAATCTTGTAAAGAAACTGTTTCTTGCAATTGCGCAAGCAGTGAACGACATGTCGTCGGAGAAGCCGAGCGATATTGTGTAAGCATTTCAAATCAAAGGAAAAAGTGGCTAGCGGCGAACCAGGAACAGTATCCAGTTCGGCACCAAGAAGTAAAACACAATTAATAAATAGCTTGAAGGAGCAATCCAAAAGAAGTGTTGGTAGGTCACCGGATCGCCATGGTTGTCGCGCGTCGCTTGCCATGCTTCGAGGACAATCCAGGCGTAGATCCCAGTGGCAGCGACAATCGGAATCATAACCAGCACGAGGTTTAGGAGCAAATATGCTTTCCACACCGCCATGTGCGTCCGATTTGCAGAGTGCGGCGGTTTGTATGGGTTTACGTTGGACATACGGTTACCGTTCGCGAATCCGCGCCTTGAAGTGCAAAAACCCAAGAGTGTCCATGGTACTCGGGATGCTTGGCAACTGAAGAGGCAACCTAAACTTGAGTGCTTAAGTCGTGTCAATTGTTGCATTCAAAGATTCGCAATACTAGAATTCAAATCAAGTTGAAGCATCGTTGCCGACGTTGCTACATTTTTTCTCGAAAAAGAATTGGACGACGCGGAACACGACGCTGCTCATCAAATATCTCTCATAAAACGAAATGAATATAATGGCGAGCTACCGCTGGATCGTTGTTTTAAGCATCCTTGTCTCTGCGGCCTTCGCTCGCCCTAGTATGGCTCAGCCTCAGCCCTCGGCAAATGCGACCAACTCAACGCCCATCGCATTGCATTACCGTACGAATATGGAAGGAGGTATTGCCGGCCATCTTCCCGCCATCATGGCGCAACAGGCGGTTCTCTTGGCGATGCGCGAGCAACTTCAATTGGACATCGAGGATGGTATTTTTCTTGATCGGCCAAACGAACCATCTGCTCCGGAAGCTTATGTCTTGGAGGTGAAAGCATCCATGGAGGGGACGTTCTCGATGCATCTACTTCATCAATCTGCCGAAGCTCCAAATGCGGTTGATAAAACAAACGCGCTCTGGTCTTTCGAGTTTCCCTACAAGGTCGGTTCGAAGATTACTTTCCCCTCTCTCATTCCGCAACTCGAATTGGCGTCGCGGCAACAGATGTTGGAGATTGCAGAGAAATGGAATCGCGCAGGATCCTCGAACCGCTGGGTCGAGACGAGTCAGTTGCCCGATACAATCGTCACCAATCTGGAGCACATGGATTTGATCTCGCAGAGTCTCGCTGTGCGTGAAGCGCATCGACTTATGCGTGAGCAGGGAGAGTCACCGGAGTTGTTGGGCGTGTTGGTCCGAGGATACGCGCACCTGAGCCTCCTGACGCGACAGAATTGGTTTCTCTCAAGCGACGTGTTTTCTTGCCGCTCGCTACTCTACGCTCAACGTCTGGTGGCGCGAGCTCCCGAACAGGCACTCGCTCGTTGGTATCGGGCTTATTCTTCTGCACTATCGGGTTTACATCTATACGCGTTGGAAGATCTAGAATGGCTCGAAGGTCAGCGCCAGGACCCAGACACGTTTTATCCGGCGAGCTGGTGTCGTCTGATTGAGCCGGTTTGCAAATATGATTTTCGTCGGTTGGAAGTTCTAGCCAACGAAGATTCATCCATCGAGCAAGTCGCCATGATTCTCCGCTTTCTAGCGGTTACGACCACGCAGGATGATGAACTGATCATGGAGGTAGGACAAGAAACCCTCCAGCAGACTCCAGGCGCATTCGACATCTATCATCGTATCGCAGCGGGGCACACGTTGGGGTTCGAACGCTGGGCCGCTGCCACCGCCCCCTCAGCGGTCTCCAACACGTTGCTAGCGCTATGCGCAGAAAAAACTGAACTCCCCGAGGAAGTGGTTTCTTCGGCCAAACGTCCCGCCCCACGACCAGGCTTGGCCAAGTTACTATTCGGCAATGGCCGCCAGTCGACTCGGTTGCGCGACATTCGAAAAATCGCTGAACTACTTCGTCAGGCCGATACGAATGCTTCTTCAGCGGGAATTTCCTGGAGTATTTTGGCGCGTTTGATTGAAGAAGAACTGTTCTTGCTGGCAGTTGACCAGTTGCACAACGCAACCAATGCAGTCGAGTCCGATTTGGGCGACCTAGTAGCCGAATACCAGCCACTGGTGGAGGGGCATCCATTGGAAGCATACGTCGCCGCGCATGCCTTCAATCGGATCACCGAGTCTCAGGCCCGTCGAGCGGCCCTGGATCGCATTACCCCCCAAGTCCTTCGCTGGCACATGCGGGATCTCTACAGCGCAATATCGTATGATGCCAGTCCAGAGGTCTGGGAGCAATTCGGAAAGCTGCTTACGCGTGAGTTTACGGCACAGGACTTAGAGTTGGCATTTTCCATATACCGAGAATCTCCCGATTTCCAAAAGATGCTCGCTCGTGAATTGCGGCATGTTTCGCCGTTTTCACCCTACGTGTTGCGTTTCGCAATCTCCAGTACTCCCGACGCGGACATTGAAAAAATCAAGGAATGGGAAACGGCAGCCGCCGAGGATAGCCTGGCGCTGCTCGAGATTTCTCGTCACTATAGTCGCTTGCAAATGACCACCGATGCGGTGCGCTGCCTCGAGCGATCGCTGACCCTCCGTCAATCGCTCCACGCCGCCCACGCACTGGCAAGTATCTATTGGCAGCAGAAGGAGTATGCGCAATGGCAGACAGTCTGGGTAACGTTCCTCGATACGGCGCCCTCCTATAATCTGGAGCACGCGGCGGCACAGGAGCAATTGGCACGAGGACTAATGTTCCGCGATCAGCTCGACGATGCACTCCCCTACGCGCTACAAGCTGCGGAGACCTATTCGTATTCGGGACTTCAAATCGCTGCACTCTGTTTCGAAGCACGTAAAGAATACGACCAAGCGGAAATCTGGTGGCAAAGATCAAGCGAAGCCTATGGAGGTCGATCGCGATTGGACTGGTACCTGTTTTGCCGCCGCACGGGCACCGGAAATGTCGAAGCGGCCTTAGAATTGGCCCGACAAACGATGGATGAAGTTCTTGCCCAGGGGCCCAGTGATCTCGATACCGCTTTTGCCATTGTGGAAATGTTGGAGGGGGCGCTCCCCGAGGCGCTCAAGCTGCTGCAAAGGGAAATCGAAAAAAGCCACGACTCTTGGCATTACACGCAGTTGGGATTGATGGCCCTTTCATTGCAAGATCGCGAGCTGCGAGATTCCATTGCGACCGAATTACAACAACACCTTACTCAGACGGAACCCGTTGATGGTAACTCTCCCTCTGTCATGCGAATGGTTGCGGCAGCCGTTGCCCAACGATTGGACAATCAACCGGTCGACGACAAAACGGTTCAATCCATATTGGATCGTTTCGATGAGCTGGGCCAAATTGAAAGAGATGATATTAATTATTTTCTAGGCGAAATTCTGTCGTCGCAAGAGGATACTCGTCGCGCTGCGGGAATGTGGGTCGCCGCTCTATCCGATACCTTGAATTCACAGCGGCTCAGTATATCGCTCGCCGGCCATCGCTTACAGCAGCAGGCCGAAATCGAGCCACTTGCCTGGCAGTCAGCTCCCAATCCGAACGAGCGATAGCTCGATCAATTGCATTAATCCTGACCGCAGGCTGAAACCGCACGTCGCGGATGATCCAAGTCTCGGGCGTCGAGCCGCAGCGTGCTGTTATTGATCGAAAACTCCATCACGCCTTCGTCCCAGCCCGACTTGGCCCAAGGCCCTTCGTAGGTCGCGTATTGCGCCAAGGCGAATGGCTCGCCGTTGACCGTGGCTTGACCATGGTCGTACGCAATTGCATCCCCGTGGGTGCTGACGTATCGAGTCACCAAACCAGTATCGATGCACTGGCTCTTGGCACGTCGAAGCTGTTCTTGAAAAGTAGCGAAGCTGGGATAGTCGGCCTCCATCCCAACTTCGAGAATGCCGCCCCCCTGGCGCGCGTAATCGATAATTCCAACATACACCTTGCCTGCATCTGCCGTGGAGACGGACCAAAAGTGCAGCGTTTTTTCCCCCGCGTCCTCCGTCGAATAGGAGCCGCCACCGTCGGACAAATTGCCGTTGTAATCGAGGAACTTCCCTTTATAGAACAAGACATTCTTAAACTGCATGTTCGCCGTACTGGGATTCTGCCTTTCGGCGCTGAGCGAAAGCAGGTTTCGTTTGGGACCGAGAATCTTTAAGGGGTCGGCGAACGTCAGCTCCCAGACTTGATTGTTCCAATGATCGATGGGCGTCGACTCTCCGCTGTGGTAGTTATCAAGCGGCACACGGTTTTGCAAGCTCCCCAAGCTATAGGCTGGCGTAATGGCGTAGTACTGATTGTAGAATTGCCCAAACCGATCGCGACGCCGCGCTTTGACTTCGTATCGCCCACGAGCCAGCTTGTTGGTAGCGAGCTCGAACAGTGTTGTCGGTAGACGGTATGAGGTTGTGACGATGCAGGGTACGAGGTAGTGGTAGTCATTCTTGCGGTAACGGGGCGGTGCGCAGTTTCCGAACAGCATATAGCCGACTTCATAAAGGTGGTCGTCGAAGCCGTTGCGGTTTTCGTCTAACGGGGCAATGTCCCCAAACTTGTCGGTGAAGATCGTGCGGAAATACGGTCCGCCTCGAACATTGTTTAGCGTAAGCAACGCATAATTGCCCAGGATGCTGTCGATACCTATCTGAGCCCATTGCCTAAGCGAGGCATCGTCGCTGTAGTCAAAAACTAGCAACAACGGATGCAGACTGCGCGCGACATAGTGTGGCGAGTTGAACTCCTCTAAGCCGCGTTGGATCCGATATTGAATCCAGCGCTTGAACGATTCATTGGCTTCGTCGCACCGCGAGGGATCTTGCACGCCAAACTTCTGTTGCGCCAAGAGATAGACAGCTTTCCAATTGATCAGATGGTTTTCATTGCTGACTGCTGTAATCGCGCTGAGGTCATTTTGCGCCAACCCGTTCGCGTAACTCAGGATGATTTCGCGCATCCTGCACTTGGCTGGTGGCGCGAGCACGTGCTCAAATTCGCAGAATGTGTTGAGCAGCATCAAACTGAGCCATTCGTCGCGTTGGACGGGCAGTGACGCGAAGAACTCATTGGCTTCCTCGACGCGAATGCCTTGGGCCAGGCTGGCGTGATAGAACTGCCACTCGCGTGAGCGGATCTTGCTGGTACCGTGGTCATGCCGCACAGGGAAAATCCCGGGATCGCTGAGCATCTCCAGCAAGACCTGCCGACGTTGCCCGAGCTCGCCCGACACAGCGTCGGGCGTTCCCAGTGCTACTGCTACCGTCAGAGCCGTCAAGCAAACCTTAGCAAGCTTTAGTGAGTTTATCATTTTAAGTAACACACCACTTGTCGGCCCATTGTAGAATTAAAGATGTTCTGTAGATGCTAAGGCGACAACGGCTCGACGGCGCGGCCATAGACCTCGATCCAATCGACGCGCGTGCAGCCCTTGCTTATTTTCCCTGTCATCAGATCGGTCCAACCTATCGACCTTACTCGATCCAACTTCGGTTCCTTCGCGATTCCTCCCGCCTCGACCGTATGAATATTCAGTTCCCGCCAAGGGAGCGTCGCCAAATCGACCTCGAATTCGTGCCAAGCGGGTGTCTCGCCGAATCCTCGATCGCTAACCAACCAACTTCCGTCGTCAAGTTCTAGGATAATCCGCAGCACGTTTGGTCCCGACTGTTTTGTTCGCCACCGCACTCGACCAGAACGGGACAGGTCCACCAGCGACTCGTTCTTTCGCAGGGAGATTGCCCAGCGCCCGCTGGTGCAGGTGCCCGACCAGACATACCACGGATCGTTCGCAATCTCATCGTGATGCGACTTCTTGATCGAGTCGCCTGCTGGGCCGTGCCGCGCGAGAAGCAGGTTGCCGCTCGCCACATGCTCTTGCGTCACTGGGGTCTCCGCCGGGCTCTCCTTCCAGTCTTCTCGGAAGTACAACTCGGCAGCTTGGTCGTCGCCGGTTTCCCCCGCTTGCTGATCGACTGCCGCGCGCAATGCACTAGCGTTTGTCTCGACAACCGAAGAGCGTTGCGGAACGGGCGACTGCGGAAAGGCCAGCCTGCTATCAACCAGCGCGCCAAGCAATGCCATGGCAACAACCGTCCAATGGCGAAGCCACACCTTTTGCTCAATCATACTGACACCCTCTTTTGTGTTGACATTGCGCGCATCTAATTTTCGGCAACCGCAGCATTATTATTGTACTACATTACATGCAAGCAATTGGTGACCGTTCACGAGCTTCATGCTTAAACGAACATTCTTAAGCTGGCTTGTCAGATGAATCGGTTGGTATCGTACAAGTGTGAGGTGCCATGGAGTGTTGTCACGATCCGTGCTCCGGCCTGGCTGTCCGTGCTAGCGAATGGCACGAGCGATTGCGAGATTCTCCAACGTCTCAAACCATTGGGGGCAATGGTTCTACAATCCGAAGTGCTAAGCGATTTGAGGGACCACAAAGGGCTGTCGGCCCGTGCGTCGCGAAAGCTGGTTCGCCTCGTCAGCGAACGGGCCTACAAACTCCTCACGCTCTTGATCGAGATTCAACGACGGCCCGAGCGTTGCGGGGGTGCTGGCCAAATCAATACCATTCTCGTCAAGGTAAGCTTGGCAGCGCTCGAAGGCGTCGGTTAATTCTGTGTTGGATCGAAGCGACTGGGCGATGACTTCGGGAGACAATTGTTTGCCAAGACGATGTGAGATGTTCGCCATATGGCAACAGTTGGCGCTGGCCTGTCCCACCTGCGCCTCGGCGCTGAGGCTGTCGGAATTCTTGTTGCGAACGGCTTCAATGAAATTGGCCGCGTGAAGTACTCCTTCGCTTTCTGCCTGTTGATCCCTGGCGAAGTCCTTGATCTTCTTGCCTTGCTCGTCAAACGCTGCACCGGTCAGGCCATCGATCGACAGGTAGCCCCCTTCGAATTCGACCACCGTACCAATTTTAACTCCGCGAAAGTTGCCGGTCGAATCGACTCCTTTCTTGGCCCGATAGTTGCGGATCTCACAAATCAGCGGTGCGGGCTGATAATCGAAGAACGCAATTTGCGTATTGGCCGTCTCTCCACAGTCATCAAAACCGAAACGCCCCCCAATGCTGATGACTCGAGGAGGGGATTTCTCTTGCCCCAGCGCCCAACGAGCAACGTCGATGTGATGCGCTCCATTGTTTCCCACTTCACCGTTTCCAGTCGACCAGAACCAGTGCCATTCATAGTGCAATTGCTTTCGCATTAGCGGTTGCACTTCCGTGGGGCCACACCACAGGTCGTAATCAACGCTAGGCGGCACTGGCGTCGCCTGTTGAACGTTTCCAATGCCCTCGCGTGCGCGGTAAACGATCGCCCGAGAGCGGAGCAGCGGGCCAAGTTCGCCCCCCTGGGCGTACTCCACAAACTGCCGCACGACTGGACTCGAGCGCCGCTGAGTGCCAACCTGGACCACGCGCCCGTATTTTCGCGCTGCGGCCACCGCTTGCCGCCCCTCCCAAATGCTGTGGGCGAACGGCTTCTCCACGTAGACGTCCTTGCCGGCCTGGCAAGCCCAGATGGTCGCCAAGGCGTGCCAGTGATTTGGAGTTGCGATAACGACTGCATCGATCTGATCGTCGTCGAACACTCTGCGCAAGTCGCTATAGGCGGCAACCGTTTGATTCTTCTCTTTGAGATTGCGAGCCTCTTTGTCGAGAGTCACTTCGTCCACGTCGCACAGCGCCGCGATGCGCACGCCCGGCACCTGGCCGAACTCTTTGATAAGTTGCCGCCCCCGCCCGCCAACTCCGCCGGCAATGTTGATACCTCCCAGTCCGACGACCGCCAGACGAACCTCGTCGTTGGGTCCTGCTGCTCGACAGTGCCGTGCAGCGAAAGGGCCGTGACTCGCCGTCCCAATTGCCAGACCGCCGGCCAGCGAAGCCTTCAAGAGATCTCTGCGAGATGTTCGTTTCATCGTTGGTTCCATCTCAAAGTATGGGTTGGGGGCTGCCGCTGAGCTTAGAGTACAAGTCGGCGGGGCCTTTTTCGTTAACTCGGTTAACAATATAGTCGTTTAGCAATCCTCAGGAAAACAAACCTGCACCCAACACCGGGCATTTGCTCGTCTTACTTTCCTCGCTGTCTCCACTCGATGAAGCGGCCAGCCAGCAATTAGAGCTCGTGCTGATGTAGCGCTCAGGGCAGATTCGCACCGCTGTCGCTCAATCCATCCAACGCAATACAAATCAGGAAGCCCACCAAATGAAGAAATCCCTGAGAATTTGACTATTGAGGGCAATAGATTCCCAGGGATTTGCATTCCAGCACCCCCGGCAGGACTCGAACCTGCGACAGGTTGATTAGAAATCAACTACTCTATCCAACTGAGTTACGAGGGCTTAGGATTCATTAAACCAAATCGCTTGGAAAATGCCAACGTGGCATGATAGAGACCCACCTAGCTTTCTGGTTGTTCTACTCCAGCCCCCGGCGAGCTCGCCTCGCCGGTGAATCAGTTTTGTGGCTAGTCCGCCTGCCGCATGAATCGTGTAGACCCCGGCGAGCTCGCCTCGCTGGTGAATCAGTTTTGTGGCTAGTCCGCCTGCCGCATGAATCGTGTAGACCCCGGCGAGCTCGCCTCGCCGGTGAATCAGTTTTGTCGCTAGTCCGCCTGCCGCATGAATCGTGTAGACCCCGGCGAGCTCGCCTCGCCGGTGAATCAGTTTTGCTGCTAGATTGGTCGCTCGTCGCCCCCCCCCCCCGTCCTTCCCGCGACATTGCCGCCTGCGGGCGGCAATGTCGCGGGAAGGACGGGGAGATTGATCGCATGCAGAGTCACATCTAGCTACAAAACCTTGGCTCCTGCCAGACAAGCTGGCAAGGGGGCCGGGACGGTTGGAAGCGGAACGCGTACGAGAGCGGTTCTACCAACAAAACTTTGGCTCCTACCAGACAAGCTGGCAGGTGGCCGGGACGGTTGGAAGCGGAACGCGTACGAGAGCGGTTCTAGCTACAAAACTTTGGCTCCTACCAGACAAGCTGGCAGGGGGCCGGGACAATGGGCCGGGTTAAGAGGCACTGCTTAAAAAACAGGGTAGGCGAGTCTACAATGGACTCGTCCGGCAGGGGATAGGTTCACTTCTTTCAATAGCACTTTGCGCGAGTTGCAATATGTCCGCATCCAAAAATCACCTCCAGCGATGGAGCCGTACCGCGTTATTCGCTTGCGGACTAATGGTCTGCGGCTGGCTCGGTGAGCTTGGTGCAGAGGAAACAGTTGAGCCTGCGGTTATCGCACGCTGCCAAGTGGTCCCGCTGGCCGATCACCAAGTCGCATTTACTATCGACGGTGTCGAGAAAGTGCGTTGGAATTACGGCCTCCAATACCCGCGCCCATTCTTCTTTCCCTTCAAGGGCCCATCGTCGGATGAAATGCTAACGCGTATGGGACATCCGGGCGCGCCCGATCATGACCATCATCAATCGATCTGGTTCGCGCACAATAAAATCAATGGACTCAATTTCTGGGCTAACACAGAGCAAACGCAAATTCGTCAGAAGCAGTGGCTGTGCTACCAGGATGGTCCAAGCGAAGCGAGCATGGCGGTCCTCATCGGTTGGTACGACCCTAGTGATACCGAAATCATGGAACAAGAGTTGATTGCTTCCCTACTGCCGATCCCAGCCGCCAAAGAGGGCGGGGTAGAGGAGCATGCCTTGGAATTGCAGTTTACCCTGCGCCCAGCCACTGAGCTCGATGCCGTCGAGATCGAACAGACCAACTTTGGTTTTTTGGCTGTCCGAGTGGCCAAGAGTATCTCGGCCAGTTTTGGCGGTGGGCAACTCTCCAACAGTGAAGGCGCGGTTGGTGAAAACGAGTGTTTTGCCAAGCCGGCAAAATGGATGGACTACAGCGGACCTGTGGCCGTAGGGCAAGGCGGCGAGCGAACGAGCATGACGGAAGGCATCACCTATTTCGATCACCCTCAGAATCTGCACTATCCGACTCACTGGCATGTGCGCCAAGACGGCTGGATGGGCGCCGCGTTTGGTTTGCAAGAAGGTATTTCGATAACGCGCGAACAACCACTGACGCTCCGCTATCTACTCTATGCACATACCGGGGAGTACCAGGCGGTGGCGGCCGAGCAGGTCTTTCAGCAATTCGCTCAGCGATCCGCTTTGAGCGTCTCTAAAGGAACGAAGCCCAACTATCAGTTTGAGGTCAAACGCCAATAGAACTGCGAGCTGGCCCAAGCTGACCGTTCCTTACAATCCATTCCTCCCCGCCCGCTAAAGCCGCTCGAGCCCGCGCGACGCCGATTCGACTCAACTGCTAGCCAACCGCTGATCGATAGACTGAACTACTGTTCTGTTGATATTGGCGCGGAGGTCGTGCGTGTTCACTTGGGTCGTAAAGCACAGTTCGAGCGGAGGATGGGATCGTGGAGTTTGATCGCAATCGTTACTTCATGATTGGCGTATTGCTGCTTCTGCTGGGTATTCAATTCCGCATGGTCGAATCGTTTGTATTGAATGAAACGAGCACGCGAGCCTTGGCGAAAGTCGTCAAGGATTCGCAACTAGCCACACAAGACTTTGGCACGACGCTTTACCTCAACGCCCATCCATCGCCTAAGAAGAAGGTAAAACCACCGCATTGGCTCGGCTGGGCGCTACTCACCAGCGGCGGCGTAATCTGCTTGCATTCACTGGTGCTCCCCAAACGAAAAGCGTAGGCACTCGCGGGAAACGCGGAAAATGAGACATTGTAGAACCATTGTCCCAATGGTTCACCGCTTCGGATTGCTTAACCCGGATTATTCATGCTTTTAATTTTCGACTCTGACTCAAACGTCCTTGCTGACGCTGCGGGTTATGAATAATCCCAGCTTAACCCCGTCATAATCCCAAACAATTGGGGACAATTGTTCTACATTTTCAGTCAACCGTGAATGGACCATTGTGAATTTCGAAGTGATTACCAAGGTACGGAATTCGGCGGGGGACCGCCGAGCTACGTTGGCGGCATGGGTTGGCGGATTGTTGTTGGGCGTGGGAGGCGTTACCAGCATAACCACGGGCCAACTTCGACAAGCCCAAGCTCAAGAAGAGCGTGGCAAGTTGACGTCGACAAGGCCGACTAGTCCAAGCGGTTCAACTTTCCCCAATTCAACGGCAGCTTCGTCGCCGTTGGGCGGTCTATCCGCCAGTGAATTATTGCGGGAAGGAACGAAGATCGTCGATCAACCGGCGGTCTGCCACAGTTCGGGAGATCGTCTGCAAATCGTATTGGGCGAGTCGGCTGTTCCCATAAGTGCATTGGAGAACTTGGCGGCGCAGCGAATTCTTAAAGCGACCCTGGACGATGCGGGGGACGAGCGGTGGGTGGTCAACGGTCAGATCACGGAATTTCAAGGACGCAATTACATTTTGCTCGACCGCGTGATGCGCCAGCCGAAGCGGTTAGACTGAGGTGCGAGCCATCGTGGCGGCGATGGCCTTGAGCATGGCCCCAGCTTTATTGAGCGTTTCTTGGTATTCGGCGGTAGGCTGGCTGTCGGCCACGATGCCCGCTCCGCTCTGGATGTAGATTTTGTCGTCGCTGAAGACGATGGTCCGCAGTGCGATGCACGTATCCATGTTTCCGGAGTAATCGATGTAGCCGACGGCACCAGCGTAGGGCCCACGCCGATGCGGCTCAATCTCGTCAATAATCTCCATCGCGCGCACTTTGGGTGCTCCGCTGACGGTGCCGGCGGGTAAGCAGGCCTTGAGTGCGTCCATGGCGTGAAGCCCATCTCGCAAATCGCCTTGGACATTCGAGCTGAGGTGCATTACGTGGCTGTAGCGTTCGACGACCATCACGTCGCTCAGTTCGATAGATCCGTACTTAGCCACTCGCCCCACGTCATTGCGTCCCAAGTCGACGAGCATCACGTGCTCGGCGCGCTCCTTGGGATCGGCCAACAATTCCGCAGCCAACTCTTGATCCTCTTTGGGCGTTTTGCCGCGAGGCCGAGTTCCCGCCAGCGGGCGAACCGTAGTGACACCATCCATTACGCGACACATGACTTCAGGAGAGGAGCCCACCAGCGTGACGGCAGGCGTGCGGACGAAGAACATAAAGGGACTCGGGTTGATGACGCGCAACGTGCGATAGACCTCGAAGGGGTCGCACACTCGAGGGAGTTCCCAACGCTGGCTGATGACGACTTGGAAAATGTCTCCCGCGCGAATGTACTCGACGCATTTGCGCACCGCCGCTTCGAATTCTTCCTGAGTGAAGTTGCTGTGTGGATCGAGCGGCCCAGTGGGGAGGCTATCGAAATCGGCGGCGGATAACGCGTGGGTTGGCTGCTGCAACTTAGTCGTCAAACGCTCAAGCCGCTGCTGGCCGTTGCGATAGGCCAGTTCGGCCGTCTTAAACTCGTCGCAATGGACATGAGCCACCAGAAACATCGACTTGGTAACGTGATCGAAGATGACCAAATCGTCAAACAGGGAGAAGTCTAGGTCGGGTAGCTGGCGGTCGTCGGTTGGGGCATTGGGCAAATCCTCGACGTAGCGGACGACGTCGTAGCTGGCATAGCCAATCGCTCCTCCCGTCAGCGGTGGCAGCTCGGGGAGCACCGCCACGCGTCTTCCAGCGACCGACTGCCATAGCGCCTCGAGTGGGTCGTCAACATGGCTGGTCTGCGGTCGCTCGGCTGCCGTGCTGGGCGACGAATCGGATGAACCAGTCGATGGATTTGCGGACGACTCGGTAGGCGCGTGGTGAATCTCTAACTGCGTACCGAAAGCGGACAAGCGGCAGCGTGGACCGACGGCTATGAAACTGTAACGCCCTACTTTCTCCCCCCCAATGACACTCTCGAACAGGCAAGCTGCCGAGCGACCATCGTCGAGCTGGCGAAAGGCCGAGACGGGGGTGTAGGAATCGCTGAGCAAGCGGCGGAAGACGGGGACCAATTCGTGGTTGCGCGCCAAATCGGCAAAGCGTTCCAAGCTGGGGCTGCAAGTCATCGGAGCTCTCGAGGGGACGATGGAATTTCTGCGAAGGTACTAATTTTTTATTTCTTAACTCGAACTATTCATGAATAACCCAGGCTAAAAGGCGTGCGCGTCGCACGCTGCCCTATTGTAGCGAGCTACAAGTGTTTGGCAGCGGACGCGTCGTAGGGGGACGCCGAATCTCCCAAATAAGCTCTCGATATATGCCGTGATTGACTGCTCTGCCTCAGCACCCCTGCGGAAACACTGTTTTTCCTGTTGTCGAGCTAGTGCGGAAATGCTACCCTCGGCTGCTATTGCCCAAACTCCAACTCACATAGAAGTGTCACACATGGACGTGTCGATGCGAGCCATACCGCTCAACGAACTCGCCAACCTTGTCGGAGGCAGCCTGGTCTTTAACGACCCAGCCCAGTGCGCTACCGGCCAGGCCATGAAAATCACCAACGCCCTGCCGCTGCAAGACGCTGGGCCGGGTTGTCTGACACTGGCCGACCATCCCAAGCACTTGAATCGCGTCAATAACTCAGCCGCTTCGGCTGTCATGGTCCGCGAAGCGCTGCCCAACTGCCGCTTGCCAATGATCGTAGTTGGCAACCTACACGTTGCGTTCGCGCAGGCCATCGCGGCATTTCGCCCCGCACGCGCCAGGGCCGACCGCGACTCAGTCATTCACCCCAGCGCCTGCGTGGCCTCGTCCGCGCATGTCGGCGGGCACACGAGCCTTGCGAGTGGAGTGGTAATCGGTGAAAACTGCCAAGTCGGCGAGCGCTGTGTCTTGCATAGCGGAGTGCAGTTGATGGACGACTGCATCATCGGCGATGACTGCGAATTGTTCCCACACGTAACTCTCTACCCCGATACCCGACTTGGCAATCGCGTGCTAATCCATGCCGGTGCCGTTTTGGGGGCTTACGGCTTCGGCTATCGAATGCAAGATGGCCATCACGTTCGTTCGGCGCAAATGGGCTGGGTCGAAGTAGCTGATGATGTCGAAATTGGTGCTGCGACTACCATCGATCGTGGGACCTACGGGGCGACTCGTATCGGCCAAGGAACCAAAATCGACAACCAGGTGCAAATTGGCCACAATTGTCACATCGGCAGGCACAATTTGATCTGCGCTCAGGTTGGCATTGCCGGCTCTTCTTCGACGGGAGACAACGTCGTGCTAGCCGGACAGGTCGGTATCGCGGACCACCTGCAATTGGCCGACAATGTGACGGTGGGTGCACAGAGTGGGATCATGAACAATGTGGAGGCGGGCCAAGTGGTGATGGGGAGTCCCGCTGGGCCAGGTCGCCAACGCATGATGGAATGGGCTCTGATCGGTCGCCTACCCGAGATGCGCCGCGAGCTAAAAGCCTTGCAGGCACAGTTGCAGCAGCTCTCTGGTGCCGCAGCGGCGCCCAGCGAAACCGAAACCACAACGCTACGCCGTTCCGCTTGATCATCTTGTGCCCTGACATCCGTGCCTCGGCCTTGCCATCCGTGCGAGAATTGGTGTCGTTCGCTAGCACGGTTGGAAACGCAGGAGCCGGATAGTGTCGCTACCCTTACGCGTCAAACTTCTGCGATTTACCCACGGTCCGCCGAAACATGAAGTCCTTTGTTTCAATAGGCTACTTGAATTCGATCCAGTCGATGTTCATCAGCCCAGAGCGATGCTCGGCATTCTTGAACACTAGGAATAGGTCGGCACGAGTATCGGTAGGCTGCAGTTCGATAGACTTTTCGTAAAACCCGAGCCAATCTCCGTTCACTCCTACGGCCGTCTTTCCCAGCAAGGGTCCGTCCACGGCACCTTGATGCAGTTCGATTTGGCCACCCGCACCGGCACTGGCGACGCTCACGGTGACAACTCGCAACTTGATCAAATGGTATGTTGCTGAAACGTAGATAGCCGTCGTGCTCGATACCACCCATGAACTTGCCTTGCTCCGCTTTGTCCGTTTCCATTGCTTGAGTCCCATGGAACTCTCGGTGGGGGACCACCGAGCTACGCTAAGTTCTCGGCATAGGCCTTGTGGCTTTTTGGGGGGACTCTTATCATTTCGGATTGTTTCCCGCGCGACCCACCAGGCAGGCTGCCTCGCATAACGGGCCCGATTCCCACTTTAGGTGGCATTCTGGCTCAGGCGGTGTGCTCCACAATTGGGGTCCGTTGGCTTGCCCTTAGAACTACTGAACTGATTGATTGCTGTTCCATGACATTTGTCCACCTAAGAATGTTGACCGAAGCGGCTGACCGGCTTAGTGGTTGGATTGTGCCGCTATTAGCACAAGACGCAGCATTAGCACAGGGCGCGGCGGAGGCCGATCCCGCAGCCCAGGGACCAGGATCGTTATTGGAATTCTTGGCCAGCCCCCTAAATTTGATATTGATCAGCGCGATTTTGTTTATGTTCTTGGTGGCTCGCCCCCAACAGAAGAAACGTCAGGAGCAGGAAAAAGCGCAAGCCGAATTGAAAAAGAATGATCGCGTCGTCACTCATAGCGGTATCCATGGAGTTGTCGTGCAAACGCAAGATGGCTTGGTCACGCTGCGCATCGACGAGAACTCCGGAGCGCGCATGACCGTTAACCGAGACGCAATCGCCAGCATTACCCCATCCGACTCAAAAGAGTAGACAATTCGCCTGTACCGACTGGACCACACACAGTACGGACTCGACCACATGGTACGGGCTCAACAGTACGGACTCACACTCCGCAAGGACAATCAATGGACGACTCTTCCCTATCGCACCTGATTTCACTCCCCCTGTTGTTGGCTCAAGCTGCCGCGATCGAGCAAGGCCCCGAGGCTTCTGCAACGGCTCAGCAAAGTGGCGAGGCCTGGGGTACTTATGCCTATGGCGTGTTGTTTGTGTTAGGGATTTTTGTAATTCCCTTTATTCTCAGCAGCCTGATCACCCGCTACTTGCGGATGCCCGCACATTCGTTCCGTCTGGGGGTGATGCTGGCTTCGATTTTCGGCGGCTTGCTGTTCGCCTGGGGAAACAATTTTCAAATCCCGCTCGGTCCCGATTTCTCGGGCGGAACGAACTTAGTCTACGATATCGTGCCGGACGAGAACGGTGACATCATTGACGCAGGTTCGCTGGCAAGCGCGCTGAGCGATCGGATCAATCCGTCGGGAACTAAAGAAATCACCATTCGCCCGCGGGGTGAATCGCAGATCGAGCTCACGGTCCCCAACGTCGATGAATTTGAACTGAAGAAAATAAAGGACTTGCTCAAGAACTCGGGGCAGCTCGAATTTCGAATTGTCGCCAACAGCCGCGACCACCAAGACATCATTGCGCTGGCCCGGCAGCAAGCCGAAACGAACACGATCCCCAAGCCAACGGTCGTCGACGCCGATGGTAAGGTGGTCGGCATCTGGTACACCGTCGCACGTCAAGCCGAAATGGTGGATGGTGTCTATCCATTGCAAACCCCAGTACTGGGAGACACCTTGCGCGACACCTATACCGGCAAGATGATTGAGAATCCAGCCTTGAATATGAAGGAGGATAACGCGCTCGAGCATTGGATGAAGCGCACTGGCGTGAGAGACGTCGATGTGTTGATGGCTACGGAAATGTTGGGCCAGCCCTATGCTGTCGTCAGCGGCGACGACTTGGCCCGCGCGCAAACCGGCTTCGAGAAGACAGGGCAGCCGATCGTTGAATTCCGCCTCAACACGGCCGGTGCTAGCAAGATGTTGGCCATGACCTCGCGCAATATCCCGGATGGAAAATTCCATCGCCGGATGGCGATCATCATGGATAAGAAGGTGCTCTCCGCTCCGAACCTCAATTCGACGATCAGCGATAGCGGAATGATCACCGGCAACTTTACAAAGGAAGAGGTCGACTTTCTGGTCACCATCCTGCGTTCCGGTCGCTTGCCCGCTACGCTCGGTGAAGAGCCTGCCAGTGAGAACCGCGTCGGTGCGGGCTTGGGGGCCACTTCGGTTCGCCACGGGGTCACTGCCTCATTTTGGGCGGTGGCTGCGACCTTTGTCACCATTTTGGTCTACTACCGTTATGCCGGAATGATTGCGTCGATGGCGCTGCTGATCAACGGCCTGTTGATCTTCGGCATCATGATCTTCATTCAACAACCGCTCACCCTGCCTGGCTTGGCGGGTTTGGTGCTCACCGTCGGTATGTCGGTCGATGCCAACGTATTGATCTTCGAGCGAATTCGCGAAGAAAAGCAAAAGGGCTCCGCCCCGCGCATGGCGATTCGAAACGGTTTTGATCGCGCCTTCACCACCATTATGGACTCGAACTTAACCACGCTGATCGCCGCCATCGTGCTGTATTGGATCGGTACTGATCAAGTGCGGGGCTTTGCCGTGGCGCTGATCATTGGTATTGCTACCAGTATGTTTACCGCAACCTTCTGTTCGCGGATCGTGTTCGAGATCTTCGAAAAGCTCAAACGGATCAACCTGTCGATGTCCGACGGAGTCGGATTCATGAAGCGAACGTTCTTGGGGGCGGCCGACATCAATTTCATGGGGATGCGTACCGCCTGCACAGTCCTTTCGGGGCTGTTGATCGTGGGTGGCATAGCGGCTGTTTCATTGCGTGGCAAGGAGCTACTCAACATCGACTTTACCGGTGGCACGGGGGTCATTTTTCAATTGCAACAGCCGGTGGCCGTTGATACGTTGCGAGATATCACCAAAGAGATTCTGGCGGTGGACCAAGACGGTCAACCGGTGCAGTCGACGCTGGTCCGCATCGAGAAAGAGCCCAAGGATACTGTCTACTCACTGATCACGTCGATCAGTGACGTCGATTACCTGTCGCAAATGCTGGTGGACGGTTTCGCCAAAAAGAATTCAGCCAATCTGGTCACCTATCGCGTGAAGGTGCTCAAAGATAAGTCGACTGCATCGAGCAGCTTCAATCAGCACTCCGCCACGCGCAGTGTGCGTTTCGTCGCCTATCAGGACGAACCCGCTGCTGCCCCCGAAAGCCCCGCCGCCTCGGCTGTTCAAGTAGAACCAGCACCGCCTGCTACCCAAGAACCAAGCACCAACAACCAAGCACCCCATCCTCCCCAAGAAGCGGTTGGCGTGCCAACCGGCGAGATGACCGAGATGGTGTTGGAGTTCAGCGGGAGCAATGACGATGCTCCGGGCGTTGCCGCAGCCGACAAAGGGGCCAAGATCGATGGCCCCACGCTCCAGCAGCAATTGATCGATGCAGCCAAGGCGGCGGGAGTTGAACTCAATCAAACTTTGATCGAAGTCACTCCCGAGCCGCTGCCGACGGGATGGCGCAGCGACGATGTGGCAGGCTTTTCCACTTGGTTGGTGAAACTTCCCGTGAGCCAAGATGCAGCAGACGCGGTGGTCGCCAAGTTGACGAGCCAAATTCAGAAACAACCCATGTGGCTTTCACTCAGCCAAATCGGTACCCGTGTCGCAGGTGAAATGCAACAGCGTGCCATCGGTGCGATCTTGTTGAGCCTAGTCTTCATCGTAGGCTATATCTGGTTCCGCTTTCAAAAGGTCGCCTACGGTTTGGCGGCTGTGATCGCCCTAGTTCACGACGTGATCATCACGCTCGGTATCTTGGCCGTTTGCCATTGGTTAGCTCCCTACTTGGGCTTTCTATTGGTGGAAGATTTTAAGATCGGGCTAACCGAAGTAGCCGCCTTCTTGACCATCATCGGCTATTCGCTCAACGATACCATCGTGGTCTTTGACCGCATCCGTGAAGTTCGGGGGCGCAACCCTAGATTGACTTCGGAGATGGTTAACACCAGTGTCAATCAAACGCTCAGCCGGACGCTGCTCACCAGCGGTACTACGCTGTTGACGCTGGTCGTGTTGTACATCTTTGGCGGTGAAGGAATTCACGCCTTCGCCTTTGCGCTACTGGTCGGTATCATCGTAGGTACCTACAGTTCGGTCTTCATCGCGTCCCCCGTACTACTGTGGCTGTCGAATCGCGAAGCCAGCAATCAGCCACGTCCCGGCTCGATCGGCTAGTGGGAGTTGGGAGTGGAGGAGTAGTGCGCAGGCGCTGGAGTCTAGCTTTCGCCGATCTTCGTACCTTTCAAAGGCCTAACGGCTACACCAACCATTGCAACAGTTGGTGCTCCTTAAACACGCCCCTCGTCCACTACACGGTGTGCATGGGTTAGAGTGATTGTATTTGTTGCAACAGCGCCAGTAGCTGTTGAGCGCGGAGCACACCGCCGACCGACTGCACATATTCCACCGCAGCTTCCAATTCGACCAGTGTGATTGAATTGCGAGGATCGGTTGCCGTAGCCTCTCCTCCAATGCCCGAGTCATCCACGGTCGCGCCGCTGGTGCGCGAACGCCGCCGCCCAAGCAGTTTCTTCTTCATTTGCGCCTTGGCATTGGAAACGTCTGCCGCAGTAACACCGTACTCCGACAGTGCGCTCATCACATCGCGATTGCGTACGCCGGGGTTATCGCGGATGTAGTCCTGAATGCGTTTCGATTTGCTCGGTCTCTCTCGAGTCATCAACTCTATCCTCGTATCTGTTTTGTATAGTTGAGGCTTGAACCTCGTGCTTCAACCATTTTTGATTTTAGGATTGGGGTAGTGGACGAGGTTACGAGTCCCAGACAACTAGCAGATCAAAGGGACTCGCGGGCCTCGTCCACTACGGCCAACTCTCAATCTTAACTTTGAGATCTACTAATTTTACTTACAGTAGCGATCGAGCCAGTCGAAGAAGACTCGGCCCCACAGCACTCCGTTTTGCGGAGACTGTACCCAGTGCCCTTCGTTGGGAAAGTACAAAAATCGACTGGGGACGCCTTGTACCTGTGCTGCGGTAAAGGCTTCCATGCCCTGCGTTACCGGTACTCGGAAGTCCTGCTCGCCATGGATGACCAGCAGCGGAGTTCGCCAGTTGCCGGCAAAGCGGTGTGGCGAGAATTCGGCGTAATCGGCTGCCACTTCATCGTTCTTCCAATACGGCCCCTTCAAATCCCAGTTCACGAAGAACAGCTCTTCGGTCGATCCGTACATCGATTCCAAGTTGTATACCCCAGCGTGGGCGATCATGCTGCAAAAGCGATCCTCGGCGTGCCCCATCAACCAGTAAACGGTATAGCCACCGAAGCTAGCACCCACCGCAGCCACGCGTTTGCGATCAATCTTGGGATCGGCCATCATGCCGTCGGTCGCTACCAAAATATCTTGCATCGCTTGGCCTCCCCAATCACCACTGATTTGATCATTCCACTGTTGTCCAAATCCTGGTAAACCGCGACGATTGACGGCTAGCACGACATAACCTTTGGCCGCCATCAGATGGAAATTCCAACGATACGAAAACCATTGGCCGATCTGTCCCTGTGGCCCACCTTGGCAATAGGTCAGCATGGGCCATTGCTTGTCCGACTGTTCGTCGTAGTCGGGTGGCACGATGACCCAGTTCTGAATCTGCGCTCCATCGGTCGCCGTGAAGAACCGTTCCTCGACGCGCGGTAGCTCAAGCCGCTTATACAAAGCACCGTTGACGTCGGTCAGCGTGACGACTTGCTGCCCCCCCGCACTATCGGCTAGGGCCAATTCGGTAGGACGCAACATGCTCTGCTGTCCAACTACGACCAGTGTCGAATTCGGCACGGCCCCCTTTACCGAGAAATCAAACCAGCCAGAAGTCAACGGGCGCACCAGTGCCGAAGCGACTTCGATTTCGTAGACCTGCGTCGTCCCACGCGTTTCGCTATGAAAAAATAGCTTGCGACTATCGCTGCTCCAAGTCGCGTTGTGTGTGGTCTGATCGAGCCCCGTGGTCAACTCGCGCAGCGTTCCATGCGTGCGGTCGTAGAGCATGATTCGATTGCGATCCGCTTCAAAACCGGCGCGCTGCATCGAATGAAAAGCGATCGTTTTTCCATCGGGGGAGTAGCGTGGCTCCATGTCGTAACCCGGCATACCCGGCGCGATATTTTGTAGCGGCCCACCGCTGGCGTTCACCAAGTAGACGCTGGTATCGGTGCTCTGAGCCGGGTTGTTGACCAGCTTGAGAGTCAGCGCCAATTGCTGGCCATCGGGCGAGAATTCAAACTGCTCCGCTCCACCGAAGGGAGGCACCGGGCAATCCGCCTTGAGCGAGCTCATCAAATCGAGTGGTTCACCGGCAACTCCCTCGGCATCCAGCTTGGCCACATGGATATGACTGTAGGCGTAGTCGTGCCAAGCATCCCAGTGCCGATAGAGCAATGAGTCGATGATTCGTGCATCGGCCTTGGGGAGATCCTGATAGATTTCACTGATTTCCAAATCCATTTTGACATCTACGGAAAAGGCGATCGCACCGCCGCTGGGAGCAGCC
Source organism: Pirellulaceae bacterium (assembly GCA_020852965.1). Taxonomy (GTDB): domain Bacteria; phylum Planctomycetota; class Planctomycetia; order Pirellulales; family Pirellulaceae; genus Aureliella. The sequence goes on along the minus strand of JADYZV010000020.1, from coordinate 19,393 downwards.
TTCAAGTTCGCAATACCATTGGCCACTCGAGTTAACTGCTGCGGCTGACTACCGTCATCCGTCGCTAGCATCCACGCCTGCGGCTTGCCCGAGCCCACTTCGGCTTGGTCGCCATCGTCGTCAGCTTTGTCGTCTCCAGAATCTTCCTTCCCCTTCGCCGGTGCGATATACAACAGGCGAGGTCCCTCGGCGCGGTTGATCCAGCTCAACGACTGCAGGCCGCGGACATCCTTGAGCAGCTCCTTGGCCTCGGCAGTCGCTAGCGGAGTATCGAAGGCAATAGCGCGCCCCGCACCTGAGTCGGTTGGCGCGGTGGGTAGCTTGTCGGGGAGCGGTTGCACGTAGAGGCTAGTCGTCCCTCGATTTTCTTCCAGCGAATACTTGGTAACCAAGTAGGCGAGTTGCTTTCCGTCAGGCGAAACGGCCACATCGCCGATTCGTTGCAAGTCCCACAATCGCTCCGGAGTCAACCGTTCGGCTAGACAAGGTCTGACCAGCAGCACACACCCCAACCACACTAGCAACTTCGCCCCGCCACGCATCCGACAGCTCCTTATTTTCGTGAATGAAAGCAACGCTCGAAATTGTAACCCATTCTGGAGTGCGGGGATTTATCACAGCTTTGGTCTTCCCCACAGTTGGCACCACTCGAGCATTCAGCGGTAGGGACATCGTCGGCGCTAGTGTTTCGCGCCTGCTCGCATTCCGCTTGCTGCCAACCCGTCTATAGACCAAAGCTGCGAGAACTCGCAGTCTCCAAGGTTTAAGGATCACCGGCAATCGACATTCTTTGACAAAATTTCCACATTTCCCCCTAGGCTGCGACCGAAGGTGTCACAGGGGTCTGCCACAACGGAAGCCAAGCTCGCGGCCCCTCTCTAGCAACAGAGGAGGGGTACCGTCGAGCGGCTAATGCTAGCAATTGGTAAAATGGATTTTTCTGCAAGCTCAGGAAGGTGCTGCTATGGTCCCACTCAAAATGTGGCCCGACGCTCCGCCGTCGGAAGGCGATTCCAATCCCAAAATGTGGCCCGACGCTCCGCCGTCGGAAGGCAATTCCAATCCCAAAATGTGGCCCGACGCTCCGCCGTCGGAAGGCAATTTAAACCCTGCTAAGCTTGGTGAAGAGCCGTTGGCCGTGCTGGAGCGACTGACGCGAGAGATCGCGCAATTGGAGACATCGTCTGGTCGCGCGCGTCGCGAACCGGCGCGGAGCAGTGCGGGCTGTGCAGCTTTGGATGATTTATTACCGCGCGGCGGCTATGCTGCGGGGTGTGTCGTGGAGTACCTGCGGGCGACGCCCGCCTGTGGTGCCAGCACATTGGCTTGGGCGGCTGCGGCTGCGGCCATGCAAGCCACCGATGGTTTTTTAGTAGTGGTCGACACGCAGCACAACATCTACCCACCGCCGTTGGCCAGCCACGGGATCGACTTGGCCAAGGTCATCTTCGTTCGTCCTGAATCGCAAGGGGATGCGATATGGGCCGTCGACCAAGCTCTGCGAACTTCGGCGGTGGCCGCTGTGGTGGCGGAGCTCGAACGGATCGACGACCGCTCTGCGCGGCGTTTGCAATTGGCTGCTGAAAGCGGTCAAAGCCTTGCCTTACTACTTCGCGGCTGGCAGGCGCGGCGACAACCCACTTGGGCCGAAGTGCAGTGGTTGGTCCGAAGTCAGCGCGACCCTGTGCAGAGAGACCGTAGCCAACATGACCTTATGCAGCGTGGTCGCCGCTGGCACTTACAACTGGCCAGAGTGCGCGGCGGACAAGCTGGCCGCAGCGCTGTGCTGGAGATGGAGCCGCTGACCGGCAAGCTGCGGCTCGCCCAATACGACAGCTTGAACCACTCGGCTTGCACTCCAGCAGCTCAGCCTCTTCCGACAACCCAGAGCCCCAGCCATGAACGAACCGCCGAACGAACCGCCACCACTGCCGCGACCGCCCAACCATCCCAGAGTGCTCTGTATTTGGCTTCCCAATTGGCCCATACAGCGCATCGCCCAGCAGCGCTCGGCCAACGTCCTGCACAACAATCCACGGGGGGAACCGACGGCGGAGCGTCGGGCCACATTGCAGCAGCACTCGGTAAACATTCCACCTCACGGCTTGCGGGGGGAACCGACGGCGGAGCGTCGGGCCACATTAAAGAGGGCAGGAAGACCGACGGCGGAGCGTCGAGGCACATTAAAGCCGCCGGCTAGCGCTCCGTTGGTACTCTCGACGCGTGATCCGCGACGGGGACAGATCGTCGTCGCGGCCAGCTTGGCGGCGCGCGTCGCAGGCATTCGTGCTGGTATGCGACTGAGTGAAGCCACCGCGCTGATCGATGTCGACCTACACGAACACGATCCGCACGAAGATATCGAAGCCCTGTGTGAACTGGCCGAACAAGCTCAACAGTTCAGCCCGCTGGTAGGACTCGAACAGCTCGATAAAAAACCATGGACTGGCCGCTGGCTGTTGCAACCCGAATGTCTACTGCTCGATGTGACCGGTATCGCGGGACTGTTTGGTGGTGAGCCACAGTTGCTCGACGCGGTCGCTGGCTGGCTCGGCAAGCAACGGCTGTTTGGCTGCTTGGGGTTAGCTGACACGGTCGGAGCGGCTTGGGCATTGGCCAACTACCGCACGCGCTCCCCCGCCACGCCCCGCGATGGCCAAGACTCGAGCTCGCCCGATGACCTGCCTGCCTGCCGCATCGCCATCGCCGCGCCCGCAAGCAATGTGGCCCGACGCTCCGCGTCGGATTCGGTTGCTTCAGAGACTCATGACCTCGTCCAATACACGGCCGAACCCGGTGTGCTGGCGGAGCTACCGCTGGCCGCCCTGCGTCTGCCTCCCGAGACGCTTGTCGCCTTGCAACGTTTGGGGCTACACCGCATTGGGCAATTGTCGCAACTTCCGCGCGCAGGGATGGCCTCGCGGTTGGGCGAGCAATTGTTGCTGCGCTGGGATCAGGCCACCGGGCAGCAGGCGGAACCGATCATCACCCGCCACGCTTTGCCCGATTGGCATTTGGAGCAGTCGCTCGAATTCCCGACGCAGCATCGCGAGACGATGGCCGAGCTGGTCCGGCGGCTCGCGCGACAGTTGGCCGAGCGGCTTGGGCGGCGTGGCCAAGGTGCTTTAAGAATTGTCTGTCGCTTAGATCTGGTCGAATCGCCGCCACTGGTAATGCAGTTGGGACTGTTTCGTCCCAACGCGGATGCACAGCATTTGGAGATGTTGTTGACCGGACAGTTGGATCAACAATTACCCAGTCGCTGGGCGGCCGCCGGCGCACCGCCGCTGTGGCGGCTGAGTCTCCAAGCCACGCTGACTGCGCCGTTGGTATGGCGACAAACAGAGTTGTTCGAAGCGGGGGAGACCGCTAGCCGGGGGCAGCTCGCCCGTTTGGTCGATACGCTCAGCAGTCGTCTGGGGCGCAAGGCGGTGCTCAGCGCGAGCCTGCAGCGCGAGTCGCAACCGGAGCTGGCCTGTCGTCTGCAACCGATGACCGGTCGCAAGCCCGATGGGGATGCACAGCAGACCGTTCGCAAACTCAGTTCACGACTCGCGCGAGCGCGTGGTGAACCGGCTAGGGACGACCCGCAGCGCCGCCCCACGCAACTTTTTTCACCTCCCTTACCGATCCAAGTGACCAGCAGCGCATCCGCTTGCCCCACTCGTTTTACTTGGCGAGGGACGTGGCTAGAGATTATCGAAGCCACCGGTCCCGAACGATTAGAGAGTGGTTGGTGGCGCGGCCCGAGTGTGCGCCGCGATTACTTTCGCGTAGCCACCCATCAAGCCGGCTGGTGGTGGATCTTTCGCGACATGAACACCGGCCAGTGGTTCCTACACGGTGCCTTTGATTAGGCATCTAGCGTCGTCCCCAATCCCTCGACTGCTCTCGTCTCTAGCGTCGTCCCCATTGCCCGCTTGCCGGGCTGGAACGCAAGTTTTTTCGATAGCCGACCAGTCCCTCCGTTGTCCCCCAATCCCTTGCCTCACTCGTCGCAGCTTCGGCCCCAAGTTGGGTTTGGAGCAAGTAGAATCAATCGCTTCTATGACTACACAGCTTTCAGCCATGGTTTAGCCGGTTTTGGGCTAAACCCATTTTGGGCTTAAGATTCTTGGCATGGTCAACTCAGTACACACCAAGCGGTATCGGACTCTCCTGCAAGCACTTATTGAAGCGCGGAAGGCGAAAAAGCTCTCTCAAGCCGACCTTGCTGAAATGCTTGGCCGAGTACAGACGTTTGTTAGCAAGTACGAGCGCGGTGAACGAAGGCTAGATGTTATCGAGTTTATCGAGGTCGCGGAAGTGCTTGATATGGACATCGTAAGAATCATCCGAAAATTGAAAGCCACGAACGAAGAATGAAGCTAGTTCATGTGGAGACTCTAATTTCGATTGGCAAATTTTCAGCGTCACGGCAATGGAAGTCAGTGCGTGCAAAGCTTCATCGCGCGATAAAAGCAGTCGATTGGCCACCAGGTTCGAAGAAGTTCACAATTTACCCTCAGAGCGGCAAGAAGCGTGGCGAAGGTAATGGAGTAAAGCCAATTAAGAATGAATGCATCAAGCAATTGCTAACACAGGGTTGGACAACTGAAACGCAATTTGCAGATGAAAAACATAGTACGCTTGGCGGCCTTGACGCCACCTTGGTCACACGGAATGGGATGATCGCGATGGAGTGGGAGACTGGCAACGTTTCGTCAAGCCACCGAGCTTTGAACAAGATGGCACTGTGTCTTTTGCGAGGTCAGCTTGCTGCTGCAACGCTGGTAGTCCCGTCAAGACGCCTTTACCGCTTTTTGACGGACCGAATCGGCAACTACTCAGAATTGGAGCCCTACTTGGATCTGTGGCGATCTATTCCATGCACCAATGGGGTGCTCGAAATCGTCGTTATTGAACATGATAATGAGAGTATGTCTGTCCCGCGCATCCCCAAAGGAACAGATGGCCGATCAACGAACTAGCCTTCGATGTAGTCATCGTTCTTGTGATTCTTGATGTCGTCGAATTCGAATCGCTCGACAATCACGTCCGCGAAATCCAATTCAATTCCCATCCAGTGACGACCTTTTCTCTCGCACACGGCGAAAGTCGTACCGCTACCACCAAATGGATCAAAAACCATGTCGCAAGGGTGAGTCGACATTTCCACCACTCGATCAAGCAGTTTTGTTGACAGTGCATTCGCCTTACGTGAGTCCGACTTAAACTTCTTGTGGCGAACCGGCGGGATATCAGTCCACACGTCTTTGAGATTGACCCCGTTCGGATTCATTGCACCGCGATGGCCGCCGTAGTCCTTCACTTCTTTTCCGCAGTGCCGACAAACGGCGATCGGCGTCCGAATTCTGCGGAAAGTCTTCGGCTTGCCTTTGCTGTAATAAAGCAGACTATAGTGAGAAGGGTGGAGTCGCCCAGGAATCGGCAGACACGCGCTGATCTCAACCGCAATCCAATGACGGAAAGTCAAGCCGCACTCTTCGAGGTAGTTGCCGATTGGGATATTCCACTTGGGCAAATTATAGGTGAAGAAGCTGCCGCCAGGCTTTAGTAAGCGGACGCATTCGGAAATCCAACGTTTGCACCAATCGAGGTAGTCGTCGCGACGGTCATTCGATTTTGCGCCGTATTCTTTACCAAGATTGAACGGTGGGTCTGCAAAAACGGTATCTACCGTATCGCTTTTGATTTGAGGAAGAAGTTCGAGACAGTCCCCCGACCATAATGCTCCAAACTCGGTACACAAGGTTGGCCTGTGGCTTGACGCCGCTACGTACGGGGTTGGATCAAACACTTGGTGCGAAAACTCAAGCTTAACTTGCTTTCCCCCTTGAACCGACATAATTTCCAGACTCCGCTTAACCCGTTTTGGGTTAATGATAATGGTCGGTGGCTGCCTGTCAAGTAGCGTGCCAGCGTTCCCGCTCTTACGTGGTAGTCCTGTGTCAAATGAAAACGTCATTGACAGGTCCGTCCTCAATGTTCTCAGACCACCAATCGAACGATTCTGGTATATCTGTCTTAGCAGATTGGCTGTCCTAAGTTTTGGGCACCTATGGCAACGTCAACCAATTCTTCACGCGAAACTCTCGATCGAACTCGGCGGCCACGCGGTACGAGCTTGATTGTTTCGAGCTCCCAATTGAGTTATGATATAGATATAGTCGTGCCACTGGGCAGAATCACCGCTTCACCTTAGTGGCCTAAGAAGCTTTCCCCGCCACGTTGCCCGTCCTTGTTTTTCTGGCAAACGCACTCCATCCAACCTGAATTCCTAGTGAGCGGCCATGCCACTTGTGAAGACGCTCGGTGCACTCGCTTTATGCCTGAACCTATTGGGTTGTTGGAATCATTCTGCCCATGCCGACGAGAGGCCACCTAGACCGGTGCGAGTTGATGCGGTCGCACAAATCGATCAACTCATGCGCCAACAATGGAGCAAGCAAGGGATCGAGCCTGCCGAGCGCTGTTCGGATGCTGAGTTTGTGCGTCGGCTGATGCTCGATTTGTCCGGACGTGTTCCCACGCTGCCCGAGCTAGAGTCCTTTCTGGCGGACGAGCGATCCGACAAGCGACAACGGCTGGTCGATGGGCTACTTACTGGTGAGGACTACGTACAACACTTTACCGACCTGTTCGATACTTTGCTGATGGGGCGAACCACAGATGCTATTTATGGTCAACGCGTCGAGTATGGTTGGCGAAGTTACTTAGAGTCTGTTTTTCGAGAGAACCGACGTTGGGATCAAGTGGCCGCCGAAATCCTACTCGCGCGTCCCAACGATCCTTCCAAGCAAGGCGCCGTATGGTTTTTGTACGAACGCAACGACAAGCATCAGGCGATTGCAGAATCGATCGCACCGGCTTTCTTTGGAATACACATTGAGTGTGCTCAATGCCACGATCACATGTCGGTCGACGAGATCAAGCAAGCTCACTATTGGGGGCTGGTCGCTTTTTTCAATCGTAGCAGCAACGTCAAAACCGAATTAGGCCCTCAGGTCACAGAGTCGGCGGTGGGTGGTTTTTCCGAGTTCGCTAATCTAAGCGGGGCAAGCAGTCCGAATTTGTTGTCATTCCTCGGAGCTGTGACCGTTGACGAGCCACGTCCGGCGGCCGACGAAAAACCGATCGACTCCGACGAACTCTATGTGGCAGCCGCCATGGCTGGTAAGCCACGCATCCCCAAGTTCTCGCGACGCCAGCACTTTGTCGATCGAGTAACTCGCCATCACCCGCTGCTAGCCCGCGCAATGGTCAATCGTTTGTGGGCACTCCTCTTCGCCCGCGGCATCGTTCACCCGTACGACGAACTGGATAGCATGCATGAAGCCAGCCACCCAGAACTACTCGATTGGCTGGCCAACGATTTTGCCGCTCATTTTGATATCCGACGCACACTGCGCAGTCTCGCCCTTAGCGAAGCCTATCAACTCAGTTCGAGGCGTCCCCCTGAGCTGGAAGACCCGGCTACGTTCGCTTGGTATTTGGAGAGACGACTGACGGGCGAGCAGATGGCTCGCTCAATACAAGTCGTTGCGCGCGGTAGCTTCAGCAACGACGCCGAGCTGGTTCGCGACTTTCGGCAACAGCTTACCGATGTGCTCCCCGATGAGACGGTTGTCAAAGTCGATGACGCTCTGTTTCTCTCCAACGGCAGTGGCTTGGATAAGTTCTTAGCTGATAGTGTGGCCGACGAGTATCTGATCGGACGCGTTAGTAAACTTAACAGCCCTACCGAGCAGTGTCAGCAATTGTTTTGGGTCGCTTTGGGTCGCCAAGCGACTGCCGATGAAACGGACGCGACCACAGCATTTTTAGAACAGCGGTCCGACGATCCTGTCTTGGCGGTGCGGCATGTCTTGTGGTCGCTGATCACGAGCGCCGAATTCCAATTTAATCACTAGCGCTTCGAGCCGATGCCAACTAACGATTCCACATACAGTAGACGCACGCCGAGCAGTCTCCACCGGGGTAATTGTGGTAGTCCTGAGCATACACTTCACCGCCGCTTGTTTCTCCAAGGCTCTTTGGCGGTAGGTGCGGCGTCAGTCGCCAGCTTTAGCGGTCTGTTTTCGCTACCCGCATTGGCTGCCGAAACGCAGGCGCGCGGCAAGAAGTGCATTTTGCTCTGGCTGTGCGGGGCACCGAGCCAATTTGAAACATGGGACCCCAAACCGAGAACCACTTCGGGAGGCCCTTTCGGTGCCATACCGACCAACTTGCCCGGCGTACATATCAGCTCGCTGATGCCCAAGTGCGCGACGATCATGGACAAGCTGGCGGTAGTCCGCAGTATGCAAACGGAACCCAATGAGCATTTCCAGGGAGTCGATGTGCTGACGCGCGGCGACAAGCCACGCCAGCCCTTCATTCGCCCTATCCTCGGTTCGGTCGTCGCCCAACAATTGGGGCAACTCGATAGCCCCGTGCCGCAGTTCATTCTGCTCGACCCCTGTCCCGAAGGAAACGAGTTCAAGCAGTTCAAAGCAGGCAATTGGGCTGGTTGGCTCGGAGCCGAATACGGGCCGGTGCGCGCGGGCGGCGAGTACTCGATCCCCAATCTAAAACAGCTCGAGTCGATCTCGGATATCGATCACGCAGACCGCGAAGCGCTGCGACAGTTCTTAAGTCGCAAATATGAAAATGATCGGCGCAGTCAGGCAGCCGGTTCGCTCAATGCCGCCTTTGAGCGTGTCCAGGGATTGATGCAATGCGCACCGTTGTTCGACTTGAATGCTTTGCCCGAAGCCGATCGGCAGCGATATGGTCCAGGTGCCTTTGCGCAACATGCTTTGCAAGCGCGACACTTGATCGAAAATGGCTCGACCTTTGTCATGGTTGCCAACGGAATGCCCTGGGACAATCACGTATTCCAGCACGAGATGCATCAAATGCTGGTTCCCGAGCTGGATAATATTTTGTACCAGTTGATTGATGATCTCCAGCAGCGTGGCCTGCTGCAAGATACGTTGGTAATCGCCATGGGAGAATTTGGCCGTACTCCTTGGCTGAACGACTCGCGTGGTCGCGATCACTACTCCAAGGCCTGGAGCTTAGCGATGGCCGGAGCGGGCATTCGGGGTGGCGTGGTCCATGGCGCGACGGATGAACTGGGCTACGAAGTGACGGAGCAAGCGGTCGACAATCGCCAATTGTTTGCCACGATTTTTCGTGCCTTGGGAATCGATCCACACGAGGAATACGACCTGCCCGGCCTACCGACCTTTTCGCGAGTTGAGGACAATGTTGCACCGATTGCAGAACTTCTCCAAGTTTAATTTGTTGCCTGAATATTGAAAAAGCAACAGGTTTCTCGGTCCTTGCTCACGAGCCCTAATGCGATTTCCCTGTGGACACTGAAGCACCGCTATGAGTCAATTGACGCTGAAAGAATTGCACCAACATAAGCTGCCGATGGGGATATTGTCGGCGGCCTTGTTGCCTGATGGCCAGCGGATGGTCGCGGCCTGCATGGATGGCGTATACCTAACCTCACTCGATCGATCGCTGGAACCCCAACGGCTATACGCACATGATAGCTACGTCAGCTCCGTCGATTGGCTGAACGATGACGTGATCGTTTCGACCGGCTACGATGGCGTGGCCTGCTGGTTTGACTTGGATGCGATGCAGGAGATCCGGCGCGTCAAGTTACACGAGTTTTGGTCTTGGGATATGGCCCTCTCTCCCGATCGAAGGCTGCTCGCGTCGGTCACTGGACAGTATTTGGCGGGAGGTTACCAATACGAGCCGGCACCAGAGCGAGAACCCTCACTGCGAATCGTCGACGCGCACTCTGGCGAAGCGCTACACAGCCTCGCGCATGTTCCCTCGGTGCAGGCTGTCGCCTTCAGCCCCGACAGTCAATTCGTTGCCGCCGGAAACTTGATGGGCGAAGTGCGTGTATTTGATACCGCCGGCGGTAGTTTGGTATCCAACTGGACAACTCCCGCATTCACTAGCTGGGGCATCATCAAAAGCCATTGTTATTTGGGTGGCATATTTTCTATGCAGTTCACTCCCGATGGCAATGGACTATTGCTCGCGGGCATGGGCCCCATGCGTGATCCCATGGCCGGCAATGGCAAACAACTTTGGCAGAAATGGTCCTGGCGTGACTCGCAACCGCAGCTCATCGATCAGATGCACGATGGCCAAGCTGGCGAAGGATTGATGGAAACCGTGGCCATCAATCCAGCCGGCGATCTATTCGCCTTGGGAGGCCGCTTGCGCGGAGGCGATTGGAATGCCGCACTTTTTGATTTGAATTCAGGTGAGCAGCTCGTCAAACTGAAAACCAATTGCCGCATTGCTCAGGCCCTATTTACCCCTGATGATCAGCGTGTGGTCTTAGTCGGTCTGCAAGGTCAACCGAAAGAAAAACACGATGGGAAATTCCCCGACTTCGGTCGAATCGACGTGTTTGAAATTGAAAGGGAAATGAGCACTCGCACGTCGGAGTAGTCCAATCGAGACCATCCTGGGGCCAGCGTTTGATTCTCTAATGCTCGCTAAAGCCTCGTTCCTATCTATCCGATTCATGGCAACGCGCTGGCCTACGTTTGGCTTTTGGCTGGCATAGGGCGAGTTGGCCTTGCTGTCGAAGCTGGATTTGTCTATTGCCAATTGACTCAGTATCGAGTCGTGGGCTAACGGAGCCTACCGCATCGCATCGGTTTTCCAAAGCCGACCTATTTTATTGGAGACCGGTTGAAACGGAACTTTGAGGAGAAGTCGATGGACTCAATCACTACCGCACTCTCGTTAGAACAATTGCGGAGGCTCGCCTCCGGGAGCGAATCGGTGTCAGAGCACGTTATCGATTTGCTCGGTGCGATGCAAAGCAGCGACGAGGAGTCGCGCGCCTGGGCTAGCGATGCATTGGAAACACTCGAAGTGCTCCCGCTCGCGTTGGCAGCCCAAGTAGCAGAGAGGTGCAGTTCCCCTCACGCAGCAGTGGCAGCTTGGGCTTGCATTTTACTGACGAGGCTTGGCAGCGATGCGACTAAATATCAATCGGCCATCGTGGCTTGCCTCAACGATCATCCCGCAATATCCACACGACAACAAGCTGCCCTGGCTCTAGCGTCAGTGCCGGATTTGGATTCGGCTGCTTTGGATGCACTGCGCCAAGCCGCCGACAGCGACGATCCACGCCTCAAACGATTGGCGACTAGTGCGCTCGCCAGCGGCAAATCGTAGCGACGGGTTTATTTCACGCGACAACTCGCGTACATCTACACCTACACCAGCGGCATGATGCCGGACGAACCCATTCACCACGGAAACAAATAGTTTCCCCACGCAAGGAGGCGACGGGATGCGGTCCCTGCCAATAACACCGATGATGGTCTTGTTCTTAATTGGTCTGGGCGGCTATCTGGGCTGTGACCCCAACACGCTGCAAGCACCGCCCGACATGACTGGGGAAGGGGCTGAGCAGGGGGCTCCGCCGAGTGGTTATCCTACGTCGGCATCGGTGAACACGAACCGCGCGCCGGGTGCGGCATCCATGCCCGAGCGGCAGGCGAGCACCATCCTCCTGGGCAGCTTTAATATGCAGCGGTTAGGCCCTAGCAAACTATCAGACCCTTGGGTGATGGATAAATTCGCTACGATCATCCGCCACTATGATATCATCGCGCTGCAAGAAATAACCAGCCAAGATCAGACCACTCTGCCTCAGCTACTGAACGTCGTCAACGCCAGTGGTGGGAACTACAACTACACCATTAGCCCCCGTATCGGACGCGAGTCCAATGGCTACTACGAACAGTATGCCTACGTGTTTGATGCAAACCGCATTCGCGGTGGCGAAAGGTTCTGCTATGTGGTGCAAGACGACGCGGATATGCTGAATCGGGAGCCGTTCGTCGGTCGTTTTGAGACGATTACCAACGGCCAGCCCTTTTCCTTCAGCCTCATCAATATCCACACCTCCCCAGGCGAAATCAAGACAGAATTGGACGTGTTGGCGGACGTATTCGTCAATGTAACTCACTTTGAATACCCGCAAGACGATATCATTCTGCTCGGAGATCTGAACGCAGATCCGCCTCGCTTTCAAAAGCTAGGGAAAATCCCCGGCGTCGTTCCCGCCCTGCAAGACATCACAACGAACACTCGAAGAAACCAATTGTATGATAATTTCGTTTTCGATTACCAAGCGGTCAGAGAATTCACCGGGCGGGCTGGCGTGTTCGACATGCAGGACATGTTTCAGTTGTCGATGAGCGATACCCTACGCATTTCGGATCATCAACCAATTTGGGCCGAGTTCTCGATCAACGAGCAGCCGAACCGTTTTACGGCGACCAGCGACAACCGACAAGTGGCGCGCTGAGCGTTTGCGATTCTTGTGGGAGGGACTCGTAACCTCGTCCACTACGAGACGTGTGGCGCGGCGAGCTATTGCAATTGAGCCAGTTCGCAAAGGTTGGCGCTGACTACTGGCTGAGGGCAACTCCACACTAAAAAGAACAATGCTTCGCGCGCCATACGACCGGTCACATGCCCCGATACAAAGCCGGCACCTTTGGCCGCACTCAACGCCGCTTGCGTCGCTCGAAGAACCAACGAATTGGCGCGCTGCCGCAATTCGCCCGGTGCGATCGACTGGCGCCCCTCGGTCAGGTCGCGCAGCACAATGCGCAATGCCTCAGTATCCGAGGCTAGTTTCTCTGCCACCGGCAGCAGCTCGTCGCGCTGCTCGGCCTGCTGGCAAATGAAATCGACAGCGGCCAAAGTCAGTCCCACCGCCAGCGTCGAAGTCTGCAGGCCTCCGGTTCCACCCCCGGTGCCGAGTGCCATCACGTTCTCGATGGGGCCAGCCAGAATTTCCTCTGGCAGTATTTCGACTTGCTGCAATGTAACTTGGTCAGTGCAACTGGCCGTGAGCGCTAGCAGCGACTGCCCCGGGCCGACTTGGACACCTACACGATCGGTCGGGAGTGCCACCAGAACTTGCCGCCCGTCGGCGAGCGTTGCGCCGACGACGATCGTATCCGCTGCACACGCAGAAGTTACCCACGGACTGTAGCCATCGAGCAACAGGCGACCGTCGGCAAGAAGTTCGGCAGCCAGGGCAGGTTTGGCAAGGTGTTGTCGGCTGGTCGTCAAATGGCTGATACCGACCGTTACGAATTTTTCGCCGCTCGCCAACTGTGGCAAGAGCCGTTCCTTCAACGTCTGATTTTCACTGGCCAAGATTCGCCGACAAGCGGCATGCCATTGCGTGACTACGAAGGCTGTCGTCAAGCAGCTTTGGCTGAGCTCCAAATAGCCCTCCAAGATCTGCGACTCGTTCCACTGCCAGCCACCGTAAGCCTCGGGGATGAACCAGCGAAACAATCCCAGTTCGGCGCACGAGCGTATCTGTTCGGACGGCCAAGTGCGGCTAAGGTCCACCCCGCTGGCACCAGCCCGCAAGCGATCGCACAATTCGTAGGCCGAATCGGGTAACAGAGTTTGTTCAGAAATGTCAGAGTTCTCCATGGCTAAACGGCTTGATTCACCGTATTGCCAGTTTACTCTAATGCCATGCACAGGTGGAGACCACAACGCCCGCCGACCGTTAGGCCGCGCGGCGACTTGCGCCCATCACCAACGCCGGTTCAACTCGCGACAGGATGGCTTCTTCAATCTTGCGCTTGAATTTGCTCGCGGAATCAGGGATGCGACCGTGCAGAGCGACTTGATCATCGTAGACTTCCGCCTTCCAATGCACCAAGTAGCCATAGGCAGCGAAGCTAACATCAATCCAGTGGTCCTTCAGATGCAATCTGACTTGATGCACTTGGCTGGGGAATCTTTCGGTCAGCGACGCGACCAATTGATGCATGCGTTGGACTGCCAGCTCTTGTCCCAAGCTATGCTGGATGCTCGATTCAATCTCGATCATGTTCGTACCTCTCACAACTTCTTCCGCCAGAGGCCACTACATTGGTTGCTCGGCTGGGTTTGCTATTGTCTTGCTTGCCATGTGGTGGCTCAACATGGCTCTCTATAGCTTGGAGACGAGGGGCATGTCCAGATCAATGTAGCTCGGTGGTTTCCACGCCGTTTCCACGGGTGCAATCTGTAAGCGTTACCAACGTGCGCAGGTCGGTGATGCCTTGCGGAAGCGTCACATGGCTGGACGCAGTATTCACTAGAATCACCTTATGTTGTATTGTAAGTCAACACGCAAGAAAGCTCGCAATGGCGTATTACCAGATCATTTGGGACGAGGAACCTGGAGGCAATGTAGAGCACATCGCCGAACATGATTTGACGCCAAGTGGAGGGATAGCGATGGCGAAAGAACGAGGAAAGCGGATTTATCGTACGACGACAGACGAAGAACGTGCAAAGCTTGCAATGGTTAGAGAGCAGATCGCGGAAGAGTTGCCGGATATTCGGCAGCGAGCGAAAGAACGCTTAGCGGTGCTGAAGAAAGAAGGGATGCCACTGCGTCAAGTTTTGGCAGCGCTTCGCGCCGAGCGTGAGCGCCAGGGGCTGAGCTTAGCCGACATCAACGAACGGACAGGAATCGATCGAGCCGCATTGTCGCGTTTGGAAAACAACGCGGACGCCAATCCAACACTAGCGACACTCGAACGGTACGCCGAAGCAGTAGGGCGACGGATGGTAGTGCTGCCTTCAGAGCCAACCTGAACGGCATCTGTGTTATTAGTGACAATTAGTGGAGATTAGTATTCTTCAAAACGACCGGACGGAACACAGCAGCAGTTCGGTCTACTCAACAAAAAACTGAAACATAGTGGCCCAGAGAGCACAGAGGACGTTGCCTCACCGACGCAGTTTGCCTGGACTGTGGTTGGGACAGAGTGATTCTCAATTCTTGACGGGTTTGCTCGAACAGAGCGGGGGGCGTGCCGATAAATGTGTGTGCGACGAGCCAGACATCGGGATAGGACGCCAAATTTGTTCGACCATCTTCAATCGCTAGATCCATCCGATTGGGATGCTTTCCGGCGACTTAGCCATCAGGCGCTCGACGACATGTTGGACTATATCTCAGAGATCCGGCAGCGACCGGTATGGCAGCCGGCCGATGCAGCCACCGAAGGCCGCTTCCAGACGCGCCTGCCGCGAAACGCGACTTCGCTCGGCGAAGCCTACGCCACGTTCCAACAGCATATTCTCCCTTTTGCTGTAGGCAATGCGCATCCTGGTTTCATGGGCTGGGTGCATGGCGGCGGGAACGTCGTAGGCATGTTGGCAGAAATGTTAGCCGCTGGTCTGAATTCCAATCTGGGCGGACGCGACCACATACCGATCGCGGTCGAACAGCAAGTCGTGCGCTGGATAGCTGAGCTATTTGGCTTTCCCCACGATGCTAGCGGTCTGTTTGTAACCGGTTCCTCCATGGCCAACTTCATTGCTGTGCTTGTCGCACGCACGCGTGCGCTGGGTGCTGAGACACGACGCAGTGGCATGAGAGGTCAAGAAAAATCGCTGGTAGCTTACGCTTCTACGGGAACGCATGGCTGCGTGGCCAAGGCGCTAGACATGAGCGGTCTGGGCTCGGAGAGCCTCCACGCGATTGGCGTCAACGACCAATTTTGTATAGATATCGACGCGCTGCAAGCCGCGATCGCAGACGACCGAGCGGCTGGCAAGCGACCATTCTGCGTAGTCGGCAATGCGGGGACGGTGGACACTGGTGCGATCGATGATTTAAACGCACTCGCGGATCTCTGCCAGCGCGAACGATTGTGGTTTCATGTCGATGGTGCCTGCGGTGCGCTGGGGATGATGTCCGAGCGACTCAGGCCGCGTTACGCTGGAATTGAGCGAGCGGACTCACTGGCGCTCGACTTCCACAAATGGGCGCAAGTACCCTACGATGCGGGGTTTGTGTTGGTGCGTGATCGACGATTGCATCAAGAGACATTTGCCTCACCGGCCGCATACTTGAGTCGAGCGGAGCGAGGCATGGCGGCAGGTTCGCCATGGCCCTGCGACTATGGTCCCGATCTGTCGCGCAATTTCAAAGCCTTGAAAGTCTGGTTCACGCTGCAAGTCTACGGTACACAGCGGCTGGGGCAGATGATGGAAGGCACGTGCGAGCTGGCTCGTTGCTTAGAGCGACGTATCGCCGCCGAGCCCGAATTGGAATTGCTAGCTCCGGTCTCGCTCAACATTGTCTGCTTTCGCTATCGCGGCCATCCCGCTGCTTCAATGTGGCACGACGCTCCGCGTCGTACCGAGCTCAGAAGTACCGAGCTCAATAGCACCGAGCTCAATCCACTCAATTCCGAGCTGGTGATCGCCCTTCAGGAGTCGGGTATAGCGGCTCCGTCGAGCACCCTGATCAACGGGCAAATCGCCATACGAGCGGCCCTGTTCAACCATCGCACAACGCAACACGAAGTCGATGCGCTGTGCGATGCGGCCTTAAAATTCGGACGTAAAATCAAGCTGTTAGGAATTCGCCCATGACCCAACAACCTCAATCGCTTATCGGCATGGCCAAGATCATGCGTTTGGCCTTCACTGGTGACAACCTATCGGAGTTGACCTCCGAATTGGTTGGTCGAGTGGCGGCATCGGGCAGTGACGCGGCCGCGCTGCTCGATCTTTCTATCGTGCATCAGCTCAACGGACAGCGCGAAATGGCGCTTGATCTGCAATGGCAGGCCCTACAACAACAACAGCACTATCGCATAAAATCGAACCCGTTTCGCCCCGCCGTGCGCGTATTGGCGATCATGGGTCCGGGGGAAGTGATGGCCAATACGCCCATCGAATTCTTGGTCGAGAATTGCGACATCGCGCTAGAGATGCTTTACGTAGGAGCGGGTTTACCATTAGTCCATGACATCCCCAAGCACGATGTCGCTTTTGTGGCCGTTTGTGAATCGGATAGCAACCAGCAGTTGTTGCGGCAGCTACAGGCAGTGATGAGCTACTGGCCTCATCCGCATATCAATCGCCCGCAGCAGATAGCCAAGCTAGCGCGCGATGGCTTGTGTGACTACTTGAGCGGTATCGACGGTGTCGAAGTAGTCACTTCGCGCCGTGTCTCCCGCGACGAATTACGGGAACAAGCCCGAATGTGGCCCGACGCTCCGTCGTCGGATTCCGCATTGAGCGACCATCCAGCCACTTCCCACGCTGGTCATGCAATGTGGCTTGACGCTCCATCGTCGGCTCCCGCTTGGATCGTGCGTCCAGCCAATTCCCACGCCGGGCATGGGTTGGTACGCATCGAAACCGCCACAGAGCTCGAAGACTATCTCACCGTTCAACCTGAAGAAGAATTCTCGATGGCACCCTTCATCGATTATCGCAGCCAGCAGGATGGTTTGTATCGCAAGTACCGCGTCGCCTCGGTGTCGGGAAAAGCCTACCCGGCCCACATGGCGCTTTCACCGCGTTGGATGGTGCATTATCTCAATGCGGACATGGTCGAAAATGCCGACAATCGAGCGGCTGAGGCGCACTTTATGGATACGTTCGATTGGGAGTTTGGCGCGCGACACTCGGCGGCGCTGGCAGCCATCGACGCGCGCATCGGCCTCGACTACTATTCGATCGACTGTGGCGAGACGGCCGACGGTCGCCTACTGGTGTTCGAGATCGACAGCGGTGCGGTAGTGCATTCGATGGACCCCGTCGAGCTATTTCCGTACAAGCAACCGCACATGCAGAAGCTATTCTCCGCCTTTCATGGGCTGCTCAAACAAACCGCATGGGGCAAAGCCGCCGCGCCTGTGTCCTCAGCGCGCAGGCGTCGAATGGCTGCATAAGAGTTAACCCCAAACACTTCTGCGATTTTGTATCGGCCCCATGCCAGCTTGTCTGGCGTGAGCCAAGTTTTTTAAATCGAGAGAGAACGAAGAAAACACTCCAGCCTTATCACTTGGCCACTTAAGTGACGTCGCGTGGGAAGTGTTCCTCGACGACGCGGTGAAATTCAGCCGGGCCTTCGGCATGGGCGACATGGGTCCGAAAGTGTCGCGCACCGTGTTTGCCCTGTGCGTAGCAACAAGCGAACTTGCGCATGAGATGCGTTCCTTTCTGCACGCCAAAGCGTTCGACGACCAAATCGTAGTGTCGTAACATGCAACTTTTCTGATCGGCCAGCGATGGTTCGGCAGGGATCGGCTCACCGCGCAGTGCGGCGGCAGCTTGCGCGAATAACCAGGGGCGCCCCAACGCGGCTCGGGCGATCATGACGCCGTCAACGCGATAGTGACGAAAGGCGTGCACCACTTTTTCCGGACTGTCGATGTCGCCGTTGCCTATCAAAGGAATGTTTCGCAGGTGGTCTTTTAACTGGGCGATCTGCTCCCAGTCGGCGTTGCCTTTGAAGTAGTCTTCTGCGGTGCGACCATGGACGGTCAGCGCAGCCGCCCCGGCCTCCTCGACCACGCGAGCTACCAAGCTGGCATTGGCAGTCTTGCGCGTGCACCCCAAGCGGATCTTGGCGGTAACAGGCGTCGGAGCGCAAGCGCTAACCAACTGTGAAATAATGGCATGCATCCGCTCGGGTTGGCTGAGAAGGTAGGAGCCGCTATGGGCTTTTTGAGTAACCTGACGCACCGGGCAGCCGAAGTTGATGTCGACCACGCTGACTTGGTATTCGTCGACCAGTCGACGACCAACTTTGGCCATCGTCTCAGGCTCGTTATCCCAGATTTGCACTGCCAGAGGCCGAGCTTCGTCTCGGACTCCCCACAGCCGATCGGGGTGTTCGCTCTCGTGTTCATCAAGCCAGACGAAGCCGCGCGCGTTGACCATCTCGGTCGCTTGCAGCCCAACTCCGCCGTAGTCACGAACGATTTGGCGATAGGCATAGTTGGTAAATCCCGCCATCGGAGCTTGCAGGAGCGGGGGATCGACCACCAGCGAGCCGATGAGCAGCGGTTTCACGGACAGCGGTTTTTCGACAGATTCTACTTTTTCTTGCCAAGTTTCGTCGCTGGCGGACGAAATGCTGAGGGTCGAGCGGTGTACCATAGCTGTTAGGTTTATCTAAAAAGTCGATTTTCGCTCCACGAATGCAGCGACATTGCGAAAGTAGGGTTGCTGATAATCACAGCTTGGAGATTTGATATGTCCGCGTTTGTTACGCTTTTTACCGTTCCTATTGTAGCTATTTTGAGCGTCTTCTTGTGGATGACCATACAAGCCATTGTGACTGGAGTTCGCGATATCGTGAAGCACCGAAACGAGATTGAGCTAAAACAAACGATGGTCGACCGCGGCATGAGTGCAGATGAAATCGAGCGAGTCTGTCGGGCAACCCCAGGCCGTCCGGAAAAAAGGTGCTAAGCGTTCATCGCTTTAGCTACCATCGCCAGACGGTCGATTCACAAAGCAGCTAGTGCTTCAACCCCACTAAGAATTGGGGGTAGTGGACGCGGGTACGCGG
>JADYZV010000019.1 GCA_020852965.1 Pirellulaceae bacterium | reverse complement strand
CTTCACCTTTTCTAATTGCAAAACTCTTGCTCCTGCCAGACAAGCTGGCTTGGGGCATTAACTTCACTCTTTCTAATTGCAAGACTCTTGCTCCTGCCAGACAAGCTGGCAGGGGGCATTAACTCTGAGCAACGAAGTGTCTACTGTCGGGATCGGATGGATCCATTGAGGCTGAATTGGAACTGGCTCGCGACTGAATCAACACAAACATGCTTGGTAATACGAATAGTGTCGCCACGGTCGCCGCGATCAAGCCACCTACAACCGCGCGGCCTAGTGGAGCGTTCTGTTGTCCCGCCTCGCCCAAGGCCAACGCCATCGGCAACATCCCAGCGATCATGGCAAAGCTGGTCATCAAAATGGCTCGCAGCCGGCTACCGGCTCCCTGCACCGCTGCCTCTCTTGCATTGTGCAGTTCATGCCTTCGCTTTTCCGCAAACGTCACTAATAAAATCGCATTGGCCATCGCCACGCCCACCGCCATAATCGACCCGATGAACGACTGGATATTCAGAGTGGTGCCGGTTAACCACAGCATCAGCACAATACCGGCCACCACCGCAGGAGCCGTCGAGACGGTCACCAAGGCTAAACGCAGTGACTGGAAGTTTGCAGTCAACAGCAAGAAGACCGCCACAACGGCGAGCGCCAGACCGATCCCCAACCCCGACTGCATTTCCTGCATCGGAGGAATTTGTCCGCGAATTTCAACGACGCTCCCCGAGGGTGGATCACCGGCCCGCGCAATCGCATTCGTAACCATTCCCGCGACCGACCCTAAATCCATTCCAGCGACATTGGCTGTCAGCGTTATCTGGCGTTTCATGTTGTAGCGATCGAATTGTCCAGGCATCGTCCCCGGTTCCAAACTCGCCACATCGCGAATCAAGACTTGCCCCTTGTCGGTACTCTTCAGTGGGATCTTACCCAACTGTTCGATTGACCCGATGGTTTCCACTTCGTAGGGTGAACGAACGATCCGCCGCGGAATCTCGACTTGAACTTGATAGGCGACGCCGCTCTTGGGATCAGCCCAATAGTTGGGTACCACAAAGCGACTCGATGACGTGGCGGTCACCAAGGCCCGCGAAACATCCACCGGCATCAGGCCTGCCAACCCGGCTTTCTCACGATCCACGTTGACTTGGACGGTGGGGTAAACCATCGATTGCCCGTACTGCAAGTCTCGCAAAGCTGGTATTTGAGCCAGTTCACCACGCAAGGATTCTGCAAATACTCGATTGGCGGCAAAGTCCGAACCGCTGACCGCCACTTCAATGGGCGTCGGAGAACCGAAGCTCATCACTTCATTGACGATGTCAGAGGGTTCGAAGGAAAACCGTACATCTGGCATCTCCTGCGCCAACCGATCACGAACGCGCTCTTTGAGAACTTCATCCGAGATTCCGATGCGATCATTCAAATCGATATACAAGATGGCTTCCTCAGGCCCACGCGACCACTGATATACCGCGTTGACGGGATAGTTCGAGTGAATCATGCCGACGTAGCCCAATGTCAAGTTGATGTTCTCCTCGCCAAGTTCCTGGGCCACCAATGCGAGTGCTCGTTTTGCATATTCCTCCGACTTTTCGATGTGCGTTCCGTCGGGAGCGCGCATGCGCAGTCGGAATTGCCCCGCGTCAACGACAGGGAAGACGCCACGGCCAAGTTGTGGAACGACAGACACGATGGTGGCAATGCTGATAGCCAAATAGGCTGCAATGACCAGCCAACGCAATCTGACAAAACCGCTCAGCAGTTTTTCATACCCCTGCCGTAGTCGATCGAACAGCGTCTTCTTTGGTTCGCTGCGCTCCGGATGAGGCTTGAGTAACCACACAGCCATCACCGGCACAAAAGTACTGGACAGGATGTAGGAAGCAATCATGGAAAATCCGACGGCCAACGAGAGTGGCACGAACAAAGCGCGCGCCGCGCCTTGCATGAAGAAGGACGACACGAAGACGGCGAGAATACAGAGCATCGCCAACAGGCGCGGAATAACGGTTTCCGTGGAACCATCTCGCACGGCCTGGGCTAGAGGTTCGCCGCGTTGTAAATGGGCGTGAATGTTCTCCATGGCGACCGTCGCTTCATCCACCAGGATACCGATGGCGAGTGCCAGACCTCCCAGCGTCATCAAGTTAATCGTTTGCCCCGTGATCCAAAGTGCGAGCACCGAACTGAGTAGTGCCAGCGGGATATTGAGTACGACGATCAGTGAGCTGCGCCAGTCTTGCAGGAACAGCAGAATCATCAAACCGACCAACACCGCCCCCAACAGCCCTTCGGTCACGACTCCGCCAACGGCACGTGTTACATACGGCGATTGATCGAACTCAAAACGCACGTCGATCCCCTCACCATCGGCACCTAGGGCTGCTTTCATTTTCGGAATGGCACTCTTGATATTGTCAATCACGCTTAGCGTCGAGGCTTCGGCTCGCTTGGTCGCCAAGATGTAGACCGCGCGTCGACCATTGACGAGCGCATAACCGGCCGGTGCGTCGGCCGAATCTTGAATGGTTGCAATGTCGCGAAGGTAGACGGGATGTTCGCCCGTACGAATCGGGATTGTTCCCAATTGTTGCGGGTCTTTGACAACTGAATTGACTGGGACGATCGGATAGCTGTCGCCGATCGGTATGTTGCCCGATGGACTGATCGAATTGCCACGCACGAGTGCATCGATCGCATTTTCCGGGGACATTTCATAGGACTGTAGCCGCTTGAGATCGACTGTCACCACGATCGAGCGTGCGCTCCCGCCGAACGGCGGAGGGGCCGAGACACCGGGCAAACTGGAAAACATGGGCCGCACGCGAAATAGCGCCAAGTCTTGAATCTCGGCAATGCTCCGCGTGTCGCTGGACAACACCAAGTAGCCAACCGGAACGCTGCCCGTATCGAATCGCATGACAAACGGCGAGACGGTTCCCGGTGGCATGAAGGCTTGCGAACGATTGACATAATTGATCGTTTCGGCCATGGCTTGAGCCATGTTGGTTTCAGGATGAAAGGTCAACTTCATCAGCGCCATCCCCTGCACGTTTCGCGACTCAACGTGGTGAATGCCACTGATGTACAGGAAGTGGTATTCGTAGAAGTTGGTCAGGAAGCCTTCCATCTGTGCTGGGTCCATACCTCCGTACGGCTGACAGACATATATCACGGGTAGATTCAGCTTCGGAAAAATGTCGACTTCCATCCCCTTGGGAAGACCGACTGGGTAGGGCAGTTTGAAGTGCTGAAATAACGATGGCCCTACCGCTAGGAAGCTGCCTAGCGCGACGCTTAGAATGAGCACCATGACGGTCGCTGGACGACGCATCGCGGAAAGGATCAGTTGCATAGAGCTGGCTTCTCGGAAACGGACAATAAGGTAGCACGCTGGTCTCCACCGTGATTTTCATTTGCTACCGTAGCACGCTGGTCTCCACAGTGATTTTCATTTACTAGCGCAGCACGCTTACGCGTATCGGCACATTCGCCAAATCAATCAAACTCATGGAGGCCCAGCACATCTTGCCTAAGCGGAAACCCAATTGTAATCACTACAGGGCTGTTTCTCCACGAGCGGCAAATTGGAAGTTGCTAAGCCAACCCACATGGTCGTCACTCTCGGACCATCCGTTTGCCGATGCATCTTCCGTACGACCATCGCGTTCGCTGCGATGCTTTCAACGGTAAGGAAACCGTGATAAAAGGAGGGCAAGATGCCCCGCTTCCGCTTCAAACTGCGTTTCGTTCTCGCCCTTGGCCTGGTCTCGGCTGTAGGTTTGATCGGTTTTGCGGGTTGTGCAAGCAGCTTGCAATTGGCTGTTCATTCTGCCAAGCCTACTATCGTAGCACCGGCTGCACCCGTTCAAGCAGCAACTTCAATTTCGATACCACTCGAAGAAAGTTCGCTTGGCGATGGAGCATTGGTCGTCGATGAGCCAACCAGTACCGACCCAATGAGTGCGATTCAGACCAATACCATCGACCTCAACCTACCTTCGGCGCTGGCAATGGTAGGCGGTCAGCATCCGGCGGTTGGATTCGCGAGATGGCGAGTCCAGGAAGCTTACGCCCAGCTCGCTGCCGCCGAAGCGCTATGGCTGCCGTCGATCCAAGCGGGATTCAGTGGTCGGCGACACGACGGGAACTATCAAGCGGTCAACGGCGACATCGTGGATGTCAACCTCAACTCGTTTCAATATGGACTAGGAGCCGGCGCGATTGGAGCGGGCACAACGGCCCAGCCCGGCCTGGTGGCACAGTTCCACATGGCCGACGCCATCTTTCAACCAAAAGTCGCCGAGAGGAGTGCGTGGGCAAGTAGCCATGCCGCAGCCGCAGTGCTGAACGAACGTCTGCTCGATGCGGCTACAGCGTATATCGAACTAGTGAATGCCCATCAGGACGCGCGCATCTTGCAGGAGTCACGAGACCGGACCGCGGGACTCTCAAAAATTACCAACGATTTTGCCAAAGCAGGAGAGGGGCTACAAGCGGACGCCGATCGGATGCAAACGGAACTCGTACTGACAGACAACCGACTAATTGGGGCCCGTGAACGAATCGCCATGGCATCGGCACGTCTGGCCCAAGCGATCAGCATTGACCCTAACAGTGAAATCCTGCCGCTGGATGTTACTGCCGTGCCGCTCGATCTCGTCGCGGCTGAAGCGGACAAAGGATCGTTGATCAGCACCGGTTTGTCGAGGCGGCCCGAATTGAAAGAATCGCAAGCTTTGGTCGCCGCCGCTTGCGAAGCCTACAAGCGTGAGAAGTACGCGCCATTTGTGCCGAGTGTGCTGTTGGGATTCAGCACAGGAAGCTTCGGTGGTGGCCTCGGCAATAACTCGAATAACTTCGGCGGCCGATACGATCTCGATGCCCTTATGACCTGGCAATACCGCAATTTGGGATTCGGCGAACAAGCCGCTCGCCGCCAAACGGCGGCTCGCATCCAACAAGCCAAGTTCGAGCAACTCCGCGTGATGGACCAAGTCGCGCTGGACGTTTCCGAATCCTACAGCCAAGTACAGTTTCGCCGCCAGCAGATTGAGACGACGCAACGCGCGATCAAGTCAGCGGAAGCTTCATACAATCGTAATCTCGAACGCATTCGCGATGGTCAGGGCTTGCCGATTGAAGTACTTCAATCGGTACAGGCCTTGGAGTCGACTCGACGCGCATACTTGAACGCTGTCATCGCCTATAACCAAGCTCAATTCCGACTCCAGTGGGCGCTCGGCTGGCCCGTGTCGGAAATGAGGAGCGCTCGCGAGAGTTAGTTGGGAGCTGTGAGTTGGGAGCTGTGAGTTGGCTATACGAGTCAACCATGGCGTCTTTTGGATCCGGCCCGCGAAGCCGTGGTTCGGCTGCCGCTCGAGCCGTTGGGCCACTAGCAGTTGCTTCGAACCGATTCGGCAAACTGTCGGCAACTTTGGACAAGATCGCTGCCATGTCGATGGAGGTCACCACCAATTAGCAGCACCGTATCCTTACCGTAGAAATCGCAGAGCTCCGGTACGCGCTGGACTTTCATGCCGCCTGCCGGCGCGGGAAAGATTGGTCTGATATCGCCCAGCGACGCATCGCACCCGGCGACAATATCCCGACATTCGTCGGTCGAGAAGGCAAAGCGACCGCCGTAGTTGGGAAAGATCGTGGCATCGGCACCAGCAAGTCGGGCGATCCTACCGTAGAGCGCCCCATGCGAAATGCCCCCTGAGCGACTGGTCGTGAACGCTCCTAAGAATGCCGGGTGACTCATGATCGGTAAGCCGCAGCGATCGTCGTCGGCAACGCAGCGCATGGCATCCCAGCCGGCAAGTCCGGGTGCGATCAGGTAGCCACCCGCCCCTGCCTGGCGAGCCAGACGGGCTCGATCGAGCAGTTGATCCAAGGGCGCGGTGATGTTTGGAAGATAGAGGCAGCGCAAGCCCGTCTCTCGGTTGGCGCGGTTGACCGCGTCGCTCAATCGCTCGACCCGTTCCTGGAACCGAACGAAGCACTGGTCGGCCAACCCGTGATCGTCTTTGATCAAGTCGATACCGCCAAGGGCGAATTGGTAGGCCAACTCGGCCAGTTCGCTAGGAGAAAGCCCCATCGGTTTGATGGCCGTACTGAGCAGCGGCCGATCATGTACCTGCAACAAATCGCGAAGTCCTTCGCGGCCGAACCGAGGGCCTCGATAGAGCGACGACAGGCTCTCCGGGAGCTCGAATCGAACCAGTCGCACACCGGGTTTGATGCTCACATTTCCAAACAGCACATTGAGCAGTTGCGTTAGCTCCGCTCCGGCCACTTCGACGGGGAACTCGATTGTCGCTTCGAAGCAATCCGGACCAACTTCCTCCAGCGAAGCGATTCGCCCAATGATTTGCTCACGAATGTCTGGTCTGGAAATCAGGTCGTCGGGAAACTCGACGGTTTGTTCCAAACAGATATCCCATGCCCGATCGGCGGCTTCCTCGGTAGTGGCGGTTAGATGATAGACGGCCGCGAACCGTTCACCCGAGAGTTGCAGGTTATTGGTCTGACTCATATCAAAGGTCTTCCGGTTTTGCGGTGGCGTGCGGCGCTGGTACGACGGTCGTGGGAATGTCTTGAATCTGTATGCCCAGCGTCTCGCCCGTAAGCTGCTCGATCGCATGCATCACAGCCGCAGCATTCAATCCGTATTTTTCCATAAGATACGGTCGGCTCGCACCGTGCGCGTATTGATCCTTGATTCCCAGCCGAATCAGCCGCTTGCCGAGCCCCGCTTCGGCCATGAGTTCCGCCACCGCCGATCCGAGTCCACCCATGATTGTGTGGTTTTCGATCGTGATCACGCCGAGGCGAGCTGCCGCCAGTGCTTCGCTTACCGTCGGATCATCGAACGGTTTGTGTGTGGAGATGTGCAGATGGCGGAGCGACAGGCCACGAGCTTGCACCGGAGCGGTTATTCGCATCACTTCTTCGGTACAGATCCCGCTCGACAAAATAGCGATATCCCGGCCCTCGGCCAGCACGCGTGCCCGCCCCAGTTGCATCGGTTCGCCGCAATCAAACAGTCGCGGTACTTCCCCCCGCAGCATGCGTACATAGACCGGCCCATTGACCGCTTGGGCCACGTCGAGGACCGATTCTACCTCCGTTGCATCGCCGCATTCGAGAATCGTCAAGTTGGGGATGATCCGCATCAAAGCAATGTCGTCAATCGCTTGATGTGTCGCACCGCCGGGCGTGGTGATACCCGGCAAAAAACCGATCATTCTGACCGGAAGATTTGGATAGGCAATCGACATTGCCACTTGATCGAAAGGTCGTCGGCAGATGAAGACGGCGAACGTGTGTACGTAGGGATAGTATCCCTCACGAGCCAGACCAGCCGCAAAACTCATCATGTTTTGCTCGGCCATCCCCATTGAAAAGAAACGTTCCGGATACGCTTTGCGGAAATCTTCTGCTTCGCAGGACGATGTCAAGTCGGCTGACAGTACGAGGACCTTGTCGCGCTTTTCAGCCCACCGCACCATGTTATTCGCGTGCGGGCGATTAACGGTTTCCATCGTGTGGCTCCTTCTCGACTTCGGACATCTTGATTAGGGCGTGTTCGTATTCCTGCCGCTCCTGTTCGCTACTGAAACGCACATAATGCAGCTTGGGGGCTCGTCGGCGTAGCAGGTCCATATCGCGACAGGGGTCGGTTCGGCCAATGACAACGAGCGCCTTGCCGTCACGGGGCCGCTGGGCCAGTGCTGCCAGCGCCTGCAAATCGTGGCCATCGACTTCATGGGCATCGGCACCGAACGCTAAAAGTCGTGCCCGGAGCGGTTCGATGTTCATCACGCTGTCCATGTGGCCGTCGCACTGTTGACCGTTGGCATCGACGTAGATCCCCAGGTTATCGATCCGATGGTAAGCGATGGCGGCGAGCGCTTCCCAGGTTTGTCCTTCCTCGAATTCACCGTCGGACATGAACACCCACACTCGCCCCGTATCACCCCGCAGCTTTCGGGCCAGCGCGATGCCGGCGGCCTGGCTGATCGCCTGCGACAACGAACCGGCTGTCACCTCGTGGCCGGGCGAGTGTTCGGCACCGATCAGTTCCATGGTGCTGCCATCTTTGTTGAAGTGATCCAGCGCACGCGTATCGAGCCGGCCGACCTCGATCAGTAGCGAGTAGAGAACCAGCGCGTAATGAACCGGCGAAAAGATAAAGCGGTCCAGATCGGGAGCCTGTGGTCCGTTGTAGTCAGCTCCAGTGAAACTGTTCGGGTTATTCGCTGCGGGAACGCCGGGAAATGAACGTGGTACGAGCTCCCCCTGACTCGGCCCCAGCTTCATAATTCGCAAATACAGCGTGGCCAGGATTTCCGCCGAAGAACACGCCTGGCTCAAATAGCCTCCGTTATTCTTCAATGTATGCTCGAGCACTCGTCGGCGCACCGCCGTAGCGACACGCTGAGCCTCCTCCAGCCAGGCCGTGGTTTCCACAGCGTCTACCGTGCTCATACTTGCTCCTATTTGCTGAGAACTACGATTGCCACGTTCGCGTTGAGGTTCGGGTTTCCGGAGACTTGACGATCGGCTTCGGTGTCGAGCGCGATGTGCTGATGGATCTGCAATTGTTTGTCTCGACAGAACTCTTCGAAGTCGTCGATCGTCAAGAACCGCAGGTTGGGTGTATTGTACCATTGAAAGCCCTGCGAGGCATCGACGCGAGGCGACCTGCCTTGTTGAGCCAACTGCGCCCGAAATTGCTGATAACCCAAATTCGGAAAACTGACGATACCACGCTTGCCGACTCGCAGCATCTCATCCACCACGCGTTCGACATCCATCACCGTCTGGAGGGTCTGTGAGAGTACGACGAAGTCGAACTGCGCATCGGCAAAAGCAGACAATCCCTGATTGACGTCATGCTGCACGACGTCGAGTCCGCGTTGAACGCAACTGACAACCGCCCGCTCCTCTAACTCGATCCCCATCAGGCGCCGTTGTTGTCGTTGGGCGAGTCGGCTGAGTAAGCCGCCGCTGCCGCAACCGAGATCCAGCACACTCGCGTCGGGCGGAATGAGTTCGACGATCATGTCGTAATCGAGTCGGTGGTGAGCATGGAAGATGCTCTTGGGGCTGTGACCTGGCGGGTTGCTGGGCTCGTCTGTGGTCGCAGTGAGCTGCGATCCTGTCTGGTCCTGTCGATTGAGATTCGCGACGAAAGCACGTGCTAGCTCGCCGTAGGTGGCAAGCTCGTTGGGCAGCAAGAATGCATCGTGACCATTCCGACTCTCGACGTCACAATAACTAACCGCTTTATTCTCGGCGATCAGCGCAGCCACAATTTCCCGAGATTGAGCAGGTGGAAAGAGCCAGTCGCTGGTGTAACTGATGACTAGCCAGCGGCACTGTGAGGCTCGAAACGCACGCGTGAGCTCTTCCGGCGTACTGCCCAGATCGAACAAATCCATCGCCATCGAGAGCGTCAGATAGCTGTTCGCGTCGAATCGCTCGCCGAACTTATTGCCTTGATGCGCCAGATAGGAACCAACGCAGAACTTGGTTTCAAACTGCGAGCGAATTTCGCGAGGTTCCGAACGGGCAGCGGCGAACTTCTCTGCCATCACCTCCGGCGACAGGTACGTGATGTGCCCCAACATCCTGGCGATCGCCAGTCCGATCCGTGGCCCCGATCCATTTTCGTAATACCGCCCTGCTTGATACTCGGGGTCGCAAAGGATCGCGTTTCGCCCGACAACGTCGAAAGCCAGCGATTGGCTGGAAAGGTGGGCCGATGAGGCGAGTACGATCGCTCCATCGAGTTGATCGGGGTAGCGCGTCGCCCAGGTGAGCGTTGTGTGCCCGCCCAGCGATCCGCCAATGACCGCTCGCAGACGGTCGATACTCAAATGGGCAACCAGTTTCCGCTGAACCTCGACGATGTCGCCGACAGTGATTACCGGGAAGTCGGCCCCATAAGCTTTGCCGGTCGCCGGGTTGATACTGTTCGGGCCCGTCGTGCCGCGGCAGCCGCCGAGCACGTTCGAGCAAATGACAAAGTATCGGTCGGTGTCGATGGGCTTGCCGGGGCCGACGAAGATGTCCCACCAGCCTGGGTCGTCCGCCTCGTCGTGCTGCGCCACATGGG
>JADYZV010000018.1 GCA_020852965.1 Pirellulaceae bacterium | reverse complement strand
GATTTTTCATGAGTGGCCAATTTGAACCACAAGGCACCCTCCTGCTGGAAGGGGCGGGCTATTAGGCTCGGGGAGGGCCTAGTGCTATGTCCAAGTTAAGAATTAGGGGTGGAAGTCTTGGACGAGGGTACGAGTCCCTAAACGTATAACGGATCAAACGGACTCGTAACCTCGTCCACTACCCTAAAATTGTTTATTGACAAAGCATTAGGTTCATATTCATTATTCAGCTTCAGAAGCTCAGCTCCATGCTGGTTCCCAACCTGGGCGATAGCGTTTGGTAGTCCAATCCTGTGCCTGAGGGTGGTTGGTGATGTTCAGCCCCTGTGCGTCCCACTGCAACTCTTGTCCAGGGAATCGAATTCCAATCGTGCCGAGCAGAACCGTTTCGGTCAGCGGAGCGGCGTAGTCGAAGTTCGAGGTGGTTTCGCCAACTCCGCGACAGGCATCCGCCCACTGCGTGTAGTGATCGACTCCCTCGATGACCGGCAATTCGCTGGCTGGGAATTTTTCCTCGGGGAAAAGCTTGGGCATGGCGACGTGCGGGATGACCATCGAGCCCTTCTCGCCGACGAGCACTGAGCCGGCGGCGGGCAGTTCGTATTCGGCCGGTATGTCACCCAACGACTCGCGTGGCGGACGCGCACCTACCGCGTCGATCCAGGTCAGGCGTAGGCTGGGGCCAGACGTGTACTCCGTCCCAGGGAATTCATAATGTACGGTGGAGCGATCGGTCCAGGATTCGGCGTACAGCGGAGGGGCGTCAGCCGTCAGCTTGTTGGGCGCAGTGAGCTTCAGCGATTTGAAGACTGGATCCAAAATGTGGCAGCCGAAATCGCCCAGTTGCCCAGTGCCGTAGGCCTGCCAGCCGCGCCAATTAAAGGGATGGTATAGGGAGGCCTTGTAGGCTCGCTGCGGGGCAACGCCCTGCCACAGATCCCAGCGCACCTGGGCGGGCACCGCATCGCTTCCCGTAGGCCGAGGCAGGTTCCGCGGCCAAGCGGTCGCTCCTGCCTGCCACGAGAATACTTCTTTGACCTTGCCCAACAGGCCGGCATGCACCACATTCACCGCAGTGCGGTAAGCGGTGTGTGATTGGATTTGATTGCACATCTGCGTAATGGCTTTGGACTTCTGCGCGGCTACTTGCATTTGTCGCGCTTCATAAACGGTGTGCGTCAGCGGCTTCTGACAAAATACATGCTTGCCTAGCTGCATCGCAGCCAAGGAAATCGGGGCGTGCATGAAGTCTGGCGTTGAGACCAATACCCCTTGGATATCCTTCGACTCATCCAGCAGCTCGCGCCAATCGGCGTATTGCCTGGCCGCCGGATATTTCTCCGCCGCCTGGCCCAGATGTGCGGCGGAACTATCGATATTGCACAACCCGATGACTTGTACCTGCGGGCTGGCGGCGACGCCCAACAGGTCGCTCCACCCCTTGCCACCTGTGCCGACGCTGGCGATGCCCAAGCGGCTATTGGCCCCATAGACGCGCGAGTATTGCAGCGCAGGCAGGCTCAGCGCTGCGCCAGCCACGGCAGCGGACTTAAAAAAGGAACGGCGATTCGAAGTCGACATAGATAGTGTCCTCAAATGGTGGGATAATTCAGGTGGGGTTGCAGAGTCCCACTGATTGTAACCGAATTGTCACCACGTATCATAGCCAGAGCGGGTGATTCTTCTGAACGAGTGCTTGGGCGACGTCGCGTCCGCGCGGCAGGAATTGTGAAATGAAGAACTCAAATGGAGCAACTAAGTCGCACTAGGACGTGCTTCGTTTCATATAACTCACTGAGGGCTGGAGCGTTGTGTGGTATAACACCTCAAGTGCCCCAATTTGGTGCGATGGTTATCGATCGGTTCCGTGTGCAGAGGGCAAAAAGGTACAAGCAACGACGATGATGAAACTCAAGGCCTCAGCTTCATTTTGTCGGCGCATGGGCGTCGGCTTGCGTGCCGGTGTGGATATTCTGCGATTGCTTGAATCCGAGCAGCGCATGGGGGACGCGCGGCATCGGGCGGCCATGCAACAGTTAAACGACAGCATCCGCGCTGGTAGCACGCTCGCCAAGGGAATGCTCGATCAGAAGAAGTACTTCCCGCCACTGCTGATTCAAATGGTTCACGCCAGTGAACTCGGTGGGCGCATGGATGGAATGTTCGCTTACATGGCCAACTACTACGAACAGCTTAAGGTTTCTAAGGCAACCTTCATCAGTCGCATCACTTGGCCGCTGATTCAATTGGCTATGGCGATAGGAATTATTGGATTGGTGATTCTGATCCAAGGCATTCTCAGTCCCAACTCGGGATACGACGCTTCGGGCGTCGGGCTGAGGGGCATGGGGGGCTTCGTTACCTACTGCATCGTCGTCTCGGTCGTCACGTTTTCTCTGGGAGTGATCGGTTTCGGTATCTGGAAGAATTGGTTCAATTGCCACCGCGTTTTAATGCCGATCGTGCAGCATATTCCAACACTGGGAACGGCATTGGTAACGTTGGGACTTTCGCGTTTGAGTATGACGCTATCGATGTTGCTCAATGCGGGCGTCGAGGCGCGGCGGAGTGTCAAGCAAGCCTTTCTGGCGACGGGGAACTACTATTTCATCGGCGGCATGGATCGCGCGATAGCCGAAGTGGAACGGGGAGCGAGTTTTGGCGATGCTTTCGCCGCATCGAAAGTGCTGCCACAAGAATTCGTCGAGACGGTTCAGCTAGGGGAGCTCAGTGGAACCGAGACCGAATCGCTCGATCACTTGGCTCTCGACTATCAGCAGCGTTCCCAAGCCGCACTAAATACGATCGCTACGGTTACCAGCTTCACTATTTGGCTCGGCATTCTGATACTGATGGCCTTCATGATCATTCGCATGGCTATGCAGTACATCAACATGCTCAATTCGTTTTTGCCGTGACGCGGGTTTTGAATAACTTGGGTTTAACCCCGCCATCGCTGCACCATGCTTGACCATCGACGCCTGCATCCGCGTTACAGCCAACCGCGTTGCAGCCAACGTATTTCACTTTTTCCCTTTGCTTTTGAGCAAGGTCTTGGTCCACTCCCAGTCTTCGTGAGAAAGATGCGGAGCCAACGAACGCGAGTAATCGAGCGACGCATAGCGGCCCCGGTCGTAGCACATATCGAGCAGTGGCTGGAGGCAGAGGACAATATCCGCATCGCTGGGGCGCAAAGGGATGCGCACGTTAGGCAGGGGGGTCTGCAAGGGAACAGGGATCACTTCTGCGGCGGTCGGTTGCTGAGCTCGCCGAATGCAAATGATGTAAGGTGTCACTTGCTCCTTGGGAATCAGTTCGGCGGGAACTGCGGCCATGAAGGCACCTTCTCGCACTAAATCAATCTCTACTAAATTGACTCCACCATTCAAGTATTCATTCTGCTTGGCGCGGTACATCCGACGTCCCGCCTCGCTGCGTTTGTTGGTAGGGCTAAGCAGTTCGATCGCTGTGACTACACGCATGCCACTATTGCGGTCAATGATCTCTAGGTGACGTTGTTTGCGAATTTCGTTGGGCAAGGCAATTATCATCGGTTCAGCCAACATCACGTTGGCAACCGTGCTGCGCGGCGATTCTGCCAAAGGCTTCTCCTCGATAACGCGTACGTCGGGATAGGCTGTACGTGTGTATTCGCCCGCGTCAACCATGATGCTTTCTTCGACGCGGGCTTGCAGATCATCCGGCAACTGGTCATTTATCTGATCGGACATATAGACGACTAGCCGCGAATGGAGATCACCCCAATGCGTCTCTAAGTAGGGGTCCATACCCGGAAAAGGACTTTTGGCCATGATTCAATTTCCGAAGAAATAAATTGATACTAACTTGTGGAAGTCTACCGTCTGGCGACGGTAGCTACAAAACTTAGTCTACCGTCTGGCGACGGTAGCTACAGAGCCTAGGATACCGGGATACGATGCGTGGGGATTGGGCGGCCGGGACGGAAGCTTTGCAGCGTGTCGATGGTGGCACTGCCGCCGAACTGCTTGCATGTCGCCCCGATCTGCTCGCGCACGATCAGCTCCAAGCGACTCGGGTCAATGGCCACTCGCGCGTTGACCACGACATCAGCCCGTGTGACGTCGGCGCGCGAGGCGAGCGACAATTCGCAGTCGGTAAAGCTGCTGACCGAGTTGGCAACGGCATAATTGCCGTCGGCCATTCCAATTGCCTTCAAATGCGCGATCTCGGCCCGCTCGGTAGTCAGCCTGCTCTGCAGACTCGACACTAGATTGGTCAACAGCGCGTCCAACGCGATGGCTGAGTTGGTGGCAAAGTGGAACTGGCAATTCAGCCAACCTAGCTCGGCTTCTCCTTCGGCATAGATATCGTAGTCGACCTCCATGACGCGCGAGCCAAATTGTCCTTGCTGCTTTAGGAATTCAACGTAGGCATCGAAACCTTGCCCCGTTTTGGCAGACATGCGAATTACCCTGCGGCCAGGGTATTGCTGCTGGATCAAGTCAGCAAGCCGGCTGACCTTGTCCTCCGCAAGCTCGTCGATGCGATTGATGATCACGAAGTCGGCTTCTTCGATTTGCTTGCGGAAGATATATTCTGCCTTAGGAGAGAAACCGCCACTCTGCTCGCCAGAGAGGATTCGCAAGCCATGACTCGGCTTGAGGATCACGCCATAGGGTGCAATGTCCAGCGGCATCTCATAGACACTCTGCAACGGGCGGATGACCGTGGCGACCAAGTCGGTACAGCTCCCCACCGGCTCGGCAATAATGACGTCGGGCAATTGGGCTTTCGTCAGTTCGTCGACCGTCTGCGTTAGTTCGTTGAAGCTACAACAGAAGCACGCCCCAGCGACTTCCCCGACGTCGAACCCCTGGCTGCGCAGCGAGTGGGTGTCGACCAAATCGGTGGTCTGATCGTTGGTAACAATGCCAACCTTCAGCCCCTGGCTGGTAAAGTGCTTGGCCAGACGAGCGACGGTGGTCGATTTTCCTGCCCCTAAAAATCCGCCGATCAATATGAACCGAGGAATCATGCATGGCGTCCTAAGGATGAAATGTGTAGAGAAACCGGGGCTGCCTACCCTGCCCCAATGGGGCCAAGCCGATTATAACCGAACGCAACGAAACCTGGGCTCCCAAGGCCGATAAGTCGCCCAGTACGGCGACGTTTGGAATTACTTAATAACGACTGGAATAACGGAAAACGGATTGAAATGAACGAGTTGGCTGAGCAAATACCGAATCGATTCGACCACCAAGCGGTTTGTAAGGAACTCTACTCGGCTTGGGAGCAAGCGGGCTGTTTTCGGGCGGAGGTGAACCCCGATCGCCAACCGTTTACAATCGTTATTCCACCGCCGAACGTGACGGGGGCCCTGCACTTGGGGCATGCGCTAAACAACACGCTGCAAGACATTCAGATTCGTTGGCACCGCATGCGTGGCTTCGAAACATTGTGGATGCCTGGGACCGACCATGCGGGGATCGCCACCCAAGCCGTCGTCGAACGGCGATTGAAGGAACTCGAAAATAAGACACGCCACGATCTGGGACGCGAGGGGCTGGTCGCGCGGATCTGGCAATGGAAGGAGGAGTCCGAGGTTCGTATCTTGAATCAATTGCGCAGCATGGGCTGCTCGTGCGATTGGACTCGAACTCGGTTTACGCTCGATGCAACGTGTGCACGGGCCGTGCGCACAACCTTTTTCGACCTGTTTGGGAAAGGCCTGATTTTCCGTGGCAAGCGACTGGTCAACTGGGACACTTTTCTGCAAACGGCCGTCAGCGATGACGAGGTGTTTCACGAGGTAGTGAAAGGGCACTTCTGGCACTTCAACTACCCTGTTATTGATCCCGCCCCGGGCGAACCGAAGCTGGTGACGATCGCGACCACGCGACCGGAAACGATGTTGGGCGATACGGCCGTGGCCGTTCACCCCGATCCGGCTGCCGCTTTGGACGCATGCGAACGAGCGCTGACCAGCAAGCTAGCTACGGTGCCCAGCAAAGAACGCGCACCGCTCGAACAGCAACTGAAAGAATTGAAACAACGACGTACAACGCACCTCCCACAATTGCAACAGCTCGCCGCCATGGCTGCGCGTGGAGTCAAGTTGCGGCTGCCGCTACTCGATCGCGAGATACGCTTGGTGGCTGACGAGTGGGCTAAACCCGAGCTGGGAAGTGGCTGTGTTAAGATCACCCCTGCGCACGATCCAAACGATTACGAAGTTGCCTTGCGCTGCGATTTGCCGATGATCAATATCCTCAATGTCGATGGCACGCTCAATGCCGAGGCGGGCAAGTATCAAGGCTTGACGGTTCGCAAAGCGCGGCTGGCGGTCGTCGATGACCTCGAAGCCCTGGGACTCGTAGGCGAGATCGAAGATCGTGAGATCGATCTGGCTCACAGCGATCGCAGTAAGACTCCCATCGAACCATTCTTGGCCGACCAGTGGTTCGTCAAGATGGATCAGTTGGCGCAAAACGCAATGGATGCGGTGCGCGATGGTCGAGTGAAGATCATTCCGGAACGCTACGCCAAAGGCTATCTGGATTGGCTCGGAGAAAAACGCGATTGGCCCGTTGGTCGGCAGCTTTGGTGGGGACACCAGATTCCCATCTGGACGCAAAGTTTCGACAGTAGCGCTGCGGCGCAAACCGAACTGAAGCGTGTGCAGGCGTTGCCGGCAGCCAAAGCAGGTGAACTGGCCGCTACGCTCGAAGGCACTACGGTTTTGCACGTTTCGGTGCGCGACGAGGGTTCCAAGCTGGAGAGTGAGCTGGAGAAAGCCGGCTACCAGCGGCAGAGCGACGTGCTCGATACTTGGTTTAGTTCAGCGCTGTGGCCCCATTCGACGTTGGGTTGGCCTGAGAAGACACCCGAGATGGAGTACTTCTATCCTACGAGCACGTTGATCACCAGCCGCGATATTATCACCTTGTGGGTCGCCAGGATGGTGCTGATGAGTCTCAATAACGTCGGTAAGATTCCATTCAAAGAGGTTTTTATCCATCCCAAGATTCTGGACGGTTACGGCGAAACCATGTCCAAAAGCAAGGGGAATGGGGTCGATCCCATCGACGTGATCGACAAGTTCGGGCCTGACGCGCTGCGCTATGGACTGTGTTGGCTAGCCACCGATACGCAAGACGTGCGCATGCCGGTGCAGTTCGAGTGCCCGCATTGCGCGACCGCTGTCAATCAAACGAAACAGAATCGGGAGCAGCCCTCGATCGAGTGCCCGTCCTGCAAGCAGCGATTCTCGACGCAGTGGGCCAAGAGCGTTGAGGATCGTGCACTGGCCAAAGCTGCGGTGACCAGCGAGCGATTCGATGTGGCTCGCAATTTTTGTAACAAGCTCTGGAACGCCGCGCGTTTCGTGATGATCAACCTGGAAGGATTCGAACCGACTCCGCTCGTCGTGGGCTCGCTGCCGCTCGAAGACCGCTGGATTCTATCCCGTTTGTCGACCACAACGAGTTCGGTCAGCCAGGCGATTGGTGAGCATCATTACAGCGAAGCGGCCCGCTTGGTCTACGACTTCGCTTGGGATGAATTCTGTAGCTACTATGTCGAGATGGCCAAGCCGCGTTTGCAAGATCCAGCGCACAAAGCGGCCACGCAACAGGTCTTGGCTCATACTCTGGATCAACTGCTGCGCCTGCTACAGCCTATCGTTCCGTTCATCACCGAGGCGATATGGCAGGAACTGGCTCGCTTCGGAGCAGTCCGCACCTTGGCAGGCACGGCCGAGGAGCAACCCTGGCTGATGAAATCAGCTTGGCCAGCCCCTTGTATCGAACACCAAGACCCACAAATTGAACAGCAGTTCAGCCGTTTTGTGGCCGTGCTCGGTGCGTTGCGTGAAATCCGCTCGCGGCAGAATATTCCACCCAAGGAAGAGGTCACCTTTACCGTTGGCTGCGATGCGGCGACCAGTGGCTTGCTGCAGCCCATGCAACCTTTCTTCGAAGCCCTGGCTGGTGCAAAGTGCCTGGGACTTGGCAGCGGTTTCGCCGTTCCCGACATGCCAGCCCAGATGATGGTCGACGGTTTGGAAGTTACCTTGGACTTGGGCAAGTTCATCGATGTGGCTGCTGAGATCGAGCGCAATGAGAAGTTGAGCGAGAACCTTGCAAAACAGATCACCGTCAAACAGGGTAAGCTAAGCAATGAGAGCTTCGTCGCCCGGGCCCCTGCCGACGTGGTTGAGAAAGAGCGCGAAGCTCTGCTCGCGCTGCAACAGCAATTGGAGTCGGTCACCGCGCTGATCGACAAGCTCCATGCCGCTAAGAGTTAAGGCTGGGCCTCCTGTGGCCTTGTGCCACAGGAGCCATAGTTTTGTAGCTAGATCGTCGGCGAAAATTGCGCCGTCCCACCGCCCCCCGTGGCCTTGTGCCACGGGAGCCAAAGTTTTGTAGCTAGTCCATCGGGGAGCAAGGCAACCACTATCGATTGATCGGCGCGTTGTCGAACTGGGGGGATGCAATCTGTTGGGGATACTCGGGTAATCCGGGAGCGGTGGCGTTATTGTTCGGCGCGCTAGGAGACTGCGGTAGGGCGGGAGTACTGGCCGACTGATCCCCAGCAACTTGAGTAGCCATGGGGGGCGATGTCTGTCCGGTGACGGCGTCGATCGTCGATTGCAGCGAGGCGGCGTTCTCAAAGTCGAGCACCAAGGGTTGTTCCGTACCCGGGATGGTCAATCCAATTCCTGAAATGCGCCAGCCTTCCGCATCTTGATGGACTTCACAGACGATTTCCATAACTTCTGCTGGGGTATCATCGGTTGCCGGCTCGGTCCAAGTGCATTCGACGAGGGCAATGTTCTTTTCGGGGTAGGGAAAACCGACGCGCCCAATTTGATATTGGCCAGCCGGCGTTCCCAAGGGTTGAATGTTGTAAGCGGTCTTCGCCAACTCTTGCCGCGCGATCGCGGTTAGCACGCCATTTGCGGCCTGCTCGTCTCCTTTGCGAAGACTGTCCAAGAAAATAGCCACCGTCTGTGCGGGCTCGGTTTCGGCACCTTCAGCGACGACGGTTGCGCTGCTGGCAACTTGCTCGCCGCTTGCGGTCGTTTGTTGGGCGGTCGGGGAATTACTTGTCGACGAGCCACCGCAGCCGACAAACTGCGGTAGTCCAAGAGCGGCCATTGCCAAGGCGGGTATCGCGAATCGAGTCAATTTCATGGGTAAACGTCCTAGCGTCTATGTGGAAGTGTGTGGAGTCGCGGCAGCGAGACATCACTTGTTGGGTAGCTCGTGTGCTCGGGTAATAGTCGTCTGAGGTTCGAAGCGTCAAGATCAAAATATGCCAAACCAGCGATCCGACGAGCGCCGCCACTCTAGTGCTCTTGATTCTTGCGACGAATTCCGTCAAAGAGCGGGCTGAAAGATTTTTTCCCTTCCAGTTTCATTTGTTGAACGCCAATGCGCTCCACGATTCATCCATCGCAGCCGCTGCGACTGGAGGAGCATGTGCAGCCGCCTTAATGAGTGCCTACTATGCAAAGACACACTAACAAGTCACGTCGAGTGGGCCGATTTACTGCGATCCAGTTAGTGGTGGCCTGGGGCTCGCTATGGGGCGTCAGCCTGATTCAGCCAAGCTGGGGACAGACCGCGCCTCAAGCAGCCTCAACAACTCAGCGCGTTGTCAGCCTTCCGCCCCCTCCAGGACGCGGCACGAAAGCCAGCGCTACGCCGGCCCACGTCCCCTTGCCGAAACGCTCGCCGGAACCAGAAAGCCTTGTCGACGGAATGAGCGAATTTCTACCGCCGCTCCCCGCAATGCAATTGCCAGCAACCCAACAGATCGCATCTGCGTCTTCAGCACCAGGACTTCCCGCTCTGCCGCCCCTGCCCAATTCGGCACCGAATGTCGACTCGGCCGTTCCGCTGGCGTATGGGAATCCCGGCAGCTCGATGCCGCGCATGACGCAGCCGGTGCAATCGTCGATGGGATACGGTTCTATGCCCGTTCCATCGGCAGGAGTTACCAACACATTGGCGTCGCACAGTCTAGATGTAACCAGCGATGTATTGCCAAGCTGGGAAGTGCCAGGCGCAAACTTTGGCGCGATGCCTGAGGCGGAGGAGTTTCCCGCAGGGCGGCTGATCGCCGTGGTCGGTTATGAGCATATATTGGCGGGTGACATGGCGGTGTTTGTCGAGCCGATCATCGAGCAGAATCGAGCCAAGATTCCAACTGGCGACGAAGAGAAGAAAATTCGCAGTCAACTGACTCGCCAGGCGCTGCGACAATATGTTGAGATCAAAGCGATCTACCAAGAGTTCTTTCGCGACATGGTGGGAACCGTACCACCAAAGGAGCTCGCTGAAACAAAAAAGAAAGTCATCACACGCGCAGGGAAGATTTTCTTCGAGAAGCAAGTACCGGTACTGATGGAAAAGTACAAAGTGAACACGCTGGCTGAGCTCGAACAGAAGCTGACAGATAAATCGCTTTCGATCACAACCTTGCGAGGACAGTTTATCGAACAAGTTTTAGCCAGCGAGCTGGAACGTAAATTTATTCCGCAGAAGTTCGAGATCGATCGACGAGATCTGATCGATGCCTATCGCGACCCACAGAACGCCGAAAAATGGAAGGTCGATGGGCGCGTTCGCTGGCAACAGTTGACGGTGCGTTTTGACAAGCATGCGACGCGTGAAGAGGCCGAGGCGAGGATACGTGAATTGGGGAATGAAGTCTTCTTCGGCAAGCCCTTCGAAGCGGTAGCCAAGCAATCCTCTGAGGGCTACACGGCCAGTGACGGAGGCGTTTACGACTGGACGACGCAGGGAAGTCTCAAATCAAAAGAACTCGACCACGCGCTGTTCGTCCTCACGCCTGGCGACCTCAGCCAAGTCATCGAAGACGACATTGGACTACACATCGTCAGAGTGCTCGAACGCGAAGCGGGGCACGTCCAAGATTTCACGGAGGCACAAGTTGAATTGCGTGAATCGCTATCCGAAGAGCGTCGCCACAAGGAAGTGCGCGCCTTCCGCGATCGCATTATGGATCGCACTACGGTCTGGACCTTGTGGCCCCAAGACATCCCCGGTAGTCGCCCACTATCGGAAGCTTTAGGGCAAACCGAGTAGCGGTCTGTCCGCGTTAAGACTTGGAGTGGGCAGTAGTGGACGAGTTTACGAGTCTCTAACATATACCGAATCAAACGGACTCGTAGACTCGTCCACTACCCTTGAATAAAGTTCTGACAGACCAGTAGCATGCTGTTTCGCTTCTGCTTATACGGATTCCTGAAGAACCAACGCTATTTTGAACCCTTCTTCATGTTGGCCCTGCTGGCCCACGGGTTGAACTTCTTCGAAATTGGACTTCTCTATGCTTGTCGTTCACTAACGCTCAATGTGCTTGAGATACCGTCGGGAGTTATCGCCGATCAGTGGGGACGACGCGCGAGTATGATCGGCTCGTTCGCGGCCTACATCATCAGCTTCTTGATGTTCGCGTTTGTCGACCAACTCGCCTGGTTGACGCTGGCGATGGTGCTCTATGGAGTTGGAGACTCCTTTCGCACCGGAACGCACAAGGCGATGATTTTTCAGTGGCTCAAGAACCAAGGTCGCGCCCACGAGCGAACCCAAGTCTACGGATTCACTCGCAGTTGGAGCCAATATGGCTCGGCTGTAAGTGCACTCATCGCCGCGGCATTCGTGATCGCCAGCGGTGATTACCGAAGCGTGTTCTTGGCGGCCACGCTCCCCTACTTTCTGAATATTGTCAACTTTCTCGGCTATCCGGCGGACGTAGATGGGGCCGGGGCAAATCGCCAAGAGGACAGGCAACACGAAGATTCTCCAAGCGGGTTTTCGGGCAGACTGTCAGCAACGTTTGGGTATGTGAGACATCTCTTCGGATCGACACTACAGACGATTCATCATGCATGGCAACATCGGCAACTACGCGGTCTGATCGCCCAGTCGATGGCGTGGGAAGGGGTGTTCGCTGCGATCAAAGACTATTTGCAACCCGCCCTG
The DNA here is from genome assembly GCA_020852965.1 of Pirellulaceae bacterium. Lineage (GTDB taxonomy): Bacteria > Planctomycetota > Planctomycetia > Pirellulales > Pirellulaceae > Aureliella. The sequence continues at coordinate 64,013 of JADYZV010000018.1, read as the reverse complement.
CTCGCCGTCGTGCTGTTGACGTTGGGGACTTCGCAACCGCTTTCGGTCAACTCCAACGCGAATGCAGATGTTACTGCGGTGGCGCAGGCCAAGCTATCGCTGGATGCGGGGAGCGGGGCTAGTGCTGGCGTGGTGTTAACCATCTCGCTGACCTACACCGCGCTGTTTTTGCTCAGCGGCTGGGCGAGTCGTTCGGCGCACAAGTTGGTCTCGCGAGCAGGTTCCCATGCGCGAGCTTCGCAACGCTTGTGGTGGGCCAGCATCGGGCTCTACGCTGTGCTCGGGCTGAGCGATTTGTTGAGTTGGACGTTGCTCGTCGTGTGCGCCTTCGTCCTGCTGGCCATCTTGGAGAACGTGTGGCGCCCAATTCTTATCAGTCGCTTTGACGATCACGCCGCCGCGCACCTGGGAGCGACCATTCTGTCGATTGAGAGCCAGTCGCAGCGATTGGCAACCTTGGTCGTGGCTCCGCTGGTCGGATGGTCGATCGACACAATCGCTCGCAACGGTGGGCCGGGACATCTATGGCCCATTGGTGTAATTGGCGCGTTGGCGGGGTTGGCTGCAATATCCTCCTCAAAGTAGCAAGCGCACTGCGTGCCATTGTTTAACGCCGAGACGGAGCAGGCAGCTGGTGCACACGGCGATTGGATTGGCAGGTGGGCCTCTGACGCACCATAGCACATGCGAACCCACGCTCGCGGCCTGCGCAGGCGACGGCACCTGAGGTAGCCACCTCTGGCATCCACCCGCACATGTCAACTGGCTCTGCCCACTGTTGCGCTGGCGTGAGATTGCAATCGACTCCGCTCCTGCCTGCGCCTACTTGGCCGGTAGACTCGCGTTGATCCTATCGTTGGCGCATCTGGCTATCACTCCGTAGTAGACATCACTCGTGCTCCACCGGCCAATCCGGCAAGGCGTTAAACAAAAAGTGCCAATTCGGCGGGGGACCGCCGAGCTACGTTCGCTACAGATGTCCTTCATCGAGCAGAAGCTTGTATTCGACCGCGTCGACGAGTGCTAGCCAACTGGCTTCGATGATATTTTCGCTGACTCCAATCGTGCGCCAGACATGCTCTCGATCCGAGCTTTCGATGTTCACGCGGATGCGCGCGGCGGTGCCAGCTTCGCCATTGACCACGCGCACTTTGTAATCGACCAGGTACATCTTCTCTAGGGAGGGAAAGACACTCCCCAAGCATTTGCGCAATGCCGAATCGAGCGCGTTGACAGGGCCATGCCCTTCGGCCGCTTCGAAAATCTCACTATCACCAACGCGTAGCTTGATGATCGCTTCGGCAAAGGCTTGATGCCCGAGCACATCGCGATCCCCCGAGACAATGCGATATTTGATCGTCTCAAAGTGTGGAGTAAAACTGCCGGCGCTGCGTTTGACCAACAGGTCGAACGAAGCTTCAGCCGCTTCGTACTGATAGCCGCAGTTTTCTTGGCTGACTACTTCGGCCAGGATTTGATCCATCAATTTCCGGTCGGATTGCAGGTTGTGCTTGGTGGTCAGGGCGATGATGTTCGATCGCCCCGAGAGCTCGCTGACCAATATGCGACGCTCGTTGCCGACCAAACTGGGATCGAGATGTTCGTAGGTGTGGGCCGCTTTATTGACAGCATGCACGTGCATGCCCCCTTTGTGAGCAAATGCGCTTTGCCCGACAAAGGGTTGGCTATTGCGCAATTGCAGATTAGCGGTCTCGTAGACGTAGCGTGAGAGTTCGGTCAACTGTTCGAGTGAGCGTCCACCAAGCAATTGGTAGCCGTCGAGCTTGAGCGCCAAGTTCGCGATGACTGCGATCAAATCGGCATTGCCGCAGCGTTCGCCGATACCGTTGATGGTTCCTTGCACTTGATTGCAGCCGGCTTGCACAGCGGCCAGCGAATTGGCGGTCGCCAAGTCGCCGTCGTTGTGGCAGTGGATAGCCAATTGCAGGTCGTATTTCTTGGTAGCTTCGGCGACGGCCCGTACAGTTTTTAGGATCTCGGAGGGGAGTGAACCGCCGTTGGTGTCGCACAGCGAAAGCCATTTGGCACCTGCCTGAGCTGCGGCGAGTACCGTTGAAAGTGAGTAATTTGGATTGGCTTTGTAGCCATCGAAGAAATGCTCGGCGTCGTAGACGACCTGGCTGCTTCGAGCCAAAAACTCGACGCTCTCGCCGATCATTTGCAGATTCTCGTCGAGCCCCGCGTTGATGATCTCGGTGACTTGAAAGTCCCAGCTCTTTCCAACGACGGTGCAGACTGGCGTGGCGGCACGGGCCAGCGCCAGCATGCCGGGATCGGCTTCGGCCGCGATACCCCGCCGGCGCGTCATGCCAAAGGCACACACGAGACTCTTTCCCAGGTCGAGCTCGCGGACTTGTTCAAAAAAGGCGACGTCTTTCTCGTTGGAAAGCGGGTAGCCACCTTCGATAAAATCGACGCCCATCTCGGCCAGACGCTGGCAGATGTTCAATTTATCTTGCAACGAGAAACTGACCCCTTCGCCTTGCGTGCCGTCGCGAAGGGTCGTGTCGTAGATGGCTATCTGCCGAGTCGTCATTAGTCTTCGTCCGAACGCAGTTGAGCGAGTACCGTGTAGTCCTCAAGTGTTGAGGTATCGCCAATCTGCTCTTTGCCACTGGCTATATCACGGAGTAAACGCCGCATGATCTTGCCGCTGCGCGTTTTGGGAAGTGAATTGGTAAAGCGAATTTCGTCGGGTTGCGCTAGAGCACCGATTTCTTTGCGGACGTGCAATTTCAATTGTTGCCGCAAGTCCTCGTCGGGTTCGCCGCTTTTTATGGTAACAAACGCTGCAATAGCCTGCCCCTTGATCTCGTCGGGCATGCCGACCACTGCCGCTTCAGCCACAGCGGGGTGAGAAACCAGCGCGCTTTCCACTTCAATGGTGCTCAGGCGATGCCCAGAGACGTTGATCACATCGTCGATGCGTCCCATGATCCAGTAGTAGCCATCCGCGTCTTGCCGAGCATTATCTCCGGTCAAGTACATTCCGGGGACGCGCTCCCAGTACTGCTGTCGATAGCGATCCTTATCGCCCCAAATTCCACGCAACATGCCAGGCCAGGGATGATCGATGCACAGCATACCGCCCGAACCAGGAGGCAGGTCGCTTCCATCTTCGCTAACGATTCGCGGTCGCACCCCAGGCAGCGGCTTGGTGCAACTACCCGGCTTCGTAGCTATAGCACCGGGCAGAGGGGACATCATGATCCCGCCGGTCTCTGTTTGCCACCAAGTATCGACAATCGGGCAGCGCTCGCCACCGATCTTCTTGTGATACCACATCCAGGCTTCGGGGTTGATTCCCTCACCGACACTGCCGAGCAAACGTAGGCTGCTCAGATCATGCTTATCTACATGCTGGTCGCCCCACTTGATAAAGGCGCGAATGGCGGTCGGGGCGGTATACAAAATGGTCACGCGGTGCTTTTCGATCAGCTCCCAAAAGCGATCTTCGGCGGGAAAGTTCGGAGCCCCTTCATACATGAGCACAGTAGCGCCCGCCGACAGAGGGCCGTAGACGACGTAGCTGTGACCAGTGACCCAACCGCAGTCGGCGGTACACCAAAAGATGTCCTCCTGACGGTGATCGAAGACCCACTGGAAGGTGCGCATGGCGAACAAATTGTAACCGGCCGTGGTGTGAAGAATTCCCTTCGGTTTACCGGTCGACCCGCTGGTGTACAAGATAAACAATGGCGATTCGCTATCGAGCGGCTCGGCAGGGCAATCGTCGTCCACCGAAGCCAACAAGTCGTGCCACCAAACATCTCGACCCTCCTGCATGGGGGCCGTATTGTTGACGCGGCGCAGGACCACGCATTTTTGCACTGTGGGGCTCTTGGCCAGCGCCGCGTCGACCGTCTCTTTGAGCGGCAGCACTTTACCGCGACGATAAAGTCCGTCGCTGGTCAAAATGACCTTAGCCGATGCATCCTGATTGCGATCGGCGATGGCCTCCGCAGAGAAACCCGCAAAGATTACCGAGTGAACAGCCCCGATACGAGCACAAGCCAGCATGGCAATCGCCAGCTCGGGAGTCATTGGCATGTAAATACTGACCACATCGCCGGCTTGAACTCCAAGGCTCTTGAGGCCGTTGGCAAAGTGACAGACCTCGCGATGCAGTTCACGATAGCTGAGCGTGCGAGAGTCGCCGGGCTCACCTTCCCAAATGATCGCCGCGCGGTCGCCATGCCCCGCTGCGATTTGTTTGTCGAGGCAATTGTAGCTCGCGTTGGTCTTGCCACCTACAAACCATTTGACGTCGGGACAATTCCACTCGAGCGTCTGCGTGAATGGCTCGAACCAGTGCAGATGTTCCCTAGCCTCGGCCGCCCAGAAAGCTGCGGGATCGGCGGCTGCGCGATCGAACAACTGCTGGTATTCGTCGAAGCTCTTGATGTTGGCCCGGGAGGAGAATTCAGCGCTGGGGGGAAAACGCCGCTGTTCCACCATGACTGTATCGATATTCCCGTCGCCTGGCCCACTCATGCAATCATCTCCAATCAAGTAGTTTTCTTTGGGGTGTTAAGCGTACCCGTTTCGCAGACCAAGAGTATAGCGTGTACGGCGGGAATTGCATGGTCGGGAGGGGGAAAGTGGAAATGGTTAGAGACATGAATTGGAAGGGCGAGAATGTAAAGAGTCGGTGAGTCGGGGAGTCGGTGAGTCGGTGAGTCGGTGAGTGGAGGAGTGGGGGAGTGGGGAGTGGGGGAATCCGACGGCGGAGCGTCGGGCCACATTTATTCGGCACCGGTGTCGAGGATGGCCATGAAGGCTCTCTGCGGAATGTCGACAGAGCCGATGCTCTTCATGCGTTTTTTCCCCTCTTTCTGCTTGGCCCACAGCTTGCGCTTGCGTGTGATGTCACCACCGTAGCACTTGGCCGTCACATTTTTGCGCAGAGCTGGCTTGGTTTCGCGGGCGATAATGCGCGAGCCAATGGCGGCTTGCACGGCGACCTCGAACATGTGTTGGTCGATCTCTTCCTTGAGCTTTTTGACCACGGCGCGGCCACGGCGGTCGCAGTCGCGGCGGTCGCAGATGACGCTCAACGCATCGACGCGATTGCCGTTGACCAAAATGTCCATGCGTACCAAGTCGGCCGATTCATATCCGATCAGCTCGTAGTCCATGGTGCCGTAGCCGCGAGTGGCGCTCTTGAGTTTATCGTGCAGATCGTAGATGACTTCCGCCAACGGTAGATCGTAGGTGATCATGGCTCGGGTAGACGAAAGATACTCGGTCGCTTTCTGCACGCCGCGTCGATCTTGACTGAGCCGCATGACTTGGCCAATCTGATCGATGGGGACGACGAAGTTGACACGCACGATCGGCTGTCGAAACTCTTCGATGTCTCCCGAGTCGGGCACGTCTTGTGGTTTATGGATCTCGAGCACATTGCCCTTGCGCGTGAGCACTTCATACGTCACGTTGGGAGCCGTTTGCACGAGGTCGACATCGCATTCGTTCTCCAAGCGTTGTTGCACGATCTCCATGTGTAGCAAGCCGAGAAATCCACAACGGAATCCAAAGCCTAACGCTTCGCTCGTCTCTGGGGAAAATTCAAAGCTCGGGTCATTGATGCTCAGTTTCTCCAGCGCATCGCGAAGTTCACTGAAGTCCTGCCCATCGCTGGGATAGAGCCCGCAGTAGACCATGCGCTTAGGTTGTAGGTAGCCCGGCAGCGGCTCAGCCGCGTTGGGGCCGGCATCCGTGACCGTATCGCCGATATGTACATCCTTGAGCGATTTGATGTTGCATATCAAGTAGCCGACCTGGCCAGCCTGGAGACTGTTGATAGCTCGGCGCTTAGGAATGAATTGTCCGATCTCGATCGCTTCGAATTCGGCTTTGGCTCTGGCCAAGCGGATTTTCTGGCCTGTCTTGACGGTTCCCGACATGATTCGCGCGTAGGTGATCGCTCCGCGAAAATCGTCGTAGTGTGAGTCGAACACCATGGCTTGAAGCGGACCCGCCGGATCGCCGCTCGGCGGTGGGACGCGCTCGACGATCGCGGTCAGTAGCTCTTCGATCCCAATCCCTGCCTTGCCGCTGCACTTGACCACTTCGAACGGGTCGATGCCAAGCGACTGCTCCATTTCGTCGATAACTTCATCCACGCGGGCGTAGGTCAAGTCGATTTTATTGATCACTGGAATGATTTTTAGATCATGTTCCATGGCCGCATAGGCATTGGCCATCGTTTGAGCTTCGACCCCTTGGAAGGCGTCCACCAGCAACAAGGCCCCTTCGCAGCAAGTCAAGCTGCGCGAAACCTCATACTGAAAGTCGACGTGTCCCGGGGTATCGATCAAATTCAGCTCGTATATCTCCCCTTGGTGCGTGTGCCGCAGCGTAACCGCCTTGGCTTTGATGGTGATGCCACGCGAGCGCTCGAGCTCCATGCCATCGAGCAATTGCTCACGCATTTCGCGCGTGGCGACCGTGCCGGTATACTCGAGCAGTCGATCGGCCAACGTGCTCTTGCCGTGGTCGATGTGAGCGATGATGCAAAAATTTCGAATGTGTGAGATCGGTACAGCCGCTTCGTTCTTCTTGGACACTCAATTCCCCTGAAATTCTTGACGGGCATACGCGGCTGCCCCGATGTAACCCGCGTCACCGCCGAGCGTCGCAAATTCGATCCTGGTTCCGGCAAATACGTTGTCAAACGTACGTCGCTCGAATTCGTCGATCGCTCTCTGCAGGAAACGACGGCCAACTGGACAACTCGAACCACCAAAATTCATCGCTCCGCCAAACAGGACCAGCCCCGGGTCGAGCATGTGAACCGCAGTGGTTACGCCGATCCCCAAGTAGAAGGCGGCTTCGTCGATCAGTTCTAAGGCGAACGCGTCGCCCTCTAAGGCGGCTTGGTAGACATCCTTGGCCGTGATCTCCATCGCGCGATTCTCGTCGATCGGCCTGGTCTCGATCGGCCTGGTCTCGGTCGGGTTGTCGTTGATTGAGCGGGCTTTACTCGAGCGACACAGGCTGCTTTCGACCCCTGAATGGACTCCCAGCATAGCCTGAGCGGCGACCGCGCTGGCGCTGGCATAGGCTTCCAATTGCCCCCGTCCGCCCCCCCAAACACACAGCCGTGCATCGGGTCGGCTGTCGACGACCATGTGCCCCATTTCGCTGCCAAAGCTGTTGACACCATTAATTAGCCGGCCCTCGGAGATCAGTCCTCCCCCGACACCGGTACCGAGCGTGAACAGCGCCAGACTCTTTTGCCCCAAACCGGCCCCAATCCAAGCCTCCCCAAGCGCCGCCGCGTTGGCATCGTTGATAAAGCTGACTGGTTTCTCAAGCGCCTTTTCGAGCGCCTGTCGCGCGTGAAAATTGTGCCAGGCTGGCAAATTGGAAGGGTCGAGCAAACAGCCCTCAGCTAGCGACATCGGGCCGGGAGTTCCCAGGCCAGCCGCTGCAACGTCGGCCCAGGCCACTCCAACTTGTTGAACAAGCTGTCGGCATGTTTCCGCAGCTCGCTCGATGGCTTGCTGGGCATTTTCTGCGGCCCGAGTGTCGATGCTCGCACAGGCTAGCGTCTTGCCCATATCGCTGACCAAGCCGATTTTTATATTGGTTCCGCCGACATCAACCCCCAAAAAGTATGGTTTGGCGTGAGCGCTGGCGGAGATTTTAGCTGATGATTTGGTTGCAGTGATCATAGAAAAATATTAAGGCTTCGTTTTCAGGCTGAAACCACCCTGCCAGCGCGCTTGCAGCAGTTGATCGCCTCGACAAGCACTCCTGGCTGCCAAATCCCTAAGGGAAAAACGAACAGTATAAGAGCCAACCGACCAGGACAACAGGTGAACTGCGGCAGATTTGTCTTGACTCGACCAACCGATTTACGTTATGTCCACGACAATCAGAAAACAAAGCCCAAAAGTTCCGAAGCGTTCCAACGTTTCTCCTCGGGGCTTGCAATGCGCCTCACAACCAAGTCAAACCATGCTCGGCTAACCCATGTCCACTCAACGCAAACACTTCGCAGTTCTGATTGATTTCCTCAAAATGGGTCGCTGCACTGCGTCGGATCGTGATTTTCGGCGTCATTTCATCGCGAATGGGTTCGCTGTTGTGCTGCTCGCCTACAGCCTTTGCGGGACAGTGACCGCTGTGGGCGCTCAGGATGCCCAATGGATCTGGACGCCCGAGCACCCTCGCGGGGCTGCGACCGAAGGAGACTGCTACTTTCGCAAGACAATGCAGCTCAGCTCGGTCGAGCGTGCGACGGTGACGATTACTGCCGACGATCAATACGAGCTGTTTGTCAACGGCCGAAAGATTGGAACGGGCAACTCAATCCGGCAAATGGAACAGTACGATGTGTCGGGGTTGCTGGTCCGCGGTCGCAATGTGATCGGAGTGCGCGTAACGAATTTGTCTCCCGGCCCAGCCGCGGTGGCGGCGCGCGTCTTGGTACAACCCAAGGGAGCCGGCGCACTGCCGTCGGATTGGCATAGCTATTCGACAGACGGCTCATGGCGGACTTCCCTTGAAGTGAATCGCGACTGGGCATCGAGTGTAACCTCCGACAGTCATTGGAAACCGGCTCAAGTGTTTGGAATACTTGGAGAGACGGCACCGTGGGATCGTCGCGAAGAGGCCAGTCCTACGGCCACTTCGGAGAATCAACGTTTCCGCATCAGTAGTGAATTTGCTGTGCAAGAAATCTTGGGGGACGATGTGACTGGCTCGTTGGTCAACATGGCTTTCAATGAGTTTGGGCATATCATCGCGGCGCAAGAGCGGGGACCGTTGCTGCTGCTCTACGACAGCGACAAAGACGGCATGGTCGACAAGAAACGCGAATACTGCGATTTGGTGCAAGGGATTCAAGGCATCCTGCCACTCAACGGCGATGTGTTTGTCACGGGCTTAGGACCCGAGGGAAATGGGGTCTACCGTTTGTTGGATAAGGACCGCAATGGTGCATTGGAAGAGGCGCACAAGATCGTCAGTTTTAAGGGTGACCTGAGCGAGCATGGCGCACATGGCTTGACGTTGGGTCCCGACGGACGCATCTACTGCGTGCTTGGAAATCACGTCAGCTTTGAAGGCGAGTTCGCCGAGTCGAGCCCGTTGAAGGTGAGCTACGAAGGTGACTTGGTCGGCCCACGCTACGAAGATCCGGGTGGACACGCCGCTGGCATCAAGGCACCCGGCGGAACGGTGATCCGCTTTGATACCGAAGGCAAGTCGGTCGAGTTGGTAGCCGGCGGCTTGCGCAATGCCTACGATTTGGCTTTTCATCCCAATGGTCGACTCTACGTTCACGACAGCGATATGGAGTCGGACGAGGGTTCGGCTTGGTATCGACCGACCAGTCTTTACGAGGTTAGCGAAGGTGCCGAGTACGGTTGGCGCAGCGGTTGGGCAAAGTGGCCCAGCTACTACTTCGATCGTATGCCAACATTGTTAGAAACTGGTCGCGGCTCTCCCACCGGTGCCTGCGTCTACGATCATATCAATTTCCCACAGCGCTATCATGGTTGCCTGTTCCTGGCCGATTGGACTCAAGGGCAGATCCTGAGTGTCAAGTTCGCCGGCGACGGCAGCCCGCAATCGGAAGTTTTCATACAAGGTCAGCCACTGAACGTGACCGACTTGACCGTTGGCCCCGATGGCTGTCTCTATTTTTGTACCGGTGGACGCGGCACCAAGGGGGGGATTTACCAAGTGCGTTGGATGGGGACCGTCCCCGTCGAGCTGAGAGACTTAGGCGATGGAGTGGCGCGCGCTATCAAGCAGCCGCAGCTCGATGCTCCCTGGGCGCGCCAATCGATTGCGGCTCTTAAGCGTGAACTGGGATCGAGCTGGTCTGAGGCGATCGCCGGTGTTGCATTCAGCGATGATAATCCAGCCAAGTTCCGCTTGCGAGCTCTGGAGGTGATGCAGTTGTTTGGACCCACGCCGTCACCCGAGTTGTTGACGGCATTGGCTAAGAGCTCGAACGAAGCGGTGCGCGTGCGAGCCACGCAATTGATGGGGCTAGTGAAGGATACCGACAGCGTGTCGCCGCAACTCGAAGGCTTGTTGAAGGACGGTGACCCTCACGTACAGTACGCCGCATGCGAATCATTGCTGCGTTGTGCCGAGCTTCCGCCCAGCGAAAGTTTGATACCTGCATTGACACCGCTGCTAGCCAGTCCCGATCGCCGCCAAGCATGGGCCGCACGTCGTTTGCTCGAAAGATTGCCGACCGACATTTGGCAATCGAGTTTGCTGGCTCATAGCGAACAACGCGTGCAGCTCCAAGCCGGATTGGCATTGGTGATTGCTGATCCAACTCGCGAGCATGGTCAAGCGGTCATCAACATGTCTCGCACGTTGTTGGCGGGCTTTGTAAGCGACCGCAATTTCGTCGACCTGCTGCGGCTGATACAAATCACTTTGCATCGCTGCGATATTCCCGCCTCGGACTTGACCGAACTGTCCAGCGAGTTGGCTTCTGAATTCCCAGTGGCTGAACCGATCTTGAATCGCGAACTATTTCGCCTGCTGGCCTATCTCAATGCCGACGAAGTCGTTCCGGCCGCGATTGGACTATTGCAATCCGATAGCGAACTGACAGAACGCATGCACATTGCCCTGCACTTGAGATTCTTCCAACATCAATGGACTTCGGCGGAACGCTTTGCGGTCGTCAAATTCTTCGAAGAGACACAGTCCGCTGACGCTGGAAGTAGCGTGCCGCTGTACGTGATGAATGTCACGCGCGATCTGTGCCGTGACCTCTCGCTGGAAGAAGCTAGGATTTTCGTGGCACAAGGTGCCAAGTGGCCCAACGCGGCGCTAATTTCGCTATTTCGCTATCCGGAGAAATTAAGCGCAAGCGATTTGCAGACGCTTCGAAAGCTGGATCAATCTATCGACCAAACCGGTTTTGATGGCGAGCACTACAAACGATTGAAGACAGGCATCGTGGCTATGCTCTCACAGAACGCTGACGCCGATTCCTTGGCCTACCTGCGCGAGATTTGGATTCGTAGCCCGGAACGCCGCCAAGCGGTAGCACTTGGTTTGGCGCAGCAGCCAACCGACGAAGATTGGGACTACTTGGTGCGTAGCCTCCCCGTGCTCGAATCGTTTGCGGTGGGCGAAGTGATGGACGCATTGTGCAAGATTCCCATAGCTACCGACGAGCCGCAGGCTTTTCGCGAAGTCATCCTGCATGGACTGCGTATGGAACAAGATGACGAAAGCCCCGCACCGGCGATCAAACTGCTGAGCTATTGGACGGGCGAGAACCATGCGACGCTCGCAGAATGGCAAACTTGGTTCGCGGTTCGGTACCCCGATAGTCCGGAGGCCAAACTGCCAGAATTCGAAAAGAGCTCGCCCTGGAGCGTTGACACCCTCAGCGAATATTTTTTGTCGAGTGACGGTCGCAAGGGGGACTTGGCTGAAGGGCGCGCCGTCTTCGATCGCGCTACCTGCAGCAAATGCCACCGAATGGGCTCGGTGGGTACCGCAATCGGTCCTGATCTGTCTGCCGTAGCTAAGCGATTTACCCGGAAAGAAGTGCTGGAATCGATACTGTTTCCATCGCATGTCATTAGCGACCAATACCGCACGCAACGCGTACTGACCACCGATGGCCGAGTCTTCAGTGGCCAAATCGTCGAGAACGTCGCTGGATCGCTGACCGTCCGCGATTCGTCGCTGAACGAACGTGTCATTGCCGAACAAGACGTCGAGCAAATCCAGCCCAGCAAGGCCTCGCTCATGCCGAGCGGTTTGTTGGATACTCTCAGTGGTGCCGAAATACGTGACCTACTGACATACATGGGATTCGTCCCTGCCCAATCGCAGACCGCCAGTCGAACCAGCGAGAGCAGCACGCGCTAGTGCTTGGTCCACTACCCCCTACCCTAAAACCAATAGGGATGAAGCACCAGTGCTTTGTCTCATAATACACACTCCATCGTCGAGGCCGTCCTGCGTTTCAGCCCAGGCTATCTAAAATCTGCGGCTACGCCTCTATCCTCCGCTGGGCAATCAACGAACTTCCATCCCCCATCATTGCTAGAACATTTTGCATTAACGGTGGAACTGCGGATTTGGATAGCCGAGGGTGGAGCGTAGCGGAACCCTCGGGAGGCTTGCAGCCTGGAGTAGGCTCGCAACGAGTACCGCGAGTTACGGCACGGGCAGCGCGTATGGATCGCCCCGCACCGGTGCTCTCATGTGTGCGCGCCAGACTCGTGTCGCCACCGTCGAATTCGGCTGAACATCAACCGTAGCGTATCGTCAGGCCGTTTCTAATTGGGACGTGAATACGCGGCACAACGATCACTTGCATCGGCCTGCCGTAACTCGCATTACTCGTTACGAGCCTACAATGAAGCAGCCAGCCACTTACGGTTTCGCCTGCTCGCGCGAGAGTTGGTCAAGCAATGCTTCCAATTCGGCGTCGATACTCGCATTCTCACGCTGGCGACGCTCTTCTGCCAAATCAAAACCGCTTGGCGCTGCGCTAGCACTCGCGTAGGCGGAGTCCGACGGTGCCGGAATTATTGCCTCCGATTCTTCGATGTCGAGACTGGAAATGCTAGTTGAGTCGAGCTGCGCGCGCGACGCAGTTCGGCTATTGAGATGGTTGATGATCAACAGTACGTCCATGGGAGTAATGAGTCCATCTCCATTGACGTCAAGCATCTCGCTAGGCGGTTCGCCGGTGCCACCAACCCCGCTGGGAACTGGGTGAGCGCCGTTGGAATTGAGGTCGTTGATGATTAGCAAGGCATCAATCGGGGAGACATAGCCATCGCCGTTAACATCTTCGTTGAGGTTGTAATTGTGATGTGGCGAACGAATGCTGGTGACGCTAATGGTGAACATTCCAGAAGCTTGGTCACCTTCGTCACCGATGGCGCTAAGCGTCAGTGAGATTTCCGGCTCGACCAGCGCGTTGACTTGTTGATTATCGCGCAGTTTCAACTGATTGCCGCGCATTTCGAAGCGTTCATCGGAAACACTGAACTGGTAGCTAGCGTTTTTTGGATTGACTACCGCGGCCAGTCCGACTTCAGCGCCCGCGGTCAGCTCGGCCAACGTGAGCGGGTCGAGTGCGACGGAGCTGGCAAGTACGGGGGCTTCGGGAGTGGGCAGGACTTCGATGCGAACGGTATCGAAGATCTCGAACGTTCCATCGGTCGCTGCCACGGCCAGCATGACTACCGGCTCGGTTTCGTAATCGAGCTCGATGCCGTCAGCGAGTTTTAGCTGATGTCCGGACAGCACAAAACGCGAGTCGAAGAGATAGTAGGCGTAGTTGCTTTGGGAGTCGGGATCAACGACTGTCAAATCCCCGACCACGGCTCCCGGCTCATGCTCGGGCACTTTGCCTCCGCTCAATTCAATTGCCAAAGGGCGCTCGTTGACATCGCCGACGGAAACATTGGCATCGAATGTATCGAGGCTGTTGTCGAATGCATTGGCAACCGTGATCGAAAAACTAATCAGTGGCTCCGTCTCGTAATCGAGTTTGCCTGACGTAAAGAAGAGTTGATTGCCTTGGATGCTGAAACGCGCGTCGCCGACATTGATCACAGAGCTCACTACGCCAGTAGGGTCGACCCGGTCGACAGAGCCAACAAGCGTACCGAACGGGGCATTTTCTGGGATCGAGTAATCGCTTCCCATCGCCTCCCCTTCGGCCAGCAGATCGATTTGTTGAATCACGAGCGGTTGCTGGAGGCCGTTTGACTGCTGCGCCAGGGGCAGCTCGCTGCCAGTGCTATTCAGGCTAGGAATCGACGAGTGGTCGCAGCTCGCGGGGATATCGACTCCGGCTAGCAAGCGGCGGGCTTCGAGCGGTTCGAGCACCAAGCGGATCGGGCGCAGTTCCCCTCCGCCGTTGATGGGTCGCAGGCCCGTGGCGCGTCGTTTAGTCATCGCTCCCCTTCGCTTGGTGAGAAACCGCTCGGGTGTTAAAGCCGGATTATTCGTGTATACCCAAATCACGCGGCAAGGTACCCTCCCGCGTGCGGGAGGATCGCGAGTAATGCGAGCGGGGAGGGCTACTTTAGCCGTATTGCCCCCTCCGCTCGCCGACCAACGCTGCGAGTCGGTGCCCGTCGTGACTCCCCCGCAGGGGAGTACGTGAATAATCCGGGTTAAAGCCGCATCGCCAGCCTATGCCACTATCATATAGCGATACGGGGCAATTGGTAAAGCGTTTGGGAGGCGAATTCCGTTCCCAACTGGCGTTTCTGCTATCAAGCAGCCCAGTCGCTAGACGGCTAGAATAGGGGACTGCTCCATGTTAGCGGACGATAATGATTCAGGCTTTATGGCTGTTTGCTCGGAGGCGTTTCGTCGCTGCGCTTGGATTCGTAGAATTGCATCAGGTCGGAGAACGAGCGGAGTGGCTCTTCGCCTTCTTTCATCGCTGCAGTGATGTTGGCCTTGGGTTTCTTGCTGGTGACCACAACGGTTTTGGTATGAGTTGGACGTCCTCGACCGCGTCCATCCCCCCGTCCATCACCGCGCCCGCCAGGCTGGCTACCGCGTGAACGGCCACCGCTGCCGCCACCTCCCGGTGCACTTCGGCGACCATCGCCTCCACGCGCATCGCTACGAGCTGACCCGCGTCCCGATCCTGATGAAGCACTGGAACCAACCGCTCCGGTGCGCTCTCCCGAATGCGACGAACCTCCGCGCCCACCGCCACCCGATGAGCGGTGACGTTGGCCTTCGCGTTCCGATTTTCGCTCGGCTTCCAACGCCGCTGCGGCCGCGCGTTGAGCAGGTGAGAGGGCGGTCAAGGCGACGCGGTTCTTCTTTTCGTCCACCGATACGACCCAAGCCATTACCAAATCGCCGACTTGGACCGCTTGGTGCGGGTCTTCAATGAAATGCGACGACAAGCGACTGATATGGATCAAGCCGCTGCATTCGGGTGCCAATTCTACAAATGCACCGAAATCGGCCACGCCAATCACCACCGCCCAAACACACTCGCCTGGTTGCAAGTTACCAAGGGTAGGCATGTCGCGCATCATCGGAACTGGGGGATGCTGCAAACGAGGATCTGCAAAGGGAGCGTGCAAACAACTAGCCACCTGGCGCAGTTTCTCCCGGCCAACCTGCCAGCTCCTAGCCAGTTTTTCAACGTCGACCGAATCGGGCAAGGCAACGCTGGCAACCGTCACGTCCTCGGAGAACTCTGCTGGCACCGTCGGCGGTTGTGCCCCACCACTCGATTTTTCGGTCCAACCTTTTAGCGGTCCTCGCTCCGCCCCCGCGCCTGCCGGATCGGGTGTGGACTGCTGCACGGCATCTGTATCTGTTTCGACCTGCTCAGTTGTGTCTAGTTCCGTTTTGACCAGTTCGGTCGTGGTCTGTTGGGAATCGTCGACCTGCGGCTCCTGGATGGCGTTCGCACTGTTTTCGCTGGTACCATCGGCAACCGCAACACTTTCTTCGACAACGCCATTGTCGGCAACACCGACACCCTCGGCGTCAACAACCGAATCTGCCGCAGGAAGGCTTTCCTTTTGCTCTTCGGAACGGTCGCTTTGAGGCGCTAGCAGGTCCGTTGCCCCCTCATCGGCTGACGGATCGGCCGATTGAGTCACGTTGGCAGAACCCACCGAGCCTGCGTCGCTCGCAGCTTTAGGTTGGTCACCCGCTAACGGCGTCCAGTCTGGCGGAGCGTTTGGTGGAAGGGTAAGTTCGGTGTTCTCGATCAAGCGCTCGGCCAATCGGTAGTCGTCGGGATGAATGATGCTGGCATCAAGTGGCTGTTCGCTGCCATAGACGCGCAGCAAACCGATGGCTTGACGTCGGTCCTGTTCGGCCCATCCAGTGACGCTCTCCGATAGCGATTTGCGCGAGTGGGTTCCTTCAGGTTGGGCTGCCCAAGTGACAATTTGTTGGGCTTGGGTAGTCGACACGCCGGTCACGCATTGCAGTTGGTCGGCGTTTGCCTTGCGCACATCTATGCCACGCAGGAAGACGCAGTCAGCGATCGTCTCGCGCACCAATTGTTTGAGCGGTTCCTGTGGCAGTTCGCGTTGGTAGCTTCCCAGCCGCAAGCGATTGACATCGACCTTCAACAATTCGCTGAGCGGATCTTGCAAACTGCGTCCGACCCAGATGGCTGCGCGGTGTCGGCGATTGTGGGAAGCGAGTTCCTTCAAGGCCGAGCGGCTGACCGCATAGGCGTCGGCCCCGCTGCGATCGGCCATCGTCCAACGCAAACTCGAATCAGAACTCTGCTTCATCAGCTCGCGGAGGCTTAGCACCAAGAAGCGTCGGGCCGGACCGTTGGTCAGAGCCACAAGACTGACGCGATGCTGGTGGACCAATTCCCCCAGTCGTACCACATTCTGGTTGACAATCCCAGCGCTGGCCGAGCATGGGATCTCATCGATGGCCAATACATCGCCAGCGGGACCAACCACGGCGACCGCCGCCGCCTTGGGGCCGACCGCGTCGATAACCAGAATGCAGTGCCCACGTACCGGGCGCTGCAGTAGGCTCTGCCGGAGTTGATCGACCGAATGCACCAGCAGTCGATCGGCGGCGATCTCCTCCAGATCGGTGACGGCGTCGTTTTCGCACTTGGCGCGAAGCGAATGTTCGAGCGCCTCTTCTGCCATCTTTGCAAACCAAGTCGCCAGAGGATGTTGTTCGGTGACGAACGTATCGCGGGCTAACGCAACCAGTCGTTGCCGATCATAGGCCAATTCCGTCTTCACTAGCTGGCTGCGTCGACCGCGTCCAAGCATCAAGTGCTGATAGGAGCTGAGCTTGCTGAGCGGGCACTTGAGCGACTTCATTGGTTGGAGCATCGCGATCAGCCAGCGCCGACGGCGCTGACGCGGTGTCATCTTGGCGACTGGCTTCCTAGCCGGCTTGTTTGCCTTGGACTTGTCATCCTTTTTCTTACCCGTCGGCTTGCCAATTTTCTTTTCTGTCTTCTTGGTCTCAGCGGAGCTAAACAGCAACTCAGCCGGGGCCGCCTCCGAAGCCGCATTTGTGGATGCCGCACTATTCTCGGTTGCAACACTTACGACGGAAGCGTCCTCGACAACTGCTTGGGCATCTAGTTCGCCAGCGGCTGGCTCAATGGCACCTGTCTCATTGGCAACTGTCTCATTGGCAACTGTCACACTGGCGACTGGCGCTGCAACTGCGGGCTCGGAAATAGGTTGAGAACCGGCGCTGGCTTGCGAAGTTGGTAACTCTGCTCGGGTTTCCTCTAGTCGGGTTTCCTCTAGTCGGGTTTCCTCTGGTCGAGTTTCCTCCGGTCGGGGCGGTGTGTCCTGCTGCTCGCCCTGCTGTACTACTGCGACTGGATTGGTTTCGGTCGGTTGCTGCGCGGGGACATGCTGCGCTTCGAGCCCTTCATGGGAGCCCTGCTCGCCGGTCCCATCATTGGACTCGGACGCCACATCCGCTGTTGGTTCGTCCGCGTCAGCTTGAGTTGGATCGCACAATTCAACACGTACTTGTGCCAGTCGCTGAATAGTGCGCCGCAAGAGCTCGTTCAAATTGCTGTCGCTGTGCATGAGCATCCCGACCAAGCGTCCGGCATGTTGCAATGCCAGCTCGGCAGCGTCCGGCTCGATCGACAGTTGTTCGGCTGACCACGCGGTCAAATCGTCGATGGCTGGACCTTGGTATTCGATCAATTTCTCAAGCAGGACGCTGGCTTGTTTGTCGCTTTCCTGATTTTGGCTGAGCTGTCGGCGCGAACGAAAGGTGCGCAGAGCTACCTCGATCTCGACTTCGGTCGTTGCCCGCTGTAGGAATTTGCCCCCTTCCGCATCCAGCTCGGCGTCCTTCGGGAGCTGGCTGGCCGCCCTCTCGCGGCTGGCTTGCAATCGCACTTGACGGTCGATCTCAAGCTTGAGCAACCACAATGTCGCTGGTGGCAGATTGCCAGTCTCGTCTGCGCGATAACGCTCAATGAAACCAGGCTGATAACCTTGTTCGAGCAAGTCAGCCGCAACGCGAAGTTGCTCAACACTAAGTCGGAGATGGCGGGCGACGCCGCTGAGATCGATCATGCTATTCGCATCTTTGATTCGTGCTCGTACACCGCAGCAGTCACAACCTGCGATATGCTTGCTATTTTAATTTTGAGCCGCTGCCATGAGTCACAGCCGAGCGACTGGTGGCGGCTCCACGCAATGGAACTCGCGCGAATCTATGCAAGCTTAGTGGAATTGTCAAGCGCTGAAGCGGTTTTAGTGACTTTTTTAGAAGCCATTGTATTCATCGTAGGCGTCGCGAAGCAGGTGCAGGGAAACGTGGTGACCGGTCCAACGTTGGAAATCAAAGGCTTCACAAGCCACAATTTGCTCGACTTCTGGCAATATACGCAGGCTCGGGTGCGACCACAGTTTCGCTTGCCGACAACCTACTTCGTCGCTGGCTACCAGGCAGTGCTTAGTGGCTGAGGCCAGGTTGTACTCTTCCATATTGGGGAACTGTTCGCCGACTAGTAGTACTGTAGGGAGCTGGCCGCCAGCAGCCTTCGCGCGCAAATGGGCTATACCCTGCTCCTGCGTTTCAAGCACGACAAGTTCTAATTCGCTCTCTTTCTTCCGTTGGGGGGGAAGTTCTTCGGGGGGGGAGGACCACATTACCGTTCGCAGACCGGCCGCGGTCGGAACTGCTCCAGACACCTTCGTGGGGTCTTCCAGAAGTGCAGCCCACAAACTACGGCTGCGCACCGAATCCCCATGCAGCCAGCAGACTGAGGTGCCCTTCTCGATCCGTGGTGCTGCCCAGGTCAAGATGGCTCCGCCCCAATGATGCCACGCCTGCCACGATTGACTACCCCACGCTGCGGAAGTAACGCTCCCAATAAACTGCACAAGCCCATCTTCGGGAGCAAGCTGCCGTGCTGCGTCAGGCTGTAGCGACGGAAAGAAACGCAGCCCCATAAACCGCATGACTTTCATTCCAGCTATGGCAACGGGAAGATCCTGCGCAGCCAGTTCAATGGTGATCGCGCGCCAATCCAATTCGTTGACAGCGATCGCCCGCTCCAGCAAGAACTGCGTCGGCTTTCCCGCAACACGTGCTCCCAAGCAGCATACAATCGGTTGCATGGCCCCGGGTAGGCTGTCCGCCATCGATCTCATCGAGTCTCTCCCTGGGGGCAATAACATCTATATCCATTGTTTCTATTGTAGCTGCGTCGCCAGATCGCACGATTCCATCGTCTGGCGAAAGCGGAAACCTACTTTTATAACGATAAGGCTGCCTGTTCCGCTTGCGCAGTCCAGCCGGCGCAATGGAAACGTTTTGTTGTAGAAAATTATCGATTGTCCTTAACGGTTCGCCTAGTGCAGTTGTCGCGGTGACAAGGGGCTGTGGTGCAACTTATCAACCTTTCTCACCTGAAGCGGTTGTGGCGTCGCACTATCCTCCGGCGGCTTAAAGTAGACTCGACTTGTATAGCACAGCGGTCTCCGTCGAAAGCAACGTCAGCTCGTTGCCCTCCTCCTTGAATCACAAGAAACCAGGTTGGGGCCAACGAACAATTTCGATCGCGCGGGGGATCATCGCGTTACATGAAATCGACCCTGGACCTGGGACTCTACTGCGTTGACAAGTGCCGGCATCGAATTGAAACTGTGGTCCGACTCGATCCAGCAGAGCGACTCGGAAGCGCCCCTTTCGTCCCCGGCCGGCGCTGGGGGCAGGTCCGGCTCTGGGAATTGGGTAGCAAGCCTGCCGTTGCTGCTGGTGGCGAGCGTTGCGTCGAGCCTCATTGTGGGTATCTGGGAGCCAAGCCTGCGTTTTCAGCCCAGTATCGTGGGTATGATGTGGGCGGGTACGTTTTTATCTGGCTACCTGGTCGGGAGCCTCGGTCGAGGAAAACTATGGGGCGCTTCGCTGGCCGTGTCTGTAGGGTGGTCAACTCAAGCGGCATTCGAGCAGTTGACTGGCTTTGGGACGGCGGAGAGCATCCTGCTAGCAGCCATTCTGCTGCTGGCTGGCTGGGCAACCTCTGTATTCGATCCCGTTGCCAGCCCACCTAGGAGCGTGCCGCTCGCCGACCGGAGCAATAGCCTGACGAACGGTACGCCAACGACCGAACGCTGGCGATGGTCGATCTGGGAAATCGGTTTTGTCACAGCCATTGTAGCCTGCATCGCTCATGCCTGGCCGCGACTCGATGCCCCGCCGGAACTGATGTGGGCGGTATTGGCGGCGCTGCTGGCAGGGTCAATCGTCAGTTGGCTGGCATGCCGTTGGATTTGGAAAGACGACTGGAGCCTGCTTAGCTTAGCTGGTATCGCGTTTATGCTGGCCACCAGCTTGGTGGTACTGCTACTCAGCGCGCCGTCGGGTCAGACGATGGGGCAATGGCTGACGTGGTTGCTCTGCGGGCCGGTCAATGTCGCCGCCGCTCAAGGGGTGTGCGTGTTAGCAACACTCGGAGTGTGGCGTCAATGTCAACCAAGCCCTCCTGGCTTGCCAGCCATCTAAGCAAAAGCAATCGGATCGTGCCGATTATTCTGGTTCTAGCAAACATTTCGCTCGATCGCTGCCGATAAGCACGTCTGTAACGAGTTTTCGGGTGATACCGAATTTAAGTTGTGCGCTTAGTGAATGGGTGGGTGGGGCCTGCCTACTGGGTGCACAGCAGATGCCGAACACGGACGAAGTGCCGCTGGAGAGAAATCAATGAGAATGCTCAGTGGTCGTATGCACTGGCTGACGGTGGGGCTAGCTCTCCTCGTAAGTGCTCAAGGATTTGCGACAAAGAGACTGTACGGTCAAGCTCCTCCTGCGGGAATGGCTGGCCAGATGCCTTACGGAATGCCACCCGGCATGGGTGGCGTTCAGCCAGGCGGTGGCATGATGTCACCCGATCGTCCCATGAGCATGGTTTTCGAGGGACCTCCGCCAATGGATGTCACCTACGCCAGCGCTAGTGGCGAACCGCGGGGGCTATTGGGTGGAAGGCTGGCAAGCCGGCTCGGCGGCAATGGCAATGGCAGCCTCGGTAGTGGTGCCTTGCTCTCATTGCTCGGCCCCTTGGCACCCTACAATGAAGGGGGACAAGGTTCCCAGCGATGGTTTGACTTCTACGCCGGTACGGTCGGGCTATCGCGAACCTCCGACTTTGGCGGCTTCGCAACTCCCAATCGCAATCGAACCACCGGTGAGTTTGCTCGCTCACATCTAGTCAGCAGAAATGGGGTCAGCGGCACGCCCGTGTTAAGCACCTCGGATCTGAACTTGGACAAGATGCGCTATGGACTGGAATTGATTGGCGCTCTGCAGTTGGGACCTGGATCGAACGTCGAAGCTCGCTATTTCGGACTCAACGATTGGAACGTTAGCAAACAGGCAGAGATCATTCCTAATACGCTTCCACCCACGCTCTACTCCAGCTACAGTCAGTTCGGTACCGATCCGGTGGGTGGCTTTGACGATACCGACCGCTCGTTCATCCACAAAATCAGTTACAACTCGGAGCTACATAATGGTGAAGTCAACTACCGTCGTCGTTTCGCCAGCCCGTTTGCTTCGGCCCAAGGTTCTTGGCTAGCTGGAGTGCGTTACTTTGATCTGGACGAACGATTTGGCTTTAACGCGATCGGTGCGGTCAATAACACCTTTAAGTTCGATGAGCTTCGCTTTTTCAATCACGAAACGCAGACTCGCAACCAACTCACCGGCTTCCAACTTGGCGGGGACTATTGGGTCAACGTCGCACCGGGCCTACAGATCGGTGCTGAAAGCAAAGGGGGGATCTACGGAAACCACGCTACGGTCGAGTCACAAATCACAGCCAACTCGATACCTGGGGCTCGCGAGAAGTTGTCCGATGGTCGAACGGCCTACTTGGGTGAACTCGTCGTGTCGGCCGTCTACCGCCTAAGCTATTCGTGGTCGGTGAAAACCTCCTACAATTTGCTGTATGTCGACAACGTGGCTTTGGCTCCCGAGAACTACAACACTCGTGACTTGAGCAACGCATTGGGAGGCGGTGCCTTTACATTGAACCGCCATCCGTTTATCGATACCGATGGGGAAGTTTTGTATCAAGGTTGGTCGATCGGCGGCGAGTACCTCTGGTAGCTCCCTAGAGTTGCCCCATGCTAATTCCATACGATTGAAGGCTGACGCGACCGTCAGCCTTTTTTCGTTTTTCGAATGGGAACGACTCGATCGACTTCGGACTCACGCATAAGATACCTAGCATATCAATTTACCCTGGCAAACGACATAGCGGCAAATATGCACATCAACTTATGCGTGGGTGCTTAACATGCATCACTTGTGACTAGCTAGATGGCCCGGCCTCTTTCAACCAGATGCACTCTTACCGGGGGTTGGAAGCGCCCCGCCTATCGCGCCACATCCGTCGCCGAATTGCTCCCTAAGCAATGCAAGGCCGCGAGCGGCTGCTCGTTTCCGCACTCGTGATCGTCGAAAATCTCCCGTGTCGAAAGAGATCGCAGTCTGGAGTTGGCAGCAGAAAGTCTTAACGCTGCCAGCGATTGCGGAGCGAGTCACGCATTTGACGAAATACAGATGGTGATTGAGACCAACCGCCGCGTCCATTGCTTGAGCCTACAGGTGTCATGTTAGTTTCACTGTTGGCTCGCGGCGTATTCTGCATGCTAGCACGCGACATCCGAGCGATCGGCGGTGATGCGGCGGTGATGTATCTGCCGTCACTCGATAGCTCAGCGGCTGGCTGGAAGTGGAATAGATACTGTCCCCAGTGACTGTCAAGCAGCCGTTCGGCAGGATAAAGATTGCTTTCAGCGAGCTTCTTTTGCGCGACGAGCAGTTCGCCACGCAAGTGGTTGCGTTCGTCCGGCTGCAGCAGCGATTCGAGGACTTGTACATCGTCGACCCACACTTTGCCTGGCCCGATCAACTCGATCGAAACGTTCAGTTCAGCCACGCTTTCGCTCGATACATCGCCGACATACAAAGTGGCCGGTTTGCGTCCCCAGTCGATAGCGATGGCGTTTGAGCTATCTGAGCGACCACCCAGCTCCATTGCGCGTTCGAAGCGCTGCCCAGCGTGGGTGCGCCCCACGACCGACAGCTTCACCAACAGCGGTGAGCCAATCGCGGGTGCGCGGAACCAAGCCTGCACGACCAAACGGCCGGTTCGCGGCGGAGAGATTGGGCGGCTCTGCGCCCACGCCGCTGCCGGGGACTTGCCGGTGTTTTCCAACAGCAGACTCGTCCCGCCCGTGTGGGGCAGTTCATGAGAAGCCGCAATGGTCACTTGGGGTAGCGTCGAAACGCTCCAGCCCATTGGCTGTCCGTCGCTATCCCAGCGTTCAAAATCGCCACCAATGTTGGCTAAGATCGGTTGCTGGGCCACGTCGGCCGAGCGAGCGACTAACGTTTCCAGTTCGGCCAATTCGTTGGCAATGCGTTCCGCCGTGTCGGCTGGTGGTGCATGTTGCAAACTGGTTAGACTCAAATGGGGGTCGTCGACTTCAATGCCGATCATATCGTAGGGTCCCAATCGCAGCGTCCAGCGGTTAGCGCCATTAGAATCATCGCGACTCGCCGAAGAATCCAATGCGTGATCCCCTAAAACCCGCATGGGCACGTTGCGTCCGACGGTTCGGTAGTCCAACTGGAGCGACTCCTCCCAAGGGGCATTGTTGACAATCTGCACGTAGGACTTGTTTTGGTAGTGACCCAATCGAACGCGCAGATTGGCATCCGACTCGCGCAGAGCGACTGGCATCAGTTTGATAGGTGGAAGATCGTTGAGAGTCTTCATCAAACTGAGTATTTCGTCCTCCTGTCCGCTGAACGGTAGCCAGCTTCCATCGACCAGCAGCAACGGGTCCGAATGGAATATTTGATTAATCAATACCTTGCGCGCGTGGGCACCCGGATGCGATAGAGTTGGATAGAGCCAGCGCGCATCCGAGCGATCGAGCGGGTCGGTCCCCACGATCTGGAAACGACGCGGGTAACGCAATACGACCGCCGATGAGTCGTTGGCCGAATAGAATTCGACCAAACCACGTTGGCCCGATTCGCGACGAATCCAATCTTGAGAATTGACCGAATGGGATATCGCGTCGATCGAACCTCGCATCAACTCAACGTGAGGCGACTCGGCAAGTCGCTCGGGAGCAATCCCAAAGGCCAACATGTACTCGCGCGGATTGCGGATGACTTCCTTAGGATTGAGGAAACGAGACTCATTGGGGAAATCATCCCATAAGCGAATTGCGTTGAGATACAGTTTGCGATCTTCGTGCTGACCGCGCACGATGTCTCCCAGCCGCGCGTAGAATTGGGTCAACTGGCCGGCTCGCCAATCCAGGAAAGCCAACCTTGCTGCCCCGCTAAAGGCGGTTTCCAATTGTTCGCGCGGAGGCAATTTGACTTGGGTCTCCTTTTCGAAGTCGGCTAAAGTATGTGCGTCATAACCCCAGCGATCGCCGGCAAAGACCAACTGCGATTGATCGTCCAACTGCAACGCGATCCCTGCGAACGCCCGATGATGGCCGTAGCGATCCACTAGCTCGCGTAGCGCGGCCACAATTTCCTCTTGAACGCGGGCGTTGAGTGGATTGTATCGCGGCATTTTTCCTAGCGAAGCGTTGTCGCCGACGGATAGCGGCTGTTGTAACAGCGATTCGTGCCCAGCAACATTTTCAAAGCGATTCAGCGCCGGCAGGGCCGTATTGAGATCCAACGCCAGAACCATCTTCAAGCCGTCACGGTCAAAGTGTCGCAACATCAATTCAATGGCGTCTTTGATTTCCGGTGAACGTCCGTCGGAAAAGAACGTTCCGCTGTCATAGCGACAGGTGGGGTCCAACCGCTCACTGGGGAAGATGGCCCCCCCTTCGGAAAACCCCTTAACCAGCAGCGTATTGGCTCGGCGAAGCTGCATCATTTGGCAGATGCGCGGGATCGACTGCTGCCAAGTCCCCCACGAATCTAAGGCGCGGCCTGTTACGCTATCCACTTCGCGTTTGGCCGAGACGCTGTCAGCCAACAGCGGTTTATCCAAATTGATCCCCACCATGCGTCGCGCCTCAAACGGTGCGGAGGCCACGCTTGCGCGATCTGTCAATTCGGCCCGTTCCAGAAAAATCTCGCATACACTAGCATTCTGCTCGGCGTGCATGTTAGCTACCACGAGGTAAGCCTGCTGGCCACGTGGCCAGAATACGATTTCATGTTCCGTATAGGTCGTTTGTTTTCCGTGAGCGTCTGCCGGGACGTCATCCGCCTGCGGTTGCGCACCGCTTAGCTCGCCATTGCGACCGGCTGTCGATGCAGGAACGGTGAGCGCTGCGACATCCTGAAACTCGTCGATATTCCCACCTACGTCTTCGCGACCTACCGTGCCCGAAGCGGATGGAAAACTAACCCGCATTGCAGGGATTGTGCCCTTTGAGACGGAGGCATGACGCGGCCGAATGACAACACCCGAGTCGAGACTCAGTGGTGGGAATTCACGCAAGACATTCATTTGTTGCAAGCTAATCGCCAGTTCAATAGGACGATCGGTGGGAACTCTCACGCGCAGCCGATGCGGCAGGTTGTCCTGCAGGCCTTGTATGGGCAGCGCCAGCCAAGCTTGGGGGGCTAGGCTCAGACATTCGCCTGTGTGCAATTGCCCCGTAGCAACGTCTGCCATCACCACATCGCGCGAGCCCAAGCGACCATGGCTAATGGGTTGGGTCATGGCACCTGCCAGCGGATTGTAAGTCTGCAGCCTGTCTGCCATACCCAGGCCACCTTTGCGGCCCAGCGATGGCAAGCCTTCCATCGTCGCCAACCAAGCTAGGCTTCCCGGCTTGCTGGCTTTGAGCGGATCGATCGAGGCCAGCAACTTCCAATTGGCGATAGCCAGCGGGCTTGCCTGCGCATCAAATACCACCATGTCCAAACGCCTGAGCAACGTGGCCGGCGTCGAAACCAAAGCATTCAACATGCCGCGCCGTTGCAGCGCGATTTCGAGATGATAGGCACCTTCCTGTGCTGGTGCCAAGAGCTCAACGACCGTCGTAGGAAAACTCCCTTGCTCGTCGATCGTGATCGGTTGCATTTGCGGCTTTCCAACCGTTTGACCATCCTGGCCCACCAACCGTAGCTCTGCCGTCGCGCCGCCAGCGCTCATTCCTGTGCGATGCCCCGAGATTTCGAGACGCCAAGCTTGATTCGGCGCGAGGATGCGCGGCTCCAGCGCCGAAACAACTCGCAGGCGATCGACCAATTGCCGACCGATTGCCAGCCGATTGCCTCGATCATCTAAGGCTTGTAGCCATTCACCTTCCAGCAATTCGGCCAGTGGCACGTCAAACTCGCTTGGCTTTCCGCCCAGCGGATCGTCGATTTGCAAGCGGATTCGACTGTCGAGCTGCCCTCGCACTTCAATATCGACGCCGCCGAAAGTACAGGGGCTATGCGGATGCAAAACAATACGGTCAATGCCTGCATTGCTGATCTTACCGATCGAGTCTTGTTGTAAGCTCAAGTTGCGTACGACTCGGAGAGTACCGCCGGCAACAGAGATCGTCCCCGCATACGGTCGCGGTGATTTGCCCCCCCAGACCACGCGCAACTCACAATTCACGGTAGACTGCGCGGCTGTTTCAAAAGCAGCCGCCGCAGCCGAATTTGTCGTTTGACCAGAGGAATAGCGGGTCAAACACAGTATTGCTAGCAGGCCGACCAACAGCCCCAGAAACCCAGCGCGCACGCTCCCATACCGACCTTCGTTAGGAAAGCGGCCGCGAGGCGGGCACGTTTGAGGTGCACCGGTTCGGACGTGTGGACTTCCGTGTCCGACAGTCATCGAGCTTCTTCGAAGAGAAAATGAGTACGTAAGTTCTTAATTCGCATTTAGCGCTGTGTCGCTTGTAGCACACCCACATAAAATTTCCCACAGCGATTTTCAAGCACGCTACCTCGACATCACGACCCTTTCCCCCCTTGCGATGCCTGCTTTCCTGCCTCCCCCGCGATCGCCTCAACGAATGCTAGCAGTGTCCAGGGACCGAAACCATGAGCTACTTCTACAATCGAACTACCGTAGTCAGCGTGCGAGCCGACCCAGTACCAGACGTCTAGGCCGTCGTCATCGACAGCGACCACCAAGCGGAGGTCGTGTATCTAGAAAACAGGTTATCGAGCATGCGAATCGCACTAGCCAGTAGCGAGTTCAAACTGGCCACGGACCATTGACTCTGCGTCTTGCTCGAACACGCTGCTATTGGGAGCAAAAAAATCTTGTGCATTGGACCGTCATTCAGTCGCTGGAATCACGGGTAATACAATGCGACTAGGCCGATTCATGTCGTGGTAGATCGTTTGTGTGGCTACGTTGCTCAGGCGTTGGCGATTCAGCGGTTCGCCCGTATTCGGGTTGACATCAAAGCGTGGGAAGTTTGAGCTCGATACGTCGACTCGAATTCGATGTCCCTTTTTGAACACGTTGGATGTCGGATACAGCTTGATCGTAAACTCATACGCCTCGCCGGGTGTCATCAACACTTCCTTTTTGAGCGACTCGCGAAATCTACCACGGACAATGCCATCGCCGATGTTCAAATCAAAACCCCCTGGCCAATCGGTCGACGGTGGATAGACGTCGATCAACTTGGCGGTGAAATCGGTATCGACGGCGGAACTCGACGCGAACAATCGCACTTCGATCTCTCCGGTTACTTCAAGATCCTCGCTGAGTGGCTCCGACTGAAAAACGAGCACGTCGTTCCGCGCAGAGATTGGTAGCGGCTGAGGGAAATTCCAGACGTGAGGGCCACCTTTCTGATTCCACGCACCTTGCAACAAGATATCGTCCCCCGAGGAGATATTGCCGCCAATGGTCGGTACCGGGTCGTGAGGGTCGAACTGGAATTGCGTTGGCGACTCGACTGCCAGCGGCTTGGCTTGCGACAGACCGCCATCGGCTTGTAGATAGAAATCTGTGTACAGCGTTCGCGCCAATGGCCATTCGTGCTCGTTCCGCCACGATCCGCCATGTCGCAAGCGGCCTTGGTCATCCCGGCTGCCATCGCCGGTCCCCATCACGAAGACGCGTACACGAGTCTTGAACGGATCCGCCTTGCCAACGGAGTTGTCGATCCCCTTCAGCCAATGGTCGTACCACTCCTGTCGCCAAGCCCACTGGTCGGCAATCGCCGCTTGTTTTCCAAAGTCAACTTGGCCGTGGGAGTAAGCGGATTGCTGGCCATGTATCCACGGTCCCATGATCAGGTAGACGGGACTCTTCAGCGTACGACTAAGCGCCATGAAATTGGCCGTCGTATTGCCACCCCAAGAATCGTACCAACCGGAAACCAAGTAAACGGGAATGTCTTTGTATTTCTCGGGCGCATCGATAATGTTGTTTTGAGCCCAAAACGCGTCATCGGCACCGTGCTCCATCGCCGAAACCAGCCACTCTTCATACTCGGGCGCAAGCTTGAGTGGTGTCATGCTGCGGCGCGTCGGCAAATTGTCCAAATACGCGAATCGCTCCCCCGCCATCTGGCTGAGCACCTCGGCCGTTCCCGCATCCTGCGCAGCGCGACTTCCGCGCCCCGCATTCAAGAAGATCCAGTTCCAAAAACGCAGCTCGAACGCACCGGCATTGCGGAGGCTCTGCTGCCCCATGTTCGACATCGCATCGACGGGAATCACCGTCTGAAGTTCCGCTGCCCCCGCCAACGCCATCGCGTGCTGGGTCCCTCCGTAGTACGACGTACCGATCATTCCAATCTTGCCATCGGACCACGGCTGCTTGCCGATCCAGGCGGCGCAATCCACGCCGTCGGGTCCATCGTCCGTGAGCATGTGCCAGATGCCTTCGGACTTGTAGCGCCCCCGCGTGTCTTGAGCGACAAACACGTAGCCGTGCGTGGCGTAGTAGCGCGCCGCCGTGGATTGTCCGTCCTTGTTGTAGGGGAGTCGCGAAAGGATGACCGGCAATGGTTCTTTCAACGCCTCGCCAGACTTGGCCGGCCGATAGACATCGGTCGCCAATCGCACCCCATCTCGCATCGTCACCATGACGTCTTGTTCGAGGACAACTTCGACACTTGACTCTTGTAGCAACTCCTGGGCAATTGAGAGTCTGCCGCCCGCTACGAACAGCAACAGTGCGATCGCTGCAACTAGCCCTTGACGGACCGTGTCTTTCCATCCTCGCAGATACGTAGTGCTAGTCATCAATAATCCTCTCTAATTCGGAAGTCTCGCGGAGCTTTTCGGCAATCGCCTTTAACACAATCGCCTGTCCAACGACGCGGTGGGGTAGCGGTCGCAATAGGCAGTGTGATTTGCCGTCCGTCGTTTGTAAGTATAAGCCCGCGTCCGATGAGATGTTACTGAGTTTGAAAACGGTGAAAATAGAACCGCCGTGATATGGCAGCGATGAGATTCAAACGAAGGCGCTGACGATAGATCGAGCCGCCATTGCGGAGAATCGCTTGAGGTTTCGGATTAAGACGCTGCGATGCGTTTGAGGCCATCCGAAATCGGAAGAAACAAGGTTCGCGGATTGGATTCAAGATTTCCAAAGCTGAATCGCTGATAAAACTGAACGGCGTGATCGTCGATCGCGTCCACCAGTACGGCGTACACTCCCATGCTCGTTGCAGATGCACGCTTGATTGCGTCGAATAGCAACACTCCGCCGAGCCCTTGCCCTTGCGCCAATGTCGCGATTGCCAGTCGGCCGATTCGGGCAATTGGGACGCTCGGATAACGTGGTAATCCTTTTTGACGATGCGGCGGCAGTTCGGCCAGCGAAATACCGCCAGACGCCAGCGTGTAGTAACCGACAATGCGGTCTGTAGCGGATTCAATCAACAAGTAGCAGACTGCGAAACGTCTCCGTTGGTCCTGATTGGCGTTGCGGCGAAGATACTCGTTCAGGGCATCGTTCCCACAGTCGAAAAGGGCGCGCGAATGTTTGCCAAGAACTTCGACATGATAGGGGGTAGTCACGACGGATCAACCAAGGCTTTGTGGCGGGCGGCTGCTTGACGGAGCGATTCACTCAATGGTGGCGGATTCAACAGGGCATCTGCGAAACGCTCCTGATCCGAAACCGATAGCTGAATTGCCTCATGCTTGGCGATGGCTTCCTCAGCCGCCTCTCGCGCAGAACTGACGACAAAATCCGACAGAGTTCGACCCTGAAGTTCAGCAGCTCGCACTAAAAGCACATGTACCGATTCGGGCATCCGCGCATCAATGCGAGCTGTTTTGGGTTCTTTGTGGGACATGTTTGCATTCTCCTTCACGTCCATCGTACGGTGATCTACCGTACGAAGTCAAGCTAGTTCTCAATTATCCCAACGTCGCCAACCAGCATTTCCAGTGACGCCTTCTTTGATGTGACGCATGTCGTGATTGCTCTAGCTCGTCCATATCGTAGTTCGGCGGTCCTCCGCCGACGAACACGGTGGGGGGCAGCGTGCTACGCTCACGCCTCACCGACCCTCGATTTCAGCTAGATACTGAGTGTGAATCGCTTGTAATTGCTCAACTTTGTCGGGATGCAAAGCGGCAACATTCTTAGCTTCCGAGATATCGTCGCTGAGATGTACCAAGAACAAGTCATCGTCTTTCCCAAGCGAATTGGGTTGGCGTGGATCTTTGGGATTGCCGAGCAATTTCCAGTCGCCTTGCCTGACTGCCCACTGCGCCTGGGGACCTCGACCGAGCAGCCAATACAGATGATCGTGAGGACTTTCCGAGTCCTTGGATTCAATTACCGATCGAATGCTTTTCCCGTCCAGCTTTTCTGCTGCTGGCTTACAGCCAACATAGTCCGCAATGGTCGGCAGCCAGTCGCACCCAAAGACCGCTTGATCTCGCGTTTCGTTAGCGGGGATGGTGCCGGGCCATGAAACCACCGATGGGATTCTCAATCCCCCTTCGAATAGGCTCGCCTTGCAACCACGGTACGGTCCCGGATTGCCCCCGCCTCCGAAAGTACGCTCTTCCACGCTATGACCATGATCGGATTGATACACGATTAGAGTATTCTCACGTAGGCCGAGCGAGTCGATGTGGTTGACGATGTCGCCCATCAATTCATCGGCAGTGCTTAGCAGAGCCGCATACCTTTGCCGGTTCGGGTCAGCGATTCGCTCTGCGTAATGCTCACGCCATTTCTTGCTTCCTTGGAGCGGATAATGAGGCCAATTGATCGCCATGTAGACAAAAAACGGCTGCTCACTTTTCTCGCTGATGAACTGCTTGCAGTAGTCTCGCATCAAATCGCCAAAGTACTCACCGTCACGATGGATTTCGCGGTCGTTGAGCCACAGGTCGTGACGATTGGGACCATTCCAATAGAAGAAGTGGGAGTAGTTGTCGATGCAGCCCTGCATGTGCCCAAAAGAAAAATCGAAACCCTGACCGTTGGGGCGAGTTTCCGCGCGATGGCCGAGATGCCATTTGCCGATGTGCGCGGTTCGATAACCGGCATCATGAAGCATGTCGGCGATGGTGATCTCGCTGTGCGGCAAACCCTCGGTTTCTTCGGTATCGCGGATGTTATGGGCAACACCCGCTCGAGCTGGAAAACGACCGGTCATCAGACCGGCACGCGACGACGAGCATATCGCCGAGGGCGCATACATCTGAGTGAAGCGAACTCCTGTGGCGGCAAGCCCATCGATCGTCGGTGTGACTAAGTCTTGGGAGCCGTAGCAGTTCGCGTCGAGCGACCCTTGGTCGTCAGTATAAAAAACGATGACGTTCGGACGCTTCGCAGACGCCGGCGGTTGGTCGGCGGCACTGGTCCGCGCTGCGGCGAATAAGAAGAATTGGCAAAAGAGGATTAACGCGAATCGTGAAATGAGAGACATCAGCAGACTAAATTTCGAAAGTGGTAAGAAGGAGGGCGATAGTCAGGCAAATGCAGACCAGCCGTTCAGTCTACACTATCCGCTGCTGATTTTCTCGCTGGGAGCGTTGAGGTTTGGCTTTGGATGCTCCATTTCGACTATGCCTGCGATCAGTGCCACACGAAGATCTCGCTGTATTATTTCGTGCGCTGACCGTTCACCTTGCATTGAGCATCGCATCGGGCGTTGGGATGGAGTAACTGCCTAGTAACATTTGATTAAAGGTCGATGGGTCACTCGAATAGATCTGCGCTATGTCCTGACTAATGATGTTCGCCTTGCAGAGTTCAAAAAGGTGCTGCTCAAAAATAAATGATGCAGATGAAGTCTGCTGCATGCCGACTTTCAGTCCGAGTGAATTGCCCTGCAGGATGGAATTGGCGATAATGTTGGTGTCATTCATGAGGAACTCCAAACCGACTTGGCGCCCCCCGCCCCGTTTGGGCAACAGCCTTTGGCAGATTACGCATTTCAGTGCATCGCGAAGCTGTAGCTTTACCAAGTCCCGTTCGACTGGATCAAAAAAGCTAACAATTCGATTGACTGCTTCGTACGAAGTACCGCTATGCAAGGTGCTAATCACCAAGTGGCCTGTTGCCGCAGCGTTGATGGCGGAACGAATCGTGTCGGGGTCGCGCATTTCACCAATTACGATGACATCCGGGTCGTGTCGCAATGCCCCTCGGACCGCATCGGCAAAGCTTTCGACGTCCTCTCCAACGTCCCGCTGCGAGACGACCGATTTCTTGCTCTTATGAACGAACTCAACGGGATGTTCGATGCATAAGATATGCAGCGCATTGTTTTGGTTGATCCAATCCACCAGAGATGCCACCGTTGTCGACTTTCCACTGCCGGTCATGCCGGTGACAAGTATCAGTCCGAAATGCAGTTTGCCGAGCTTCTGCATGGATTGTCGCGGGATGGCCAGTTCCTCGAAAGTCGGGATTTTCTCCGGCAAGAATCTCAGGGTGCAGTGTGGTGTGCCTGCTTTCATGAACGCGGAAACTCGCGCGTATCCTAAGCCAACCTGGTGATAGATAAAGCTACACTGTTGCGTCGTCAGGAATTCGTTGAAGTGTTTCTCTGGCGCCATTTCTTTGATGGCTTCGACAATCTGTGTGCTCGACAGCGATTCAAAATTATCGGAATGTCGAAGTTTGCTATCAACGCGGAATACGGGCGTAGAGCCAGGATAGAGGTGGATATCGCTAGACTTAAATTTGATTAACGCTCGGAACAAGGCCTCTTGGCTAACTGGCTTGGTGCGGTACTCCTCGCCGTGTACTCTCCACACTTCCCCCAATACAAGCGCACTGGAAAGTTCGTCGCACAATTTGTGCACCGCTTCCAAATCGCCCTTCTGCGCTGGTGACAGCCGGACCTCGACCACGTCATCAACCTGAACAGCTTCGCACACGGCAGGGTTTTCACTGGCAATTTTTTTCAGGATTCCTCGGCAGTGTTCGTTCGAACCGCCGATGCGGAACACGAATGAATCAAACACACCTTCGAACGCGGGGCGGTGGGCCTCCACGGTCAATGCTCCCGATCGCACGACCAACTTCTTTGGCGAACCATGAATGGCGCGAAGCTGCTCATCCGCAATCTGGACTACCGTCCGCACACTTGTTTGATGCCCTAGGCCGAGAACGACTTCTTTCATAGCTCACCTCAATCAGTCCGAGTTGAACAGCAGGTATCTAGGGACGGAACGAAAATCCCGTACCAATACAACTTGACTTCATCAGATTCCTGCCACCACCAATGGCATACAGTGCGGCCACGGTGCAGTGGGAATCGGCTACAGCAAATTCGAATATAGCCGATTCCCAATCAAGTTCCAACGATTTCAGGATGCCATTCCTGCGTGACTGGCTAAAAAGCCGACTGTAAGTTCGTCAATAAACGGAAGGCGTGACTCGGCAATGGTCTTTCTAGCTGCTGCTTTCACTTCCTGAATTGTACTATCTTCACCGGGCGGAAAAGCTCTAGCGCTATCGCGATTGTTTGGTGGCTGTGCGTCCGACTGCTGGGGTGCGTCTTGTTTCCAGATATTGAGAGGGCAGCTGGGCACCTTCCGTTTTCAATTCTTCCGCCCTCGCGTCATCGGTCGTCGACCGCGATTTATACGTGGACCCGGAACCTTATCGATGGTTGCTGCAACCGGCCGCGTTGACGAACGGTGCCAACTACGGAACGACCTCAACAGGCCGGAAATGTTACACCTTTTAGTCCACCCTCTAAGGGCGTCAGAGGCACCTCAGGGGCTGTCAAGCGAAAACCGGAGGGAGAGAAAAAGAGCGGGAAGTCCAAGGGAAACAAGGAAATCCCGCGTTGCGGAAGGAATCGCAAAAAGCGATTTAATTAATAGGCCAGGCAGGACTTTCCTCAAATCCGCATAACAGGTTGGCAAATAGTGACTTAGGACAATCGGTCACTTCGGAAAACGGCGAAATTCCACTAAATGGTACACCTTCAGGCGATGCAGTCCCCCGTCAGCGGGACACTTCTGACCGCCTTTCTGGCCTCCGCGCAGACCTCCGCGACTGGGCCGAAAACGCTGCTCGCGAATCGACCAACGAAGCCGGTCTCCGCAGTGAGATAGCCGGCCTGCTCGACCGCATGAACGCGGACCAGCTCGCGATAGCCCGTGCCAATCTGTCTGAGATTCTATCTCGGAACCAAGTGTCCAGCGTGCAGCCCAATTCTGGCGATTCGCTCGACAAATCTTTACCAGCAACTGCCCGGTAAGCATCCCCGTTGGGACGCGCCGGGGGTGTCTACGCGCGTCCACATTTCAACCAATTGTGGAGCCTCACATGACAACGAACGAAACGAACGACCTATCCCTGCTCGTATCAGTGCTCGAAGGTGAAGAACCCCGTATCAAAGCATTCTACCGACGGCGACTCTTGCCAATCGCTGCGCGGTATGACGTAGACGACCTGTTTGGCGACGTGACGCTAAGGGCCCTGCGTGACTGGGACAAGTGCCTCAGCCGCGACGTGCATGGCGTCCAGAAGTGGGTGCGAGTCATCGCACACAACACGACCATGAGCGCGCTGAATGACCACATCGCGCGGGCCAAGAGGTCAGTACGTCGCGAATCGTGCGGATCGTCGGAAGCGACTTTCCACCAAATTGAAAATGCCGCGACATATCGCGACACGGATGCTGCCGAGCGATATGAGCTAATCCAAATGTGCATTGCTGTGCTGGACCAGCTACCAAGCCGGCAGGCCCATGCCATACGACGGTTCCACCTGGATCTCGCAAGCTACACGGAGATTGCAACGGAAATGGGTGTCACGCTCCAAGCGGTGAGGTCGCTGGTATCCAAGGGGCTCGCTCGCTGCTCGCAAATCGCGGGACCGGAACTACTACTACTCAACACGAAAGGGGATGAATGATCAAAGTACCCAACAGGCGACGTGAGCCGCGCCAATGGCAAATCGTCATGGTTGACACGGAAACGGGCGACAGAACCGTCGCTCCTAAAACGGTCTCGACTGAAGAAGCTATGGCCCTCTTTCGAACCTGGGAGGCTGAAGAACTCGATAGCCGTAGGGCCGTAGCCATGTTCTGGCCGGCAGCGATGGCATTGCCCCGATGGCTCGAGCCGTCGTAACGAAAACAAACGCCCGACGACCCGCAGGGTAAAACGCGAGTCCACATTCAATTGGGAGAAAAACTATGGCAACTGCCAACAATCGAACGAAGCCCAGCACAGCAAATCCACCCAAGCAGGAAGGCGAGTGGACTCAATACGATCCGCACGGCCTGCTGAAGGCAATCCAGGCCATGCGAGCTGAGGCAGATGAGATGGAAGGACTAGCGGCAACGCTAGCCGAGCGAGCCAATCGCCTGCGCATCCGAGCGGAGAAGGCAATTCAGTTGGCTGTGCTGGCCACGCCAGCGATCGGAAAAGGGACAGCGATGAACGCAGACACTCCTCAAGAACTACCTGTAGCCGTGCGCCTGCGATACGAGGACCAGCTCGAGTACAGCGACATCGCGGAGCGGCTGGGCGTCTCGATACTGGAGGCGCGGAAGCTGGTGTCTCAAGGAGCAAGCCAGGTCAGGAAAGAGTATGCCCAAGGCAAAGCCGATTAGGAGCCCGGCCATCGTTGCCCGATCGAGTTCAAAAGCGCACACGTATGCGCATTTGAAGTTGAGATAACCAAAAATGCACACAATCTAACACAATGTAGAGCAGGATGGATTCCGAGATGACACGCATCATTTGCGGCTGTTGTGACGAAAAAACCGAAGAGATCCTTGGGTATTTTTCAGAAGTTGAGTATTGCGACCCGAGGCTGATCCTAATCGTGGGGTTCGCCCGTATTCATACCGCCATACGCGACCTAGTTGCCCAGCGAGCTTCGCGGCAAACCAATGGCCGGAAGCCAGCGATATTCAAGACGGAAACCTCTTCGTTGCGCAGAGCCAACGTGCTGGACAGCAGTTATTACGAGTTCCTGAGACGGCTCGCGGCCGTCAGAAACACCGTCTGTCACCGGCTGACGAAAAAAGCGACGCTGGAGCAGGAACCGCACTGGGGGGATCTGGTAAGGATGCACGAACTATCCTCAGTCGCTCCAGTCTGGCCCGAGCCGATCCATCCAGCGGACGACATGAGCAAAAGTGCATTCGCGATTTGTATCGCT
Source organism: Pirellulaceae bacterium (assembly GCA_020852965.1). Taxonomy (GTDB): domain Bacteria; phylum Planctomycetota; class Planctomycetia; order Pirellulales; family Pirellulaceae; genus Aureliella. Next base: position 27,448 of record JADYZV010000018.1, on the reverse strand, counting down.
GGCTGCTTGGCAGTCGAGCTCGACTTCGAAGGTCAGCCCAGAGGTTTCAGCGCACTAGCTGGGAGAATTTTCTAATGAGTAGGCACCCTGCGTATGAATCTGAATTCTATAAGTCACTCAATTACTACCATCGCCGTGCTGTGCTTGCATTCTCGCGATGGCTGGGAAGGGAGGCAACCTTAGGAGACATAACACGAGCGAATCTTGCGGAATTCCAGCAGAGCCCGTTTTACTCGGCACTCAAGCCGAGGTCTGCACGCGACGCTTGTTGTGCCCTAAGGTCGATAGGGGGCTTTCCCAAAAAGCGTAAATCCACCGGGACGAAGGAGACGCGTAGTGCCAAGAAGCCCAAGGAACCGCCGAGCTACGATCCCGGTACTGACCTATGCGAAGAACACAACGGAGAAATCACTCTCAGGCATTTTTTCTTCAAGCACTACAAGCCTAAGAGGCTGTTAGGCAAGTCGCCCAACACTATTCGGCTCTATGAAATTCAGTTCCGCAAGCTATCGCGGTTCATGGGCCGCCCCGCCGTTCTGTCAGACCTGAACGATGACAATGTGTCGAGTTATTTAGCTGCCGAGGCCGATGGTAATTCGATGCACACGGTGGCCAAGGAGTTTGGCCAGCTTGTTGCCATCTGGCGTTTTGCTGTTCGGAGACAGTTTTTGACGACATGGCCTGAGCTCGTAAAGCCCGAAGCGTCCAAGCCGATCCCTGACGCTTGGACTCGCGAGGAATTAGCATCACTATTCGAAGCGATCGGCTGGCTAGAGGGCGACTACAGTGGTATTCCGGCCAGCTTGTGGTGGGAAGCTCTCGTTCGCATCGTCTTGGACACTGGCGAGCGTATTGGTGCGTTACTCCAGGTCAAGTGGGATGATTTACAAGATGAGTGGCTAACGGTTCCAGCAGTGAGCCGTAAAGGCAAACACAGCGGAAAGGTTTTCAAGCTGAGTGAAAAAACGCTGGAAGTGTTGTCGCAAATGCGGGGCCTGAATCAAGAGCCGGTGGTATTCCCATGGGCCTGGACAGACACCTACCTATGGAATCGTTTTGGCAAGATTCTAAAGGATGCCGGGTTGCCATGTGGACGCCGCAGCAAGTTCCACAAGATCCGGCGGACCGTGGCTACCTATTACGAAGTAGCTGGTGGCAATGCGACGGTGCTACTCGGGCACAGTAGCCGAAAAATCACTGAGGCTTACATCGACCAGCGTTTTGTTAAGACGCCGCAGCCATGCGACTTGATCGAACCTTATTGAATCTCACTCAGTGGCGGGAGGTTCCGCCGCTTTCTAATCCGCATGAAGCGAACCCTTGTTTGGAAAAGGATTGATGATGATGCTTCGACGAAATGCTTTCTTGCTGGCCTGTTCAGCGATCCCCGCTATCTGCTTACCTGCGGTGGTCGCGCCGGCTGTTGTGTCCACCGAGGATGACGACGATCGAGAGCAGGCGGAAGTTGACCAACTCGCTATGACATTGGCACTGCGCGAGTTCGCCTCGCTGAGAGCCAATTACCCCGATAACTGGCAGCGTCTATCGTATATCACTGACAAGCCGCTCAACGACACGCTAGCAGCGATCTACTGCGTGACCAGCAACACCAAGCTAATCGATCGGTGGGCCTATCGTGTCGAGCACGCAATGTATCCAGGCAATCTACGCGTTCGCTCGCTCGGCAAGGCGGGACCCATCGAAGGTGCCGACGATGGTTACGATGTGGTGACGTTGCTAATCTGCTATCGAGAAAGCGTGGAGCTGGAGCGATTAGCGTTCGCAGACCTGAAAGCCAAGTATCCCGAGCCTATGCTAACTGTTGGCACGGATTACGTCTGGTAAGGCGGCCTGCAAACGGTCTACATTGTTGCCATGAAGATCCTAGCAGAAGTACTGACAAGCGTGCGCCCTGTCATCCACCGGCGACATCGGCGGCAGCTCCGGTGCATAGACTGCCGCGCGGACACCGATGACCTATATCAACGGGTGTGCGTCCGTGCATGGCGGCACCGTGACAAGTGCCGTGGCTCGACCGCTAGCGAGATCCGGCATTGGGTGATGGCGATAGCAGCGAACGAATGCAGGGAATTGCTTGTCGAGCACCTCGATCGGAAGCGTCGAAGCCTCAAGCGCACGGGCCGCATTCAACTGAAGGACTGGGACGCTGAATATGAAGACGATCCACTAACCAGCCTGATTGACGCAGAGACCCGCGTAGAGCGCAGCGAACTCTTACGCGCTGCCCTGACACAGATAGCACCACTGCGCAGGGAAGTAATCGAACGACTCTACATCGATGAGTGGCCGCACAAACGCATCGCGGAACGGTTCGGCATACGTGTCGATCGTTCGCGAGCTCTCGCCAGTTTGGGTCTCAAGCAGGTGCGAAATATGGTTTGCGGTTAGTGCTGCTCTGGTGGAATAGTAAGCGGCGCGTGCTCGTTCAGTTTGGCTAGCACTTCCCCGATAGCCTCAACGAGAACGTGGACCTGCTCGTTGGTATCGCGGTCCGCGCGGGTGAAACGCTGAAGCTCGTCGTTGGCAGTGTTGACCCAAATGAGTGCTAACCAGCGATGGTCCTCTTGCTCGAAGTCGAGATTCGCTAGCTGTCGGTAGCCGGCTAGCACTTTGCCGAGTAAGTCGGCGGGTAGGTGCGGTATCATGTCGGCCTCGCATTCTTGCCCTGTTGGGCGGCTTGATTTTTTGCTTGCTGTAGCTCGAATCTCATTTGATCCAAGCCGGATTGGAGTATCTTTTGCATTCGTTGCTCCTGTCCGCGCACGTTGGCGTTGAGAACTTTTTGAACGGCCTTAACTGCCGCGTCTTCGTTGGTCTTCAGTTGAATCTCGAATTGCTGCTTGTTGGCCACGGTCACTTGGAGCTGCTGAGCCCTGGACTCGTTCGTGCCGAGCTGCTGGGCACCTTTGACCGCTTCTTGTGCCGAGAAACCAAGTTGGCTGCGACGTTCGCTCTGGCGGCCATCGCGGGCGAACTGCTGTCGCTCACGGAGCTGATCTAGCTCGGATCGAGCAGCCAAGATGCCACGACGCTCCTCAAGCGAGATGCGGCCATCACGCTGAGCATCCTGGACCGTGGAACCGAACCGAGATTGAGCGGCCCCGAGTTCACGACGATCACGCTCCGCAATCGAACGGTCTGACGCTCCGACAAGTTGGCGCTCTTCTCTGCCGAACACATTGTAGAATCCCTTTTGCTGGGCCTCAGCGAGATCCGCGCGACGAGCTGCATCGGAAGCACTGAAGGTTCCGATAGCATCGAGCAAGCCGCGTTGTTTGTCGGTCAACTGTCCGCCGCTGTTGGCGATTTGCTGGGCTTGGATAGTCTTGGCCTGGTCTGCGTCTGAAAGCCTAGCGAAACGCTGAGCCCCCGACAGAAGCTGGTTCTCTGCCTGTTTGGCGATGCCGCGTATACGATCCGACTCGGTATCGAGCAGGCTGATTCGCTGCTCGGCGGCTGAGATCGAATCACGATTGATGGCTTGGCGCAGAGAGGACTCTTCCTGAATAGCTGCGATGCCAGAGCGTTGCGATTCGGCTAGGCGCTCGGCCACCGATTGAGCCCGCTGGAGAGTCGCGAGGTACTCTTTCTTGTCGGTCGTACTGCGCTCATCGGCATCGGCTACGGCCTCAGTCGCTCGCTGCAATGCTCGCGCATCGTCGGCTATGTTCCGCTGTGCAGCACCCACGCCTGATAGCCGCCCACCGGCTACCTCGGATGCTCTACGGCCCTTACGATTCGCATTCTCGAAGTCTCGCAGCGGGTCAAACGCGTTGCGTTCTTCGGCAAGCCGGCGCTTCTGTTCGTCCTCACGTTCGCGGTTGGCTCGCGATTCGTCGGCCCGCTTCTGCGCTCTGTCAACCGCATCGTATGAGTCGGCCAAGCGGGTATAGTCATTCTCGCGACCGAATGGGCTATTGCGCTGGAACGCTCGATCGAAGTTGGCTAGCGAGCGGTTGGTCCCAATGCCTCCGAAGAATTGGCCAGAGCCGCTCTCTGGATCGATGGTTCCTGTGCGCGAATCGTAGGCGAGCTTGCCGAGTTCCACGGCGCTGAATGCTGCGGCCGCTCCACCTAGAACGCGGCCCGCACCACGACCAAGACCACCAAGCCGGCTCCCCGCACCACGCACGAACTGCCCAGCGTTGCGTGCTGCGGAGCCACCACGGACACCGCTAAGCCCCCTGTCGAGACCCTCATTGAGCGCGAAGCTGCCTAACTCCGACGCCAACGGGTCGTCCGTGACAGCAGAGACAGCCTGATACCCCAAGATGGAGCCCAAGCCAGCCAGCAACGCACCACCGCGACCACGGCCACGGAAGCCAGGCGCGACGATACCGCCCGCTGCTGGTCGATGTGGAGGGTTCGCGTTCAGTCGATCTTCGGCTGCGTCTAGGCGTTCGGTCTGGTGGATAACACGCTCAAGCTGATCGGCAAGTTCACGACCGGATCGAATCCTGCGACGGTCAGCGCTGGCGCTAGCTTCTTCCGCTGCGGCCTGCTGGCGTAGTGTTCTAACCAGTCGCTCGCCCGTAGTCGTGAGCTGCTGCGTGCGTTGGCCTGCGAGCTCGGTTTGTCGAGCGGTCAATCGCGTGCGCTCGCCAAGTAGCTCCTGGGATCGCGCTGCAGCTACTCCGCGTTCGGTCAGAAGCGAGTAGCCCTGGACGACGGATGAAACCGTTTTCGTCAAGCCAGTGAAGATGTCGAGGCCGCCCTTGATGTATTGGAGCTGCTCGACAAAGGCCTTGATGTTTGAGCTATCAGCTCCGAGCAAAGCCAAGCCACCAGCTAGTTGACCGATTCCCGTGGCGACTCCCTCGACGTTGCCAGTCAGTTCGCGGAATGCCTTGCCGCCATCGCGTGCAATCTGCTCACTCTCGCGCGAAATGCCTTGCAGACTGGCCGTGACCTGCTCAGCTTCGGAGTCGATGCCGCCGATCGACTCGCGCAGAGTATCGGCCTCGCGGATGATGCTATCCAGGTCGAAAGCCGCCCCGACCCCTCGCGCATCGCGTGCCAAGCCCTGCAACTCTTCGCGCAGGCCGCTGATGCGGTCCCGAGCTCCACCTAGATCACCCGTAACGCCGCCTCCGCCGCCAAGCGGACTGGATATTCGATTGGTAGGTGCCGGCGCAGGTGGTGCAGCTACGGCAACGCCCCCACCGTTTTGACGACGGTTCGTTTCGTTGATCGCGTTGGCTGCTTGTCGGGCCGTGTTGCCCACCGAGACGATGGACGCCTCGATTTGCTGAGTGGTGCGCTTGACCGACTCGCCAAGCTCGGTTAGACGCTTTTGCGTTTCTGGGTGTGAGGCCACGCCGATGCGGAAAAGGATGTCGCGGTCTGCCATGGTTTTCGCTCCTGAAAGTGGTGAATGCACCTAACTGAAAGGACCGCCAACGCAAGGTGAACGGTTGCCGTTGTTTCATGTTTTGGGAAAAACTCTGAATAAATATCAAACGCGGGCTATGTGGAATACATGACGCTGAGCTACGTGGGTCTAGGTGTGGAGAAAGGAGCCAAAGCTATGGCTGACGTGAAAGAGAAAGAATTCCTCAACTCGCTGGAGGCGACAAAGTACCTCGGGATAACGTGGTATCGGCTGCGCAGGATGACTGAAGCTGGGGCACTGAAGCGAGTGCCAGGAACCAAGTGGTACGTGAAAGCGGATTTGGACCGACTGCTGAAGGGAGGTGGTCAAAATGCTGACTCCAAGGGATCGGATTGAGATAGCGGCTGAGGTCGCCAAGCAGGTCATTGCGATGCTCGACGCGCGAGGCGGGAAGCCGGCGCTCGTGGATGCGCACGGGCTGGCTAACGCGCTGGGTGTATCGACCTCGACCGTTGATAGATGGATAGCGGACGGTCTAGTCCCCGTGAAAGTGCGATTGGGGAACGTCCGTCGGTTCGCGCTGACTGAGGTGATCGACGCTCTGTCGCGTGTGAAGGAAGCCGAAGCAGAAACCGGCGCCTGTGCCACCACCGGAACCGCCGCCGCTGAGGCTGACAACTGAGGGGCCGATACCGGCTGAGGCGGTCTGCCGGGAGCTGGGAATCGACTTGGCACGACTGGCCTGGATGGTCCGCAAGGGACATGTTTGCCCCGCGATTCGCGGGAGGAAAGGAACTGCAGACAAGTACTTCCTGTCGGCGGTCGAAGATGCGTGGAAACTGGTTTTGAGAGAACGAACTTTTGAGGGAGATGAATCAGATGGTAGGGAATAGTGAACCGATTTTGTACGTTGCGCCAACACCCGCTGGGGATAGTGGTAGTCAGACGGCATCGCCGACATACGAAAAGCCGACAATAGCCGTCGACCCAACCGAGGCTCACACGATGCAAAAGCCGACGCCAGATAGCAAGCGAGGCTGGCCGCACGGCAGCATTAGCATCGCACTGCCGCGTGAGTGCGTCCCGGTACGTGTGGGGGACCGAATGGTCTACAGCCCGCCGGCTAATTTGGGTCCGGTCGAGGTGAGTGAGTGGAACAGACTACAATTCGACATTCAAGCTCGCGCTGAAGCGTGGCGGGTACTGGACGTGGTAAGCCCGCCAGACGGCGCAGGGCTGGATGTGGGGTCTTCGGAGGTTACTCGGGAGCAGTTGCGAGCGGTTGTAGCTGGACAAGGATACTACAAAGATCAAGAAGCCGCAGCCCGCTATCTGATGGACCGCGCAGTCTGGGAGCAGCGACTGGGAAACCTGATCTGGCAGAGTGAGTATGCTCGGTTAGATCGGGCGATAGCTACGGCCGAGGCTGAAAATAGGCGAGTGGTAACAGCTAGGGAACGGCTACTGCGCGAAGCCCCTGCGGAATTGCACGCGCGGGTAACGGAGCTCAAGGCGGCCAAGCGTCTGGCTGAGCGCGAGCTCGACGAAAAAGGCCAGGATAATGGCGACAAGATCGGCTGGCTGCGTGAAACGGTAGCACGGCTCAAGCGAGCTCCTGCGCTGGACCACGGCCAGGCATACGACTTAGCGAAGTACGAGCGAGAGCTAAGCGAACGCACATCGAAGCTAGAAGCCGCTGCAGCTGAGCTAGCCGAGATCGAAGCCAAGATGCTCGAAGCCTAGCCGGCGTTAACGAAAAAACCGCTGCGGGGTCAATGAGGTCCCGCAGCGGCAAGCAGTCCAACAACCGGTAGGACTAATGGAAATATAGATTGGCTGGATGACAAAAGGTAGTGTCCATTCCGCTGGGTCATGGGTAAAGTGTAAGAGGCCAGCGCGGCTAACGCTGGCCTCTCTCTTTTGCAACCACGTTGGAGGTGGTCACATGGCCGATAATACTCTGTCTGCCCCGGCTGACAAGCTATCTAATTCCGAGCGAGCCGCACTCGCGAGTCTTGAATCGAAGATCGATGCAGGCATCAAAGCGTTCTTCGAGCTGGGGGAATCGCTACGGCTGATTCGAGATGAGCGACTGTACCGAGCGAGCCATTCGACGTTTGACGCGTACTGCCAAGACCGTTGGGGATTCGGCAGGCGGCACTGTAATCGCTTGATAGAAGCGGCCTTGGTCTACGAGAAAGTGGGACCCATGGGTCCCAAACCGACAGGCGAGAGACAGTGCAGACCCTTGGCCCAACTGCTCAGCGAAGGTGATGAAGTCATTGCCGAAGTGTGGGCGGAAGTAGTCGAGACGGCCCCGCGAACAGCGAAAGGAGAACCCAAGCTAACTGAGTCGCACATCGCAGCCGTGGCTGCCAAACGGAAGCCCGGCACAGTCAAGCGAGCCAAGGCCAATGGTCCAACCGCACTGCCGAAAGTCTCGGACATGGGTGAGTCAATCATCGTACGGTACGCGATGACGAGCAGATTAGCGGATCCAATTCGCGTTGGTTGCAACGCGTTCAACTATATGACGCCGGCCGAGAAAAGTAAGTTTCTTGCGTGGGCGCAAGCTCAGGCTTCAGCACCATCCAACGGCGAACGATAATCTGTTTTGCTCGCTCACTTCGGACACGCGTGTCCGTTTTGTCGCGTTGCTGACATCCGCGAATCAGATTGACTCCGAAGAAGAGTAGCTATTTTCGACTTTCAGCAAACGATAGCCACCGTGCGACGTTGAGTTCTGCACGTTCCGTGGCAAAACAAAAACAGCCGCTGGGTACGACTCCAGCGGCTGAATTTAATTTGCGATGCGACCTGCGTGCTGTGGTGGTGCTATAGGTCGATCGACTGGCCCGTATATCGGGGCGACAACATCATGCGGCATTCTACAGCCGTGGCCGACTACCGGCAACAGACAGTATCTATACCTACCACGATTACCCCTCAGTCCGATGAGCAGGCCAAGCTCATCGGCCATCTAATGAGGAGGACCGCTGCATACGATGAGCATGTCGCCGGTCACTATGTCAATTTTCCAGTCGCAGAAGCTCGGGGAATCGTATCGGGTCACGCTTCGCGAGTCATGCGACAGTGCGAGCAACTGGGTTTCATCGATCGCAATGAGCGATATTCCGTTGGCCGCTTCGCAAAGTCGATGAGATTCACTGACGAGCATCGCCACGGCAAGTACCGTTTCTACAAGCTCGCGAACAAAATGCGGCGACAGGACTCGTTGCCGGCGTACTGCCGTAATACGCTTGGGCCAGTCGGTGAATGGCTCTTCTCGCGAATGCAATTGTTCTCATTGGATCATTCAAGCAACGTAAAAACGCCGTGGGATCACTACACGATATCGAGCATCCGGCGCGGTGACGTCTTTGCCATGCGTGACGAGTTCGGCCGACGCCTGCATTCCACATACAGCGGCCTACCTCGGTACCTGCGTCCGAACCTGTTTTTGCGCCCACTATATGCAACATATGGGAGAGAGGGGCAGCGAGGGCGGCCCCCATCCCTCCCCGCGTCCCTGGCTAGTAGTTCTTTTTCTTCTTCCCCCGTAGGGGAAGTGGGGAAGGAACTGGTTGAATTAGACATCAGAGGGTGTCAGCCATTGCTAATAGGGATACTCGCGCGCGACCACGCAAAAAAAACGGGGTCGCGTGTTCCGGGCGACATTGAGGAGTGGATTCGCATCTGCACGACTGGCGACATTTACCAGTACTTGGCCGACGTGTTGACCAGCACAACTTCGGGCAATTGGACTCGGGACCAAGCCAAGGCTGGTTTCATGCCGGCAATGTTCGGGTCGATCGAGTACTCACGGACGCGGCCGGTCTACTCGGTGCTGGAGACCGACTTTTCGTCGCTGCTGGGATTCGTTGAATCGATTAAGACCCAATCCGATATTGGCCATCGTAAGATTGCCCAAGTAAGCCAGCGGTTCGAGTCGTCCTTGATAATTGACGGAGTGTGCGACGAGCTCCGTCAGACTATGCCTTACCTGCCGATTCTCACCATCCACGACGCTCTGATCGTCCCTCGGTCGAACGTGCCTGCCGTTGCGCAGACGGTTAACCGCCATTTTGCGAAGCATGACGCTGAGCCAAGGCTTCGCGCAACGCTCCTTCGTCAGTATTAGTGGATTCCAATTGCGTCCTAATTGTTGAATAATCCACCATCCAGCACCTCCAACAATCGGAGCACCCAAAATGAGCGATACACTTACCGTTAGCGAGTTCGAGCAGCTCAGCCAACAAGTAGATCGGATCGCGAGATACCACCGACACCAACGACTGCTAGCACGAGCAAAAGCGTCTGGCGACACGGCCGCGCAGCTTGAGCATGGCTTGCACATTGCGGACGTGCGAATCGGCATGGCCAAGTCTCCAGCGGATCGGGACCATTGGACTCACGTTCACCGCCAACTGTCGGCCCTCGTTGATGAGTCGGGTTTCAAATGGGCCAAGGGCCGTCTGTGCGATCCAGCCGCAGAACGGTCTTTTGCCAAGAGCTTCGCGAAGGCCGCCGTTTGCCGCGCGACCGAGTTCCAATCGCTTCGCGGAGAGATCATGCAAGCCATCGCCAAGGCACGCTCGGAGCGAGACAGCGACACGCTCGCAGAACTGTACGGGCTACGCGACCACCTGACTACGCAGGCCCGCGCGTGCGGTTTGCGGCTGGATTCCGCGATGCGGTTCGTGCCGGCGCGGGGGTAGCTAGCGGTCGCTAGCATCCCCCCAGGAGGAAGGTGCATTGCGCGGGTATAGGAGTTAGACTATAGGAGCCGGTCCCCACCGGCCGATACGACTGGACGGACTCCAATCGAACAGGGAAAGCCGATGATTACGACCGAAAAGACACGAGAAACCGTTCATCGCTTTCGCGACGAAGTGGACAGTCTCTACTCGGTACGTAGCGACATTGACCGAATGGTCAAGGAAGCAGTCGATAGCGTCGCCAACGCGGTAATTGGTGCTATCGAGTCACATTCGCCAATCATCGACCTGGACCTTCAGAACCGCCAACGCTTGTGGGGCGGTGAGGTTTCGGATGAAGATTATAATTCGGTCGAAATGGTCGTGAACTATCTGGCAGCGAATTGGCTAGTTAGCGGCAAGGCCGTCATACAGATGATCGACCGGTTCGAGCTCTTACCGGATGATGAGCGAGTAGATCGATTGCGAGGACTAGTCGTGGCAATGGAAGCCAATCTTCGAGCGCTCGACGAAACTGAACGCGTTATGGGGCCAACCGCTTTGGCGTTGGAAGCGTCCGCATTAGAAGAGAGCCGAAGTGGCCAAACTCGCCCGTTCTTTTAGGCTCCGAAATCGCACAACCCGCGACTTCCGCGAACAGTACGCCAGACTGCCAGAATCAATTCGGCAAGCAGTGCGCGCCATGGCTCCACTCTTTGACTCAAACCCCGAGCATCCATCATTCCGTAGCCATACGCTACGTGATACCTCCAAGAGTCACCACGTCCCCGGCAGTGTCTCCATTTCAATAGTAATGAGCTATCGGGCAATCTACGTCGTGGATGAGGATGGTCGGAACGTCTGGTACTGGATCGGTTCGCACGCCGACTACGATAAGTTTATCGGCTGACTTAGCCATTGGTTTCCGCCTCCGCCCGCTGCATAATGCCTCCACCACGGTTATCCATTCCGTGGGAGCGCGACTATAGCAAGTTAAGCGGCATCCGCGCGGCCGCGTTTACTCTCAGGGGTTATCGATGGTTGCTGCAACTGACCGCGTTGACGAGCTTTGCCAACTGCTCAATGATCTCACCCCCGAAGAGGCCATGCAATTTGTAGAGTGTTGCGACGCTCACATGAAGCAGCGCACGACCCGCTACGTGTTCCTGTTCGTCTCGCAGGCAATGGCCGCCATGACCTCTTGGCAGACGTCGGGCAAACGCCGCCTCAGAGCCCTGGAAATGCTGTCGGTTCTCGACAAGTACCCAAGCCAATGGGACAGCCAGCTAAACCGAGCTAGGGCCATCCTCGATAACGGCGATGCGAACTACTGGGAGTTCGATGAAGCTGGCAGCCTGTTGAAGGAAGTGCTGCTTGAAAGCCACCTGCTGGTAACTCGCAATTTGCCGGAACAGCCCTAAATGGTAAGATCCCAGGGGGATTGAGGGGGCGGGAACGCAAGCACGAACGCTACAGGGTGGCCGCAATGGCGATGGGTAAGGAGAGCAAGCACGACGACTACCCGATGGTGGTCAACGACTTAGCGCTGCTATGCAAGTCGATCAACCAGGGATGGGAGATGGGCGACGATACGCGAGCCCTAGTAGTAAGCCGCCTTCAGGAAGTGCTAAGCGATTCAACCAGTACCAAGCGGGAGATTAACCGCGCATCGCAGACGCTGGCAAACATCGACAAGCTGCGATTGCAGTCAGCCGTAGCGGCTAAGTCGATCGTCGAAAAAGCACCGCCAACGGTTATCATTCAGCAGGCCGCACAGGATGACCCCGTTCGGCGAATGATCGAGAACGCGGACGAAACGCAACTAGCCGTTATCGCGGACTTACTCAGGGCGACTTCCAAAGATGAACGCGAATCTACTGCTAGTCGAGACCCGGCTACTGAGCCTGTCGTTTGAACGCTTCATTGCCGGCGCATGGGACCAGCTCGAAGGCACCGAGTTCATACCGGGCAATCACGTTGCCTTGATGGCCCGACACCTTCAGGCTGCCGCCAAAGGTGAGATAAGCCGACTGCTGATCAACGTGCCTCCCGAGTGTACCAAGTCGAGCGTGGTAGCCATCCTGTTCCCGGCTTGGGTGTGGTCGTGGAAACCAGAAGCGAGGTTTCTCTATCAGAGCTACAGCCTTGAGTTCACACTGCGGGACGCGACCAACAGCCGGCGCTTAGTCGAGTCGGTTTGGTATCGTCAACGCTGGCCGCACGTCCAATTGGAAGAAGACGATAACCGCAAGGGGTATTACCGAACCACGGCGGGCGGCTATCGACTTTCGACTACGCGGGGGAGTCGGGTAACGGGCGAGCACCCTGATTTTATTCTGTTCGAAGACCCGCTAAGTGTGGACCAGGCCGGTTCGAAGCTCGAACGTGAAGCATGGAAGAGTTGGTATCGCGAGACGATCAGCTCCCGGGGTGTTGCCCGTGGAGCGGCTCACATTCTCAGCCAGCAGCGATTGCACCCTGACGATCCGAGCAGTGTTGCAGTCGAGCAGAACAAGCAGGCCCTTGGCGCTGGGGACGTTCCGCCGTGGCATCACGTCTGCCTGCCGATGCGATTCGAGCAAGATCGAGCTATGCCAGACCGTGGCTACGGCGGAGATTGGCGCAAGACCGATGGGGAGCTGCTGTTTCCTCAGGTGTTCACCGAGGAAAAAGTGAAACGCAACGAACGGTCGATGGGCCCGCGTGCGACCCGTGCGCAGCTCCAGCAAGACCCTCAGCATAGCGTCGGCCAGATGTTTGCAGTCGATCGACTCACAGCGAACACGATAGACGCGGCACCGCTGAAGCTCGATAAGGTAGTTCGCGGTTGGGACCGGGCCGCCTCTAAGGATTCGGGTTGCTACTCGGCCGGCGTGCTACTTGGCTGGAAGGGGGAGCAGTGTTTCATCTTGGACGTTCGGCGTGGGCAGTGGGAGGCGTCCGAGGTTCTAGGCCAGATGGCCGCAGCGTGTACCCTCGACGAAATGCACTACACACTTGAGCGCAGCCAAACGGTCGTTGAACAAGAACCCGGCAGCGGTGGCAAGGAGTCAGCCGAGAACGCAATCAAGCGTCTGAAGGGGCACCGAGTTCAGGCAGTCAGGCCGACCACAAACAAAGAGGCCCGAGCCGAGCCGCTGGCCAATGCGATAGCGTTTGGCGAAGTGTACCTATTGCGCGGCCCATGGAACGCTGACTTCCTGGAGGAGCTTCGAGACTTCCCAGCTGGAAAGTATAAAGACCAAGTTGACGCAGCCGCACTGGCTTATCTCACAGGTGTGGGGCAGGTGGCCAAACAAGCGCCGGCGCTGGTGTCTGGGATGGGTAAAGTCGATGCACTCTGCAAGTCGCCTGGGTGCGATCGACCGGCAGCCGACGATTCGGAGCAATGCTGCACTTGTTGCGAAATAACGGCCTCATTCAACGATGCGTCCATGAAGGTAGACCATTCGCCGGATTGCGACTTGCGAGCGTCGCGATATTTCAACAAGCACGGCTATTCGTCGCCCGAGCCGGAGCCCCGCATGGGCCTAGGTGGTTTGGCCAGATGGTGAGCGGCCGAGTTGCAATTATTGCAAATCGGGAACCACCAAAGGTTCCGAAACGGGACATTTGACCAGGCCAAATCCGAAACAGTTTCGGATTTGCAATTAGCGACGTTTCGCATCGTTTTGACATTTCTTGAAATTCCGTGACACGAATTGAGCGGAATCTAGTCGGTACTATGTGGCCCAACACGAGGCCAACCAGCGCCCTACTTACCGGCGAAATCAGCCAATAGAGTAGGGACTTGATTCTTAGTTTCGACTTCGTACAGTTCCACAGCGGATAGGCCGGCCAGCCGAACCCGAGTACCTGACTCGTTTCCGCTCTTTCACTTTCAGGACCAAAGACAGGGTTGGGTTCTATGGCGTTCGTAGCACGTCGCGTTAAACGAGGTATCGAGGTCTTCGCTGTTGAGTTCCAGCCGCCAAAGGCTGCACCAACGGCCAAACGTGAGAGCATCTACCTGGGAAAGGACGCTCGGACCAGAGCCGCTGCCGATGAAGTCTGCAAGCACGTCGATGCGATCATCTACGCCATCGAACACGAGGAGCCAATCGACCGATTCACCAAGCAGTGGCTCAAAGGCATCGAAGGCAAGCCGCTCTACGCCAAGCTGGTCAAGAAAGGCTTGGCCGCTTCGCAGGTCGAACAGGCCCAAAGCCAACTTGCCGAAACCATGACGCTCAAGGAGCTGGGGGAGCGGTTCATGGAGTCGGGCTTAGTCGCGACGAAAAAGCCTCGAACCAAGCTGAAGTACCAGCAGGCGATCGACTGCCTTCTACGCTACTGGAATGACGACCAGAAGATTCGAGACATCACCATCGGAGACGTTGAAGAGTGGCAGGCTTGGCTTTACCTCAAGGGTAACGCTCGCAACAAAGTAGATACCACAATGGCACCGGCGACCGTTGGCCGTCGCACCAAGCTAGCTCGGCAAATCTTCCGTTTCGCGCAGAAGCGCAAATGGCTGGAAGACAACCCGTTCTTGGCACTGAAGATCCCCAGCGACGAAAACGAGGACCGGCTAGTCTACGTCCCTCCTTCGGTGGTCGATGAAATCATTGACGTAGCGCCCAATGCCGAATGGCGATTGCTGATCGCGTTGGCTCGGTATGGCGGTCTGAGAATCCCAAGTGAAATACACCGCATGACGTGGGAGCACATCGACTTGGCGCACGGTAGCATGACGATCCACGCCCCAAAGACCGAACATCACAGCGGCAAGGGGAAGCGGGTCTGCCCGATCTTCCCCGAGCTTCGACCCTACTTGGAGGACATGGCAGAGGTCGCCAAAGGCAAAGCGGCAACCTCCTACGTTCTGCCCAGTATCCGTAAGCACGCCAATCCATCCACTCGGTTCCATGACCTCGTTTCGAAGGCTGGCTATCTGAGCTGGGAGCGGATCTTCCAGAATTTGCGGGCGTCTCGATCGACCGACTTGCTCAAAGCCGGCTACCCGATCAAAACGGTTTCAAAGTGGGTTGGTAACAGCCCTGAAGTTCTCATGCGGCACTACGCACAAGTGACCGAAGATGACTTCCAGAAAGCCCTGGGCGACACGCTGGAGAGCGCTAGCGACCAGCAGGCCGGAAATGGTACACCTTTTGGTACACCCTCTACGGGCGTCAGAGGCACCTCAGGGGCCGTCAAGCGAAAACCGGAGGGGGAGAAAAAGAGCGGGAAGTCCAAGGAAAACAAGGAAATCCCGCGTTGGGGAAGGAATCGCAAAAACGATTCGATAGGCCAGGCAGGACTAATACTAAATCGACTTTGCGCAACGATTCAAACGCGCTGCGGGAAGTGTCGCCAACGGTGGGCCAAACGGTGGGCCAAAGCAAAGACCTTCAACACTCTCTACGCATACTCGAGTTGTTTTATCGTATGACCAGCGAAGAGCAATTAGGCGAGCTCGACCGTTGGGAACATCTCTACGGTTAGTTGAAACCCCGCTCGGTGTCTTCGCTCGGGCCGATGCCGATCGGGTTTTTCAACCGGCCCGAGCTTTGGAGTTATGACAATGGCTGATAATAGTACCGACGATGCGAACTATGCTTTTGCTGACGATCACGTTGCCAAGGTGACGCTACGAAGTTTCTTTAGGCGATGTAGCTGGTTTGTTACAACGGAAATGGTTGCCGATGTACGGGACATCGGCTTTCTTGCACGGATACTCGAGCAGGTCACGGTGGAACTTGGCGTGAACCCTACCGATTGCCAAGACGGATTCAGGGAGGCGCGCGACGGAGATTGGAAGCCCGATGAATTCTTTAGCGAGTCATTGGGATGTTTGGTGAAGTTTCGCGAGGTTTGGCCGCCAGGCGACGAAAGCGAGCTGCCAACGCCAACGGGTCAGCCGGCTGAAGTGGAAGCGTGGGACCGGTGCATTGAACGCGAGCTGGCAAAGCTAACGGATACCGCGGATGAGCTAGAATCCGCACTTGATCGAGCAACACCCAACGAACTGACAGAAGCCTAATGACTGGGATTCGGGTCACCAATTTGGAGCCCTGATTTAGTACATTGTTTGTACAAAAATGGAGTCGAACCGGAATGGTAAAATGGGCAGTCTACTTGGGAAAGCAAGTCTGTGCGCTAATTCGGCACTTCCGTGTGGTCATAGGAAGGAATGGCGGCTGGGGAGTACCTTTTGATGCCGGGTCGAGCTGGGCCGTTGGTTCAAGTGTCTCGCCCATGTAATAATGATGATACGCGGTGTCTTCACCCGTTCTATGTGGATCGGTTTGGGGCTGCGCGAATCGTGGCAATAGTTTGGAAAGGGTAGGAGATGAGTCTAACGACGTTCGAACAACAGGGCGACATTATCGATCACATTGCGGGGACCGATCTAAGCGCGGGTGATATCATCGTTGCCGGTAGTTTGGTTGGTCAGGTCGTGGCAAGTGTAGCAAGCGGGGCCCGAGTTGGCTTGCGTGTGGAGGGTGTTATCCGTGCGCCTAAGCTGTCGACCGATGTGGTGGTGGTAGGAGCTCCACTGTATTGGGACGATGCCGAAAGCCGGCTTACCGTTACGGCGGGATCGTTGAAACAAGCTGGCTGGGCCGTTGAAGCGGCGGGCAGTGGTGTTTCGATTGTCGCTGTGAAGCTAGGCCGTTAGACGATCGCAATCAATTCCCAAACAAAGGTCAGTAGGCGTGGCAGAATCAAGGATTTGCAAGCGATGTGGATGTCCTTGCGATAGCGAGCTGTGCGCCTACTGCACTTTTGATCGCAAGCGGTTTATGGAAGCCAAGGCGATTCGGGATGAGCATAAGCGGAGTGGGCTTTGCTGCCGGAAATGCGGTTGTGAGGAAATGCCGGTTTACTACACGCGAAAGAGCTTAGGTAAGATTCGGCGAGTTCGGAAATGCCGCAACTGTGGAACGCAGATAGTGACTTGGGAGAGTGGCCAGTGAGCAACATGAAAGGGAACGACAATGAAAATGTGTACACCTCGGGCATTGACCTACAGTCTTATTCGGGAGCGAATCCAACAGGAACGAGGGGCAGCGCCGAAGAGTAATCGATTGAGGGCGCAGGTCGATCGAGTAGTGGCGCCCCCGCCTGCGGTTTCGATGATTGGTAACAAACAGGGATCTTTGCCAGTTGTTAAAACGGCTGATTCCGAGATCCCAAGACACAAGCGCGAGCTCGGGCGCAGGTCGAGAGTTTAGAATTGGGTAACATGTTACCCAGTCTTAATTAAATCAAGTTGAACAGTCGTGAGGGGAGTAGCTACCCCGCGCCGGCCAGCTATGCGTTTTGTCTTTCGACGCGTACTGGCCGGCAGCGATTTAACAAGAAAGACATTCTAATGCAGCCAACCGTTAAGTCTGTTTGTACTGAACTTCTGTGGCTGATCCAAAAGCAGGACGTAAACATTTCAAGCGTCATTAGACGGATTGAAATGCTCAATACCCTAGCAAGCAGTTCGCCAGCTGGAATCGTTTCTGACGAACAGTCCGTCCGATTGTGGGTGCTTATTGGAACCACCAAAGCATGGCACATTTTGAAAACACCTATAAAGTTCGAAGGCTGGGCGATGCCAGCCTATCAAAGCGAAACGGAATCTCTCAAGCGGGCGTGGGAGGATTTGCGTTGCGCAATTGGACAATTCAACGAAGGCCGGGAATCCAAGTACACAGATGCTCAACTGGACAAAGCAAGCGAGCTTTCGAAGCCTGAGAATAATTTGCGTAGAAACGACATTGCAAAGGAAGTGTTGGGCGATGACACACGCGGCGCAGCCCTGAGGGAGGCCGTAGTTCGATCTGGCCGCACTTTTCATTCTGGAAAAAGGGGGCGTCCGCCAAAAAATCCCACAAAATAATTGCACGTGCAATTGTGCAGTTATTTCGTTATCGACAAGCGTTTTTGAATGGCTAGGATCAGTGAGCGTAACGGGTTTTAACCTTCGTTCGGTCGCTATTGGAGCCTAACAAAATGCAAAAGTATCTAACCCCGCGCGAGGTCGCGCGTTTGACCGGATTTTCTCCACAGAAAGTCCGGCATCTAATCCAGGCGGGTCTACTGCCGGCAAAGGATACTAGTTCCGGGGCGCGTCCCCGCTATCTCATTCGGAATCATGACCTAGAGAGTTTCCTTACGCCGGATAGCCAAAAGGAGGTGCGCCATGCTGGAGCTTAGGCGCGCGACTAAATTTCGCGATGATGCTGGGCGGCACTGGCATTTCCGTTTCGATACGGCGGCCATAGTGCGGGCAGTCGCTGCCGGCCTGGATGTGGAGCAGCTGCGATCCGTGGCGGATTGGGAGAAACTGCCGACGACTGATGAGGGCCGTCAGCAGGCCACGATGCTGATGTATTGCCTCGTCGAGCCACTCGCTGAGCGTCGCAGGGTGACGCCAGAGGACTTTGTAGGTGGGCTGCGCGAATCGTGGCAGCAGGCCTACGTGGCGATGTATGCGGCGTGGGGCGTGTACGAGCTAGCGGCGAAAAAACGAAAAAGAAAAGCGGGCCGATGGTCGGTCCGTAAATAAGTTGAGGCCAATGCGACTGGGTGTTCGCATTGGCCTCGTGTACCAATTTTGTGACAGTTTCGAGGTACTCTATCATGTTAGCATCATCGGTCCGGCGTGACAACAGAAGCCAACTAGTTCGGCAGATTCCCGACACAATACCAAGTAGACGGCAGTCAGGGGTGCCGGAGTCAGCTACCGCAAGTGTGGACTATCAGCTCGCACTCGAGCGCCTCAAGGCCGTCTACTTCGGCAAGCTGGTCGCTGCCTGCTATCCCGAAGAGATAGACGCGGTACTCCTAGAGATGCACCAGGGGGGCCAATGAGCTCGGCGCGTACCCAGGAACTAGCGTTAATGCGAAAAGTCATCATTCCTACCATTGCCGGAGTCAATGGTGGAATTCTGAAGGCTGTGCTTCGATGCATCGACGATCATAGCGGCGGGTCTGGCGAATGCTGGGCATCGCTAAATACTTTGACCGAAGAATCGTGTTTCAGCAAACGGTCAGTCGTACGCGCGGTCAACGCGCTGAGGGAATCGGGATTCGTGACCGCGACTGAAAGGCACGGGCGAACAACAAGCTACCGAGTCAACTGGAGCGCGGTTGCAGCTAGTGCCAAGGAGGCACTAGTTGGGGAGGTTAACTGGTGTCACAGTGGCACTAGTGCCAAGTCGGAACTAGTGCCTCCCAGTCACTCAACTAGTGCCTCCCAGTCACAAACTAGTGCCAAGGAGGCACCCAAAGCGTATGAAGCGTATGGAAGCGGAATACAGTTGCGCGCGCTCTTCGAGAAGTTTTGGGAAATTTACCCAGCGCGCAACGGAAGGAAACTCTGCAAGGCAGACGCGCAGAAGGCCTTTCTGAAGATTCCCGAAAACTCAATGGCCGATTTAATGAGTGCGGTCAGGAACTACGCCAACTCCGATCAACTCCCCAAAGATGCCCACCGTTGGTTGTCGCATGATCGATGGCGTGAATGGATCGCGGCGGCTGATTCAACCGCTAAACCTAATGGCAAAGTAGACCCTGCCTATTTACCATTCCCGTCACAGAAGGTCACAGCATGAAGCCAGAGCACTACACGGACGCAACCGAATTCGAGAAGGCACTATTCGGTGCTGCGATCCTAGCGCCAACGATGCTGGACGAGGTATCTACCATCGTCTCATCCACCGACTTTCACTTGGATCACTTGGGTCGTGCCTTCGCACTGATGACCGACATGCACGCATCAGGCTTGCCGATAGGTGACGTTCGCCTATTGGTCGACAAATTACGCCAGGCACGTCTCTTGGACGCGATAGGTGGGGCTGCGTTCGTTGCAGAGGCCGCTAATTCGAGCCATGCCCACCATGCAACGTGGTACGCAGTCAAGGTCCGTGAACTAGCACAACTTCGATCACTTGAGCGCGCCGGCGAGATACTAACCGCCGAAGTTAATCTGCCAAATGCCGAGCCTAACGCAATACGCGAATCGGTCGAAGCTCGACTGGAGGCGATCCAGCAAACCAACGCGAGCGGTGATATCGAGTCACTTGATGAAATGGTCACCAACGCAATCGTAGAGATTCGCGAAGCTCGCCAACGTGGTGACAGTCTTGGACTACCGAGCGGCCTAGTGGCGGTTGATGAAGCTACCGGCGGATTCTTCAATGGTGACCTAACGATATTGGCAGCGCGAACAAGCGTTGGCAAAAGCGCGTTGGCAATCGATATTGCAGCACGGCTAGCTGAAAAGCAACGGCAGGTGTTCATTGTGTCGCTTGAGATGAGCGGGAAGCAAATAGCGCATCGCTTCCTTAGCCGAGAGACTGGAATACCGGTGAAATCGATGCAGCGTGGTGACCTGAGCGTCTACCAAGAGACGCAGATAATTGAAGCCAAGGAACGCTTGAAAACGTACTCGCTCAAAGCTTTCCCCACTAGCATCGCGACCGTATCGCAGATAAGAGCACGCGCCAAAATACACAAGGCGCAGCATGGGCTCGATTTTTTGATTGTGGACTACTTGGGCTTGATCGAAGGAAATAAACACGTTTCGACATACGAGCGAATTACCGGTATCAGCCGAGAGCTGAAGCAGCTCGCCATGCATATCGAGCGGCCAGTCTTGTGCCTAGCGCAGTTGAATCGGGAAGCGGCTAAGGCGGGCGTACCAAGCTTGTCTCATCTGCGCGACAGCGGCGCTATAGAGCAAGACGCAGATAACGTTTGGTTACTCCATCGCGATGACCTAGCGGCGGCGGACACGAAACTTATCATCGCCAAACAGCGGCAAGGATGCGTAGGGACAATCCCGCTAACATTCAACGCCGATCGCATGAGCTTTAGCGAACCGTCAATCGGCTACTCCGAATGGACGGGCGTAGAGCACAACTAGTTCTTTTGAAAAGGAAATTGAAATGGCAGGAGCAAGTGCAGGAGCAATCAAGGCGGGGTCCGCATACGTTAGCATTTTTGCGGACGCGTCCGAATTAGGGCGAGGGCTGAAGCAGATCGAAGGTAAGATCAAGCGATTCGGCGACGGGCTTGCAAATGCCGGCGCAGGTGTAGCGACGATCGGTGCAGGCATTGCGGGTATCGGGGCGGCTGGGCTTTCAGCGTTGGCATGGCCGCTGAAGTTAGCAGCGAACATGGAGAACGCAGAAGCTGCATTTACTACGCTTCTAAAGGATGAAGGCAAGGCCAAGAAGTTGCTCGGTGAACTAGAGGGCTTCGCTGCGTCGACTCCGTTTCAGTTCGACGAATTGGCGGATGCGTCAAAGAAGCTTTTGGCGTTTGGTTCCGCAGCCGGCAACGTCGAAACTGAGTTGCGGTCAATTGGTGACATCGCGTCAGCGATCGGTGCGCCTATTGGCGAGATTACTGAAATATATGGCAAGGCACGCGTTCAAGGGAGGTTGTTCGCAGAGGATATAAACCAGTTGACCGGTCGTGGAATTCCAATCATTCAAGAGTTGGCCAAACAATTTGGCGTCACAGAACAAGAAGTGAAAAAGCTGGTTGAATCTGGCCAAGTGAATTTCGGAAATCTGGAAAAGGCGTTCCAGTCGTTGACAAGCGGAGCGGGCCAGTTCGCCGGTGGGATGGAGCGACAGAGCAAAACGTTAACAGGCTCGTTTTCGACGCTGAAAGATAACATCGTCGCTGCGTTCCGTCCGTTCGGAAAGGAGTTGTTGCCCGCGGCTTCGAAGGCGTTGCAGTTGGCTTCAAGCGCAGTTCAGGAATTCTCGAAGTGGGCAAAGCAAAACGCCGGGCTTTCGGTGCCATTGGCGGCAGCCTCGATTGCAATGTTGGGGATTGGGGCGGCAGCGGCAGTTGCTGGTTTTGCAACGGTATTCCTCGGGACGGCGATTTCTGCGGTGGGAACTGTGGCGGGTGGAATGGCGGCTGCGGTTGCGTTGGTTGGCGGGTCTACTGTGCTCTTACCAATTGCAGCGGTTACAGCGGGCGTTTTATTAGTAGGGGCAGGAATAGCCTACGTTATCTATCAGTCTGGTTTGCTCACACCTGCTATTGCGTTCATTGGCGAATCGTTCCAACGTGTATTCGGTGTAGCCAAGGAAACGATCGGTGGCGTGACGGGGGCACTATCAAGCGGCGAATGGGGCAAGGCGGCTCAGATCGCATGGACCGGTATAAAATTGGCCACACTTGTCGGAGCACAACAGGTCCTCAAGGGTATTGATGCACTGTGGAACAACGCGGGTAAGATTACGTGGAGCTTCCTAGAATCCCTTGGAAAGACAATCTTCAAAGTGTTCGCGAGCTTACCAAAAATAGCCTGGTCGGCTCTGCGCGGTGGGGCTTCATTGCAGGCGGCAATAGGTGGCGCTCTAGCTGGTGCTTTCACTGGTGACAATCTGAATCTGGCCGGCAATCTTGATGCGTCAATCGCAGGGGCACAGCAGCAGTTGAATCGGCTAACTGCCCAACAGCAAGGCCAAGGTGTACGGGGCGTAGGTCAAGGCAATTCATTCCAGCAACAGCAAGGCCAAGGTGTACAGGCCGTAAGTCAAGGCAATTCATTCCAGCAACAGCAAGGCATGGCGGGAATTGTAAACGCTCGGAATCAATTCCGGCAGTCAATGCAAGCTGTACAACAGCAATCGCCATTCGCCCAACGGCAGGGGCAGGGGCAGGGGCAGGGGCAAGGTATGGCGGGGTTGTCCAACTCTTGGGATCAACTTCAGCAAGCGCGGCAAGCTTTAGAACAGCAAGTACAAGCCGCGCGTAACCGTCTGCCCTCGCCGAATTCGATGGCTCAATTGCAAGTTGCTGCGGGATTTGCGAATCAGCAAATGCAAGCGTCCGCGCCGATCAATCAAAACCAAGGTGGCGGCGGTCAGCTCGGGCAGCTCCTTCAGGTCGCTCAAGGCCAACTGTTCGCGCTCAGGCGACTTGTCGAGATGGGAGGGTTGGACTAACGGCTGCAAAATGTTTCAACATCGCTCGGGGTGTCTGAGCGGACTTTACTTTGTTTCGTGTTTGGAGATTTGGAAAATGACGACTTTGGTTGGTGGAAAAACAATTTCAGTAATTGGCGCGGGTTCACGAGGTTCGGCAACGGCTCATAGTATTACAAGTGAGTTGTCGGAGTTGCTCGGAGAGCTTAACCCCAAGGATATCGATATCGTCTGGAATTTCCTCGATGTTTGTCACGGCGCGATTGTACTTAAAGAAGATGACGAAATTGAAGACGCATTGATTGTTGATGCCGGCCGTGGTGTCTTGAAATTCCCTTCGGGTCTAGTGCAATACTTGCGCAAAAAACACGGCGACGCGGCAGACTCAAAGATTCGCGACATGCTTCGACCATTGGTCAAGGGCATTGTTAAACAGGCCTCCGATCATAGCGAGAGGTCGATTGCAAACATTAAAGAGCAATTGCAACTGTGTGAGGAACGTAAGGCGGACAGGGAGCGTCAGGGATTGGCGTCCTTACAAACTGAACCGATGCACTTGATTGCAGAGCTAACCAAACGCGTCGAACAACTCGAAGCCAGGCGGTAAGCCGGTACCACCTAAGCTCGACGGCACTGCCGTCCAGCTTTCACATAAATCCCGACACGTCATAAACCTTGGAAAAATCAGGCTATGGAAACAAATAGAGTTGAAGCAATTCGCAAACGAATCGAGCTTCTTCAAAGCACGGGCACAGTTGGCCAGATTGGGCCGTTTGCTTTGCGAAAGGATACATCTGACGGGCTCGGTCGACTGACTGCTGCAATAGAAGATGTTTTTAGCGCGATGGGCGATGAATCGACGATCATAACCGCAGGGGTTGAATTCATCGGCCTAACCAGTGATCCACTAGAAAAGGAACAACTGGTAGATGGGGTTTGCGTCCAATTATATTGGGTCTGTCGAAGACTTTCCGTTGTCTTATTTGATTCGGGAACAATCGCAAGTCTCAACGATAAAGGATTGCGATTCTTAGTCGCGCACGAGCTTCGTCACGCGTGGCAGAATGCGGTAGATTACGTAAATTCTCCAGCGGTCACGAAACATCTTCGCCTCATGGCAGCCATTGACGCAGTCGAAAGCGATGCGAACGAGTACGCAAGAAACCTTGGTTTTGCCAAAGATCATTCAATAAAGCTCAAGGCATTGGGTTTTCCAGATGACGACGCGTTCAAGATGGTACTAAAGAACTGGACGACGTTGACGATCGATCAGAAATGGAATCTGGCCGAGTTCCTTGTGATGCACGGCGCAGCGTGGCGTGAGCTCGGAAGCGGAATCGCGGCGGACAGTCGGCTCTTTACCGTTGCGTCTTTATGGGATTCCGTTTCGGACTCCCAACGCGACCTAATAACGCAGTCAGTTCGACAAGCCGCGATTCCAGAATTAGAGGTTTGCAATGATTGATCTAACGAGCGCAGATGCAATTGAGAAACTTGCAGACTTGGTTGCAGAACGCGTTGCCGCGAAGCTTAAGTCGGAATCATCGCGAGTGCTGGTTAGTCGTGATGAATTGGCCGCCATTACTGGCCTCGGGGTTAGATCGATAGACCGGATGGCAAAAGGTGGATCATTCGAAAAGGATAGGACCACCAACAAGGCAGTCTGGCGAGAGTCAGCCGTCAAACTCGATCCTATCCGAAGTGGTGGACGGGTTTTATTTGACAAAACGACCGCTTTGGCGGCTATCAAGGCTGGATCAGCCGGCTAGCCTGCGGTAACTTCAACGATTCACGGCTAGCGCGACGGCGCGAAAGCGAATACCTCAATTCGTTGCCGTGAGCTTTCAACTGAGGACCAACTGAGAGGGAGTTGATTCTATGGCGAAGTCTCGCTCTGCCCACCTAACGCATGAATCGTCCGGGGGGCGCGAAGGATATCGATTGCGGTTCTACGATCGCTGCGATCGAAGACGCTCTATGTGGATCGGGAACGTCAGTGAGCACGACGCGGACGGTTGGCGTAAGCACGTTGAACATCTGGTAGATAGTAGTCGCACGGACGAACCACCCAATCCGAGCACAACCAGGTGGTTGGCAGCCCTTCCACTACGCTCTCGCGCTAAGCTAGAGCGGGTTGAACTGGTTGCACAGAAGGAAGCCAACAGAGAAAAGAAACGCAAACAAGACAACGCTCCTCCCGATCGGTTGGGAGCGTTCCTAGATTGGTATATTGCCAATCATACCGCCAAACCCAGAACCATCGTGAAGTGGAAGCAGGGTCGCGACTGCTTGCTGCGGTACTTCAAAGCAAACCGCAAGCTCGACTCGATTACTCATGCAGACGCGGCGTCGTGGCGTACATGGATTGCGGAGTTCGGAAACATCCGCGAAGGAAAAGAGCGAACTGACAAGGAAGGAAACAAGACGCAGGGCAGAACCGACTTGGCCGATGCAACCGTTCGAAGGCAAACGGGCCAAGCTCGACAGTTCTTCAACTTCGCGATCAAAGCAAGGCTGGTTGAATCCAATCCGTTCGCGGCTTTACCTGCCACGGTTCACGGAAACGATGATCGGCAGTTTTTCGTCAGCCATGATATGGTCGCCCAAATGCTCGACAAAGCGTCTGGCGCGGAATGGGAAGCAATAATCGCGCTAGCTCGCTTCGGTGGATTGCGGGCACCGTCTGAAGTCATGGAGTTAACGTGGGAGGATATCGACTTCCCGAATCGGCGAATGCGGATTTTCTCGCCAAAGCTCGCGCGCAACAAGCACAAGGGAATTCGCTATTGTCCGATCTTTCCCGAATTGCTCCCTTACTTAGAGAGCCTTTCCGAGCTGGCCAAGCACCGTGGCGCCAATCAAACGGACTACATTATCACTGCCCCCCGCGGTAGCGAGTCAGTTTTGCGGCCTGGAATGCTGAAGATACTCAAGCTAGCTGGCCTGGAAGTCTATCCTAAGCTGTTTCAGAATTTACGGGCAAGCCGCGAAACGGAATTGATGGACGAATTCCCAATCAAGGATGTCTGCTCGTGGATTGGAAACAGCCCCAAGGTGGCAATGGAGCACTATGCTATGCAGCGACAGGGCTCGTTTGATCGCGCGACAGGGCTGGGCCATGGAAACGGTGGGCCAAACGGTGGGCCAAAAACTGGCGATTCTCGGCAACTTCCGGCAACTTCGGAAAGTGACCCAGAACCGGAGCCACCCCCATTTGACCAAGGAAAACCAAGGGCAAATGCACCCTTGGCGACTTGCGGCGACTCTGGGCAGATTGGAAAAGGTAGGCCAGGCAGGACTTGAACCCGCGACAAAGGGATTATGAGTCCCCTGCTCTAACCAACTGAGCTACTGGCCCACAGGTCGCAAAGCCTTATTTTTATAGGGTTTATGGTGTCAGTCGGGCGTCAGCCGCGATGGGCTGCTTCCAGATTGCTTCCAGTTCCCTA
The DNA here is from genome assembly GCA_020852965.1 of Pirellulaceae bacterium. GTDB lineage: Bacteria > Planctomycetota > Planctomycetia > Pirellulales > Pirellulaceae > Aureliella. Next base: position 1,020 of record JADYZV010000018.1, on the reverse strand, counting down.
CTAGCTTTGCGTCTCTGAGACTCTAATAATAGCAGGCGGAGATAGGGTAGGCCATCCGAAAACCAGTAGCCTTGCTGGCTGCTCAGCCATTTTTTTCAAGGCATCAACAAAACGCCAGTAAGGCAGGTGTCTCATGAAGTCGTGCAAAGCGTGGGTATTCCAGCGTGACAAGAGCTAGTATGTCGGTTGGTACGAGCCGGACGGTAGCCGCAAAACTAAGTCATTCGGCAAGACCATGACTAAAGCAAATAACTTTGCCGCCAAGAAGGGTGCCGAGTTTGTAGACGGCGTTTCCGATGTGTTCATGGTCAAGCCTTGGAAGACGTTTATCGCGGATTGGGCAGCACGGGTCGCGTAGCAGCGTCACATGACGCATAGAACGCTTCAAACTCCGATTGGCTAACAAACGTCGGGTCGTTCTCTAGTTCGCTCGCCCAGCCGAATTTGGTGCTTCCCGTAATTGCTTCCAATCCTTTGCCACGTTAGCCACTGCGCGGAGCACGCGCCATTCTTTATTGATGCTGGCCGGCGATGTTGGCGATCCCGTCTTCCCTGGTTCTTTCGAGTGCGCCGCGATGAACTTATCAATCGATTCGGTGGTCAAGTCGGTCGTCTTCTGAGGCTTGCAGATACGCTCGCAGTGATTGATCGTGTTTTGATAAACGACTTGGCTTCCTGGTCGAGTCAGCTTCAACTTGCGCTCGATGTAATATCGACACTGCCGACTGGTAGTAGTCAGTATCTGATCTGACAGGTTTTACCCAGATTACGCACTGGGTTGTAAGAGTTGAGCGAGCATTTTTTGTTCGGCTAACTTCTTTGGATCATCGAAGGTATGACTCGGGGTCTCTCCGAAGCAGTACCTTCCGCTGTGGGGCCGTTCTTCGTTATAGGTGTCAATTCCGGTCGGGAACTGAGCCACATTTACGGTTTGGCTGGGCTGGTAGACGGTTAGTGGTTTGCGGTTTTGGAAGTCGGATTATTATAGATTCCGGTTTGCTTCCATCTGGCTGGGGGCAG
>JADYZV010000017.1 GCA_020852965.1 Pirellulaceae bacterium | reverse complement strand
CGTCACCTGTCGTCGCCGAGAAGACGGTGGACGCTGGGAGAAAACCGAAAATGAGCGGTTAATGCTGCTCCGCGCCGCGATCGCCAGCGGGGTCGATTTTGTCGATCTGGAGGACGACATCGCTGCTGGCATCCCGCGCTACGGCTCGACCAAACGTATCGTCAGCTTGCATAACTTCGAGAATACACCGGACGATTTGGAAGAAACGCATGCCAGGCTGGCCGCCATGGACGCGGATGTGGTGAAAATCGCCACCATGGCCAATTCGTTCGCCGACTGCATCCGGATGCTGCGCATGGTTGAAGCGGCCACCATTCCGACAATCGGCTTGTGCATGGGGGACACTGGCGCGGTGACTCGCATTTTAGGGTTGCGTTATGGCGCGCCATTTACCTTTACCACACTCAGCTCCGAACGCAAAATTGCACCTGGACAAATAACCTTTGAGACAATGCGCGACGTCTATCGGCCCAATCAGATCGACGCAGAAACTCGGCTTTTCGGAGTCGTCGCCGATCCGGTAGCTCATTCGCTCAGCCCGCAGATACACAATGCTGCCTTTCAGCACGATCAACTCAATTGTCGCTACCTCCCATTTCGTATCGTGGCCGAAGAGCTCCCTTTGTTTCTGGAGTGGTGCAAGCAGTCGGGAGTGGAAGGTATCAGCGTCACCATTCCGCACAAAGAATCGATGTTAGCACTGATGGACGAAGCGGAATCGGCCAGTCAAGGAATTGGCGCAATCAATACGGTCTCGATTAAGAACAAAGTAGCTAGTGGCTATAACACGGACTATCGCGCCGCCATGGATTGTTTGACCGAAGCTCTCAAGACACAAAAGACCATGCAGAATCAGGCCTTTCGCGAAGAAGACCTGTTTCGCGGACGAGGGGTCATGCTACTGGGGGCTGGCGGTGTGGCGCGAGCGATCGGTTATGGCTTGCGTCAACGCGGTGCCGATGTGTCGATTGCGAGCCGCACGGAAGCTCGGGCTGAAGAGCTCGCTCGTTCGATCGGCGGGCACGCGGTGCCGTGGGCCCAGCGACACCGTTCGAGCCTTGGCATTCTCGTCAACTGCACGCCGATCGGCATGCACCCAGATACTGACCGAAGCCCATATTTAGCTGAGAAACTTCAGTCTGACACCATCGTGTTCGACACCGTCTACAACCCCGAACAGACTTTATTGATCAAAGATGCTAAGAAAGCGGGTTGCTTTGTCGTCAATGGCTTGGACATGTTCGTGCGCCAGGCCGCCTATCAATACAAGCTGTTCACAGGACTCGAGCCCCCCAGCAAACTCATGCGCGACACGGTAAAACGACTGACTTCACCCGTGAGGTATTAGACCATTGCTGCAACTAGCGCGCTCTATTCCGCACCATTGGGTGGATGTTTCGCTCAACCTATCGATAAATCTCCCCGGCTTTGTCCACAATTCGCTGCGACTTTGCCGAAACACGGGCGACGGTCGAGGCTAAAGCTAGCTAACTAGGCGGGGCTGACGTTGACTGCTGGAGGGCAATTGAGCGATACTGGGAAGGCATTGAGCGACTGCGCCTCGAACTCCAGTCGCCCGCCCCGATTCAACCCAGAGCATGAGGAATCCCGAGCCAGTGGCGACAGCAATCGAACCCGACCTCAAAGACTACTGCTTGCAGACCGCCCGCCAAGCGCGACAAGCTTCGCGCGAACTGAGCGTATTATCGACTCAGATCAAGGACCGCTGGTTGGTAGCCGGCGCAAAAGCTTTAGAAGAGGCGACTAGCGAGATCGTCGAGGCCAATGAGCTCGATCTGCAGGCGGCTCCTGGCTATGGTCTTTCCGACGCGGCCATTGACCGCTTGCGACTAAATGGCGAGCGTATCGCGTCAATCGCCGCAGCCATGCGCGAGATTGCCGCCCTGCGCGATCCGATTGGTGAAGTGCTCGACGGCTATGTACGCCCCAATGGTTTAGAAATTCGCAAAGTTCGCGTGCCGCTGGGGACGGTATTCTTCATTTATGAATCTCGGCCCAACGTGACCGTGGACGCAGCCGCGATTTGTGTTAAGAGTGGCAATGCTGTCATCTTGCGCGGTGGCAAGGAGGCGATTCATTCCTCGACCGCGCTGGTCGATGTGCTCACGCGTGTCGGAGAAAAAGTCGGATTGCCTGCCGGCGCGGTGCAGTTGGTAAACACCACCGATCGCCAAGCTGTCGGACACTTCTTGACTTTAGCAGACTATATCGATGTGGCCATTCCTCGCGGGGGCAAGGGGCTGATCGAGCGCGTGGTGAGCGAGGCTCGCATGCCCGTGATCAAACACTTCGATGGAAATTGCCACGTCTATATCGACGCCGCCGCCGACCCGAAGATGGCGTTGGACATTGTGATCAATTCAAAGTGCCAACGCATGGGAGTCTGCAACGCTTGCGAGAGTTTGCTTGTCCACGCTTCGCTGGCCGAGTCTTGGTTGCCGCGTATCGCAGGCGAACTTCAGCAGCACGGGGTTGAGATACGTGGTGATTCGACCACTTGCCGACTGGTTCCCAGCGCCACTGCGGCGCGTGAAGAAGATTGGGGGACCGAGTATTTGGGGCCGACAATTAGCTGTCGAGTGGTGCCGGATATCGATACGGCTATAGCACACATCGAGCGCTATGGTTCGCGACATACCGACGCGATCGTTACGGGCGACCTAGCGTCTGCACAACAGTTTCTGTCCCAAGTCGATTCGAGCGCGGTGGTGGTTAACGCTAGCACCCGTTTCAACGACGGAGGAGAATTCGGATTGGGTGCAGAGATCGGCATAAGTACCGACAAATTCCACGCTCGAGGTCCGTGTGGATTGAATGAGTTGACAACGTACAAATACTTGG
>JADYZV010000016.1 GCA_020852965.1 Pirellulaceae bacterium | reverse complement strand
CGTCACCTGTCGTCGCCGAGAAGACGGTGGACGCTGGGAGAAAACCGAAAATGAGCGGTTAATGCTGCTCCGCGCCGCGATCGCCAGCGGGGTCGATTTTGTCGATCTGGAGGACGACATCGCTGCTAGTATTCCGCGCTACGGCTCGACCAAACGTATCGTCAGCTTGCATAACTTCGAGAATACACCGGACGATTTGGAAGAAACGCATGCCAGGCTGGCCGCCATGGATGCGGATGTGGTGAAAATCGCCACCATGGCCAATTCGTTCGCCGACTGCATCCGTATGTTGCGCATGGTGGAAGCGGCTACCATTCCGACAATCGGCCTGTGCATGGGAGACACTGGCGCGGTGACTCGCATTTTAGGGTTGCGTTATGGCGCGCCATTTACCTTTACCACGCTCAGTTCCGAACGGAAAATTGCGCCTGGACAAATAACCTTTGAAACGATGCGCGACGTCTATCGGCCCAATCAGATCGACGCAGAGACTCGGCTTTTTGGAGTCGTCGCCGATCCGGTAGCTCATTCGCTCAGCCCGCAAATACACAATGCGGCGTTTCAGCACGATCAACTCAATTGTCGCTACCTCCCATTCCGCATCGTGGCCGAAGAACTCCCTTTGTTTCTGGAGTGGTGCAAGCAATCGGGAGTGGAAGGTATCAGCGTCACCATTCCGCACAAAGAATCGATGTTAGCACTGATGGACGAAGCGGAATCGGCCAGCCATGGAATCGGCGCAATCAATACGGTCTCGATTAAGAACAGGGTAGCTAGCGGCTACAACACGGACTATCGCGCCGCTATGGATTGCTTGACCGAAGCCCTCAAGACGCAAAAGACCATGCAGAATCAGGCCTTTCGCGAAGAAGACCTGTTTCGAGGACGTGGGGTTATGCTGCTGGGGGCAGGCGGTGTGGCCCGAGCGATCGGTTATGGCTTGCGTCAACGCGGTGCCGAAGTGTCGATTGCGAGCCGCACGGAAGCTCGGGCCGAAGAACTCGCTCGAACGATTGGCGGGCACGCGGTGCCGTGGGGCCAGCGACATCGTTCGAGCCTTGGCATCCTGGTTAACTGCACGCCGATCGGCATGCACCCAGATACCGACCGAAGCCCTTATCTAGCTGAGAAACTTCAGTCCGACACCATCGTGTTCGACACCGTCTACAACCCCGAACAGACCGTATTGATCAAAGATGCCAAAAAAGCGGGGTGCTGTGTCATCAATGGTTTGGACCTGTTCGTGCGCCAGGCCGCCTATCAATACAAGCTGTTCACAGGGCTTGAGCCCCCCAGCAAACTAATGCGCGACACGGTCAAACGACTGACCTCACCCGTGAGGTATTAGACCATTGATGCACCAACACTCTATTCCGCACCATTGGGTGAACGATACCCTCAACCGAATGGCAAAATAGCACTAGGTCACGTTCGACAATCGCCTTGGAGAGTTACCTGCCACAAAAGCTAGCAATGCGCAAATCGACAGCACTCGAATTGCGGTCAGGGGGGCGAAACTGATACTATCGAGGCTATCCCTTTTTGCACCTCATAGTAAAGGCACCACTCCATGTCATACGTTAAAGCAACACGCGGATTTTCGATCCTGCTAGCCTCTGTAGTTACGTGTTTGCTCACAGGGATCGGTACGCTGGTCATCGGGCAGCAGCCAAGACTGAGCGACGCTGACCATAACGATCTCGCGGTACTCATGCGCGCCAAATTGATGAGCACCCAGAAGGTGGTCGAGGGGTTAATGGACGGTGATTTTTCTATGATTCGCAAAGGAGGAGTCGAGCTGCAACGCATCTGCGACGCGACCGGTTGGCGCAGTCACGACGATCAAGTCTACGGCCACTATCGAGCCGAACTCAAACGCAGCGCGACGAAATTGGTTGAGCAGGCGAACGCAGGCAGTCTTGACGGTGCCGCCTACGGTTACATGCACACGCTAACCACCTGCATCAACTGCCACGACCATTGCCGCAATGTGCTTCGCGTCGCTCAAGCATCGCCAGGCGTTGTCCCCATACCGGTGACCGAACTTGGGAGTCAGCTTCCCACGATTCGCTCAACCTATCGATAGATTTCCTCGGTTTTGACCGCAGGTCGCTACGACTTTGCCGAAATACGGGCGAGGGTAAAGCTAGCTAACTAGGCGGGGCTGACGTTGACTGCTGGAGGGCAATTGAGCGATACTGGGAAGGTATCGAGCGACGGCGCCTCGAACTGCAGTCGCCCGAACCTATTCAACCCAGAGCATGAGGATTCCCGAGCCAGTGGCGACAGCAATCGAACCCAACCTCAAAGACTACTGCTTGCAGACCGCCCGCCAAGCGCGACAAGCTTCGCGGCAACTGAGCGTATTATCGACTCAGATCAAGGACCGCTGGTTGGTAGCCGGTGCAAACGCTTTAGAAGAGGCGACTAGCGAGATCGTCGAGGCCAATGAGCTCGATCTGCAGGCGGCTCCTGGCTATGGCCTTTCCGACGCGGCCATTGACCGCCTGCGTCTAGATGAGGAGCGCATCGCGTCGATCGCCGGCGCCATGCGCGAGATTGCCGCCCTACGCGATCCGATTGGTGAAGTGCTCGACGGCTATATTCGCCCCAATGGTTTAGAAATTCGCAAAGTTCGCGTGCCGCTGGGGACGGTATTCTTCATTTATGAATCTCGGCCCAACGTGACCGTAGATGCAGCCGCGATTTGTGTTAAGAGTGGTAATGCCGTCATCTTGCGCGGTGGCAAGGAGGCGATTCATTCCTCGACCTCGCTGGTCGATGTGCTCACGCGTGTCGCAGAAAAAGTCGGATTACCTGCCGGCGCGGTGCAGTTGGTAAACACCACCGATCGCCAAGCTGTCGGACACTTCTTGACTTTAGCAGACTATATTGATGTGGCCATCCCGCGCGGTGGCAAGGGGCTGATCGAGCGCGTGGTAAGTGAGGCTCGCATGCCCGTCATCAAACACTTCGATGGAAATTGCCACGTCTACGTCGATGCGGCCGCAGACCCAAAAATGGCGTTGGACATTGTGATCAATTCGAAGTGCCAACGCATGGGAGTCTGCAACGCCTGCGAAAGTTTGCTTGTCCACGCCTCGCTGGCCGAGTCCTGGTTGCCGCGCATGGCCAGCGAACTTCAGCAGCGTGGAGTTGAAATTCGTGGTGATTCAACCACTTGCCGACTGGTTCCCAACGCCACTGCGGCAGGTGACGAGGATTGGGCGACCGAGTACTTGGGGCCAACGATTAGCTGCCGAGTGGTTCCAGATATCGATACGGCTATAGCACACATCGAGCGCTATGGTTCGCGACATACCGACGCGATCGTTACGGGCGACCTAGCGTCTGCACAACAGTTTCTGTCCCAAGTCGATTCGAGCGCGGTGGTGGTCAACGCTAGCACCCGTTTCAACGACGGAGGAGAATTCGGATTGGGTGCAGAGATCGGCATAAGTACCGACAAATTCCACGCTCGAGGTCCGTGTGGATTGAATGAGTTGACAACGTACAAATACTTGG
>JADYZV010000015.1 GCA_020852965.1 Pirellulaceae bacterium | reverse complement strand
TCCCGCAAAATCGCTATCTTCTGTTTTGGCGTTAAAATCTTACGTGTTGACATGTGGCGATACCCTTTGTGGAACCGCTAAACTCTAGCACACGTTTCGTGGCACACCTTCAGTTTCGGCAATACAAAACGAATCCACTCGGTAATCGGCCATGTGATCAACTCGATGACGTTGTTGGTTGGCACACCTTCCGCACCCATCTCGGCATGACAGGTACCTGGTACGTAGTAGGTGCCGAACCAGACATCATAGAAGGGAAAGACGTTGGCTAAATTTTTATTGAACGCTTCGGGTGCATTGGCATGATGCCAGCGATGATAGCGCGGCGAAGCGAGTAGGTACTTGAAGGGTCCATGCCCCCAATCGACGTCGATGTGGGTATACATATTGTGAACCAGCAGCAATGCTGCCCCGCTGCCCAATACGCCCGCCGGAAATCCAAGCCAGCCGAGCAGGACGATATAGAAGACCTTCATCGCGAACGACTCTAAGAAATGGACGCGAGCTGTGGTCAATACCGTGACGTGAGTATCACTGTGGTGAATGCTATGAATCGGCCAAAACCACTTGGTGTGCAGCAGGCGATGGCACCAATAATCGGCAAAGTCCATCGCCAGGAGTGCGATCACGACCATCAACCAGCGCGGTACGCCAGACCAGAATGCCGTATCGAGATGCGGGAAGCCAAAGTGATCATAAGTCGCTTGGGCCCATATCATTAGCAGCACCGCAAGCTGCCCAAGGTAATTGTTGGACAACATCAACGACAGATTGGTAACGCACGAACGGTAGGCTTGTTCTGGCCAACGACGCCTCCTACGACGAAACAGGCTTACGGCGAGAACCAGCAAGCCGAAAATAGTGCTCGCCACGCGACCGTCTTCGGTAGCCAAAAGCCAGCAACCTTTGCCAATTTCTGCGATCGAGTGTAGTCGGTCCATTGCTCCAGCCCCACCACAACGGCTAACCTTACAATCCCTGCAACCCAACCCTCGGCTAAGCTGAAGCCATCATCCCGCGATGTGGCCTCCGAAGTGTACCCTACAATTACTCATGAGCGCGAATTCTGCCGAATTTTCATGCCGGTCCCCGTGGCCTTGTGCCACTGGAGCCAGAGTTTTGTAGCTAGATCGGCACTCGCCAACGCGCCAAATTCACCGAGGCTGCCATACATGAGAATTGGCAACGAGTTCGAAGTAGAAAACTTTCAATTTTTCCGCGAGCCGCTGGGCTTGTGCGGGCTGTTCGGCTGACAGATCGTGAGCTTCGGCAACATCGACCGACAAATCGTATATTTCGAAGTCGGTGAGCTGCGCATCGGCAACGATCGGGAGCGACTCGCTGGTGATATTCTGCATCTTCGGCAAGCGACCGCCATCGAGCTTGGCGAGCACCTTCCATTTACCATCTCGCATAGCCACACGTGATTGATTTGTCGCGTTGTAATAGGCCCAGACCAGAGGCTTCTCGCGGACTAGCTCCTGGCCATCGAGCACCGCTAGAAACGACGTTCCATCCATCGAAACGCTCGTGGGAGAATCGGCACCGGCCAATTCGCAAAACGTCGGCAGGAAATCAAGCGAGCTGATGGGTGTCGAAACGACCTGCCCGGTTTGGATGCGAGCTGGCCAGTTGACGATTCCCGGCACCCGAAATCCGCCATCGGTCGTATGCAGCTTCATGCCTCGCAGGTCTCCAGGCGTACCGTAACATCGAGTAGCTCCTTTGTACCGCGCGAGCGTTTCTGGCCCGTTATCCGAAGAAAATATAATGAGCGTGTTATCGCGAAGACGCTGTTGTGTCAGCGCTTCCAGCAGACGGCCGACAGCATTGTCTACATTGGTCACATTCGCAAAGTACTGGGCTTCATCGTCGTTGCGCGCGACGTCGCGATACTGCGAGACCAACGCTTCGGGAGATGCCACTGGCTCGTGCGTTTCGTGAAACGGGATGTAGAGAAAGAATGGCTTGTCGTGATCCACGGTATCGAGCCATCCAATGGCCTCATCGACCACAAACTGACAACTGAAAGCGTCTACCTTGCCCAGCGGTTCGCCATTGCGCACGAAGTTCTGTGGCTGCTTGTGGCTTGGTGCGGCGTTATTCTGCGTTGCTAACCAGTGATCGAAACCAAAGTCGCCTGGTTGCGGTTGCTCGGTCGAATTGAAACGACTATTGCAGTGCCATTTGCCGGCCATGCATGTCGAGTAGCCCGCCTGGCGCAGCAAGTGCGGAATCGTGATTTCACTCTCACGCATGTGAACCTGATCGCGCGCATCGGGTTTGGGGGTCGTCGCTGGGGGAATCCAGTCATACACGCCCGCCCGATTCGGGCTGCGCCCGGTCAGCAGTCCCACGCGAGAAGCTGAGCAGACTGGAGCGGCTGAATAGAAATCGGTGAGGCGAATGCCTGAATCGGCAAGCCTATCGAGGTTGGGCGTTTTGATTTGCGGGTGTCCATAACACTGAAGGTCCCCATAGCCGAGGTCGTCGCATAGCAAGACGACAATGTTGGGGCGTGTATCGGCGTGTACCGAGTGTGCGGGCCAGGATGCCAGGGCTAGTGCGACGAAGAATAGGATGGACCTCAACATGGAGTCTTCACCTTTGCAAGGGGTTGTTGGGTAGGGGGTAGCGAATCGATGAATGCACTATCCTATCACACGCGATGACGCACCCAACGAGCCTGAGTATGTTGGCGATCTGCTGTGTGCGTTGCCGATTTTCATTGGGCCGATACTGAGCTGCCTTGGTAGGATTGAAAGAATTCGCGCGCGGTTGGGTGCCAAGCGTGTCCGCTCCAATGCGAGGCTCGTTCTGCGGAGAGTATTCCGTTCTGTTCAACGAATTCAGGAGCAAAGATGCGTTCGAGCACGGTCTGTACCAGGACTGGCGGTGCGTCATGGCGGGCAGCTAGGAAGGCGGTGGTGGCGACGGTCGCCAAGCCACCTTCGGGGAACTGGCTTTCGGGATATTTGGCTTCGGACAGAAGCACTGGATGGAAGATCGGTTCGTCCATGGCAAATTGAAGCGAATCGGCAATGGGTAACAATCGGTAGGGACCCGTTTTCAAGAGTTCGACCAAATCGGCGGAGCCGATCTTTGAGATAATGATGGCCGCCTCGGCTGTGGGGTCGGTTTTCAGCCCATGCCAGCTCGAACTGTCGACATGCACATCATCGAAAGACAATCCAGCCCGAGCTAGCAGCAATCGCGCCACCGTGCGCACGCCAGACTTTTCCGACCCCAACAAGATTTGGCGACCACGCAAGTCTTCTAGCTTCGTAATTGGCAGTTGCCGCTTGACCAAAATGTGGACCGCTTCGTAATACAACGGAGCGACGACCGCCAGCGTGGGCGAGCCCATGGCGTCGGCTTGCACCAACCCCAGTTGAACCTCGGCTCGCTCCAATCGCTCGGAATTGTCGCTCGAGCCGACTGTCGAAACAGCTTCCGCAGGGCATTTCGCCTGCTGTGCTAACACGTCGGCAATCGCGCTAGCGACCTTATCATAGTTTCCTCCTTCGAGACCACCTGCCACGCGTACTACAGGGGGCATGCGATTGGAGATCCAGCCCAACGATGGGATCAGCACCGACAACCATACCATCAGGCATAGAATCGCCACGGAGATCAATCCGCGTTGGACCCAGCGATGGATTTCGGTAGGCTCGATGACACGATTGTCCAGCACTGCACCGATGATGGGAATTCCTAACAACCAATACCAACTGCGTCGTATGCGCGAGGCGGGTCGCGCGACGATGGGAGCGCCGCTCAGAAAGCGATTGAGATCATCAGCCAGGGCCCCCGCCGACGGGTATCGCCGCTCGGGAGACTTCTGCAGACAAACGTCGATGATCGTCTCTAAATCAGCGGGCAGGTCAGAACGCAGTGTACGTGCCATGGGGGCAGGGCGATGGATGACGTGCATAATCGTCTGCACGACGCCATTTCCCTTGAAAGGAGGTTGGCCAGTGACGAGCGTGAATAGTACCGCCCCCAACGAATAGATATCGGTAGCTTGGTGCTGCTCCTCTATCCTGCCAGCCGCCTGTTCGGGAGACATGTAGCTGGGTGTTCCCAAAGCGGCTCCCGAAGCCGTAAGGCCAGTCTCCACGCCGACCGTCTTGGCCAATCCAAAATCGGTGATATGCACTTGGTCACCTTCGTCGACCAAGACGTTGGCTGGCTTCAAGTCGCGGTGCAAGATTCCGCGCTGGTGAGCGTATTGGATCGCGCGCGCCGCATCGCGGACATACCGCGCGGCGCGTTTGCATTCGAGCGGTCCCGACGCAATCATTTTTGCGAGGTCCTCGCCGGCTACATAGTCCATTGAAAAGTAACGATGTCCATCGCACTCGCCACAATGGTAGACGGTCACTATGTTCGGATGAGCGAGCCGAGCGGCACTTCGGGCTTCGGCATAAAACCGCAGCACCTCGCCCTGACTGGCAAGTGCGCCGGCGCGGATCATCTTGATGGCTACCGGGCGATCGAGTTGGATTTGCCGTCCATAATAGACGACCCCCATCCCGCCGCGCCCAAGTACGCGTTCAAGTATGTAATCGCCAAACTGACACGGTAAATACGGTTGTGAGAACCGGCTCTTAGCTCCATCGGCTGGAGCTGACACTTCAAACGACAATCCAGCACGGTATTGAAGAAGCGTGTCATGGTGGGAAGTTGCTGGGGCCGTTCCTACCTCGCTGGTTGAGCGTCCATGACGCATTGGCTCGGAGGTTGGATCATCGCAGTCCGGCCCACTACCCATTTGAGCAAAGGGTTGGATGGTTGGCTTGGGGTCGAAATCGACCGTGGACAGACTCACATCTTGCGACTTGAGCGGCTGAGGGCTAGCAGCGTTGACCTGTGCGATATCGGCGAGCCTAGGTCCGGCCAGTTGTTCGATCCAGTCGGCCGCCGAAAGCAACTCGGCCAATTGTTCGCGCAGTTCAGGATGACGCTCTAAGAAATGTTCACGATCGGGCAGCTCCCCCGCATCACACTTCTGCAGATACTCTGCAAGTGCCGCATCGACTTGTAGTTCGAGAGGTTGATCGTCGGAAGGGAGCACGGTTTTGATCCGTTAAGTCTTGATCCGTCGAGAAGAAGGCGAGCTGAGGTTTTGACCTCATGCACAGCATTCTACCTCGAACTCGACACACCACACTAGCATTGTAAGTTTTAACAGCCAACGGTCAGTCAATTTGCTGCAAACTCGCGGCTGCTCTATAAACCGAAGCGATTTCGACCGGATTCTGCAGACAGACTTCAATTCGAAATGGAATCGTCATAGTTCTGATTAGCTAGATAGACCTCGCGGTGCGCTAGCTTATCGCATTGTATAGCAGAAAATACGGAATTTCAAAAAACTGCTTGTGACCTACTTCCAAACACTGTGAGACAGTTTATGGTTTAAGCTCTGAATGGGATGAACTCTGAGCGGTGCAAGTAGATCGTGGGGTTTACGACGCGGAGCGTCGAGCCACGTTGTTTTATGTTACGACGCGGAGCGTCGAGCCACATTGATATTAATTTTGTTGAAATACAAAACCAGACGGTTTCGCATATCAAGGAATAAACGCCATGGCGTCCGCCGATACTCCCACCCCAACGACTCGGCCAAGTATGCTGTCCGAGATGCGCACTCACGAAGACTGGTGGTCGATCTGGTGTGCAGCCGCATTGCTGATTGTTTCCTTTGCGGGGGTGTGGCTGTCGCGCCCTGCCGACTTGGCTGACAAAATCGCTGCCAAAGAGCCAGTGCAAATCACCAATCCCTTGAAGGCCTGGCTCGGTAAGCCTGGCGGGTGGAGTTCGAATCCCATCGAAGCCTTCTACAAACCGGCCAGCGATGAATCAAAAGGTGTCAACCACCTGTTGGGGACGCTGGGTGTGTTCATCGTCATTGGCATTCTTTTCGCGCTGGCTAGCCAACTGCGCGGACAGTCAGGCTGGCGATTCTTGGAAGCCTTTCCCGTGGTGTTTCTGCTCGCGGCAATCGCTTATGCCATGTCCACTCAAGCAGTCGTCAATGCGTATAACCTCGAATACGCGTTGTGGGCCCTGCTGTTGGGCTTGATCATCAGCAATACCGTGGGGACCCCCAGCTTCCTGCGCCCCGCCATGTTGACGGAGTTCTACATCAAGACGGGACTGGTATTGCTCGGCGCAGAAGTGCTGTTGAATCGCCTATTGGCACTCGGCTTGCCAGGTGTGTTTGTGGCTTGGGTCGTCACGCCGATCGTGCTCATTAGTACTTACTGGTTCGGGCAGAAAGTACTAAAAATTGAGTCCCGTTCGCTGAATATGGTGATCTCAGCCGACATGTCGGTGTGTGGCGTTTCTGCAGCTATCGCTACCGCAGCGGCCTGCAAGGCGAAGAAGGAAGAGTTGTCGTTGGCAATCGGTATGTCGCTTACTTTTACGGTGATCATGATGGTCGTTATGCCCGCCGTGATCAAGGCAGTCGGAATGGATGAAGTCCTAGGAGGCGCTTGGTTGGGGGGCACCATCGATTCGACCGGTGCCGTCGCAGCGGCGGGGGCTGTCCTGGGAGATCGAGCACTCGAGGTAGCGGCCACGGTGAAGATGATTCAAAATATCCTCATCGGTGTCACTGCATTCTGTGTGGCCGTGTACTGGGTAAGCTATGTGGAACGCGATGCTTCAGGGGCCAAACCGAGCCTAATGGAAATCTGGGTACGCTTTCCGAAATTTGTAGTCGGCTTTGTAATTGCATCGATATTGTTTTCTCTGCTTCAAGCAACATTGGTGGGCGGCCCCGAAGTGGTCGACGCAGTTATTGATGGATCGACCAAGACATTTCGGGGCTGGTTCTTTTGCTTGGCCTTTGTCAGTATTGGGCTCGAGACCAACTTTCGCCAGTTGCTCCCCTATCTGCGCGGCGGCAAGCCGCTACTGCTCTATGCCTGCGGACAAACGCTCAATCTGATCCTCACGCTGGCCATGGCCTGGCTGATGTTCAAAGTCATCTTTCGCGACATGATTGATCGCGTATTGCCCTAATGGGAATACCGATTCGCCTTTGGTCTTCCTTCGCCCGCTTGCAGGCCGGCAGTTCGTTGGTGCGTTTATCTTGTCCCGCTGCCTTAATCCGAACTTTAGCGTGATGCGCGCTGCAGTTTCCATTTGAAGATGCCATGGGCGTCAAGGCTAGACTAGAACTTTCGGCGAGCGCCTTCCTGTTCTGCTTTGCGGCGGGCGGTGGCTTCATCAGCCCGAGCGGAGATCGCGCGTTGGTAGCGTACTTCCAGCTCAGGCGTCATGGCTTTTCTGGCCATTTGATAAAACACGCGAGCGGCTTGGTAGCTGCCTGCTCGCTCGGCCCGTTCGCCTTGTTGAACATAGAAGCGGATATCACTCTCTAACAGCGACAGGTTGGTGGGAACGGACGAAGGGCTGCCGCCTGATAGTGCACGCTGCCACTGGCCAGGGTCCGCGCCAACTCGCTCGCTGGTGGACAACCGGGGCGGAGCTGGCGACGCGCGGTCCGGGCTCAGAGCCGTGGCGACTGAAGTTTTCGAAGCGACAGGAGCTGAAGTGGTCGGGGCGACTGGTGTCGTAGTTGCCGCGCTGGGCCGAGCTGTTGCACCGGACAGAATGGCTTCATCGAGCGCTTCCAAGTCGATGATACGTACCGAAACCGACATCGACGAGCCACCGGCGCTGCTAGCTGAAGCGCGATTGGACAAAGGCCCGAAGCCCGATTGCAGCGAGCCTTGGCTCGAGCGACGGATTCCGCCCAAATCGGCCGTGCCACCGTCGGGCACTAGCACCGAGCCGCTGCTACTGAAGACATGATGGCTAGGTAGCTGAATTACTTGTGCCTCAGCGAATGCCGCGCTCCCAAGTGCTATCGATAACGTGGTCAAGATAATCAGCGTCGATCGATACATAAAACACACTCCACACTTGAAATGGAAAGCAGGCTGGTCAAAGGCAACACAACAGACCCGACACCTATTGATTATAGCCAGAGTTGCAGCCTGGGGCTGCCAACTTTTTTTGTTGGCTCGCCACAAGTAAAGCGCAGAGGTGGCCGGCTCAAGCGGCAGATCAAATTCAATGGCTTCGCGCTTCCATATCCCAGCGCGCGTCTTCAAACCGTTGCGAAATCGTTTGCTGTCCGAACTCTGCGGAGGTCATACGCGTTTGTCGCGATCCGCACGCGCTGTTCGTGCCGTCACTGCGAACCGCTTGGTTGCGAGCCTTCATATTGGGGATCGATGTCGCCGGCGACGTTCCTAACCGACGACCTGAAGCCCCCCTAAAAGTGGTGCTTGCGATACGTTGGTAGTGTACGAATGGCATGCCAAATGGGGGTGTCTACCGTACAGACTTTGTCGAATTTGCCGGAAAACCACCATAATGTCACGCCTTTCAATTCCTTTACCCAGAAAGCAGGTTGAGGCCCACCTAATTTGGCCCAGTAAGTTATGCTGATAACCTAGGCTTGCTGGGGCAAGTCGCACCTGGAAATACCTTTGAAACAAACGCAAATGGTTAGCAGCACGAAAATGGGACGCGGCATATTCGCAATTGAAGGCGAGTGGCATTCCGATTTACGGCAGGGGCTCAGCTTCCGGCCGATCGTGGAGCTATTGTCCAAGATGGATAACCGTATCTCCTTTGTGCATCGCGATGCGGCGACTCGCGAAGAGCTGTTCTATTACTTAGATAAATGGACGCAGAAGCGTTACTCGCGCTACCCCATCCTGTACCTGGGCTATCACGGCGTTGAAGAGTGCATCTTGATTGGCGATGGACGCTGTCGTGATCGTCAATTGAGTTTGACGGAGCTTGGAAAACAATTGGAGGGGCGTTGTTCGCAGCGGATCATCTATTTGGGAAGTTGCGAGACGATGAAGATGGATGGCCGCAAGCTCAAGGCCTTCCTGCGCCAGACAGGTGCATTGGCGGTATGTGGATATCGTGAACAAGTCAATATGCTTCGGTCGGCTGCGTTTGAGTTGTTGTTGTTTCATGCCTTGTTGCAGAACACGCTGACAATCCAAGGTGCCCGAGCCACGGAGCGCAACATTCAGCGGGACGAGAAGCCGCTGTGCCGTGATCTCGGTTTTCGCATGGTGGTTCGCACGGCGTCGTAGCGGTATTAATTTAATATAATTTCTTAAACGTACGAAAGCATGACCAAAGGTGTCCCACCTCGATGCGATGATAAGTTTTGTAGAGGAGAACGAGTTGAAGACGGCCGAGCTGTGGACGACTCGCTTGCCCGCCCTAAGGATTCGGATTCGCTGGGTCGGTGAATCACCGCCAGTACATTCCACCAATTTTCGATCAAGGAAGTAAGCACGATGGCCAAGTACTATGCAAATTGTGGCTCGCAGACATTGACAATTTCGGCACCTACAGCTCAGTTCGCCGCCATGCGGTTGATCGACGAAGCGATGGCCGCCCATGTCTGGATTTACGATGACGCCAGTTTGAGCGAGCAGACTCGCCGAGATCACTTGGTACTGGAAGCCCTACTTCACTTGGGAGCCACGGTTCGCATCAGTCAACGGGGATTGGGACGCAATGACGAAGGAGAATTTGGCGTCCCCGAGCTGCTCGACGAATGGCACAAGCTGATGATGGGCCTGACCCAGATGACGATCGCGGTCGGCTTGACGCAGCGCAATGTGCTCCCACCAGCGATCGATTCCACCAACAGCCCCAACAATCCCCGCTAAGATTGCTGGAGCTGTCCTGAGCGGGTGACGCGGCCACCGTCACCCGCTCTCTTTATTTTCCCTTTCTTTGCCAGATCGGCTAATGCTCGCTCAAGCGGCTGGTTTCGCCGTTGACCCGGTTGGTCACTCCAGCTATTCTCCGCCGCATCAAACTATAGAGCTACATTCTTTTACTGCCGTCGTCGTCAGCGAGCCCTGACTTCCTTTTTGTGGCAGGTTTGGGCGTGTGCAGGCACCTGTTTTTAATACCAGTTCGTTTATCGCCCACTTGAAACCTGCGGCGATCGACTCAGACTGAAACTGAGAGGAGTCTCACGGAGTGAGCGCGCTATTGATGGAAACCGACACCGATGTGGAGACCTTTTCCGTATCGGAAGTCGAGGCGACCAAGGACGTTGATCGGCAGTTGTTGATCGACAGTCGACGATTTGCCAGCGAAAGTCGTGTGGCGAGTTGGTGGCACTTGTGGTCGACGCTGGCCGCTTTGGCTATTGCTGCAAGCGTCGCGTTCGCGGCCGACGCGTTATGGCTGCGGCTGCTTGGAAGCCTGTTGACGGGCCTGACCTTGGTCCGAGTATTCATCGTCTATCATGACTACCAGCATCAAGCCATGCTCAAGGACTCACGCTTGGCTCGGGCCATCCTAACGCTGTATGGCTTCGTCATGCTGACACCGCCGAGCGTCTGGAAGCGATCTCACGACCACCACCATCGCAACAATTCAAAGCTATTTGGCGCCAGTATCGGCTCGTTCCCCATCATGACTACTGACAACTACAAAGCCGCCTCACCGCGCCAGCAGCTCGAGTATCGCATCGCGCGCAGCCCAATGATCATCGTGTTCGGCTACTTGACCGTATTTATGTTTGGCATGTGCGTACGCCCCTTACTGATGGACGCGCGGCGGCACTGGGACGCAGTAGTGTCTCTAGCGATTCATTTCGGATTGATTGCCTCGCTGGTAGTTTGGTGCGATTTGCCAACCGCAATCTTGACGATTGTTCTACCCACCTGGGTGGCATCGGCCGCTGGGGCATATTTGTTCTACATTCAGCACAATTTTCCTGGCGCGAAGATCCGCCGCTGCGAAGAGTGGTCGTATACGAAAGCCGCGCTCAAATCATCGAGCTTCCTTGAGCTGGGGCCCGTATTGCAATGGCTGACCGGGAACATCGGCTACCATCACGTGCATCATTTGAATGCCAAGATACCCTTCTATCGATTGCCGGAGGCGATGGCTGGACTCGAACTACTTCAGTCGCCGACAAGAGTTACCTTAAAGCTGGCCGACATCGCGGCCTGCTTGCGTCTAAAGTTGTGGGATACGCGGCTCGACCGCTTCGTTTCTTTCGCTGAAGCGCGAGTTTGAACGCGGTAGGGTCACATTTCCAGGATTAGCCCACTACACCTGCGAATCTGGCACGGTTCGTTAGCGGCCAAATGGCTCTGAAACCGTAATTAAGCGTTGACGAAAGTGGGGGAGGAAGGCTATCTTTGCTTCTTCGTCAGCTCTGCCTGGGTGGCAGAGGTCGAAACCCGAGTTCCCTTGTCCGTCGCGGCTAGCCTGCGTGGCAATCGCTCAACGGTCCACCAGGGAACTCGTTCCAAGTTTTTTAACTGTCTGCTTCGTGCTGAAGGCTCGCACCATCGAGCCTGTGTGGTTTGCGCTCCCTTGGGGGGAATGCGTGGCTACATTGCCTGTGGACACAGAAAGTGAGTGCAAGAGATGGAAGGCGAATTCGTCAAGAAATTGATCGAGGCTGGGGTACACTTCGGCCACCGCGTCAGCCGGTGGAACCCCAAGATGGCACCGTATATCTACGGTCGCAAGAACTCGATCCACATCCTCGATATCCGCGAAACGCTGCGCGGACTGTTGCGAGCCAAGAAGTATTTGAATCAAGTGGCCGCCGGTGGTAGCTTGGTGCTGTTTGTCGGCACCAAGCGACAGGCCTCCGAAACGGTACAAGCTCAAGCGGAACGCTGCGGCATGCCGTTCGTCTCCGAGCGTTGGTTGGGTGGAGCTCTGACCAACTTCCGCACCATTCGTAGCCGACTCGGGCGTTTGGAAGAGCTGGAGAAAATCATGCACTCCGACGAGATCAATACCTACTCGAAGAAGATGCAATCTGCGCTCAATCGCGAGTATCGCAAGATCTACCGCAACTTGAATGGCCTGCGTAGCATGAACCGCCTGCCAGAGTGTTTGGTGCTGGTCGATCCAACCAAGGAACGCAACGCTGTCAAGGAAGCGCGTCGGTTAGGGATTACCACGCTGGCACTGATCGATACCGATTCCGATCCATCCACCATCGACTTGCCTATTCCGGGCAACGACGACGGTATTCGCTCGATCGAGTTGTTGCTCGGTCAACTTGCCGACGCCGTGCTGGCGGGCAAGGCTCAGAATCCTGAGCTGCAGAAGAATGCCGGCGCGAAGGAAACGGCAGCGGCGCCGGCCGCCAGCTTGGCGAGTCCAGCAGCACCTGCCACAGTGGCTAGTCCAGCGGCGGCTGCTGCTGACAGTGAATCTGAGCAAGTCGAAGCCTAGTGCTTCAACCACATTAAAGGTTGGGGTAGTGGACGAGGTTACGAGTCCTTTCGGCTTAGTAGGTGCCAGGGACTCGCGGGCCTCGTCCACTACCCTGAATGAAGCCAGTTACTGAAGCTAGGGAAATCTAGCGTGAAAGCGCTGCGGCTGGGCGAGATCGGTGGGGGCTTAGCTGCGAACGTTCCGTTCACTCGATACTCCCGAGCGGGCAAGGGGTCTGAACCTAGTCCGCGACGGTTTAGAAAATCATTGCAACCCAATCAACTTCCCTCCGAGTCAGACCTCGGGTGGATGGGCTTTGACTACCGGACTGGCGATTCGCTTCCGGCCAAATTTTGAGGAGTAGACCATGGCTGAAATTACAGCAGCAAAAGTGAAAGCGTTTCGCGAGCGTACGGGCTTGCCTCTGATGGAATGCAAATCGGCGTTGTCCGAAGCGGGTGGAGACGAAGACAAAGCAGTGGCCATTCTTCGCGAGCGTGGAGAGAAATTGGAGGGCAAGCGTGGTGCGCGCGAGACCGCCTTTGGCCGCTTCGGCTTGTATTGCGGGCTCGACAAATCCAATGGTGCGATGGTGGAGCTCAAGTGCGAAAGCGCACCGGTGACTCAGAACGAACAGTTCATCAACCTATGCAACGATTTGGCGGAAGGTTTGGCGAAGTCCAAGGGCGACATTAAAACTGCCGATGCTCTGCTAGCTCTTCCATCCCCTTCGAAGCCAGGTATGACGCTCGGCGAACAGAAGGCTGAATTGTTCAATCGCATTCGCGAGAACTTTGAAGTCGGTCGGATGTGTCGAATGGAAGGTACCTGCGGCGGCTACAGCCATAATTTGGGTACGGTGGCTGGCGTGCTGGTACAGGTCGAAGGAGGCTCGGATGAAGCGGCCAAAGATGTTTCGATGCATATTGCCGCCATGCGCCCTGTTGCCCTGAGCAAGGACGACCTCGACAAGGCGTTGGTGGATCAAGAACGCGAGTTCCTGCGCTCTGCCGCCATCAAAGAGGGCAAGCCTGCCAATATCGTCGATAAGATGGTCGAAGGTCGCTTGCAGCAATTTATCGCCGAGAAGGCTCTGCTGGCTCAGCCCTACGTCAAAGACGACAAGCAGTCGGTTGGCGACTTTGCTAAGAGCAAAGGCATGACCGTCAAGAAGTTCGAGCTGTATATTTTAGGACAGTAGTTCGAGCTCATTCACTTTGATACTTTTCAAGAGCCGCCGCTATGACAACCGCCGATGGGTCCTCGCCTCACTTTCGCCGTATCATCTTAAAGCTCTCGGGAGAGAGCTTGTGCCGTCCCGGCGAGCGGGGCATCAATATGGAAGAGGTCGTCGCCATCGCGGAACAAATCAAGTTGGCGTTGGAGGTCGGCTGTCAAATTGGACTCGTGGTGGGCGGCGGCAATATTCTGCGCGGCGCGCAGTTTTCGACATTGGCCGGTTCCAAGATCGAAGCCGCTACGGCGCACTACATGGGGATGCTGGCTACGGTCATCAACGCGCTCGCCCTGCAGGAAGGACTGGAAGGAATCGGTTGCAGTACGCGCGTCATGTCAGCCATTCGCATGGACGGTGTGTGCGAACAGTTTATTCGGCGTCGCGCGATTCGACACATGGAAAAGGGACGTATCGTCGTCTTGGCCGCTGGTACCGGCAGCCCCTTTGTCACCACCGACACTGCAGCCGCCCAGCGTGCGCTTGAGCTCGGTGCAGACATCGTACTCAAGGCGACCAAAGTCGATGGGGTCTACAGCGACGATCCTGAAAAGAACCCACATGCCGTACTCTATCGGGATTTGGACTACGATACGGTCATCAGCCAAAATCTGCGCGTGATGGATGGGACGGCGATCACGCAATGCCGCGAACACCAGATGCCCATCCTGGTGTTTAACTTCAAAAAGAATGGTAACATTGTCAAGGCGGTTTCGGGTGGTCGAGTCGGTACACGCATTGGACCGCAATCGACACTGACCGAAGCTGGGCAAACGTAGATTCGACAGCCCCCAGAACTTAGTTTATTCAAACACAGGATGAAGTCGCATGAGTGTTAATGAAGTATTGGTCGATGCCGAAGAGCGTATGGAAAAAGCAGTAAGTGTGCTGACGCATGCTCTAGGTGGCATTCGCACAGGACGCGCCAATCCCGGACTGGTCGACTCGGTTCGCGTCGAGGCCTACGGCTCGCAAAGCCCCCTCAAGCAACTCGCCTCAGTCACTGCGCCCGAACCAACTCAATTGGTGATTCGCCCCTACGACGCTGGGACCATCAAGGATATTGAAAAGGCCATCGTCGCCAGCGACCTGGGGTTAAACCCTCAGAACGATGGCAAAATCATCCGCATCAACATTCCCCCACTGAGCACCGAAGTGCGCAAGAAAATGGTTGCGCGCATCAAGGAACTGGCCGAAGAGGCGAAGATTTCTATTCGCAGCATTCGTCGTGACGCCAACAAGATCATCGATCAAGCGGAAAAGGACAAAGAGCTCAGCGAAGACGATCGCGACCGGCTCAAGGAAGAGGTCCAAGAGCTGACCAAGAAGTACGAAGCCGAAGCCACCGAAGCCGCCAAAGTTCGCGAAGCCGATGTGATGGAACAATAGGCCCATCGCGTTCGATTGTCTGCAAGCTTGGTTGCATCGGCTGCCTGTGGCTACGTCTTCGAAAACCGCTGTGGATTTCCTTGCGCCGTGGCGCCTTTGAGTGAGACTAGTTTTTGGAAAATCTTCAGCTTGTTTCGACTGACATTCGCAAAATGGTGGAGTTTAGTGAAAAGTGTCGCAGTTTAGGCGGATTTAGGCTGGTGAGGGACTAGTCGTCGGCTCTGGCATCAACTTTGCAGTGAAAAGGCTAGCAGCCAGGTTCGCGATGACGAATTGGCAGCAACGCGTTTGTCTAAGGATTTAGTCTTTTCTTTGCCTCAATCCGGTTGAGTCGTTTATGAGCGAAACACTTCACCACCGAGTCTCCTTATCATTGCCCACTTTGGAGAGGTTTTGCCACTTGATGGGGCTTTCCTTACGCGGCGGACAGTCGTTTGTCGAGGCGCTTCGCGCGACCAGTCGGTCGGGGAAATGGGATGCCCGGCCGGTGATCGATGCGGTAATGGGTGGCGAGAGTGCCGCATCGGCCTTAAAGAAGTCCAGGAACTTTCCAGAGCTGCTGATTGGAATGGTTGAAGTGGGGGAAGCGTCCGGAAAGTTGGACGAGACGTTTCTGCGGCTTGCGGACTACTATCGAGAGTTGATTCGGTCACAACGCGCGTTTCGGCAAGGTATTTTCCGGCCGGTGCTGCAACTGATCGCTGCGGCGACTATTTTGAGTCTGCTGTTTTTCGCTTTGGATCACCTGCAGCGGACGGTGACGGTCGTCGTCGCCCCCGACCTGTTCGGATTGGGCCTGCCGCCGCTCGGCAACATGGCGGTGGTTATGGTGGTCACAGTCGTTATCTTGCTGACGCTGGGCGTGATTTTATGGCGGACGTCGAGTGGCCGAGTGTCTTCGCTGCTGTCCGGTCTTTTGCGCCGATTGCCTGGAGTGGGAACAACGTGGAAACGTATCTCGACGTCGCGTTTTGCGTGGACGCTTGGTGCCGCGATCGATGCGGGCACCGATGCCGTGACCGCAGTGCGTTGGGCGGTGCGCGGTTCTTCAGACGCAGGCTACAAGAAGGTTGAAAGTCAACTGGTTGAATCACTGCGGAACGGTGAGTCTTTCGAAGCCGCGCTGGCAGCGACACACCGCTTTCCACCTGAGCTTGTTCAGGCGATAGCCGTTGGGGAATCGACCGGTCAGGTGACCGAGTGCGTTCAACGTTTGTCCCTCGACTACGACGAACAAAACGCGATCGCCTTGCGTCGCATGGGACAAGTCAGCGGGATGGCAGTCTCCTTGTCGGTGGTGCTACTGCTGGGATTTACCGTCGTGTCGATGTACTCGCAATACTTGCAAATGGTTAGCGGAGCCCTGCGAGCTAATTCTCAGACTCTTCAGCAAATGCGTGAAGTGGTCGTTGCGGGACCAATCCAAAGCCGTGAGATTTTGGGCTCGGGATCCCTTGAAATGGATTCCGCTGTAGTCGATTCGACTTCGCAGAATTCCAGCAACTCCGACTCTGAACGTTTGGACTCGGAAGCGGCCGGCGACGAGGACAACGAGTTGATCCAGACACGCGATCGAATGGTTAAGGATTTCGTTGAGAACAATGCCGACTTTGGTAAATTCAAGTCGATCTACTCCACACTCGGTCGCTTCAACGAACTGACTCCGAACGAATTTCTGGATGCCATTGCGGGGGATCCGCAGTCACCCGAGATGCCAGCGACGCGTACCGACGAATCTGAGGGAAGCCAGCAGCCGGCTGAAACAGTTCAGCCTCAATAACGTTTCCTACCTACGTAGGGCTCGTTGTCAATTGGCCACCAACGTTCAGTCCGCGACGAGCACGCATTTCCGCTCCCATTTCGCCAAGCTGATTGGCGGTGAGTGCCTTGGCTGCCGACGGGAAAATCTGTTCTTCTTCAGCGTGAATGTGAGTGGCATAGTGCCGCTTCAGTTCCGCCAGATCCAAACGTAGTGTGGTAAGTGAATCTGCGGGTAACGACTCACTCGAAGCCACCCATTGGTCCAGCAGTCGATCGATCCTCTCATAAAGATCGTCGGCTGTTCGATGGTCTTGGCGCAGTCGCTCCAGCAATTCGTTCGTGGCTGGCTCGATAGCACCCGCCGCATGCATACGGGGAAACAGCGATTGTTCCTCATCGGCTGTATGCTTGGGGGCGGAGTTAGCAAAGTAGTGTTTCGCGGCCGCAAGCGCTTGGCGACCTTCGGCATCGAGTGCCTGGCCGTCATAACGCTCGACCACGCGGACGATCACTTCGAGGAAATGCTCGATTCGTCGGTGGCAATCAATTAGCATATCAATCGGTCGGTCGAAACCTGCCAATGGTTTAGCATTGATTTGCACGGCCATGTTAGGACTCCTGGGGGGGGGCGGGCTCGCTGTGATTCTACCTAAAACGCATTTAGGAACAGCACATTGTACCATTGGTTGACGCGTGGGGGCATGTCATGTTCCATCGTGTCTCGTCTACGATGCGACTCTTAGTTTAGATTGAGTTCATCACATCAAACGCGGTGCCAAAGTCTCCACCCATGATACCTCTACATCTAAGATAGGCGACTGGAATCTATATGGTAAGGTGTAAAGATGGCGGGGCGTGAGGTTCATTTGCCTATTTCAATCAATGCAATTGGCGTGATTCGAGGGCAAATTCTCCAACGTCCCACGAATCACACAAGAAGTCCGACTAGGACCAATGCGATCTCCGCCTGCCTTCATCTATCAGTAGCCTCCGTGAAAACCCATATACTATAGGTTGAGCGCTGACCTTCAAGGGAAGTTTGTAGGGAAACCAGCCGTTGCCCGACGTTCTTGTGCACATACGAAACGGTTCCAGTTTTCTTGCGAATTAGAGGGCGACGTGATGGTCGACGAACTACAGCGTTCTCCAGGTCTTCAGCCGGGCAGCGGCTGGATCAAGAAGGTCCTTCTGCTAGCAGTTGTAGCAGGGATTGGGAGCACTCTGTACTGGTTTTTGCGAGATGTTCTTTCGCTAGAGTATCTGGCCAGTCAGGAAGCACAAATGCGTGCTTGGCAAGTTGATTCCCCGATGATTGCAACGATGGTAGCGCTTGTGGTTTACATTGCCGTGGCAGGTTTGTCCCTGCCGGGGGCAACGGCGTTAACCTTGGTCTATGGGTGGTATTTCGGATTTTGGCATGGAATGCTTGTCGTCAGTTTTGGGTCGACAGGTGGGGCGATGGTTGCCTTTCTAATCAGTCGCTACTTGTTGCGGGATTGGGTTCAAAACCGTATGCAAGAGCGTCTTCGTCGAATCGACGAAGCGTTTGAGCGCGAGGGAGCGTTTTACTTGTTCACACTTCGACTCGTACCTGCCGTGCCATTCTTTATCATCAACGCTGTGATGGGGCTGACCAAAGTTCGCGCCACAACGTTTTGGTGGGTTAGCCAACTTGGAATGTTGCCGGGCACCGCAGCCTATGTCTATGCCGGTTCGACGGTACCCAGCCTACAAAGCCTCGCGAACGATGGAGTTGCTGGCATTCTCAGTTGGCAAATGTTGTTGGCTTTCGCAATCATCGGTGTTCTGCCCCTCGCCATTAAGAGAACTGTGACTCGCTTTCAGTCTCATTCAACTGCATGCTGAGCTGAAGAGCTCGTTACTGCACCCTCCGGCGGCTCGAATTTACTGTCCCAGGTCGGCACGCTCGATACTCCGAACTTTGATCCAGATTATTCATAACCCGCCCATCCATCACCGGAACGTGTACCTTTACCGTTAGATCGTTCCGTCGCAACTTGAGTCTTAGTCTACCGTAGATTGGTGGACGATTTGCTTGCAACGGAACCATCGCAGAGCAAATGCCGCCGCTACGCCGCAGCAACACAACGCCATAAGTATGCTGAATATTTGATGATAGCCATCCGACACATTGCCATTGGATCGGGCCTCGCGAATCAGCCAACCCGTTAGCGGTCCCATGAAAATTTCGGGTGTGTAGCCCACAAAAGAGATCACGCCTACCGCCGTTCCGGTCAAATGAGTCGGGATTCCAGAGTCCTCCAACAAAGCAAAATAGATTCCTCGAAGGGCAAAGAAGCCGATGCAACTGATGAGCATGTTGCATGTGAGCAGCCAAACCAAACTAGGATTGGGGGCAACAAACAGGAACAAGCCATAGGCGAACAGTAGACATGCGAAACCGACTTGGATGGTTGCACGCACCCCCAACCAGCGGTCTGCTACCCAGCCAGCAACCAGCGCGGCGCCAACTCGGGCATAGCTGATATTGGCAATTAACTTGGCCGAATCGGAGCGCGACATGCCGTATGCATCCTCGGCATAGAGCCCATAGTTGTCGATCATCTTGAATGCGCTGTAGGCTGCAATGATGACAACCGCCTGTAGCCATATCGCCGGTGAGCTCAGCACAGCCACCAATCGTCGCAGCAAGGATGATTTGGGTGGGATGTCGTGAACCGTCTCGGCAACTTCGCCGCCGTTATACGTTGGCACAAAGAGCCAGACGCATACCGCAGCAAGAACGCAAAAGACTCCATAGGATAGAACCAACCGCTGTACCGCTGCGCGCTCCGCTACCGGGTTGTTTGCCGCGTCGCCACTGACCATTACAGCGAATGCATAAGCGGCAACAGAGGCAATGATCGCCGATGCAAGTCCACGGCCTCCATCGAGGATTCCGAAGGCGCGCCCCTGCCCCTTCTCGCCAGCCAACTCTCGCGTTGCGCGAATCAAGGGGGCCCAGAACGCAAGGATTGTCGTCACTCCCCAGAATCCGAACAGTAGGCACAAGCCAGTCATCCCTGGGATCGTGGCCATGTACAAACTACCCATACCCGTGGCGATTAGCGATACTACCATCAACAATCTTGGTTGCCAACGGTCGGCTATAGGTCCGCCCAAAAAGTAACAAAGCGTCGCAAGTACTCCATAAACCGCACCCAGTTCTCCCAATTGAAATTCGTCGATGTCAAAGGTGGTTAGTAGGGACGATTTGAAGTAACGACCAAGATGGAAAGCGGGAAGAAAGATAGTTTCGCCTGCCAGTATCAAACTGAACATCGTCAGCGCTTGCTGCCCCTTACTACGTCCTTGGATCGGTACCTGCGGCGATGGATTGTCTGCACCGCCAGAGCGGAACGAATTCAACTGAGGCATTCTCATAGGTCTGAAGCTCGCATGACATGATAGGTAGGGCAGCACTAGATAAACCGGAAAGGGCATACGTATTAGAGACTCTAATCAAACGACCGAATCGCATCCCCAAAAAACAATTAATAAGAAAAGTAAAAAATGTATTGGGCAAACCGAATGAACGCTTCTCGAGAATCGGAGGAGAACCTGAGTTGGGCAGCGTTTTGGACGCAGCGTGAATATACCGCGCAACGGTACACTGGGCTCAGACTCTGTAGTAAATCTGGCGTTCTCCGATTCTGATTTCACTTCCGGCGCCGGACGACACCGATGTTCCAGTGTGCTCAGAGATGGGCGCGACGCGTACCAATGACGTCAAACAAGAGCAACAAAAAGCGGTAGAGCGATTCGAAAGCAAGCTGAGTATATAAAGCGATCAAAAATGGCCACAGTTTTATTATTTATCGTTTCCATCATGCACGCGTTCATTGCAGTCATATTCTTCCACGCGCAGATGCTACCTTCACACAATTCCGTTTACTTATTTTTGGGAATTGCCCATACCTTGCTTGCCTATATTATTTTTAGGAGAGTTCAGTGGTTTTGGCTTCCATATCTGGCGGTGACCCTTGGTTGGTGCATTGCGGCCGCTTTTAGCTCGATTTTCAAAACGGGACTTGGGGCTGAAGGCGCTGCCTATGCCGGACTAGCTGCCTTGATTTTGGGAGTGCTTTTTGTAACTCTGCAGATTGTAACACTCGGTGCTTACCTTTCTTCGAGAAACTCGTCGACCGTTCCCAGCTCGATATCAAAAGCGGAGGTCGTAGTGGGATTACTGGTACTTTCTATCACTGGCGTCCTTGATATTAAGACGCTAGCGAGGAACCAAGTCGCTCTTCAGAAAAAACGTCAACAAGATATTGAGCAATCGATCGCAGACAAACGCGGAAAAGAGGAAATGGTCGCGAAGGGGAAAATGGCTGCTCGCCAGCTCAAAACTGCAATTGAAGGAGAAGATCAACAATCCGTGGAAGCGATACTTTCGCAACTAACCCCTAATCCAGGCAGCCCTTTTGTAAATGGGTTCCTACAGGAAGCAATCTGCGATCAAGATTATGAACCGCTGCTGCACCACTCCCTTTTGCTCTTGGAGAAAATGGAGTACCTACCAAGCTGGTGGTACCTAAATCATAATCTCGACAACTGCGCAGTTCAGATCGTGAATTTGGCTTATGACGAATCAATGTCAAACGACATTCGGCGCTTGGCAGTGCGTGTGCTCCTAACCAAGCGGGGCGAAGGCTATCTCCGTATGGAACGAGGAGTGGCGGCACTGGGGCCGGGCCTCATCGCTCATTCGGATGGAGAACACATTGTGGTGCCAGCAATCATCGCCTATCTCGAACAAGTCAATGCAAACGCCAATTACGACAGCGATACGAGCGCTCACGTCGATGCCATCTTGCTGCTTACTGAATTTAGCCACAACGCTCAAGTAATTAACTGGCTCAATGAAAAGAAAACAGACCCTGCACTTGACTCGCAACTGCGAGAAAGGCTTTTTGGTTACTGGGAAAAATGAGGTCGTCCAGGGTGACGGCCAGCAGCGGTGTTCAAAAACCTCGAAAACATCCCACACACAAACCAAACCATGAATGTCGAGAGAATTTCAAGGCTGGTGACGGACAGATTTGCAATGGGGGTCCCTCACCGAATCTAGTTCAGCTCCTAGGGCATCCCAGCCGGACCGCTCCTAGATCGATCGCCAAAAGCCAAACCTCATCTGGCTCACAGACGTTACTTACATTTACACTAACCAAGGCTTCAAAAACCTGTGCACTATATCCGTCAATGTAGCCCATGGAGAAATAGTGCTGGCTTTGATGCTGGTCGTCTTTGAGACGCCCGAAAAAAGACAGGCTGCAAAATCGTATTCGCTGATTTCCGACGGATAGCTGACTAAGATCAACGGCGTCAGTCGATCGGAATACTGTTGTATCGACCGATTGTTTCGAGATCCTTCATCATCCCGGCGGGGGTTTGGTAGCGATCCTCAGGACGCTTTTCGAGCAACTGCATCACGAGATCGGCGAACTTGTCGTTGATCGAAAGCTGATACGTTTTCGGTGAAGCCGGGACTGTCTTGCGAACGTTCGTTACCAGCTCAGCGAGTGAAGTGCCCTCAATCGGCGGCCGACCCGCAAGCAGAGCGTACAAGGCCGCTCCTAGTCCATACAAATCGCTGCGACAATCTACGCTGCGATCCGACTGAGTACGCTCTGGTGACATGTATGGCAAGTCGCCAATAAGCTGCCCTGGCTGCGTGACTTGTTGTGCCAACGTACCCTCCAACCCCTTGGCGAGCATGAGATCTCCTAACAAACATACCTTGTCAGCATGCCGACGCATGATATTTGCGGGAGTTACATTGCGTCGTTGACAATCGAGTTGATCTCGGTCTCTCTGGGCTCAGCCGGTGAACCGTTGGGGAGCTTGCGTTTGGGGCAAAGCATCCGCCAGCAAGCAAAGATGCAGGTGTGGGAGCGTCGAAGAAATTCCGACACTAGTAGAAGGAGATGAGCCCCAAAGTCTTACAAGAATTCCGCCAGTTTTTCTAAAAAAACTTTCCAGGCGCGGCCACAGCCCCTCTCGTCGAACCGATGTATTTGCTAGCTAGCTGCAGATTGTTATTCCCCTCACGAACGCAGTGTGTCCCCGTGAAACCCCGTGAAACCGAACGCAGCGTGTCCCCTGAGGCACCCATGGATGCAGTGTGTCCCCGTGAATCGCCCGTGAACCTTCCTACTTTTTTTATTTATTTTTCAAGTGCGCCAGTATGTCCAGTGAATTTGTCTCAATAATCGTAGCGGCATTGGTGGAAAGATAGGAATGCTCTCCATACCACGCCTCGTATCCGCCCGCTTCACACGCATTCGGAGTAGGAATGTAGCCGTGGGAGCCATTGGTTTGTTCCACAACCATCGTTCGCTTAAACGGGGACCCCTTTTTAATATCTAGCCCTGTCTGGCAAAACAGTTCATCCGGATTGGTGACGATCGCAAAATTATCTCCGATGCGAATGCCGCTCAACCAGAATTCATACGTCGGTTTCCTCTGACTCATCGTCGCCTGAAATGCTTTTCTATGAACCTCCAGCGTTTCCGGCCATTTACGAGTTATCTCTTCCTCTGCAAAACAAGGATCTTCCCTGCCCGGCATGTTCGCATTTCTGCTCTCTGCACAAAGTGTCGAACTCGTAATGAATTCGAGATGTTCCAGGCTCTCCAATACTCCGTTCCCAAGCTTTCTGCCAAAGACGGGCGCCTGGCTGTTGTCAGGACTGTTTCCGTACGGGTACGGGTTGATGTCACCGCAGGCACCCGCTAAGAATAACGCGGGAACAGCATATCCTAAATTTTCACTCACAACCTTCTGAACATGCCCGGGATAATCCGCAGAAATCATAGTCGGCCGGGTTACGTCCGCATGACACGCGTAGTTGTACAGAATGGCTTTGTATTTCCCATTCTGATTAACAGCCGCCAGCACAATTAGCTCGGGGTCAATCGGCCCTTCCGCCGGATAAGTATCTTTCGTCGTATCGGGTGCCCCGCGGTCGACCAGCCATCTGTTCCACACCTCTCCGTCCACCATCAGCCTTCTATTGCGGGTTATCCCTTCCACGGTTTCAGTCGCCGTTCCCAGTTTGCACGGCTCAAGATCGGCGGCGGCTAGTTCAACCGCTTTATGAATGGGAGTCAGCAACCGGTTATCTTCCTTATAGCAGGGATTCCACCACATCGGAGAGGAGTGCGTGTGCGAAGAACAGATGATGATGTTATCAAACGGAATACCGGTTGATTCTTCAATCTGCTCCCGCGCTATGTCAGCAAGGTTTGAGGGATATTTCAAATGATCCAGTGTCACAATGGCCACTTTCTGTGTCCCTGAGGAAATCACCATCGCTTTCACAAACAAGGGCGTATCCACCTCTGAAGTTTTCTTTGGAAACGGTGAGCCTCCCAGTAAAACCTCATTTGTCGGTGTAACATCTACCAAGTCGATACCCACATCAAAGGTGCAATCCGGTATCGTACTCGCACTCGTTCCTTCCGGTTCTGATGCCGTAACTGCCGGAATCGTCTGGCAGGCTGTCAGAAACAAAACTATCGCCACGTTTACAAGCCATACACGTCTCATAACAACTCCTGCTTTAATTTCATTCCTTCAGGAGACTTTCCGTTCACTCACAACGAGGAATGAAAAGGTGTCAGGAATGAATGGCACTGTCGTGTCATAAGGTAAATCAGGTGCAGTGTTTACGCAATTCGCGTCGCAGCTCATTTCTAGGTTTCATCATCCGTGTGTATCCATGAGGCATAGCGGTTCTATTCCTGATGGAATGAGCCGTGCGAATCGCCGAAGCCAACGTTCTGAACGCTGGCGGTTTGGCTCGCGACGATTATGCCAGCCACCAAGGATACCGCGATCCAAAATATATTGCGAAACATGTGGTGATACCTTGCAAGATTGCGCTCGTCGCCAAGCAATTGTAAACGTCTGCTCCATCAAACCGCGACTTGCCATCCCTTACCTTGAATTGCCTATCAGGCAATAGGCGCGCCAAATCCCATGCTCCACGCGGCAGGTTCGCAGAAACGCTAAAAACGCTGTAAATCCTGGCCTACTCTCGGCAAATTCCCGAACGGTTAGAACGCCGCCTCCCAATAAGATTTAAACGAAAGATGTCAATTTGTATTCGCGTGAATCAATTTGGTTCCCGTAACGGTATTCCAATCTACGAACAGCTCGTACGGCAAGTGGAATATGCTGTCGCCGAAGGGATCCTCGTGCCGGGCCAGCTTATTCCAAGCGCACGAGTAGATAGCTCGAAGACACTGCTACTTGGCGGTTGATTTCCAGCCAAGCCAGCAATGTGCTATGGCCCCAATGGTTTCTCTCTTGAGCTACAATGGAAGCCGAGCCGAAGGGCTTTCCGGCAGAACCATTTTGGGCGACCGGCGGCGAAGCGCACTCAAACGGAGAACATCATGTCAACGGACAACCGAATAGTACCCGGCATCGTCAAAAATGGTGTGGTAGTGCCACAGTCAGGTATCGAATTGCCTGATGGTGCACATGTCAACATCGTATTGCAACCGGCGACAATACCGCAGGACCTGAAAGAGGAACTGGAGGCATGGCAACGCGCGGGTGGCAGTGCTTGGCAAATGATTGATAAGTGGGAGAGCGAGGACCAATGAACATCGGAGACATTCATTGGGTCGACCTACCGGGAGCTGGCGGGCGAGCACAGTTCGGACGCAGGCCAGCGATGGTCATTCAAGACGAGAAGTATGGGGGCAATCTTCCGACGGTCATCGTCGTCCCGCTAACTAGCACGCAGAAAGCACTACGTTTCGCAGGTACAACCGCGATTGTTGCCACACCGGAATCTGGTTTAAGAAATGATTCCGTCGCGTTGGTGTTTCAGTGTCTTGCCATCGACCGGAGCCAAGTCGGGCAGCGGGTAGGAAATGCATTGCAAAGCGAGTGCGCTGCGGTGTTAGCAGAGCTGGCAAGACTTACTGGGCAATAGCGAAACGAGGTTATCGGTAACGCTGGGCTACGCTTTTGAAAAATGGGGAAAGTTACAGCGGAGAATAGAACGTGAAGCTGTCTCAATACAGCGACAACCCACAAGCGCTTCGGACCGCCGCGCCGCGCTACGCGGTTAAACAGTTTTGTCCTCCGGCCGCGCGAAAGTGCTGCCGACGAATGTTACTGTTTAACCGCGCCCGCGCTCGCATCGTGCTCAAGCCTTCCGCGTGGCAGCGGGACCGTCAAGTAGAGTAAGAATGGGGACATGGAGAAAGTGTTTTGGTTCACCGGCAAATGGAAACTGTGGTGCGTTGAGTTAGCGAGTTGAGTAAGGCTTCCGGCCGTTATTTTGAGACATCCGTGCAGAGGTTTTCCGCATTGGGGCAAAGTTGGCAGCGTCGTTTTTGTCGCCGCTTCCGTCGTACTCCACGCGTAGTGGGAACGGTACAAGGGGTCGCGTCATCGCTGGGTTGCCTTCTTGCGCGTTTCTACTGGCGATTATGCGGTCTGGCGCGTTTCCGAACTCGACCCAATCCTGGATCACCTCCAACCACTCGACCTGGGAAATTCCGGGGCCGCCACCACAGTGATAACAGCCCGGGATCATAAACAGTCGCACATAGTCCCGGGCGCTTTGATCTCGCTTCAAAATTTCATTGTAATAATTGACCGTCGCTGTTGCGGGAAGTGCTGCGTCGGCCCAGCCATGCCAGAGAATCAGCTTTCCTCCGCGCGAAGCAAAGTCATCAAGGTCGGGGTCTTTGGAACTCAGCAATGATCCTGCTAAACGCGTGTCCTTTTCCCAAGTCGCAAAGTCGTAGTTCGAGTAATCCCAATCAGGATCATTGAACACGAAGTACTTGAAAATGTTCGTGCCGAATGCAAAGCTTAAATTGACAGTCTCAGGCACGGGGCCAACCAGCCATACGAACCAACCTGCTGGACCTCCCTCGGCGCCAATTGGAAAACCTGGATAGATCATTCCGTCGGCATTGTGAACGCCCTCGTAGACAGCATGCACTGCCGCTCGCTGCTTGTCGGTTAGGCCCGGCACCTTCGTCAGATCAAAGTTGACGGCGGTCGGATCGTCGATAATTCCATCCCCGAGGCCATCCTGCTCATCGACCTGCTTCATGATTTCCGCGTAGATATGATCTAGGTCGGTCTGCGTGAGCACCGTCTGGCTCAGATCGTTCGGGTCGGGATACATGGTTTGCGCGACATGCGTAAACAGAGCCGCGATTCCCGGCCAATCGAATGCTGGAGCGCCAGCAACAATTCCGTCAAAGTCATCCGGGTAGCGTTGTGCTTCCATCAATGCTTGTCCGCCGCCTCGCGAGCATCCAATGAAATAAGACTTGTTGGGACCCTTACCGTAGTACGCACGCACGATCGCCTTGGCAACCTCGGACGTCCGATGAACTGCTACGTGACCGAAATTGACCAACGCCTCAAGGTTGTTCAAAGCCCAACTGCCGTCGGTACCTCCAGCCTGATGTCCAGTATCAGTACCGACTGTCGCAAATCCTTCATTCACTGAATTACGTGCGGCGTTCTGAATGGAACCTACCAATCCACCACCCCCACCCATGGCGAAACGACCGTTCCATTGATCGGGCAGCAAAAGTTCGAAGCGAATCGACCCGCCGATGATCCCATGCACGTCCAAGTGAGCGACTTGGGCGCCCTCGTTTGATCGCGACCCATCGTGGTAATCCGCCGACACGATGAAAACATCCGGGAGCTTGAGCGCACCAACCTCAGTGGCAGTCAGTATCGGAGAATCAGCCCAGGCAGTGCCCGTCACAAGCAACGTGACAACCAACAAAGCAAACAACGTCCTCATGATTCCTTCCTCCGTATCGAAAAATGTGCAGTATTAGCCCGCGAACGCCGGAATCTTCCTTGGTGGTCAATCATCGCACCGCAAATCTCGTCACTAACGATCTCCGGTCGCACGCCTGTTGTAATAGTACTCTTTTTTCATGGAATTAGGCCAGTCCCTACGTTAAAACATAAAACATAGAGACTGATCATGTGGGTGAGTTTCTGCGGAGACGGCGTCGTCGGCAGAATGATGGGATATGATGGGGGGCGCTTTCGAGGTCTACAACGAACTCGGCTACAATCTGCTTATGGCATCTGATTCATCCTATCAACCGACTCCTCCCGAGCATCCGACGCTGTCTTCCATGCTGTTGGCACAGGTACAGCAGATGGACAGCCAGGGTTGGGACCGGCTCGTACAGATTTTTGGACCGATCATTTATCGCTGGTGTCGCACTGCAGGCATAGACAACAGTGATGCTCCGGATATCGTTCAAGAAGTCTTTGCTTCCCTAGTTCGTGGTATTCCTGATTTTAGGCGGCTGAAAGAAGCGGGAAGTTTTCGCTGTTGGTTGGCGACGATCACGCGCAATTGCATTCGGGATCACTTCCGCAAACAAACTCTGGAGCAAGCCACCGGAGGAACCGCAGGGCTAACTCGGCTGCAGCAGCAAGTAGAACTGCACGAGTCGACCACGTTTACGGACAACATCCGCTCCCCTGCGCTTCGCCGAGTTTTAGATGGAGTGCAAGCGGAGTTCGAGGTGCTGACGTGGGATGCCTTCTGGATGACAGTCGTCGATGGTTGCCCCGCGTTGGAGGTCGCCGACCTCACGGGCATGTCGCCGGCAAGTGTCTATCAAGCCAAGTCTCGCGTCCTGCGGCGACTGAGACAACGGCTGAAGGTGGATTCCGAATAGCGTTCTATCACTAGCTGGAGGCTCGCGGCTGGATCGGCTGCCCCAATTGCAAGCTCCGCGATGGTTCCCCAGCGGAGCCCAAAGAGACTGAGATCAACTCGATTGCAGGCGACGCAGTGAAACTCAAGCACTAGATTGACTTGGGACAGAAATATAGAGGCAGAAATATGTTCGAGCTACTGATTTTTCTGTCTTTATTTTTCTGTCTGGAGCCTCAGGCACGCTGCCAACCGGTTCTGACAAAAGCAACACCGGCCGCAGTTTCATCCCTGCGCTACCACCAAATGGAAAATTAGCAAGGTAGATTTCATAAGGGCTCACGAACAGGCTCCCCGTCGTTCAACGAATAGATGTCTTGACGACGATCGTCCAAATCATCCGACCACTCGTGGGCGACGCCCGTAATCCACTCATCGCCTGCGTCGTCCTCTCCCGAGCAGGGTACGATTAACACCGTAACTGGACCAGCCGGCACTGATGCTGGGACTGCGGCAGTCAAGCAATGTTGATCATCAACGTGCCCGACTAATTTTAGGGGGAACATTGCCATGCGTTTTAATCCCGTTTTGATTTTTTCTAACACGATTGTCTGTCCATTGTACGATCGCTTAGCTTATGCCGTCAACAATCGAAATCCTCTACTTGATGAAGATGGCAACGGCCAATCTATCAAGCAATCTATACCATCGCTTATTGTCTGGAAGCGACCGCTACCGAGGGCGGAACGAATGAGTGCAATCGTTCTACTCTCCTTTCTCCAAAAGTCGCTCGAATTATTCCTGCGATTTCTTCTCGCCAAACTATTGACTTGCGGTTCGTGTTGTTGTATTAATACGTTAGTACACCGCTGGTTGCGCCGTGGCACGGTGTGTCACTCGTGTAAATGGCGGTTGTTTCTGTTCAATTCGCCGCAAAGGTACGAAGGCAATGCAGCTTTCCATCGAGCCGAATAACGGTATTCCAATCTACGAACAGCTCGTGCGGCAAGTGAAATATGCTGTCGCCGAAGGGATCCTCGTACCGGGGCAGCTTATTCCCAGCGTGCGCGATATGGCCAGACAACTGGCGGTCAATCCCAACACAGTCCAACGCGCTTACCTGCAGTTGCAAAACGAGGACATACTGCAATCGTTGCGCAGCCGAGGAGTCGCCGTGTGCGAAGGAGCTAAAAAAATATGTGTGGCTGACAGGCATCAACTGGTCAGTGAACGACTGGCTTCGGTGGTCGACGAAGCGATTCGCAGTGGTCTCGATGAAGAGCGCTTGCGAGCGATGTTTGAAAAATCTCTCAAATCTTCTCTTCGCGGTGGAGACAAACCGTCATGATTAGTGCAATCCATGTCCAGGATGTCAGCAAGCGTTTTGGGCGGCGCAAGGTAGTTGACCAAGTCACCTTTGAAGTTCCACAGGGGGTGGTGTTCGCCCTGTTGGGTGAGAACGGGGCGGGCAAGTCGACTCTGATACGCAGCATGCTCGGCTACCACAAAATTGATGGAGGGCACATCGAGGTGTGTGGACTCGACCCTCGGGATTCACCGTTGGAGATCAGACGACGCGTGGGATACGTCTCCGATGCACCGGGACTGTACGAATGGATGACAATCGCACAAGCGGGTTGGTATGCAGCCGGCTTTTACCCTCCTGGGTTCTTGAAAACATACGGTCAATTGTTGTACGAATTCCAGCTCCCTCCGGATGCCAAAATTCGCGATTTGTCCAAAGGCATGCGAGCCAAAGTGGCATTGTCGTTAGCCATGGCCTTCGATCCACAACTGCTAATCTTAGACGAACCGACATCGGGGCTCGACCCCCTGGTACGGCGTTCGTTCTTGGAGAGTATGATCGATCGCGCGGCGGCTGGGCAAACCGTTTTTCTCAGCTCCCACCAGATGCATGAGGTGGAACGTGTAGCCGACTGGGTAGCCATCCTGCATGAAGGTAAACTGCAGATTGTGGCACCGCTGGAGGAATTGAAAAGCAGCGTCCGCGTACTCAATTTCGCCATGCGCGATCCGCTGCTCGCTTTGCCTCCGGAATTCGATCAACTCGATATTGTGCATCAGTCGCAGGCTGGTCGTACGCACCACGCGATCGTGCGCGGTCTAACGCCAGCCATTGAAGCCGCCTTAGTCCAGCATGTTAACTTATTTGAAGTGAAAGTGGTCCGGCCGAATCTAGAAGAACTCTATTTGGGATTTACTCAGCCGCTGACCGCGCCCTCTCAACTAGGCTCAGTCGGCAGCTCAGCTTGGAGTCGAGTTGCTGGAGATAGAGTCGACGCAAGTAGCTCCGCCGCGAAGTCAAACAGCTCGGAGGTGGCCTGATGGATACGTTTCCATTGCAACGCTCCGGACAGTGGTATTGCCTGCTGTGGAAAGACTTCATGCAAGTCCGCTCGACGCTGATCGCAGTCGCCGGCGGGGGGTTGGCCATGCAACTGCTCTTGCTCGTGGCCGAGCGTTGGTTCGATGATGTTCAGCAGGCTACGCCTCTGATTGCCTACATCGCCCCTATGCTTTTTGCAATCGGTGCCTGCGGCATGTTGGTGGGGCATGAGCGCCAAAGTGGCTCGTGGGAATGGTCGAGCAGTCTGCCGGTTTCGTGGCGATCTGCCCTGACCAGCAAATTGCTAATTACTTTAGCGGGCGGCATTGTCACTTGCATTGTACTGGCTGTTATCCCAGTAGTGTTGCTGTTACCCGGGAGATTGCCAATAGACAAAATATCGTTAATTGTTGTCTCTATGTCTGGCATGATCATTGTCGCTTTGCTCGAAGTGGTAGCCTATTTCTTTTTGGCGAGTTTGTTGATTCGAGAGACGCTCACTGCGCTGGTGATCGCCGGGCTAGGGTTGTCTGTTGCGCAAGTAGCCATTACTGCAATGTCGCTTGCGATAGCGTCGAATCGCCTGGTCCGTTGGGGCTTAACTCCAGACTTTGCTAGTTTTTTCATCACGTTCGTCTCGTCTCTCGGAATCTTGGCCATTGGCATGGTCGCCATGCTGATCGCATTTCATTGGCGGTGGACGACAGGTCAACGAACCGTGTTTCAGTTTCGCGCGCACACGCCTGCTGCAGTGGCATCGTCTACTGCATACGTTTACTCAACCATAGAAAGTCCCGCTTCGTGGCGGGTGCTGATCAAACTAGCATCGGTTAGTTCGCTCTGGTTGCAACTCAGTGCTGCAGCACTTGCTAGCTTGGTATTCTTTAAGTCTTGGGGCATACCACTTGAGTTCCTGGTGATCCCATCGGGCATACTTGGCCTATCTGCCTTTCAAGGGGATCAAGCAAACCAGCGATACCATTTTCTGGCCGACCGTGGTGTAGCACCTTGGAAACTCGTGCTCAGCCGACTGGGCGTTGCATCCGCTTGGATGCTCGGATTGTGGTGCACAATGCTGTATTCCCCACTGGCATTCGCAGCGGCTCGGTGGATGCCTACTACCATGCTCTGTTGTTTGGCATTTTTGGTCAGTGCTCTGGCCGCAATTTGTTTTCGCAAGCCCGTGGTTGCGATGACTGTAGCCACGGTGGCGTTTATCGGCGCGTTGATGGTTTATGTCCCTGCAGTTCATTACGGTATGGAGCGTTCAAGACAGCTTGGGTTATGGCTTGACTACGAATCGCTAACCAAGTTGGCCCAACTGTGGTCGCCGCTAGCCATGCTGGTTCTGCTGGTTGTCATTTTCCGCGCCGCACGGAGGTGGATCGTATACGACGGACTTCACTTACCCAGATATTTCCTAGTAGCAGTCATATTGGCCTTAGCACTGCACATCGTCGGTGTATTCATTACGCTCTACGCACTGCTACCTGCATCGCCCTCAATTGCTCCCTAGCTGTCCTGGGGCCCGCGCTTGACTCGCTGACGCTCGCCGCGCTTCATTTCAGGATATAAATACCGGCGCTTCTCGCTGAACGCCAACACCGAAACACGTTTTTTTCATTCTGCCTCTCATGATTCTGCCTGCTCCCCCAAATTAACCTCAAGGCAGAATAATGGCCGGCAGAATAATAGGGATTCCCCACCACAACTAGCCGGAGCACGGATGACACGGCCACAAGGCGACATTGCTCGTTTCCACGTATTGTTTTTACTTTCACACGAATGGCACGAGCGACTACAAGACTCGTGAACGGCCTACACTTTTTCTTAGCTGATATTCTTCTTTGCCGCTTTTTTCTTAGCCGCTTTTTTCTTAATGGCTGGCGTTTTGCGCTCCGTTTTCTTTTTCACTGTCGCCTTCTCTGCGGGCTTCTTGTTTGCCGTTTCCATTTTCACTGCTGTTCCTTTAGGCGGCTTCTTCTTCACGGCTCGTTTCTTTGTCGACTTCTTTTTGGTGGCCGGCATGACTGGCGAGTGACTCTCATTGGCCACCAAGTCGATCCCAAACAGTTCGCTCAAGTCGGCTTCCGCTAGAGTCATTGAACCGTCCGCGCTGCTGGTCAAACTATCGACCGATTTGGTTAGCGATACTCCGACCAAATCCGTTTGGCTAACACCACGCAGGACAAACAATAATTCAGGAGACTGGTCTAGTCGATTGCCAACGC
Organism: Pirellulaceae bacterium; assembly: GCA_020852965.1. Lineage (GTDB taxonomy): Bacteria > Planctomycetota > Planctomycetia > Pirellulales > Pirellulaceae > Aureliella. Next base: position 42,433 of record JADYZV010000015.1, on the reverse strand, counting down.
CGTACAGGACAGCAGCCAGGTGCTTGCACAACCTCGCTCCGTCTGGACAGTCACACGACAGTTTGATTTCGCGATTGCTGGGGAACATACCGTTCTTAGGATCAGTCAGCGCAGTCACCACGTCGTCCGGCAACCGACCTCTCATCAAGTCGATCACGCTGGTCACCGACGCGGTACAGTTTTCGCACAACTGCTTCCAAACCTTTGGGGGAAGCGGCGTGATCTCAATTTCAATTGTGTAGAGGTCCGAACCGCAAACGAATGCCGAGATTTGTCCCGAATTGATTTCAAGATGTGCGATCGATCCATTGCGAGCGTACGTGCGACCTCGGGGCAAGCGGTTGCTGAAATCACTGTAGGTTTCAAAGTGCTTGCACCAGCCCTTGCCCCAGAACGTGGTGGCAATTTTGGTGCCTGTGATCGTCACGGGCTGCAGCGACTTTCCTTTGCCGATCTTCTTTTGAGCCTTGGCAATTCCCTGAATACGCCTTACGCCGACAGGTACGTACTCGGGATAGCCGTAATCTCGACCGTAACTTCGGCTCGACCCTCTTCGCCAATTCATTTTATTTCCTAAAACCAGTGAGTAGGAATGGCAAGTCCAATCAGCCAGCGCTCATTCGCTCGCCGAGGCTTTGTTTAGATCTAACGACACGAAACTCATCAGTTGCTCGTTGCTCATTTCAGTCAACTTAATTTCCCCATCGCCATCGAACAGTTCGCTACTAATCTTCTTCTTATCACGAATCATCTCATCGATGCGTTCTTCGAGCGTACCTCGGCAAACGAATTTGTGGACCAAAACATTTCGCTTCTGACCGATTCGGAACGCACGATCGGTCGCCTGATCTTCGACCGCCGGATTCCACCAGCGGTCAAAGTGGATGACATGATTGGCCTGAGTCAAATTGAGTCCCGTGCCACCCGCTTTGACCGAGATCACCATGAATGGCGGCCCCGCAGGGTCTTGGAATTCCTCCACCAATTTACCACGTTGCCGGCTGGGCGTCTTGCCGGTCAACACCAACCCGTCGCGACCGAACGTCCCCGACAGAAAGCTAGCCAAGGGATCGCACATCGACTGGAACTGAGAAAAAACAATTACTTTCTCTTGCTTTTCGATGATCGTTTCGCAAATCGTCGCCAACTCGTTGAACTTGGCCGATTTCTTGGGATCAAAGACTTCTTGCTTCAAGTAGAGCGCTGGGTGATTGCATATTTGCTTTAGTTGCATCAGCGCCGACAAAACCATCCCGCGTCGCTGGATGCCGGCGGCGACCTCGAGCGCCTGTGCAAGTTCTTCGGTGATCGTTCGATAGAGCTTGGCCTGAGTTTGCGTCAGCCCACAATCGATTCGCATTTCCGTTTTGGCTGGCAAGTCGGAAATGACTTTAGGGGCGGTCTTCATCCGCCGCAGCACGTAAGGCTGAATCAACTCACGAAGCGAAACCAATCGCCGCGAGAGTTTTTGAGGGTCATCGGCTTTGACGAATTGTTTGAACTGCGCCGGTGTCCCCAGCAATCCGGGTAAGCAAAAATCGAACAACGACCATAAATCGCCGAGATGGTTTTCGACTGGTGTTCCCGTCAATGCGATGCGTCCGTCCGACGGGATCGCTTTGATGGACTTCGTTTGCGCTGCCCCTGCGTTCTTGATCGCCTGCGCTTCGTCGAGCACCAGCAGGCGCCAACGAACATCGGCGAGCCACTTTTGCCGGCGCGCCAACCCGTAGGTCGTTGCCACGACATCCACGCCCGCAAGTTCACTGTGCGGATCGGCGGCGATCGCCTTAATCTCGGATTCATCCATGGCCGAACGGTGGATAGTCTTCAGGGTCAATCCCGGCGCGAAGGTTTCAATCTCCCGTTTCCAGTTCCCCAGCAGCGATGTTGGCAGAATCAACAGGCTCGGCGACGACGATTTTTCCTGCGAGCCTCTTTTCTTCTCTGCTCGCTTGATCTGCAACAACAGCGTGATAATTTGAATCGTCTTGCCCAGCCCCATGTCGTCGGCCAAGCAAACGCCCAGTCCCAACTGTGTCGCCAGCCACAACCAACGCACGCCGTCGCTCTGGTATGGCCGCAGCGTGGCGTTGAGTTCCTTGACTGCGTCGATCTGAATCTTGCCGTCCGGCTGCCGCAATTGATCGAGCGTTTCCTGCAACCAATCGCCCGCGTGAATTCGAGTCCAAGCCTGTACGTCGGTATCCACGTCTTGGCCATCGATCGACGCACCAGCCAATAGCCTCATGCCCTCCAAAAAGCCAAGTCCGCTAATATGCTCTTGCTGCAATGACTTCCACTGGTCGAGTGCCGACTGCAACCGCTCCGAGTCGACTTGCACCCATTTTCCGCGCAGAAAGGTCAAGCCTTGGCGAGCTTGGGCGAGTTGTTCCAATTCTTTGTCCGTCAACGCTTCGCCGTCGATTGAGACGCCGACCTGTAGATCGAGCCCCCCCTCGCTGAGAGTGGACTGCTGGCGCGATCCGACGCGAACATCGACTTGCGGGCGCGGCGGACGCGAGGCGTTCCACCAATTGGGCACGCGCACGATGACGCCTGATTGCTCCAATTGGGGCAACGCCGAAAGAAACTCAAACGCCAAGGCGATGTTCCAAGCCTGCGGTGAAAACAAGGCTCGCGTTTCGAGCAGTTTCGCGACCAAGGGAGTCGATCGGGCGGCGCGTGAGACGGGTTCCAGTAGCACGTCAAGCTGGTCTTTGTCACCGGTTTCAACCGATTGGCGCACTGCCTCCGAAAGTGGCACGTGCCGGATGCCTGCCGCACCTCGGGCTGAAGACGCCGGCGCAGCGGGTGTGAAGGTCGCCATGAATGCGAACGGTCGGTTCGCATCCTTCTTGTTTTCCGCCAAATGAAAGGTCACTCGGCCAACGGTGTTCCAGTCCGAATTCAGCGAGTTCAAGTAGGCTGGCAAACCGCCTTTGCAAGCCGCCGACTTTTCAGCCGTCAACGCATCGAGTTCCGACCACCAATGCGTTAACGAATCCTTCGTCAGGTATTCCAACCCTCGCATCGGTGGTGCATCGTGCAACAATTCCTTCACTTGTGTCTCATCGGGGGCATGCGGCGATGTCCACTCTCCGTCGACCGGAGTGCGCTGTCGACACAACGCTTGAAAGTAACGCCTGGCGAACTGCCGAAAATAGTGCAGAGACGGCGACAGCGGCGAATCGCATTTCTGGGACGCTAGAAACGTGAGCCCAGTCGCCGTCGACTGCGAAAACGCTTTAATCAAACGCGCATCCGCATTCTCAACTGTCTCCAATAGCAATTCCCTACTCGGCGTGACAATAGTTTCGGGAGGAGATAAAGCGGTGGTCGCCATCAAGGGTCTTCCATTGTGGTGCTGGTTGCGAAGAGGGGAATTACACGCGACCACTACAACCAAGCCTAAAATCTAAAGTGGTTGAAGCACACTATTCGCGTGGAAAAAATGTGAACCGAATTTCGAGTTTTGGAAAAGCTCTCTTCAGATTGCGTATCTCTTCGGGCGTGTAGTCTGTAGGAGAAACGACAAGCGTCCATTCAGTTGAACCTAACCTGCGCAATCCGGCTGCGGTGATTTTCGATCCCATGATGGATAGCTCATGTTGGAGGCCAAGCTTCCTAAACGCCGGAATAGATCGGTCGGTAAGCTCCTCGTTTTGAAAAGCAAGGCCTTGAGGCTGCCAATCCATTTTCGACCAAGCAATGATCTGCTTGTCGGAAACTTTGCAATCACGCATGAAAAGGTAGTCAGGTGGTCTGGTCCAATGAGTAAGGAAGTCGCCGGTGATATCGCAGTCGACGATCGACAAGTAGTTACATATCGGATCAATCGATGCCAATTCCTGCTCAGTAAAGCTACCGGAACGCAGATCGACTCGGATGCCAGCGTTCAGCAGGCCCGCCAAGCCGAAGGGAGTTAGTTTGGTTTTCCCAAGAGTAAGGCTACCAACGACTCCTGCGGCAACCAATTTGCCAACAGTTGCATCGTCTAGCGGACTGTCATCGGCAGTCAGGTATAGTGTTCCGACGCGCGTGCTCGAGTCGAACGTGGCCAAAGTGATCGGATTGGCGGAAAGATTCAAGCTATGTACATTGGCGTTTTCCCAGAGCTGTTTAACACCGGCATCCGTCAATTGGTTGTTGGCCAAATCCCACCCCGAAATGTTGGGCCGATAGATCAATTGGAGTTGGTCGTCGGTCAAGTGTAGCCCTCGGAGGGATATCATCGAGAGCGAAGGAATTTCTTCTAACAGTTTCGCAATGCCCTGGGGGGTAACTTTGGTTCGAGACAAATTCAGCGAATAGAGTTTAAAGCCTGCCAAGTGCTTCAACGCTTCGTCGCCAATGTCGGTCCCGGCTAGATCCAACGACACGAGTCTAGGCCAGCGACTTAGCAGAGCAAGGTCGTCGTCGGTGATCGAACTATCCGTAAGGTATAAAGAATTGAGCTCACTCGATTCCAGTACTTCAATGGGAACGCTTTCTTCGGACAGACTCTTGAGGGCAGCTCCAAAAATCCACTGCTCCGATGCATAGATGGCTTCATCGCGACCGGCAATCTTCCTTGAAAGTTCGGTAAGTCGCGCCAGCGAGTCGGCATCGAGTTTTTGATTCAGCGCAACTGCAAACGTCGTCAGTATCGCGACGCCTATGAAAGCTGTAGTCCAGCGTCTGTCGATCCAGCGATCTTTGCTCGCCAGCTTGACATGGTACGCATCGCTCATCGGAGCGTTAGCGATCCAACGAAATCCGCTAGCTCGCAGTGACCAAAGTCCCAATAGATACAGTGAACTGGCAGACACGCACACCACGGCGAGCTCTTCGATCGAGCTGATCGCACTTCTAGTCCATTGAGTCAGAACCAAGTTGAACAAGATACAAAGCATCAATATGCCCACTAACGCGACAGCGGCGGTAGCGGGCCAGTGCCACCATCGCCGTTTCTGCAAGAACGGCCAGCGAACAGAGGGTAAGGCTACTATGACGCTAGAGGCAGCCGAAATGGCGATCAACCCAGGAAGGTAAATAGCCAGGGCAGCGACTCCTATCGAATGGATCTCCATGGGAACACGACAGTAATACAACAGGCAGGCTGTGATGGTTGTCCATAACAGCAGTGTTTCCACGCCGAAAGGCGGTTTAGGCTTGGCCGCACCGAGGCTCAGATAATGCCTTGTCTTCCATCGAACAATGGCCATGGGGGCCGCGAGTGCGAGCACAAATAACGGAATGTTAAACGCATGAGTAGCTTGCTTTACGCGTTGGATAAGCATTCGAGTTGAGAAACCGTCCTGATATGCCACGTGATACGCAAAGTATTCACCGATGAAAAACGTCACGAACACGGCAGCGGCAATGAAACTCGCTCCTGCAATTCCCCGAATGAAACTTCGTCCACATAGCCCGGCAAGAACGGCAAGTATCGAGAGCCCACCTGAGCCAAGCCCAAAAATTAGTGGCAGATTGAAACCTGTATGTTGTACAATGTAAGGCAGGTAATAGGCAATCGTCAGACAAAACAGAACGAACGATCCAAACGGCCACATCCGAAGAAACCTTGTCGCAGCATGTTTATCTGATTTGGGTTCCTCCGCGTCATCCTGCTTGCGAACACCATCGTCGCGACCGAAAGGTTGAGGAAGAAGCTTGTCGGTATCAGTATTAGCCAGGCGGATATCAGTCATGGTAATAGTACTGTTCCTCTCCCAGGTAGCGATAGACTAAATCTTCCCAAGCATCGCTCTCCCGATAGCGGAGCAACTCGCTATTCAATGGTTTTCGCAATTGGCTATTAGGCGACAGCGCGATGGCATATTCCTGAACATTAAAAGTTACGGGTAGTACATTGATTCGATTCGCAAACTTCTCGGTTGCAAGATACTTCAACAGCGCTGCATCATAGACAACCGCGTCGGCCTCATCTTTCTCAACTGCTTGGATCGCGCCACGGGCATCCGGGTAGGAGCGAAAGGCAATTCGCCGCTTCCGCAGATAGTCCTCGCTGGTACTCGCTTGGACGGTGACAACTCGTGTACGATGGAGATCCGTTACATCGAGAATGCCAGTATCCAACTGCTGAACGGTTAGAACGGAAGTAATGATCCCCGTAAAAATTGACAGCACGATGATGCTGCACAACATGGCGCAGGTCGCAAGGATTCGGCCCAGCGTACTGACGGGCGTGATGCCTTTGTGTCCAAGAAGTAGGGTTGTCGACCACCAAATCCCCATCCCGATTCCCTGTCGCCTCTTTCCACCAAACATGTTTTCGTTGCGACGGCGCTCAAATAGCCAGAACAGCAGCCCACAAACCGCAACTACTCCAATCATTGAAAAGACCAAAATGAAAAGACCGCTGGAAACGATTCTGCGGAAGATAACCCAAGGGCTCCTGTGGTTTTTGGATGAAACCGCAATTGCAAGTCCGGTCGAAAAGTGCGGGAGACAAAACTCCAAATGGTCCTGCCGGTCTGAGGTAACGCTAATCGCACCTAGCGCAACGTCAAACTCGCCGTTCTCTAAACCGGCAAGCATCTGCTCAAGCGTGTGCTCAGTGAGCTCATATTCTACGCCTAGCTCATGTGCGAGGTGCTTCCACAGCTCGATGCTGATTCCAGACCAGTTACCGTCACGGTCCTTGATTGCAAAGGGTGGAATATGCTTCGCCGCAACTCGAAGCTTTCCGATAGATTCGATTTCCGTTGCGTTCGGCTCGTCTTCTTGAGCCGCGTTGCACGCAATGCTCACCACGGATAAAACAGCCAACGCAATATAGAATACGAGCGAACTCCGAGGACTCGAAATATAATTCGTCATAGCATCGGTCCAGTGTCACCAGCATCCAACGAATCAGATACTTCTTGTTTTTGGTCAGTTGCCAAGCTAGTGCTTCAGTCATTCTTGATTTCAGGGTTGGTTGTCGGGGACGAGGTTACGAGTCCCAAACGGTTAACGATTCAAAGGGACTCGTAACCTCGTCCACTACCCTCAATTTAAACGTAGAAAGAGCACTAGGGTGGGTGGTATTGCACTGGCTGAGTCGAGGCAATGTTTCAAGCAGATTGTAAACCAAAGTCCGCAGTAAGTGTTGCTCGACCTGGACAGTAAAGCCAACCCCCGATGATACCGACCCCAAGTCGCAAATCAAGTAACAGCATGAGTTACCACTTCAATGCAGTCCCACATAGCTTTAGTAGGCTGCGTTCGAAACGAGCCAATGGGCTTGAATGTTTGTGCATTGATTGTACACGTATCTTCAGACGTACCCGAGCCTAGTCAACTCTTGACGAAGCTCTTTCCGAGCACGATTCAGTCGTGAACCAACCGTGCCTTCGGGAATTCCTAGCGATTCGGCAATATCGCAATAGGACAAGCCTTGTTGTTCTTTGAGCAGAAAGACCGCTCGCAGTCCGGGATCGAGACGTTTAAGTGCGGCCTCAACCAATTGCGACTCCTCACCCTTGATTAGGTGATCGTCATCGACTGTTATCGGGTCTACGGCGTACGATGCAGTGGTCTGTCTCTTTTGCTTTCTCAGATACTGTAAGGCTTCATTGGTTGCGATTCGAAACAGCCACGTTTCCAGTTTGGATTGCCCGTTGAATTGTCCAAGCTTGCGGAACATCTGAAGATAGACTTGTTGCGTCAAGTCGTCGGCATCTTGCTGTCCGACCATCCGAACCATCAAACCATAGACGCGACTTTTGCTTTGCTCATAGATCGCTTGCATGGCGGCGCTATCCCCTGCCACGCACGACGCGACTAAGGAATCCATCGAGCGTTGCTTCAAATGTAAGGGCATGTGGAGTCGCATATCCCAGTGAACAATCGGGTGCGTTTGTGAGCGAGCAATAAAACAAAACAGCAATCTGCAACGATCGAGAGACGAGGTCGAACTAGATCGGCAATCGTAACATACCCGAGCAGGGTATTAAACCCGGATTATTCATAACCCGCAGCGTCAGCAAGGGCGTTTGAGCTTGAATCGAATATCAGAAGCGTGAATTAACTTGGTCTTGATTGGCCATTTTGCAGTCGAGTCAAACGTCCTTGCTGACGCTGCGGGCCCGCGATTCCACTGCAGACTGTTTTTTATCCCTCTGACGTAAACCTATGCAGCAACATCGTTTTCTTCATTTTCGTGGAAACTGATGAATAATCCCGGTTAAAGGGTATCCAAGACGAATGTGTCCTAGTTCGAAGGCAAATCTATTGCCAGAAATTTTATGGGAGAGCTCCCAAGGCATCACCAATCCAAGATGTGAATCTTGAGCGTTGCATCATTCGCATCGTTTTGCTCGCAGCCTCTGGAGAAGCGTATTGAAGGCTCGCGTTATGGAATCGCGCCTGGTCAATTGCTGGCTAGCAATGTCCCAATTTCATTTACGTCGCGCAGACCAATAACGGTCATGCGTCCAGTTTCACGCTCCCATGAAACTGCCTGCGTACCATTGGATGTCGCCTGCTGCAGATGCAGGTCGCCGCGACTGACGAGTTGCGTTGGTAGATCACCGAAGCTGACGTCTTGCGACTTGCAGTGTTCCAAAACTAAGAACCTTGAACCATCGGGTCTTTGACAAACGCTGGCAGCGCAGTTGCAACCGTTGGGGCCACAGGTACACGCACCCTCTGGACAACTGCAAAATGGAAAAGATAAAAGTTGACTTGAAACAACTTTCGCGTTGCTCGGGAGCGAATCCGACCCGGCAAGAGAGCCGACAAGCGTTGGACGTCCGAAGCTCGAATCCAATTCAGTGATCGACAGGGATTTTGTTGCGAACTTGTCCGTTAGCAAGGCCACTGCAAGTTCCGGGCTTTGAGCGAACAACGCCAGTACTGGCTGCAAATTCATGTTTGCCGCGCCAGCTTGTTCCAGAGTTGAATGATTGTGCGAGGCGCTGTCGTGCTGTAGGGTGGCGCGAAGGCTGGCAAATAGGACCACGGATGCGGCTATGGCGCAGACGATTCCGGCCGCTGCCTTCCAATGGTTAGCCATGGAGGAAGCCAAGCGGGGCGCTGCTTCGTCGGTTTGGTCTAATCGAGCGGCGATCGACTCCCAGCTGGGTAGCGCCACCAGCGACGGCTCGGAAACGGGAAGTTGAAATAGTTCTCGCAATGCTTGATACGACGCTAACTCGTCGGAGCAAGAATTGCATTGCCTAAAGTGCTGCTGCATTTCCGCTTGGGATCCTGCTTCCAACTCACCATCAAAGTAGCTTGACAACTGATCGCAAACCTGTTTGCAGTTCATCCTATCGGCGTCTCCCCACTAGACAAAAATTCAGTCAAATCCTGCATGCTTTTGGCTTCTCTTTAGAGCAAACTGAATCAAAACACTTCAGCCCGCGATCTTTGGATGCTTGTGGAGTTAATTTCCTTCATAGGAATCTTCAAAATACCAGAAATTTTTAACTTCGCGGGAGCATGCCTCCCTCAAAGCTTGTTTGGGTGCACGACCAATGTCGGTATGGTGTCACTTCATCGGCCCCATAGGGAGTTGGGAGTTGGGAGTTGGGAGTTGGGAGCGGTGTCACTCCCAGCTCCCAGCTCCCAGCTCCTCCACTCCTTCACTCCCAGCTCTCCACTCCCAGCGTATTTCCAAAAAAAACCGAATCTGCGTGAAGAAACGCCGTCGGCGTAGCATCTAAACCAGCAATGTCACACACTGGATGCGTTTCGGACGCTCTGTTATCTCGGTTGGCGAGTCGGACTTTGCTAGCTTGGTGAGTTGCAACGCATCCCGAAAGTTCCCTGAATGAAGGACGGATTGAAGATGATGAAGGCACGATTTTCCCTGTTGGTTTTGGCTATGGCGGTTCTTACAAGTGGTTTGAGCGCGACATGGGCCACCGCCCATGACGGTCACGATCACGAAGCGATGAAAAAGGCTGAGAAGAAGATCTCCGATACACTGGCTACCCTGCCAGCCGAAGATCAAAAGCTAGCTGCTGCCCAGCGATTTTGCCCGATGATGGCGTACAGTCGACTGGGCGCAATGGGCGCGCCAATCAAGCTGATCATCGAAGGCAAGCCGGTATTCGTATGTTGCAAGGGATGCGTTGACGATGCGCAGGCTGGCGGAGCGGCAACCGTCAAGACAACTGAGAAACTGAAAGACGCTTCTGCCGAGCTCGCGAAGCTTCCACCTGCCGAACGAGCTGCCGCCGAAGCACAGAAATACTGCGCGATCAACAATACGGGATTCCTCGGCTCGATGGGCGCTCCGATCAAATTGGAGATCGATGGTAAGCCGGTGTATTTGTGTTGCGGTGGGTGTACCAAAAAGGCTCAGGCCAACCCTGCTGCTACCCTCGCGAAGGTTGAAGAACTCAAGAAGGCCGGCATGAAAGAAGACCACGAACACGCCGACCACGACCACGCCGATCATAAGAAATAGCAAGGATGTCATTTGGCGCTCTAAAAGGGGCCACTGTTGACCTTCGCTCTGCTACCAAGCCGCCGCCAAAAGCTGTGTCGAAATGATCGCAACTTGCACTCATTTCGATGGCACTAGACTATGCATTCTCTGCGAACTTTTCGTCCTGAATGCCTAGCTTGAGCTTCCATTCCATGGCGGAACAATAGAGCACCGGTACGACTAGCATTGTCATGATCGCAATCGTCATGCCGCCGAAGCTGGGGATTGCCATGGGGACCATGATGTCGCTGCCGCGTCCGGTGGAAGTCAAAACTGGAATCAAGGCTAATATTGTCGTGGCGGTCGTCATCAGGCACGGACGCACACGACGCATACCAGCCGCCACGGTGGCTTCGCGAGCGTGCTGGGCATCGGTGATTCTATCTTTTCGGAAGCTTTCGTCCAGATAAGTTGCGATCACTACGCCGTCATCGCTGGCGATTCCGAACAATGCGAGGAAGCCCACCCAGACCGCGACGCTCAAGTTAATGGAGTGAACCTGGAATAATTCTCGCATGTTCGTGCCGAAGACGTTGAAATCGAGAAACCAATCGGTGCCATAGAGCCACAGCATGATGAACCCACCCGACCACGCGATCATGATTCCGCTGAAGACCAACGATGTCGTGATGACCGATCTGAACTGCATGTACAGAATCAAAAAGATCAATCCGAGGGCCAGTGGTAGGACAATCATCAGCGTCTTCTGCGAGCGGATTTGATTCTCGTAGTTGCCCGCGAATGTGTAGCTGACTCCGGCTGGCAAGACCAATTCGCCACTGTCAATCCTCTCCTGCATGTAAGCCTGAGCATCTTCGACCACATCGACCTCCGCATTGCCGGGCTTCATATCGAATATCACGTAGCCAACCAGGAACGTGTCCTCACTCTTGATCATCTGCGGGCCGCGGACGTATCGGATGTCGGCAAGTTGTTCGATCGGGATTTGTGGTCCCATCGGTGTCGGGACAAGAATACGACCGAGCGACTCAAAATCATCGCGAAGCTCGCGATAGTAACGCACGCGAACCGGATAGCGTTCACGCCCTTCGACGGTTGTCGTGATTCGCTTTCCACCGATCGCCACTTCGATGACATCTTGCACATCACGAATCTGCAAGCCATAACGTTTGATGGCATCGCGATCGATGTCGATTTCCAGATACGGCTTGCCAACGATGCGGTCAGCAATGACTGCCGACGCCTCCACCGTGGGCACCTGCTTCAAGTAGCCTTCCATTTGAAGTGCGACTTTTTCAATCGTTTCCAAATCGGGGCCCTTGAACTTCATCCCCATCGGAGCGCGCATGCCGCTTTGCAGCATCACGATTCTCGCGGCGATCGGCTGAAGCTTTGGAGCCGATGTTGTTCCTGGAACGTCGGCGGCTTCGACGATCTTGTCCCAAATGTCGTCGGGCGATCGGATCTCTTCTCGCCATTGCCGAAAGGGGCGACCGCGAGGGTCGGGAATGAGTTCTCCGTCCTGGTCCCGCACAAAGTCTCCCGCCTGCTCGTCGTAGCGGAACTCCAATCGGTTTCCGTTCCGATCGGACTTGTACTCGGACTTGTACGTGATAAAAGTTTCGATCATTGAAATGGGCGCGGGATCAAGCGGGCTCTCTGCCCGGCCGATTTTGCCGACGACCGATTCCACTTCGGGAATCGAGATCAGAAACTTGTTTTGCAACTGCATCACATCCATGGCTTCGCCGATCGATGCGTGCGGCATCGTCGTCGGCATGTACAGAAACGAACCTTCATCCAAGGGCGGCATGAATTCCTTGCCCAACCCTGGGAAAGCGGAACTGGCGGCGACCCACGGTTTTGACGCCCGCAACGTTGATTCCGAAATGCCCACTTGGGAGGCCGTCTTGGGAATGAACGAGAAGACCTTGTCGAATCCCAGCCACGCGCAAGCCCCGAGCAGCACAACCGTTAACGGTATGGAAAGGAAAAGCAGCTTGTGGCGCAAGCACCAACGCAGGAGCGGTTCATAGAGATATCTCTCAAATAGTGTGAAGAAGCCAAGTAGCCCTCCCATCAAAATTGCCACAAACAATAGATTGCGGACCATTCCCTTTTCAGGACCAAGGGGTAGCCAATTTTCGGCCAAGATGTAGGTCACGACGATGACTGCCAAGGCGCTGGCGATCATGGGACCGGACTTCTGGAAATTCGATGGAATCCGATTTTCCAGAAGCTTGTACAGCCCGAGGCTGGCGACGATCGCACCGGCCCACCACGAAACCAGGACGGCAATCAAGACTCCCGCGCCGATCAATGCGATGTTCATGATCGAGAAAAGGGGCAATCCCCAAAAGTGCAAAGCACCCTCTTGGCCGAGCCGGCGATTGGAGTCTGCCCCTCTTTTCGATCGCCTCCCCATCAGCACATGCGCGGCGGGTGGAATGATTGTCAAAGCGACGATGACCGATGCGACCAGGGCAAATGTCTTGGTAAACGCCAGCGGTCGGAAGAGTTTTCCCTCCGCCGCGACCATGGTGAACACCGGCAGGAAACTAATTACAGTCGTTGACACCGCCGTCAGCACCGCTCCTGCCACCTCATGCGACGCACGGAAGATGACTTCGCCACGAGTCATAAGAGATGGGGAGTTGGGAGCCGAGAGTGAAGGAGAGTTGGATGTCGAAGTCTGCTCGCTACCGACTCCAAGTTCACGACTCCCAACCCCCAGCTCCCATTCGTCCAAATGTCTTAAAATATTTTCACATAAGATGATCCCCATATCGACCATCGTCCCAATTGCAATGGCGATGCCCGAGAGGGCGACGATGTTGGCATCGACGCCGAAGGTTTTCATGGCAATGAAACACATCAAGACGGCAATCGGCAGCAACGCGCTGATCAGGATAGAACTGCGCAGGTGCATGATCATTACGATGATCACGATGATTGTGACCAGGATTTGCTGGGTAAGTGCCGTGTTGAGGGTACCGAGAGTCTCGTGGATGATTCCGGTGCGATCATAGAATGGAACGATACCAATTTGGCTGGTGGTGATCCACTTGGGCCACTGCGCGCGAGGTATGTTCTTGAGGTGTGCAACCCAAGGATCGTGGACGGGTTCGATGCCCTTTGTGGCAGGAAGTTCATGCGCGGCGGCATAGGCGTCGACCTGCTCGGCAGTCGTTTGCGTGTAGTCGATGACGACCTTGGTGGGTAACCCTACCGAAACCTCAGCAATTTTTTCCTTGGCATTCTTGATCGCTTGCAGCGGGTTGTATCCATAGCGAACGGTGACGACCGCTCCGACCGCTTCAGCTCCGGCCTTGTCCAAGGCCCCGCGTCGCAGCGCAGGTCCCAAACGCACGCTACCAATGTCCTTCACCGTGATAGGAACATTGTTAGTAACTTTGACGACGGCCTTTTCGAGATCTTCCACGCCTTCGATGAAGCCTAGACCGCGAATGATGTATTCGACTTTGTTCAGCTCGATTGTGCGCGCACCAACATCCACGTTGGACATTCTCGCCGCCATATAGACGTCAGTCAGACTGACACCAGCGGCCCGCATCGCGTCGGGATCAACGTCGATCTGATACTCCTGAACGAAGCCACCGATCGACGCAACCTCGCTAACGCCCTCGGCCGCCGTGATCGCGTAGCGAACGTACCAGTCCTGGTAGGTTCGCAATTCGTTGAGATCCCAACCACCCGTCGGATTGCCGTCGGGATCAAGTCCCTCGAGCGTGTACCACATGATTTGGCCGAGTGCCGTCGCGTCTGGCCCGAGTGCTGGTTGAACGCCTTCAGGAAGCGTCCCTGACGGTAGGCTATTCAGCTTTTCCAGCACCCTCGAACGCGACCAATAGAATTCCGCGTCTTCGTTGAAAATGACGTAGATCGTGGAGAAGCCGAAGGTCGAGTAGCTGCGGATGGTCCTTACTTCGGGCAGCCCCAACAGTGCGACGGTCAGCGGATACCCAATTTGATCTTCGATATCTTGCGGACTGCGCCCCATCCATTCGGTGAAGACAATCTGCTGGTTCTCTCCGATATCCGGGATCGCATCAACCGGAACGGGATCGCGCGGGAGGGAACCCACTCTCCAGTCGAACGGAGCGGTCATCACTCCCCAGCCGACGATGGCCAACACGAGCAAAGCAACGACGAACTTGTTGTGAATGCAGAACCAGATGATCCCGCCAAGAGGTGTTCGGCGTGCTTCCTTAATATCGTCGACTGCGTTTTCGTTGGCTGGCATTATTCAAGTCTGGCAGTGGAGGAGCTGGGAGAGGAGGAGTTGGGATTTGGTATTTGGGATTTGGGATTTGGGATTTGGGATTTGGGATTTGGGAGTGGAGGAGTCTCCCAGCTCCTTCACTCCCAGCTCCCAGCTCCTTCACTCCTCCACTGCCAACTTTTCAACCTTATCCGCACACTTCAGCATCGAAGCTCCGTAGTAGGGATTGCGAACGGCGTCGTTGGCTTGAAGCCAAGTTGCGCCACGTCCATCGAAGGCCATTGGGCAGTGCAACTCAAACAACTGATTCGCACTCTGGAAGCCAAACGTGCGCTGGATCGTTAGCATTTCCTCGGAAAGCAATGCAAATGCCGAGCGTATCGAGTCTAAATCGCTGGCTCTCGATAGTCGCCCAACGATCGAGGACAGGCCTTTTTGCTCGGCTTGCCATCGCTCGCCAACTGCCGAGTCGATGCTACTGCCGTCGATCGAACTCAACGACTGTCGCAATGGGTCAACGCCTGCCGTGGCCGCCCCAAAATCATCCGACGCGAGCCCTTCAGCGATCACCAAATAGGGAGACAAGAGCCGATCGAGTTGCTGTCGGAACTCCACCGGCACTTCGAGCGTTTCCACCGGTAGCTCGTGCTTCGGATAGGAAACGCCGAACATCGCTTGCAAGCGCCTTGCATGATCTTTCGTGACCAAAAACACGCGGTCCGCCTCTTGGAGCGACTTGATACTTGCGCCTTCGACGGAGTCGTTCCGCAGCAACATCGCAAACTCGCCCCACTGCGCCGCCATGTCACCCAACAGCGCTTGCCGGTTCACTGCCGCAACCTGCTGATCCAGCGATGCGAATGCCTCGCGAATTCCTTTCAGCTCGGCCTCTTCGATCGCCACCTCGATTGCATAGACCGCATCCAGGACCGCAATCATTTGCTGGTTTACCTGTGGCGGCAGCGACATTGCCGAATGGTCGATCCTCTCGCCATCTTTCCCGTTCGACATCGCGTCGCTACCGTGATGGTGCTCTTCGCTCGCAGCACCGCCATCGGGTGTCATCATCGACGGTTTGGCAGAAATCTGTAGTGCGCTGTCGAGCTTGAAATTACCGTTGGTCACAACCAACTCACCTTCTTCCAGGCCCGTTTTGACGAGGTAGTAGTCACCTGCGCGCGGGCCGAGCACGATTTCACGCCCTTCATAGGTCGGCTCTTCGGCGTCGGGAACCTGCACATAGACAATTGCCCGCGTGCCTGTCAGCAAGGCTGCCGATACCGGGATCACGAGTGGCTTTGCCGTGTCGCTTGGTTCGGCAGTGACATAGCCAAGCGACTCTGCGCGAACTAAAGGCATACCGCAAACATCGCAATTCCCTGGTTCATCCTTGACGATCTCCGGGTGCATTGGGCTGATCCATTTTCCCGCTAGCGATGCATCGAGTACACGACCGCCTGCAGCGATCTTGGAGCGCACGACCGCACGTACGAACATCTCCGGTTTCAAACGTCCATCTTCATTGGAGACGTTGATACGCACTTTGACCGTTCGGGTTGCTCCATTGAGAATCGGATCTATGAACGCGACTCTACCGTGGAAGACCTCGCCAGGATATGCTTCCGTCGTGAATTCGATGTCTTGTCCGTAACGCAACCATGTGAGATCCGATTCGTAGGCATCCATCAGGACCCACAATTGGGTAAGGTCGGCGATTGTGTAAATACGGTCTCCCGTGCGAACTCGATCCCCTTCCTGTTTAAGCTTTTGAATGACGATGCCACCGACTGGCGAGTAGATCGTGATGTGGTCATTTGATTTGCCACTTTGTTCAATCTCTTGAATCTGACTCTCTGTGATTCCAAGCAGTCGCAGTTTCTCGCGCGCGGATTCTGCTAAATCGATGGGCTCGATAAACCGCGACGAAGGCCGTTGTGCGCTGGATTGTGTTGCAGATATTAACTCTTCCTGTGCGGTGTAGAGCTCTTCGCTATAGATGTAAACCATGTGGTCGCCCTTCTTGACCTCGACTCCCGTGAAGTCGACGAACAAGCGATCCAAACGCCCCGACACCCAAGCGGTTATATAGGCAAGCCGCGTCTCGTCGTAATCGACTTTGCCGACCATCCGCACGTTGGCTGTAACATACCTCCGCGTCACTGGGACGGTTTGCACATTCATCAGCTTCTTGATATTCGCACCAATGGAGATAGTACGCACTCCGCCGGTCGATTGCTTGACTGGGACCAAGTCCATGCCGCAAAGCGGACAACTTCCTGGACCATCGCGTCTGATTTGCGGGTGCATTGAGCAAGTCCAGATTTCAGCATCTTTCCCAGATGGGCTATCTGCAGCGTGTGCAGCATGTTCATTTACCGCGGATGACGTGGAGTCGCCGCGCAGGTACAAGCCTACGAGCAGACCCATGAGCAACAACCCAACGGCCTGTGCGATCCAGAGCTTGCCACGATGCTGCTGATAGAATTCGTTCATTCGATTCATGTCTTTGCTTCGCCCTTGATTGAATAGCCTTTGGGCAGTCCCTCCGCGACCACTGGATGATAGCCTACCAGATTCACGGCTTGAATTGGATCATTTAAGCGGCTTGCCGTGGTGGTATTGCGAATATAGCCATTGGCAATGGTTCGAGCGACTTACCAAACCTAAAGTATTGCGACACCTGTTACCTGGACGATGCCAGCGGTCAGACAATATCCCGCCAGCACTTATTTGACTAAGGCTGGTGGTCTCTTGTTTAGCTTAGAGCGGCTAAGTGTTATGCGGTACTCGGACTGCCCAAGTGATTTCAAAGCGATAAGTTGCTCCGGTTGGAGTATCGATGCCAGCCGTTTCTCGCCAAGCCCGATGAGCGTCTCATACTGCTGACCATAGCTATTGCGCAATAGAAACGGATCGAGGGTTTCCTTTCGAATAGCTTGCTCTAATCGTTGCAACTGACTCTGGTCTGACGTTACGCCTTTGTCGCTGAGAATTTTCAGCAGGGGTTGCACGTAGAATGCTCGAAGCGTTGAATTCTGATCTGAATCGAGAGTCGCTTTGCAAATGGAGTATAGAAGTGAATCGCCACGCAGTGGACCATCCGCGATTACACAATTCACGTCGTAAACTTCTTCGCAGAGTCGCTGGAATTCGTCCGCAGGAATGTCATTAGGATTAATGGTTAACTGTTCTAAGCGTGTCAGCAGTTTCTTCAACCGCACGCACTCACCGTTTGCGGCAAGTTCAATTTTGGCGAGCTGCTCATCGGAAAGAGAGCAGTTCTTCTCGATTTCATCGACGACCATCGCAGTTTGTTGATCGAAAACTTCGATGATCAAACTTCTGCGAGTGCGGGCCTGCTTGCGACGTTTGTCGTCAGGTGCAATTCCAGACAACACATACTTCAACCGTCCGTTGTTTGACGCCAGAATCGGCTTGAGTTCGCCTAATGGCATCTTGTTTTTGGAGAAAAACAAGCCCACGGAAGCCGTCGGTAATTCAAAAGTTATGGAGCCATCTTGATTTGAAAATTCCAACGCGACCATTGGCTCGCTCCCGCGGAGTTGGGTCGCAATCAATACCAATGCAGCCAGAACGACGCTGTTGCTCAGCATTTCAGAACTTCCTCATGTAAACTGCCGCTGCCAACCTATTGCTCGTCCACTACCATTAGCCCTAAGTCTTAACCTTGACAGACCGCTCGCATTTGAGCAGGATATCACCAACCGATTGACCCTGGCGACCGACCTGCCGGCGTGTTGGTTTTCCGCATTCACTTGGTAGCTGACTCGTGAACAAACTCGGGGAGACGTTTGTCGCTTAGGTTGACTATCTTGATAGGACTGTCGTTAGCGAATGCAGGTCCGGGCGTGCTTCGTCCGGCTTCTATTTGTTCCGTCAATATAGCGACCATTCTCGCGACGCGATCTGGATGGTCCGCCGCGAGGTTAACGTCCTCGTGCGGGTCGCTGGAGAGATCAAAGAGCTGGACGAAAGGATATTTCAATAAATCAGTTTCTGTAGGCTTACCTTTGAACTGAGAGAGTGCATTTCGCCATGCGACAACCGGCATCGGGTCATTGCCGACAGCGGGTTCGCTAGCCGCAGGCACGCCACTACCTGGGCACATGCAAAGCTTCCAATTCCCATCACGCACGACCCAGGAAACGACAGACTGCATCACTAGCTTGGTTCGCCCGCCCGGTTTTTCAGGATGACTGAGCAAGGGAACGAAGCTGATCGAGTCGGGACCTTCATCGTCGCGAAGCTTGACGTCGGCTAGTTCCGCGAAGGTGCTCATCAAGTCGTTCAGGCCGATGAGCGCATCGCAGGTGCTCTCGGCAGGAATAACACCGGGCCAATGGGCAATCAATGGAACGCGTAGCCCACCTTCGTAGACAGAGAATTTATAGCCACGGTGAGGTCCACTGGGGTAGTGCCCTTTGGCTTCAAGTTGTTTGATCTGGCCTGGCGTTGCCTTGAGAATATTGCCGGCGTACGCTGCCGGGCCGTGATCGGATGAAAAGAGTACCAGAGTGTTCTGTTCAAGTCCTTGTTGCTTGAGTGCATTCATCACTCGTTCGACAGAATGATCCACCTGCATCACAAAGTCGCCGTACACGCCCAGTTCACTCTTGCCACGCCAATCCACTCCGGGACTGGTTGGCGTATGAGGAGCCGTCAAGGCGAGGAATAGAAAGAACGGACGATCGCTACTTTGCTTTTCGATGAACGACTCAGCCTCGCCGTACAGGGTTTCCAAAACCTCATGATCCTGAAAATCTTTCTCCGCTGGGCCGACACGGTTGAATGCGCTCCAGCCCTTTAGCGCTGACACATCGCCTTGCCAAACATGGTTTCGTGCGAACGCATAAGGATACATGTCCAGTGAACCCGGTAGGATAAAACTTTCGTCAAACCCAAATTGCCGCGGCCCATATTGAAGAGGTTTTTTAAAATCGACGTTCGCCAATCCCTGTGTCCTGCCATCGGTCGTCGCCATGATCGTACCAAGATGCCATTTGCCCACGTAGCCGGTCTGGTATCCACCGCGCTTCATCACCTTCGCGAGCGTGTATTTTTCGGAGTTGGGTTGCGGGCCGCAGAATCCCCAGGGACCGTTGTTCGTTGGCTTTGCAAATCGCCAGGGGTAGCGCCCTGTCATCAGAGCTTGACGTGTCGGCCCACAGTACGATGCGCTCGGATGGGCATCGGTAAAGCGAAGTCCGCTTGCCGCGAGAGCGTCGATGTTGGGAGTCTCGATCAGGCATCGCTCGCCGCCGTAACACTCGACGTCGCCGATGCCAAGGTCGTCTGCAAGGATAAAGACGACGTTGGGGTGCGAATCGCCTGCCAGCGCCGGCTGGATACTCAGAAGGGTGACACCCACAAGCATGCCGAAGTGTAGAAACCTTTTCATTTCGTATTTCTCAATGGTCATTATGCAGTTGAGGCGATGCGGAAAGGCTGTCGCCGATCTCGCATAGTCTGAGCCATTGAGGATTCCGGCCCGTTTGGGTTTTCCTTGATCGGGAGGATCGTCGCAGTGCTCTCATAGAGCCTATCATATACGCCTTTCACCAGACATGGTGGGGCAGCAGAAGAGTGAGCTGGGAGTGGAGGAGTGGAGGAGTTGGGAGTGGAGGAGCGGCACTCCTTCACTCCCAGCTCCCAGCTCCCAACTCCCAACTCAGGGGCAGCCGACGGTGCGTTCGATCTGAGCTACCGTGCCTGCGAGTGTCGCTTCAAATCGAGCCAATTGAGTTTCGAACATGAGTAGCTCGCGGTAGGTCTCGATCAGTGCGAAGAAATCGGTCCGCTTGCCACGGTAGTCTGCGATGGACAGCTTAAGCGTATCTTCGGTGCGCGGAATGATGCGTTTCTTGTAGATGTCTTGTTGCTGAACTAGGGCATCCGCCTGAGCCATCAATCGGCGCAATTTGCCTTGAATCACGTCCCGTTCGGCTTCCAGACGTTCGGTCGAGCTGGTGGTGCGATGCGCGGCTTCACGAATCCCCGCATTGATCTTCTCACGCCAAATGGGCAGCGTCGTCCCAACTGTGAAGTTGATGGCATCGTGCCCGTCGGCTACCCCGCTCAGCACGTTGTCGCCTTTGCTAATAATCGAATAGTTCAAGCCGATTTGTAGGTCGGGATACTTCTGTAGACAAGCCAGCTTCTGTTTTTGACGATCCCGTTGGATTTCCCACGCAATCGCGCGTAGTTCTGGACTGCATTGCTCGGCCTGTGCCAAGAGTCGGTCGAGTTGTTCGGGCGCATTGGTCAAGCCAAGCTCTTCGGTCGCTTCTGGCATTAGGGCAACGGGTTGTTGAACCAGCGCAGCAAGGTCAGCTTGGGCCTGTTCCTTTTGTTTGCGAAGCGTCACGGTCTGATCGTCGAGACGATCGGTTTCTAACTGAGCTCGAAGCACGTCCTGTTGAGTACCGCCGCTCTTATAGCGCGCTTCGGCGACTTGTGTTAGATCGTCAACCAACTGACGAGTCTCATCGAGAATGGCCATGGCACGCGTTGC
This sequence comes from Pirellulaceae bacterium, assembly GCA_020852965.1. Lineage (GTDB taxonomy): Bacteria > Planctomycetota > Planctomycetia > Pirellulales > Pirellulaceae > Aureliella. The sequence goes on along the minus strand of JADYZV010000015.1, from coordinate 21,271 downwards.
GAACCACACTTCGTAGTATGCAAGTCGCACGGCTTCGGTGATTTCGCGTTCGATGCGATCGAGCTCAGCTTGCGCCATCTGCACTTCTCGATTGGCGATATCCGCCCTGGTCCGCAACTTCTCCGGCCATGGCACGCCTTGGGACAATCCAAATTGATGGTCAATTCGCCCACCGGCAGTTTGCAAGGCGTTGTCTTGTATCGGCCAGAAGGTATTATTGAACATGGGGTCTGGCAGCGCACTGACTTGTGGTGCGACGTTCGTTGCCGCTGCCACGCGGTGTCGTGCGGCTCGAATTTTGGGATGCCCAGCCAGAGCCACGGATACGAAATATTGGGCAGGTTGCTGCGTCCCCGATGCAGAAGCGGGGTTCATGATCTGCGGTTGGGCCGTATTGAACTGGCCTGCACCATCATTTGAACCAGGCGCCGGTACCGTGTCGGCGTTGACTTCCTCCAATTCTGTCGACGGTGGCGATGTGTCGTCGCCCGCCCCTGCGTCGGAATCCTGGATGAAGCCCAGTTGGGGAGCGGTCAAAACTAACCCTTCGTTGTAGCCAACCGTCCGAATTGCATTTGGCAATTGAGCAGAGTTATCTTTGCCGCCATTGATCGTCGGCCCAGCCTCTGCATTGGCGGCTACGCCCGGGGTTCGCTGTGCGGATTGTGAGAAGGCAATCGGGTCAGGTTTGGGCGAAGTCGCGCATCCCCCTGCTGTTAACCCAGCCAACAGCGCAAGCAAGAATCGGCGATTCTTCGAGGAAAACCTTTCGTTTTTCCGCTGATTTCGCATACGAATCCACTCCGCAAAGTACAATTAAATCGGCAATGTAGCCGTTTAGGCAAATTGGACTTGTACCAATTGGCAGAATCTCCGATACAGTTGATATACCAGCTCAGGGTATGATATCGGAACGATTAAAGAGCAACTTCCACACAATTCTCATGGCCAGCTTAACTCGCATAATCGTCAATCTCTCACTGATCGTTGCGATAACGATTCAGCCGCCGATGGTGTTTGCGTTTAAAAAGGACTGTGCGGCTAAATGCGTTTCACAATTGGCTTGCCAAGGGTGTGGCGGGTGCCAAGTCGACACCGTTGGCGACCGCTGTGGATGTTGCGGTGGGCATGCGGCTGAAAATACTGCGGTTGAAGTTTCTGCGGCTGAAAGTGCCAGTTGCTGCGAACAACATAGCTCCCATAAGCAGCAACCCAGTTCGCTCGTAGACAACGACGATCTACTTGCAAAAGCGGAGATCATCAAGGGACCTTTGGCCAGCGAATCTGCATCGTGCTGTACCGCCGAAAGTCAAGGGATAACACCGAGTAGCCGAACTGTGGAATCCGGCTGCCATTGTCTGCATTCTCCCGAGACTCCTTGCGTTCCGGAACCCCGATCGCCTGCAAACGAAGTACGTGATCTCGTGTCGTTAGGCTTTGCTCCAGTCGTGATTGCCGAGCCGCACGAACAGCGACCTGGCGACGGTAGCTTTGGTGACCGCCTAGCTTCAGCAAACTTTCATTTCGCGCAGATCGAACTCTGCGTCTGGCGCTTGTAGCGCCCTCATTTAGGGAGCGGTGCGCACTTATTGCACCTCTCTATCTTCGTTCGCCACGCTTTCCACCACGAGCTACACCGCCAAGAGGGCATAGCGACTTGGTGCCGAAGCTCATCAAGAGTTTCGGCTTTCCAAGGGGAGAACGCGATGGGAAAAGTCTTGACGGCTTTTACTACGCCCTAACCTGTGTAGTTGACTCCGGGTCGACGCTGATCGCTACCTGTTGCGGCAGCGCTCAATGCGATCTATCGAATGCACTTGCGAGATATCGAAATGAAGTCAGACGACAAGCAAATTGACGAGGCAAGTAGCAAGCATTCGGTCGCAGATAAGCAACCGGCTGAAGTGCTTTCGGATGGGGGCGCAGATATTGAGCCAGTGATTCAATCCGAATCGAAAGACTCGGCACCACCACAAGTGGATGACTCGCTGGACGCTGTCGTCACTTCGGCCAATAAGAGTTCAACTAGCAAGCAACCCATGCCGGTTTCGTCGGCTCTCGCCGAGTCACGTCTTGGTGGTTGGAGCTGGTTAGTTCGTTTTGGGCTGAAATCAGCCATGGTCGTCGCAGTCGGGGCAGTTCTTCTGGTCATGATTGGTTTGGCGCAGCGCTCGGAGTGGATCACCGCGGGCGGCATTTCTGGTAGTGGCAACGCGGCGCAGAGCGTGAGCGACGCTGGTGGTGGCGAGGATAAACGCTACATCTGTCCCATGATGTGTACACCGCCATCGACAGAACCTGGCCGTTGCCCAGTGTGTGCAATGGAGCTGGTTGAGGCTACCGGCGACGGCGGCGGTGATGGAATCTCGGTCACGATCGAAGCGGCGGCACGTCGCCTAGTTGGAATCCAGACCGCCACGTCCAAGCTGGGCGAGATGACGCGCACCATTCGCACGATCGGCTCGATCGATTTCGACGAAAGTCATCTCTCCACAATATCCGCCTACATCGATGGACGGCTCGAAAAGATGTATGCCAATTACGTGGGGATCAAGGTCTCTGATGGGGACGATTTAGCGTTGATCTATAGCCCTCAACTCTATTCGGCTCAGACAGAATTCGTCACCAGTTTAGACAGCAGCACGTCGAGCCGCTTCAGCATTGGCAATAGTGACATGCTGGAGATGGCACGAGAAAACCTAAGCGAACTTGGCATGACGCACGAGCAGATCGCATCGCTGAGCAAGAGTCGAACACCCCAGTCTCGCATTCGCATTAAGTCGCCGCAAAGCGGAACTGTCATCGAGAAGTCAGCGGTGGAAGGTGACTATGTAAAGACGGGTCAAAAGCTATTGCAGATCGCCGACTTGAGCACCGTGTGGATGATGCTTGATCTTTTCCCAGATGACGCAGCCAATGTTCGTTTCGGACAGCAAGTCGAAGCGGAAATTCAGTCGATGCCCGGTGAAGTATTTACCGGTCGAGTTGCGTTCATCGATCCGACCGTCAACCAGCGCACGCGAACCGTTCGCGTGCGTGTTGAAGTAATGAATTTTGATGGCAAACTGCGCCCTGGCGACTATGCAACCGCCAGAATTACCGTCCCGGCGATTCCCGGTACGCTGGTCTACGATCCTGCATTGTCCGGCAAGTTCATCAGCCCTATGCATCCACAAGTCATCCGGGATGAACCTGGGAAATGCCCACTATGCGGAATGGAGTTAGTATCGACAGTTCAACTTGGATACGCCGCCGAGCCGCAGCCACAGCAACGAGTTGTTACGGTTCCGCGTGATTCGGTTTTGTTGGCGGGCGATAGCGGTGTGATCTACGTAGAAACGGAACCCGGACGGTTTGAAATTCGCCGCATACATGTTGGGCCCATGAATGATACCGAGGCGGTCATTGTCGAGGGCTTGGCCGCCGGCGAGACCGTCGCCACGAGTGGCAACTTCTTAATTGATTCGCAGATGCAGCTTGCAGGCAACCCGTCGTTGCTGGACCCGAGCAAAGCGCCGAGCTTCCCACCCGGACCACTGCAACTGCCGGAAAGCCAACCCGTAGTACTCACCGGTCGGGCGGGGGAAGAATTCGACCGTGCCTATGATGCGTACTTTGAGATTCAGGGGGCGCTGGCGGCCGACTTGCCTCCACCACCTGTCGCGCTCAATACGCTGCTTGAAGCTTTGTCTAGGTTAGAGCTGTCAGCGGAAGTTCCTGATGCAGCTCAAAGGAAGATCGCACAGGCGCGTCGCTCAGCGGTGCGCATGGATGGCTCAATCGAAACGGCCCGCGAGGCTTTTCGAGGCGTCAGTCACGCATTGCTCCATGCCGCCGTGGAGGCACGCGGCCCCAAATCAGCTCAATCGCTCACTCATTACTATTGTCCGATGGTTCTCGGCGATGGCGGTGATTGGATGCAACCCGGCGGGGAGATCGCGAATCCGTATTGGGGTGAAGAGATGCTGCGATGTGGGGAGCTGGTTAGGGAGATGGGGAAGTCGGGAGTTGGGAGTGGAGGAGATGGGAGTATGGATCAACAGGGCGAGCTAAAGAGAGTGGTCAAATGAAAGAGAGAATTAAAACGCATCGCGACCTAATCGTGTATCAGAAGTCGTTTGCGGCTGGAAAGCGCATTTTCGAGTTGTCAACTTTGTTTCCTCGTGAGGAGATGTATTCGTTGACTGATCAGGTAAGAAGATCCGCTCGGAGCACGAGTGCAAACATTGCAGAGGCATGGCGAAAGAGGCGCTACGAGAAACATTTTTGCAGCACGCTCAATACCGCTGAGGCGGAAGCGGCTGAAACGCAAGTTTGGATTGAATATGCGGAGGCACACAGCTACCTCGCCGCTGAGACTGCCAAACAGGCCATCGAGTTCTATGATGATATCCTACGGATGATCGTCGCAATGATCTATGAATCAGAAAAATGGTGTGTTGACTTCAAAACGAAAGGAGTGAAGAAGCCGGGGGTGGAGGAGTCGGGAGAACATTATTGGATAGTAAATGATTGCCCCATACTCGATCAAGAAAGTCTTCTGGCTCCCTACTCCTCCACTCCTCCACTCCCAGCTCCTCCACTCCCAGCTCCTCCACTCCCAGACTCCCCATCTCCCGATCTCCCCAACTCGCCATCTGGAAACCCGGAGGCGGACAATGCTTAACCTGCTCATCAAATTCTGCGTCAAGGAACCTTGGCTGGTTGTCATGCTGGCAATTGGTCTGTCTGTCGGTGGCTGGTTTGCTTTCAAATCGGTTCCCATCGATGCGATTCCCAACGTGGGTGAAAACCAAGTCATCGTGCTAACCTCTTGGCCCGGACGTTCGCCTAAAGACATTGAAGATCAAGTTACCTATCCACTCAGCGTGTCGCTACTGGCTGTACCCGGTGCCGAATCGGTGCGAGGTAAGAGCATGTTCGGCACGAGTTTCGTGCAGGTCACTTTCAAGGATGATATTGATTTTTATTGGGCGCGCAGCCGTGTGTCGGAACAGCTTGGTGCTGCCGCCGCACAGCTTCCTGATGGCGTCGTGCCAGCTCTTGGCCCCGACGCAACGGGACTCGGTCAAATCTACTACTACACGCTGCAACCGCCACCAGAAGGTATGAACTTGGCGGACCTTCGTAGCCTGCAAGACTTCGTCGTGAAGTATGAATTGCAAGCTGTAGAAGGAGTCAGTGAGGTTGCTTCGATCGGTGGCTACGTGCGGCAATACCAGATCGAGGTCGACCCGGACAAGCTGAGATTCCACGACATTCAGCTCGACATGCTGGCGATGGCAGTCAAGGGCTCCAATTTAGACGTCGGTGCCAAGACGGTTGAAACAACTGGGATGGAGTACATCGTTCGCGGCAAGGGCTTTCTGGGTACCGACGGTGACACGGAAAAAGCCATTCGAGATATCGAAGATACCGTAATCATGCAACGCGACGGAGTGCCGGTTCGTGTCAGTGACGTGGCCGGCGTTCAGCTTGGCCCCGATTTTCGACGCGGTGCTTTAGACCTCAATGGAACCGAAGCAGTCGGTGGCGTCGTCGTCATGCGATACGGAGAGAATCCGCGCGTCGTTATCGATCGGATCAAAGCGAAGATCGCGGCAATTGAACCAGCGTTGAAGGGAGTCACGCTGCACGCCGTCTACGATCGCAGCGGATTGATCGACGAGACCATGGCGACGCTGACCCATGCGCTGCGTGACGAAATTATCATTACCGCCATTATTATCTTGCTCTTTTTGCTACATATTCGTAGTAGCTTCGTCGTTGCTATCTGCTTGCCCGTCGCAGTGTTGATGTCTTTCATTGCCATGCACGTCGTCGGTGTTGGCTCCAACATCATGTCGCTAGCGGGAATCGCAATTGCCATCGGCACAATGGTCGACATGGGGATTATTGTATCGGAGAATATTTATCAGCATCTTGCGGAATGGGAGAAGGGAGTTGGGAGTGGAGGAGTTGGGAGTGGAGGAGCTGGGAGCCAGTACGTTTCTCCTTCACTCCCAGCTCCCGCCTCCGCCACTCCTTCACTCCGAGCTCCCAGCTCCTCCACTCCTTCACTCCCCACTCCTCGCTCCACCAAACAGACGCGAAGCAAAATTGTCTACGAAGCTACGATCGAAGTGGCTCCAGCGGTGGTGACGGCGGTGGCTACGACGATTGTTAGCTTCCTGCCGGTGTTTTTCCTGACCGGTCGGGATTATCGATTGTTTTCGCCGCTTGCCTTTACCAAGACGTTTGCAATCGCCGCAGCGATGATCACGGCTGTCACTTTGGTACCTGCGCTGAGTCGTTTGCTTTTAAGGAGCGCGAACTATCGTAGGTGGACGGCACTCGTGTCGGGATTATCGTTCGCCGGGTTGGTCGGTGCGACTTTGCACTGGATGTGGAGTGACAGGGTGGCCATCTATTTCGGAACTGAGCCATGGATCGTCACGCTGGCAGCCGGATTGCTCGCATTTCTATTCGGGTGGCAATTGTTTCGCGAACGCATTCGCCCAATTGAGGAAATTCCGACCAGTCGTCTTATTCACTGGATCTATGCGGCGCGATTGAAACACGCCTTGCAGCATAAAGCATTCGCTTTATCGTTCCCTTTGATTTTGCTATTCGTGGGGGTCGGTGCCTTCTTTGGCATGCCAGTGATTTTGCAGCCTGTCGAAAAGGTCGCGCGAGTGCTAGGCGCGGAATTGAATGACTTCCCAGGTTATATCGATGCCAAGCATATCTTTACGGGATTGCAAAGCGATGACTGGATTGCATTGGACGAAGGGAGTTGGTTCTACATGCCGACGCTCTACCCAGCAGCTAGCTTTTCACAAGCCATGCAGATACTGCAAACGCAGGACGTGTTGATCGGCCAGATCCCAGAAGTTAAAGAGGTGATGGGGAAAATTGGCCGTGCCGAATCAGCCCTCGATCCAGCACCGGCGGGGATGATCGAGACGTATGTGATGCTCAAGCCAGAGAGTGAATGGCGCGAAGGCGTCACCTCGCGCGATGTTTGGGACGAGATTAATCGCGTTGCTCTGCTTCCCGGCGTCACGCCGGCCGCAGCCTTGCAACCGATCGAAGGCCGTGTCGTGATGTTACAGTCTGGCATCAAGGCTCCGATGGCAATCCGCATCTATGGAGACGACTTGAAGACACTGGCTAAGGCGGCTATGGACGTCGCGGCGCAGCTCAAGAAGTCTTCGTATGTAAACGCAGGCACAGTAAATCCAGATATTGTGCTGGGGAAGCCGTACATTGAATTTACGGTCAATCGCGAAGCCGCCTCACGCTACGGCATGAGCACTTCGATGGTCAATCAAGTCATCGAAACTGCACTCGGCGGAATGAATTTGATCAAAACGGTGGAAGGCCGCGAGCGCTATCCGGTAAGGCTGCGCTACAACCGTGACCTTCGCGAACGCATCGACCAATTATCGCGACTGCCGGTGGTGACAGCCAGTGGTGCGGTGGTGCCGCTAGAAGCGTTAGCCACGTTGGAAACGACTTGGGGACCGGGAGCCATCAATAGTGAGAATGGGCGTTTGGTTGCTCATGTCGCCTTCATGCCCAGTGGAGTCAGAGGTGCTTTGGAATCTATTGCTGCGATAGAAAAAGAACTGCAAGATGCTCAGACGGGAGGTTGGGAGTTGGGAGTTGGGAGTGGAGGAGCTGGGAGTCAGCACCTTTCTCCTCCACTCCCGACTCCTAGCTCCCAGCTCCTCCACTCCTCCACTCCCAACTCCCCCTCCCTCGTTCTACCAGCCGGTTACTCTCTGGAATCCGTCGGCAGCTTTCGCAATCAAATCGAAGCTAATTTGCGTTTGATGTGGATCATTCCGGTCGTGATTCTGATCAACCTGCTGTTGATCTATATAGAGTTTCGCAATTTGCCGATCGCGATGGCCGTGTTCACTGGTATCCCAGTTGCATTCGCGGGTGGAATGATCCTGGTGGCATGGATGGAAGTGGAATTGAATACGGCTGTTTGGGTCGGCTTTATCGCACTGTTTGGTTTAGCCGTCGACGATGGTGTCGTGATGGCGACCTACATTCACCAACTGTTGCGAAGGCGGAAAATTTCCAGTGTTCAGGACATCCGTGACACCGTTTATGAAGCGGGACTAAAACGCATCCGCCCCTGCATGATGACGACTGTCACCACGCTAGCTGCCTTGATTCCGGTCTTGCTCGCGACCGGTCGCGGAGCCGATGTGGCCCGCGCAATGGCGATTCCGGTGTTCGGCGGGATGCTAGCCGAGCCAGTAACATCGTTCATCGTGCCCACCCTGTACTCGGCTTACCTCGAATTCAAGATGCGATTTGGGTTTAGTGATCCGCTCTGGGAAGGTACGGAAGAAATGTCTACAGTTGAGAAAGAGGAACTGATCAATGCCGCTTAGGAATTTTCGATTTGCCGTGAAGGAATGGTTCCTTCGTGCATCCAAGAGTCACAGTGGCCCTTGGAATTGTTCTATTACCAGACTATGGAGATCAAGGATGAACTACAACTCAATTAGACCATACATGCTGACAGGAATGTTAGTCGCGGCCTGCTCAACCGTTGCAGATGCTCAGTTGGCCCCTGAGGCGCACGGTCATCAACACGCAATGCTGGAACAGGTGCCAACTGCTCCAAGACAAGGACCGCATGGAGGAACGTTAAGGCAATCGGGCTCACACCAATTCGAAACGATTGTCTCACAGGGGGGCATTCAGATGTTCGTCTTTGATCTCAACGGTCAGCCACTCTCGGTCGAACGTGGCCGTGGGGCGGCTTCGTTGCGGATCGAAGGTAACGCCAAACGATACCGTTATGATCTTTTGCCCGACGGCAAAGGTGGCCTTTCTGCTCCCGTCAATCTGTCGCAGATCGCAGGTCGTCAAATCGAAATCGACTTGCAGTTGGTGGGACTTCCGGGCATCGGTAGCCAAACAATCAACCTGCAAGAAGTGTCGACGGTTCCAGTTAGCGAGCAACAACGGGCCGCTGCAGCGATCGCTCGACAGAAACTCTGTCCGGTCAGTGGCAAACCGCTCGGGAGCATGGGCGATCCAGTCGCAGTCGATGTCAATGGAAAGACGGTGTACGTCTGCTGTAGCGGATGTGTGACCCCAATCCAGTCCAACCCAGCCAAGTTCGCATCCGGTCGACTTGAAGTCGTTGTGACTACGGCAACGGAAGCCGACGCGGCGCTCATCACCAAGCAAGGCAACTGTCCTGTGATGGACGAATCACTTGGGAGCATGGGGACACCGATCAAGGCCATGGTCGGTGACAAGCCAATCTTCCTGTGTTGCAAAGGCTGCGTGAAGAAGATTCAAGCCGAGCCAGCGAAGTACTTGGCGTTGGTCTACGGGGAGGGAGTTGGGAGTGTTCCGATGGGAACTGAGCAAGTTCGCGAGGGGATCTTTAGATTGAGCGCGGCGGATGCTCCGTTCGTCGCAGCACAAAAACGCTGTCCTGTAATGGACGAACCGCTCGATGCGATGGGTGGCCCCTACAAAGTCGATGCGGATGGTAAAGCAATTTACATTTGCTGCCCTGGCTGCGCGAAAAAGATTGCGGCCGAACCACAAAAGTACTTGGCCGTTTTGGAATCGCAGGGAGTGCAAGCTCCTGCGCTGCGTTAGTCTAGTTGGGAGTTGGGAGTTGGGAGCGGTGCCACTCCCAGCTCCTCCTTCGCTTTCCTGAATTGCAGCCACATTTCCGAAGCCATTTCCTTCGTCATGTGAACCGTCCCCTCCAGAACTAAAGAATTCATGCCAAGCTACCCGTACAACTGGAGCCACATCCGGCGGTGCAACCATAGCAATGATTGGCTGTCTGAATCGATCGATCGACTAGATCCGAATCGCGAACTTCAGAAATATGCAATCGGCGTTCCTGTCCGTACAACGGCAAGTCAAGCATTTGATTGAAATCGCAATCGTACAGATATCCGTTCCAATCAACGGACACTAGTGAGCGGCACATCAGATCGTTGACTGTCTGAGGATTGAAGGCGTCGATCAATTTCTGCATATAGACCTCGTACTTCTCCTGCCGAAGTAAGTCGTGCAAAAATCGACTCACCGGCATATTTGTGATCGTAAATAGCCGATTAAAACAGATTGAATAACGTTCGTTTAGCTGCTCGCGGTAGTCTTGTTCCAACTTGGTTTGCTCTGGAGGAAGTCCGATGCCAACTGGGTTGTAAACCAAGTCGAGTTTCAAGCCGGAATTGGGTTGACCATATCCGAGTTCATTGAGAGCACGTATCGCTTGGATCGATTTCACAAAAACTCCATCGCCTCGTTGTGCATCACAGTTTTCCTCTAAATAGCAGGGTAGTGAAGCGACAACATTGACGCGATGGGTTGCCAGGAATTCCGGCAAGTAGGTAAACCCCTTGGCCAATAATATGGTGAGATTGCAGCGATCGATGACATGTTTGCCGAGGCCAGTAGCCTGTTCGACCAAGGATCGGAAGTTAGGGTTCATCTCGGGTGCACCACCGGTAATATCCAGTGTTTCAACTTGCGAACCTACTAGGAATTCGATGACCTGCTCCGCGGTCTCTGCGGACATGCTTTCTCTACGTTCCGGTCCGGCGTCTACGTGGCAGTGAGTACACGTTTGATTGCAAACCTTACCGACATTAATCTGCAGTGTTTTGAGGCGAGTACGTTGTAGACGATTCGAACCCAACGTACCGAGACTTTGTTGGAAGCTTCCCAACGCGATGCGTGCAGGATCACCCAGCACGACCAATTGTTGCGCAGGCGAGGCTAATGGGTTTCCCTCGCGCTGAAGAGTCTTCAAAATCATCGCGTCTCCGTTCTGATGCACGTGGCATGGGAAGTATTTTGGGAATGATCGAGGGGGCAGGCGTCCTTTGCCGCTAGCGGCCCTACGGTTGCCTAGCACAATTGACTCCAGACCGTTAAGTCGTCAGTTAACTTTATCGTCATTTAACAACAATCCGAGTCTATGCTGCAGCAGGGTCCCTGCGACTCGGTCGTGGCTTGGTAGTCGATTCCCTTGGATTCGCGAGGGTCACGGAGTTTGGATCGTCGGCAATCGAACGGCACTGCGTCGTCCAGAGGTATTGCAGTGATAGGTTCGATCGGATCAAACATGCCTTGGTAGGGCTTTTTTCCGAGCAAGCGAAACGTCTTGTCGCAAACGGCCACACGTTCTCCGCGACGGTAGGCGTGTCCATCATCGTCTACAACTTGCTTGAACGGACCGTGGTAGACTACGGCTTGGTTTCGCTCCAAGCAGGGACCTTGCTTGCCTTTGTAGGCAACAACCGTCACCGAACGAAATTCAATTCCGTTGATCGTTTGCCAAGGATCTTTCGCTCGCTTGGCAACTTCAATACCGTGGAAACCGGCTTCCTCGAAAGCACACAGAAATTCGTCTTCGCGAAAGGCTCCCGATAAGCAGCCCGACCAGAGTTGAGGATCATGCTTCATTTCCTCCGGCACCGTCTCGTCGGAAACGATATCGCTGATGGCAGCCCGACCTCCACAACGTAGCACACGAAAGATCTCTGCGAATAATTGCCTGCGGTCTTGCTGGCGGACTAAATTGAGGACACAGTTGGAAACAACACAGTCGATCGAGTCGCTGTCGACGAGCGGGTGCTGGCTACGCAGATGCTCTTGCAGGTGACGCAGCCGAAGAAACCCCTCCGAGTCTTTGACGGGGCGTTCCGCCAACTCGGTTTCCAGCCGTTCCAAGTCCAATTCAAGATCTTGGATCATCCCATAACGAAACTCCACGTTGCTAAAACCTACATGGTCGGCCACCAGGGGAGCGGCCCTGCGGGCCAAGGCCAACATTTCGCGGTTGCAATCCACACCGATCACTCGCCCAGATTCGCCGACGACTTGCGCTGCGATGAAGCACAGTTTCCCTCCTCCCGAACCGAGGTCGAGTACCGTATCGCCTGACTCGACATACGGTGTTGGATCACCACATCCATAATCGCGTTCGATGACTTCCGCTGGAATTACGGATAGAAAGTCTGCCGCATACTCGACTGGGCAGCATAGTGCTGGTTCGACCTGCTGGGCGGCTGCCGCATAGCGATCATAGACGCTCAATTCAACTGGCCTGTTGTGTCTGCCGTTGTTTCCTGTCGTCACTACTGAGTCCTCTCCGTATCGAGATTCAGATTCATGCCCTTTAGGCGAGGCCAATGGGATCATGTTATAGTGACTGTCGTGACGTCGACGAAGAACTTACACGAGCGATACAAAGTTTCTTGGAAATTCTTCAGATAGACGGTTTGGCAACCCCAAAGAGGCGCAATGTCCCGCTTATCGCAGGACTAATCTTGCTCGAAGTATAGCCAAGGTGGCCCTCCCCGCTCGCCGACCAACGCTACGCGTCGGTGCACGTTGCGACCCCCACGCTCACGCGAAGGCACCTTGCAGCATGATTATAGGTACCTATGAATCTGGGCTTACCCCCCAGTCATAGTCCACCAACGTCATTTTAGTAGTCATTGCTCGTTGCTCTCGCTAAAGAGTTTGTCGACACGGACTATGGAATACTCACGTGCAATTAGCTCTTCAATCAACTCCCCAAGTTTGGCATATACTTTGTCCTGGCGAGTTGTGCCCAGGTGTAACAGTAGCAGATGGCCGTTGAGTCCTGAGTCAGCTCTTTGTTCGTAATCCAACACATCTTGTATTATCTCTTCCGTTGGAACAAAAGCCTTGTGGTCCTCGGGTGCATAGTCACGGTTCGAGCCAGTGCCGGATGTGAAGTTGATCATCTGGCAGCCAAGTTCCTTCGCCCAGTTCGCGTGCTCGGCGTTATGCCACTCGTAGGGAGGCACAAAATATACAGGCTCGCTCCGGCTGCCGCCCAATTCTTGGACTTCGGCTAAATTGCGATACAGATCGGCTCGGAATTGTTCTGGGGTGACCAATGATTGCTCGCGGTCATCCCAAGGAGCGTAGAGTAGGTGTCCGTCGGAGTGAGGGCCCAGATAGTGGCCGTCTTCCACCGCCTGCCGTGCCCAGTCGCGCATTTTGGCGGCTTTCAAAGCTCTGCCTGTCAAGAAAAACGCAGCTGAGATTTTGTGTGCGGCCAGGGTTTCCATGACCGACTCTGCCCCGTCGACATGTTCGTCGGCTGTAAACAAGAGGGCTAGCTGCTTGACTTTCGGAGACGCTCGGCGGATAGCGCCTGCATCGATTTGAAAATCAGCGGGAGGGGTTGGTACTCGAGAGCTTACAACCTGCCGTGCCGCGTCTGGTTCAGCGCCAAAGTGGGCCATCATGTAGATGGCATCTGCAGTGCCGTCCATAGTGGGCTCGTTGGTCGAGTAATCGCCGATATCGTCATGATAGACGACGTGCTCGTTCTGGAACTCTGCAAACTCGTCTTCGTTTAAAAGATGCAGTCCCAGCAGGCTATTGTAGACTGTGGCATAGACGGGGCCATCGACCAAACCACCTGGCACGGCGCGGCGAGTCATTTTCCAGATTGCTGTGTGTACGTCTTCTGGGAACTCGCCATCGCGCGGGATCTCAGTGAACATGGTGGTGCCCCACGGATTGCGGCCAAACAGCCAATCGCGCTGAGCCAGCATGTGGTCGTGATATTGCAGGTCTCCAGTCATTCGCTCGTAAAGCAGTATTTGCGTAATGAGTGCCGTAGTCAGGTTGTTGGAACACCAGATAAACGGCGCACCCACGCCAAACGCATTCTTGTTGGCTCGGGCAAGCGTCGCTTCGATGCCGGAGCGATAGTAGCCGGCCAATTCGTCCTGTAGCTCGGCATCGACATGCGGGTACAGCGCAAAATGGCCGACGTTCAGAAAAGGATAGTATTGGTAGTGGCCGGCAGTTTCGAGCGGCATCCAAGAAGTGTCTTTAGCTAGGCGCGCATAGCGGACCGCATCTTCGAGATAAGAGTTCTCGCCGGTTGCCTCGTACAGGGCCGCAGCGGCCCACTCCATGTCGTCCGCCCAGGTCGTCTCGGCGTAGCGATAGGGTGCTCCATATGAGTTGCCTTGCTGGACACCTTCTTTTGCTTTTCCCATCGCATAAAATTCTCGCGATGTTTCAAGGCAGCGATCAGCGAAGATTGGGTCTTCGATATTTTGCCTCCAGACTTGGTGAGCCGTCGCCATCGCAACCGCACATCGCCCGGCAAGGTTGGCGAGTCCCGTCGATTCGCTTTTGTATTTGCGCAAGCCCTGTGGCTTGCCATCTGCGGCATAGACGACGCGGTAGCTATTGGGCCCCCAACCGTAGTCGGACGTATCTTGGTCGGGCATCTTCCAGCCAATGTGATCGCGATCGTCGGCGACCTGGTGGTACAGTTCGTCTGGGCTGGGATGCAATTTGAAAATCCAGTCCAATCCCCAACGAGCTTCGTCCAGCACGTCGGGTATCTGATTGGGCAGTGGATGACCCAGCCGATCGGTACGGTCGTCAAATTTGGTGGGCTCTAGCCGGTAGGCTAATAACATGCGAGCGGTGGCATTGCTGCCGGTAAGTAGATACTTGAGTTGGTCACCCGCATCGTGCCAGCCTCCGCTGGCGTCGACAAACGTGCCAGCCGGCCTGGGCCCAAAGGCTGTCCTACCATCTCGTTGGTGGCAGACCATGTCGAGCACAGGGTTGTAGCCGCAGCGTTGTTGGCGCATGAACCGCATCAAATCCTCAACATAGTCGCCATAGGCGTCGCTGCCGACGGTAAAGGGACGTGAGGTTTCCCCCGAGTGATCCATTCTTACGCGATAACGTCCGGGCATTGAGAACTGAGTGAAGTCGAGTCGATAGTGATGTTCAAAAGTGCCCCAACCAGGAGCCGGTGAAGGAGCGACATCTCCTGAGAACACCACCTTGTCGGATGGCACCTCTAGCAGGGAAAACTTCCCTTCGATCGGCTCATGCGAAAAAGCGATGGCGACTTTACTCTCCTCAGGGTGGTAGCCGACTTGATTGGCGCGTAGATGGACCGCGCCGTCTGCCATCAGCGAGTGAACGTCTGCGGCCGCCAAGAGTAGGACTACTTGGAATACCGTTCGGAATCGTTGTATGGTGGAATGTTGCATGGTCGTTTTCTCTTGCCGCGTAGGTATTTCGCCCATTGAAGGTATCTTTCTTGGCGTGGTCTATTGATAGAGTTGGCCATGATCCTGCCAAGTGATTGGAGTTGCTATTCTAACAGCGGAATGCATTTGAGCTACAATCACTGATGCCGGGCTAGTTAACCGTCAGGAGGTTTTCAGAGCTCGGTCAACAACTTTGACTTTTTGCAGGCGAATCGCTGTGGCAACGCTGGCCCAGCAGGTAACACGGCAGTCGTCGGGTCGAATCCGGCTCTCGTGACTTCGCTGGAAGTTCAAATACGACTTAGAATCGTGTAGAATTGGAGTTACTGTTAAGAGCCCCACCCTGCGGAAGCCGTGGCGCCTCACCCTGCCAGCCTAACGCCGTCTCCCACCTCACCTGGGAACTTGCGACGAGTCGAGTCTGGTACGCTTGGTGCGTAGCGTACTATCCTTCCCATCCGCTTTCCCGCCCGCTGCGTGACCTTGAGTTTTGAAATGCGTATCACCTGCCTCTCCACAATGCTCTTACTTGCTTCGTTCACGATTGCGGCAGCAGCCGACTCGGGTGTTCGCTGGGATTTCGGCAGCGAAGAAACCATGCCGCTGACCGCGCAAGGCAACGTGGCTCGCGACCAAGCTGGTCCGCGTCCGCCAGAGTTTCCCGACATGTCGCCCCACAATACGGCAGTCCGCGTCGACGCTGGAGCCTATCTGTCGATTCCCGATTCAGGGGCGGACAGCGAATTTGATTTTAAAAATGGCGACCCCATTACCCTCGAAGCCTGGGTAAGTCCGACCGAGATCCGCGAGGGCGAGCCGCGCTATATCATCGGCAAGGGACGCACCAATTTGCCAGGGTTCGCTCGCGACAACCAAAACTGGGCCTTGCGACTGGTGGGAGGTCAGGGCGAAGCCAAAGTGAATTTCCTATTCGCAACCAAGCCGTCCAGCGGCGACAAGCACTGGCACCGCTGGACTTCCGAACAGGGCTTTCCTGTGAATACTGGCTGGCATCACGTGGCGATCAGCTATCGCTTTGGCGAACCGGAATCGATCCGCGGTTGGCTCAATGGAAAGCCGACCGATGGCCGCTGGGACATGGGAGGCCCTACCGCCGAGTCGCCGGTGGTCGATGACGATGAAGTCCGCATCGGCGAACGGTTTGCCGGCAAGCTGGACGCCGTCGCCATCCACCGTCGGGTGCTCAGCGACGAAACCTTGGCCGCTCGATTTAATCGCGTGGGAGGGGAACGAGTCGTCCGCATGGCGCCGGCGGTCATGCCCGACGTGGGGCAGATCCCCGCAAGCCGCGTCGTGTTTCAACTGTGCGAAAGCATGCCCGCCGCTGACCGTTGGTTGTACGACAGTGAATCGTGGCCGGTCGAATCGACGCGCTGGGTGGGCGACGCGTTTCTGCTGTCGCGAATTCCGGTGCGTTACGACGACTGGGGCATCCGTTCCAGTTGGAATGCTCCGTTGCTGTTGCGCATCGCTGGCGATATTGAGCTGCCCGCCGGCGAGCATCGTTTCCTCGTCCGCTCCCGTTCGCTCAGCCGACTGTGGATTGACGGCGAATTGATAGCTCACACCAAAACGGTGCGCAGCCGCGGCGGCAATCTCGAGCCGGTGGAGCCGATTCCCGAACCGTTGGTGCCCGGTGCCCGCCTGCTACCGTTCCCGCAACAGGAAGCATTCACCTCGTTTACAATCACACCGCCTAAACAAGACGCACCGCCTGAGCAAGACAGCCCGCGCACGGCACGCGTGGTCTTGGAAGTTATCGTGGGTGGCAACGGCGACCGGACGGAAACTGGCGAAGTATGCGTGGCGATTCAACCACGTAGCGATGGGTCACTGTTTGTGTTGACGCCCGACGCGTCGTCGCCATTGATGCTGTCCGACGCGTCGGTCGAACCGGTCCTGCGTAAGCTCGAATCCGACATGACCGCGTTCGAAGACGAATCACGCCGCAAGGCTGCCACTTCGCAAGATGCCTTTTGGCAGCAACGACGCGAACTCGCCCGGAAGACGGTCACACCTGAGCGAACAGACAGCACCGATTCCACTGTGCATCCTATCGACGGCTTCGTGGCTGACAAGATATCGCAGGCGATCAGCCAAGCGGCTGCGACCGACGAAGCGACCACCGCACACTTCCACAATGAAGTCTTGCCGATCCTGCGAGATCAGTGTTTCCGCTGCCATGGTGAAAAGGAGCAGAGTGGCCTACGGCTGAATTCCCGCGAGCACGCGCTGGCGATGGGGGAGTCCGAACTACCGGCCGTTGTGCCGGGTGATCCCGACGCCAGCGAAATGATCGTTCGGATTCGTGATCGCGACATGCCGCCCACCGACGAGGGTCTGAGCGATCAGCAGATCGCCACGCTGGAGCAGTGGGTCAAGGACGGTGCCGTGTGGCCCAATCCGCCAATCGATCCGACTGCAGTGGTCACAGTGCCGTTGGTGGACGATGCCTCGTTCCTACGCCGAGCTTTTCTGGACACCGTGGGTGTCGGACCCAAGGCCGACGAAGCACGCGAATTTTTGGCCAGCGACGATCCTGACAAACGCAGCAAACTGGTCGAGCGTTTGTTGCAGGACCAGCGGTATGCGGACCACTGGGTTAGTTTCTGGATGGACTTATTGGCCGAGAACCCCACTCTCCTGAATCAATCGCTCAACTCGACCGGTCCGTTCCGGTGGTATTTGTACGAGTCATTGCGAGATGGCAAACCGCTCGATCGCATGGTGACGGAACTGTTGCTAATGCGCGGCAGTGCTCACGAAGGTGGTAGTGCCGGATTCGCCATGGCCGGCGAGAACGATTCGCCGATGGCGGCCAAGGGACACATCGTGGCCTCGGCCTTCTTAGGAATCGAACTGCAGTGTGCTCGTTGTCACGATTCGCCCTACCACAGCACGACGCAGGAAGACCTGTATTCGGTGGCAGCGATGTTGAATCGCAAATCGCTGACACCGCCAAAAACCAGCCGCGTGCCGGATGCTTTCTTTGCAGGCATCGGGCGCGAGTCCTTGATTCGAGTGACGCTGAAACCGGATGTGCAAGTCCAACCCAAGTGGCCTTTCGCATCGTTCACTGGTATTGAAGACGGACCTCACATCGACGTTCTGGTGCGTGACCCACACGACTCACGCGAACGCTTGGCGGCCCTGATCACCTCGCCCGAAAACCATCGCTTCGCTCAGGTGGTCGTCAACCATCTGTGGAATCGCTTACTGGGGGCTGGAATTGTGCAACCGGTCAACGACTGGGAAGGCAAGACCCCCAGCCATCCTGAGCTGCTACGCTGGTTAGCTGACCAGTTGGTTGCGCACGAATATGACTTGAAGTACGTGTTGAACCAGATCATGACGTCGCAGGCCTACCAACGCCAAGCGATCGGGCGCAATCAACAGGCTGCTGCTGAACAGCGTTTCTTCAATGCACCTGATCCGCGGCGTCTAGCGGGCGAGCAAATCGTCGATTCATTGTTCGCTGCGTCTGGACTTCCCATGGATACGGGCGAATTGACGTTTGTGCATGATGGGGCTGAGCCAATTAGCGCGCGGCAGACTTTGGGGGCCCCGCGGCGAGCCTGGATGTTTGCCGGGCTAAACAACGAACGGGACCGCCCCAGTTTATCGTTGCCACGAGCACAACCGATCGCCGACGTGTTGGAAGCTTTTGGCTGGACCGGCACACGGCAGCAACCCATCGCGCAGCGTGAAACCGAACCCAACCTGCTGCAGCCCGGTATCCTGGCCAACGGCACGCTATCGATGTCGCTGACCCGCGCGAGCGACCAAAGCCCATTGGCCGAGTTGGCTCTTGGTGCTGCATCCCCCGAGACCCTGCTGGACACGCTTTTCCTGCGGTTCCTGTCGCGCTACCCCAGCGAACAGGAGCGTGCAGACCTGCTACCGGCTTTAGCGAGTGGTTTCGAATCTCGCGCGGTCTCCGCAGATCGAGTGCAGCGGCCACCTAGCCTGCCACTGTTGCCGCAAATCACCTGGTCGAACCACTTAATGCCCGAAGCCAATAACATTCAGGAAGAGTGGCAGCGCCAGGTGCAGCGTGGCCCGGCGGTCGACCCACGCCTTGAGCCCGAGTGGCGTGAAGTCTACGAAGATATCGTTTGGAGCCTGTTAAACCATCGCGAGTTCGTGTGGGTTCCTTAATCCATTAGCCTTCCCACCCGCACCGTTTTCGACACTCCTTAAATCCGAGGCGAGCTATGCAAGATACCACCCGACGACAGTTTTTGGCCAACGGTATGGCGGCCGCCGGCGCGCTGAGTGTCGCGTCGATCGCTCGATGCAGCGAAACGCAGACATTGCTGCAGGGAAAAGCCGAACACGTGATTTCAATCTGGCTCGGCGGCGGCATGGGACAGATCGATACGTTTGACCCCAAGCTCAAAGGCGATCCCAAAGCTAAGAAACCGGGTTCGTACTACGATTCCATCGATACTGCTGTGAGCGGAGTGCAGGTCTGCCAGCACTTGTCGTCGATGGCCAAAGTAATGGACCGTGTTACGGCCGTGCGGACGGTGAATCATGGCGTGATTGACGAACACGCGGCGGCTACCAATCGCATGCATACCGGCCGCGCGATCAGCGGAACGGTGACGTATCCATCGCTCGGCTCGCTGATTGTGCACGAGCGGGGCGCGGCCAGCGAAGACGCGCCCTCCTACGTCTTGATCGGTTATCCCAACGTGACGCGCGGGCCGGGCTTCCTGGGAGCAAAGTACGGCTACCTGTACCTGACCGAAACGGGTCGCGGCCCCGCTGGGTTATCTCGCCCCGACATCATCACACCACAGCGTCAGAGCCGACGCGAGCAATTCCTCGCCTCCTTGCGCAATAGCGCCGGCACCACCGCCGTGACCGAATTGATCGACTACGAAGCCGCGATTGAACAGAGTATGAAGCTGAGTGGTCCCGAGTTTAGTAGTGTCTTCCACCTCGACGGCGAACCGGACGATCTACGCAATCGTTACGGCGGAGAATTCGGACAACGCTGCCTGCTCAGTCGACGGTTGATCGAACGCGGCGTGCGGTTTATCGAAGTTAGCCACAATCTGAACTTCCTGAACGGCTCGGGGTGGGACGTACACAACAGCGGTATCGTTAACCAACACAAGTTGATCGAAGAAATGGATACCGCCGTATCGGCCCTGATCGCCGACCTCCAAAGCAAAGATTTGCTGGACAAAACCCTGATCGTGATCACCAGCGAATTTGGCCGTCCGCCAGAATTCGACAGCGGTGGTGGACGCGGCCATCAGGGCTCGACGTTCAGTTGTGTGTTGGCTGGAGGTGGCTTGGCCCATTGCGGGGCGTGGGGTGAAACCGACGAATTGTCCAAGAAGATCGTCGCCGATCCAGTCAGTGTGCCCGACTTGTTTGCCACCATCTGCGGCTGTGTCGGCGTCGACTACAGCAAGTACCTGTACGCAGGAGACCGTCCGGTTCCTGTGACCGACCAGGGAACGCCAATCGCTAAATTATTTGTCTAGGGCGACCTGACATGATGAATCGACTCGAATCAGTTATCGCATGCAGCCAACGCAAGCTGGAAGCCTACGCCACATCCGTTTCCATTTTTTAAGTATCCCCATCGTAAGATCTAAAATGAATCCCCATCCATTGCTACGTGGCGTGCTGAGCGCCGTATCGAGCGGCGTTCTGATTCTGACTGGCTTAGCGTGCCAGACCTACTTGGCCGCTGAAGCATCGGCATCGGAGCCAAATCGGATCCAGCAGGAAAATGCCAAGCCGGGCTCCACCGATTGGCAGTTGACCCGCGTCCGTGTGGACCGCAGCGACGGCAGTCGCTCGCCGGCGATTGAAGGTTACTGTTCCAAGCAGCGACCTGCTGGCGCCCGATCGAGGACTCAAGTGCAAGGCGTTTTTGAGTGTCGGCCATGACGAGTATTGGGACATTCGCCAGTACGAAAGTGTTGTCGCCATGCGCGACGCCGGCGTGAACTTGTTGTTCCTGTCGGGCAATTCAGTTTGCTGGGTGACTCCGCTGCAACCCAGCAGCAGCGGACAACCCAACCGCATCATGTTCCGCGGGGGGCCCTAAGAATCCATGTAAGTCCTGGGTTTGGGGTGGGAGCCATTCGATTAAAATCTGGCGACTCAGGCCCGTGATCTCGGGTTGCTAGTAACAACCACTGTCACAATGTACCAACCCCAAACCCAAG
>JADYZV010000014.1 GCA_020852965.1 Pirellulaceae bacterium | reverse complement strand
GAGCAGGATGGGATGCTGGTGGTAGGGGATACGCGTTTGACGAATATCTTCGGGGCCCCGCCGATTCGCGAGCACACCAATATATCGCTCGGTCTATGTACTAACTGGGGGCAACTCTGTTTTTCGGCTGCCTGGAATCGGGCTGCGATGACCCCCGAGGAGTGTGAGCAGTTCCTGAGCGAATATGTCGCGAGATGGCAAGCTTGGCTGGATAGAGTAGGCTCGTAGCATGCACCGCGCTGATCGCGACGAATGACTATACTGATGTGCGGTCATAACTAGGGCCGTTAACATTTTCTTGTTTTTCTGCGTGGTCGAAGTCGCTATGAGCACTCTCAGATTGATCGTGTCGGTTCCGTTGTTGGTATTTCTTGGGTTGTTAGGCTACACCAACGCCTCCGCGCAGGATGCTCCGCTGCCCGCGCAGGCCACGCTAAATTCTGAGGGCGACCAGATTTTGGTCACCCGCAGTGGGGTGGCCGAGCCGATCATCACGCAGGTCGCCCCTATCGACCATCGCCCCTATCTGCACCCCATCGTCGCGCCCGATGGTCGAGGAGTGCTAACTGAGCTTAGTCCTGAGCATCATCTCCACCAAACAGGAATCTACTGGGGGTTTTCGCGAGTAAACGGCCGAGACTACTTTCTACATCCGGAGGGAAGCTATTGGAAGCGTGTCTCAGTGAGTGTCCTCAAGCCTGAGGCCAAGAGCGCTGCGGATACGATCCAATGGCAGACCGTTTACGATCTGTTGGATGAACAGGGGAGCAGCATCATGCGCGAGTCGCAGATCTGGACTCTACGGGTAGACGTCGATCGATACGTGCTGGATCTTCAGTGGACGGGTGAAGCGCTAGTCGACTTGACTATTGGTAAATACGACTATGGTGGACTGTTCGTGCGGATGCCGTGGAAACCTGGAATGCAAGGGGAAGTGGTCAACAACGCCAGGCAACGCGATGAGCGCGCCGAAGGCCAACGCGCGGTCTGGTTAGATGTTGGGTTGCAAGTCGACGGGCGCGATGATCTAGCTCACATCTCAATTTTTGATCATCCGCAAAACGGAGGCTTTCCACAGCCTTGGCGAGTTGACCCGCAGATGGGCGTCGGACCTGTGCGCGCCAGACTGGGCGATTGGAAGATGACTCAAGGGGAACAGGAAACGATTCGCCACCGGCTCGTCATCCACAGCGGCCAGCTTGATGATCTGGAGTTGACCCGGCAATGGTCCACTTTTGCTGGAGTTGGACTGGATTGGGCTCAGTGGCAAATCGCTCAGGAGTTGGGGCGCAGGGCCGAGTTCTTGACTCCAGAGAAGGCGGTGGCCAGCATGACGCTGCAACAGGGTTTCCAAGCCAACGTCTATGCCGCCGAACCGATGATAGCTCAGCCCATGGCTTTTTGCTGGGATGCGAAGGGACGCATGTGGATTGCAGAGAATCGAGATTACGAAACCAGACAAACCGGATTCGCCGGAGATGGAACTAGCCGCATTTTGATCCTGGAGGACACCGATGGAGATGGAGCGGCCGATTCACGCAAAGTCTTCCTGGAAGGCATTCCTTTCCCATCGGCCATGGCGGTCGGCATGGGGGGGCTATGGTTGGGAGCGCCGCCGAACCTTCTGTTCATCCCCGATCACGACGATGATGACCAAGCCGACATGGACGACATTCAGGTCAGGCTGACGGGCTGGGGGATTCGCGATCGCCATGAGACACTCAACAGTTTTGTTTGGGGCCCCGATGGCTGGCTCTACGGCTTACAGGGCTTTGCCACGCCCTCACAGGTCGGCAAGCCCAAGGGGGCCGGCCGCATCTATCAACAAGGCGAACAGTTCCCAGAGAATTTCGAGTTTGCAGATCAGCCAGCCGACATCAATGGTGGTGTCTGGCGCTATCACCCGACGAAAGAACGCTTTGAAATCGTCGCCCACGGCTTCAGCAATCCTTGGGGCCTCGACTACGATGCCCACGGCCAGCTATTCATTACTGCCTGCGTGATTCCGCATCTGTGGCACGTCGTACCCGGTGGCATCTACCATCGGCAGGGTGGCAGCCATTTTAATCCCTATGTCTACAGCGATATCAGCACCATCGCCGACCATCGGCACCAATCGGCTCACGGCGGCGCTCGCGTGTACCAGTCCGACGCGTTTCCGCCTAAATACCAGGATCGGATCTTCATGGCGAATATCCATGAACATGCAGTTCTAACCGATATTTTGGAGCCCAGCGGAAGTGGTTTCATTGGACGGCATGGCGACGACTTCATGCTCGCCAACAATGCCCAGTGGATCGGCTTCAGCCTGGAGGTCGGACGCGATGGCGACGTCTATGTACTGGACTGGCACGACGCCGACATTTGCGGAAAGGAAGTTCTCAATAAGGAAACCGGTCGAGTCTTTCGACTCTCACCGAAGCAATCTGCCGCAGCCAGTTTTCCGCATCGCTACGATGACCTGAGCACGCTCAGCGACTTGGACCTGGCGCAGTTGCAGCAAGTTCCCAGTGTTTGGCATGCGACGCACGCTAGAACTATTCTGCAGTACCGCGCGCAGGTGCGCTCGATCGACGATGAAGCGCTGGCAGAACTCCGCCAACAATTACATACCGCCGAATCCGTCGGTCTGCGCTTGCGCGCGCTGTGGACATTGCACGTGACCACTGCACTTGGTGACAGCGAATTGCTGCCTCTATTAGACGACGAGCAGCCTTACATGCGAGGCTGGGCTATTCAATTACTGTGCGAAGACTTTCAAATCTCGGACGCAGCGGCTGAGAAATTGGTGACGATGGCCGAGTCAGACCCTTCACCCATCGTGCGGCTCTATCTGGCTGCGGCGTCGCAACGAGTGCCCAATGAAACTCGCTGGCAGTTATTGGAGCGGCTAGCCGAGCATCCCGAAGACAATCCGGACCACAACATTCCAAAGATGCTCTGGTTCGCTTGCGAGCCGCTCGTCGTGTCGGACGAGAATCGAGCCTTAGCCTTAGCCAAACGCTCGCGAATCAACTTACTGACGCGATTCATTGCTAGACGACTGGGCGACGCGGAGCGATTCGATAGCGTGCTGAAAGTTGCCGTAGCGGAAAATCCTCAGCAACAGTTGGACATCCTACTCGGATTGCGAGATGCTACCGAGGGGCGGTACGACATGAAGCCTCCTCCGACTTGGTCAGGCATCTATCCGCAATTGGAAGCGGTCGGAGGGCAGGTCGCGGAAGTAGCCGTGCAGCTATCGCAACAGTTCGGCGATGCGCTAGCAGCCGAGGCGATGCTCGTCACATTGCGCGATCGTACAGCCGACATCGAAAAGCGCCGCCATGCACTGTTGACGTTGGCGGGACGCAAGCGAGTCGAATTGAAATCAGAGCTGATCGGATTGTTGGACGAAGTGGACCTGCGCCGTGAGGCGATTCGCGCCGTCAGCTCGTTCGATGAACCTCGGTTTGCCCGCGAACTTCTCAATCGCTATCCCAGTTGGAGCGCCGATGAAAAGCTGGATGTAATCCACGCACTCTCCTCACGCTCTGGCTACGGAAATCAACTGACGAAGGCGATACAAGATGGTGTCGTTCCCAAGCAGGATATCCCTGCGCACGTAGCACGCATTTTGCGGCGCGTCGTAGGCAATCGCTTCATCGACGTCTGGGGACCGCTCGACGCTTTGAGCGCTGACAAAGAAGCGATGTTTGTCAAGTTTCGCGAACTGCTCACCGAGCAAGCTCTTAAGAACGCCGATTGGGCCAACGGCCGTGCCATTTTTAAACGTAGTTGTGCGGCCTGTCATAAGTTGAATGGGGAAGGTGGGAGTGTTGGTCCTGACATCACCGGTGCCAATCGTGGCAACTTGGAATACTTGTTGAGTAACATTGTGACCCCGAGCGCCATCATTCAGGATGCATATCGCATGCACGTCATTCTGACCGACGATGGGCGTGTTTATTCGGGTATCCTCCTCGAAGAGACCGAGCGACATGTTCGATTGAGAGTCGCCGACCGCGAGGAACCGGTCACCATCGCTCGAGCTGACATCGACTCGCGGGAAATCTCGGCTGTTTCTATGATGCCCGAAGGGGTCCTCTCCACGTTTACCGATACCGAGGTCATCGATCTGATGGGCTACTTGCAAGCCACTCAGTAATTTTGCGCAGTTCATTGCATCTCCCGACCCCGTTGTGGGCTTGTCCCACCGGTGAAGCAGTTTTGCGGATAGAGCGTGACTGCTGACGGTACGAGTTCTATCCACAAAACTTTCGCTCCGGCCCGCAAGCGGGCGATGGGGGCGAAAATGGAATCATGGTATCAACTTTTATTAGGAACTAACACGATGTCACGCCGCAAGCGGGCGATGGGGGCGAAAATGGAATCATGACCGTGGAGTGCCCCCGATCGCCCCACCCATGAGCTTTCCCTTGGTGGAATATTTCTGAAGAAAATTTGCCGATTTGCCACCCGCCTTAGTTTTTTAACGTAGGTTTGAGATGGGTCTGGACAGTCCTTCCAATTTCCGTGATGTCGATACTACCGTCAATTCCGTCTCGTATTCGAGCACTCGCGATAAAGGCAAACTGATCGTAAGGTCAGGACGCAAAGCCATGGGTCCAAGCTCTACCAAGAGTTTTGGACAGCCAGGTTACCGAACGGGAATGTCAGACAGCACATTTACTTGTCCTTCGAAACACTCGGCTATCGGTCCATCCGATTGCGTGAGGGAGGTAATGGCATGAAGACTCGATATTGGCCTGCTTACGTGGCAGGATTGCTGGTCTCACTGGCGACTCACGCTGCACTAGCGCAACCTAGCTTGGTGCGGATTGAAGAGGATTGGCAGTTGCACATCACACAACCTGATATGCAATTGGATGCGCCTCAGGTAACCACCACCATGATTCCTTTTGCGTCGCAGCCTGACTTGCTTTTGCAAGTCGATTTGAATCATGGTACGCACCCAGCGTTCACCAACGGGGGGCTTCAGCTTCGAGCCTCTATCGACGATGAATGTGTCGCACAGGCGCGTTCCTATAGTGATGTACGTCTCCACCATGATTTCGAAACGGTCGACTGGACCCAGGTCGTTGAGTTGACCGAAAACGGCTTCTACTTCGGAATTATCAACGGCAGCAGTGAGACTTGGGGTTCATTTGGAGGAAGCTCTGCGGCCATTTATGTCGCGGCTTCGGCGGTCGAGGGGGAACTATCCTTGGACGGCTATTCGGCCGAACAGTCACTTAGCAACTCTGGAGTAACGTACGCCAGCAATCGCATTGGCCATCTTCGGCTAAAGAAGGTTCGCGTACATCTTTCGAACGGTTATATGAGCGAATTTACGCTTGATCAGGACGTTCTTTGATGAATCGACTCCTACTTTCTAAAGCTGATCTCTCAAGGAATCATCTTATTATGTGCGGCCTATCTAACACAATAATCGAAAAACTGCCATCCAGTCGAAACAGAACTCCGCAACGCCGAGGAGCTACGCTGGTTCTCTCCGTCATTCTCCTGTTCGGGCTATTCAGCTTTGTGGCTTTTAGTATCGATCTTGGGTATCTCGCGCAGTCGCGAGCCGAAATACAGCGCTCGGCGGATGCGGCAGCCATGGCAGGTTGCTGGGAGTTATACGCGGGTATGGAACTTGGAAACTCCATCGCAGCCTCACAGCCGGCGGCGCGACAGGCTGCAGCGGACTTTTCGCTCTTGAATCCAGTTTGTCGCTCTGGACCAATCTTGGATATGTCCGAGGTCAGTCAAGATGTTCAGATCGGCTATTTTAGCAATCCAAGAAATGCCGTCCTCAGCAACGATAGTTCGCAACCCTTCTTTGGAGTGCAGGCCCTGGTAAGCCGGACTGCGGCTAAGAATGGCGAAATCCCATTCTTCTTCGGCAAGATTTTTGGAGATTCGGGGATTCCCATACAGTCTTCGGCCACAGCCGTCATGGCCCAGAAGATCAGCGGCTTTTCATTACCGCCAAGCTCCACTGAAACCCTCCAGCTACTTCCCTTTGCACTCGATCTTCAAACCTGGTTGAGCCTGTCTTCAGGGTCGGTCCAGGACCAGTATGCCTTTAATGCAGCCTCGGGGAAGGTGAATTCGGGGAAGGACGGTATTGGAGAAGTGAATCTTTACCCACAGGGCACCGGCTCGCCAGGTAACCGCGGCACGGTTGATATTGGCGGTGCGAACAATAGTACCAATGACATTGCACGGCAAATAATTCACGGTATCTCTGCGCAGGACCTGATCGATCTTGGCAAACCCCTAAACTTAGATCCCAACGCGGGGTTGACGCTCAATGGCGATACCGGAATTAGCGCGGGGGTCAAGGATGAACTGACGAGCATTATTGGGCAAAAGCGGGTGATCCCAGTCTTTTCATCTGTCTCCGGGAACGGAAATAATGCGACGTACTCGATCGTGCGTTGGGTTGGCGTGCGAATCATGCACGTCAAGCTGACGGGTGCAATGTCTGGCAAGCAGCTAATTGTCCAGCCGGCTCCGATGATTGCCTCGCACGCAATTGTCGCCACGACTGGCGGGGCATCAAGCGACTTTATTCTGTCGCCAGTCATGCTGGCCCGATAGTGGTTAACCATCTCCAATCCGTCTCGTAGGAACAAACACGATGCATTCACTTTCCAGGAACTTGAGAACGAACCAGCAGCGAGGAGGGCATGCGAAAGCTAAGTACGGCCGCTGCGGGCCACCGCTGCGAATTGGTGCGGCCGTGGTCGAGTTCGCGGTAGTCGCACCGCTGCTATTTATGCTAACCTTGGGAATGATGGAAGTCAGCCGCATGGTCATGGTAAAACAATTGCTAATCAACGCCAGCCGCGAGGGTGCCCGGCTGGCCGTCCTACCTGGTACGACGTCCGACGAGGTTTTAGCGCTGGTGTCCCATGAGTTGACAACATACTCGGTGAATGGTGTCAACGTTCAGATTCAACCTTCCTCATTGGCATCGGCTGCTGCAGGAACACCTGTTACTGTTTCACTGGATGTTGCCGCAGCCTCAGTTAGTTGGATTCCCAAACCGCTATTCAGTTTCAACCAGACTTTGGCTGCATCGACCACGATGCGCAAAGAAAGCCTCTAGACGCCAATTCCGGGCGTTATCGCAGGCGGGCTCGCAACGTCGACTTTTCATTTGGCCGCTGCTGGGTTAACCGCAAAGAGCGCGCTGCGCGGTTAAACAGATCATCGCTTCGGCCACGCGATGTGGCTGCCGAAGAAAGCTTTTGCTTAACCTCGCGCTGTGGTTCACGATCCATGAAGCTGGCGCCCCTAGCCATCCAACAAACTTTATTCTCGAAGCTCCAAATGCTGGGGAATTTTATGCGATGAGAGACGATCGGTAGTCGTTCGGCGGATTCGGTGTACGGCGGACGTGGGAAATTCGCCTTGTAGTAATTCAGCATCCCATCAAACGAACTTCGCGAGAATGCTTCGATGTATTTTTCTTTCGCTTCGGGGTCCTTAACCCAGAAGGTCAATCCCTCGGCGGTCAACTGCGATGCGGCTTCGTCGGTTTGAAAGTTCCCATTCGTTTTCATTCGAGTTAGGTTGTCAATCGCGTGTTAGCTGCGGCGACTCGGACTGGGAGTATCGTGCAGCGGTGGTGGTCGGCCTTTCTCATAGAGCACGTCGCGAATCGTCGAGTTTCGCAGCGCTACCTCGACGAGCCCCAGCGCCTCGTCCAATCTGGCATGCATCGGACAGCGGCAATCGCGATGTGTCTTGAGGTCTAAGGGACAAGCCGTGATGCGCACGATGGGGTCGACCGCATTGATGACCTCCAAAACGGTCAGCTCGTCAATATCGCGTAGCAGGTGAAAGCCTCCACCCACTCCACGCCGCGAGCCCAGGATGTCAGCTTCCGTCAAGTGCTGCAACACTTTGGCCATGTAGCTGGGAGCAACTTTCGTTCCGCGAGCGATCTGTTCATTGCCATATGGTTTGACTTCTCCCTGTTGGGCGATCCAGATGATCGCTCGCAGGGCGTAGTCTTGAGTTTGAGAAAACACAGTGTGTCCCTGTGGAGGATGTTTGGGCGGTCTGAACCAGCGGTAGTGCTTCTAGTCGTTTTGTCCCCTTGGCAACCGTTCTGCCAGAATAACCAAAAGGCATGCGCACGACCAGAAAAGATCATCTCAAAAATATATTCGTCAAGTGATTGACTTTGCATCTCCGAAATATTAGATTATCGACAAAGATGTCGATAATTCAATTGCGAGGCGAATCGAGATGCGAATTCAAGCGATTTTAATGCGAGGTCGGGGGGGGCAGTCCCGGCCAACGTCACTGCCAGCGGCACTCGGGCTGTTGGCCACTGTTGTCATCAGCTTTATGCTACCGGGCTGCAGTTCCAAACCGGCCAAGCCGCCAGTCATCGAAGCAACTCTGGTCGGAACGGGAAGCCTGGGTGGTCGGGTGGCGCTCGAAGGGACACCACCCCAGGAGCAGCAACTGCCGCTCGACCCAGTCTGCTCCCAATCCAGTGAAGCTCATGGAATGGAAGCCCCCCGTTTTACTCGTACCTATGTAACCAAAGATGGCGGACTTGGGGATGTACTCGTTACCTTGGTCGATATTCCTCCACAGCCCATTCCAGAGGGCACGGGCGCGTTGGTCATCGATCAACGCGGTTGTGAATACCATCCGTACGTGGCGGCTTGTCAAGTTGGCCAGACGATCCACGTGACCAACCTCGATCCGCTGCTGCATAACATACATACGCTACCCAAGGTAGCCGGCAACAAGGAAGTGAATAAAAGCCAAGCTGCCGATGCCAAGCCGCTGGAGTTCGTCTACGACAAGCCGGAAGAGTTCCTGCAGTTTAAATGCGATGTTCACCCGTGGATGTTCAGCTATGTCAGCGTCTTGGAGCATCCCTTTTATGCCGTCACCAGTGAAGATGGGCGCTTCGAGATCAAAGGTCTCCCCGATGGCAAGTACAAGGTGAAGTTCAAGCATCGCAAGGCCGGCGAGAAAATCGAAGAAGTCGAGATCAAGGATGGTGCGGCTACCGTCGACATCGTACTCGCCGTCCCGGCAGCTTAGCACTGTGTGATGTGGGGGAACAAATAACTGTCGCAGGCGAAGGCACCCGTCTTCGCCCTCAGAGTGGAGAGCCTCAACACTTTCCTTGGCGGTTCGTTGAATCGCCGCATGTTGCCTCTCGGCTAAAGGTTAGGCGGTTTTTTGAGTAGTTGATTGATTCGCTGCCTAGTTGCCTCGGTATCGAGTTTTCCAAAAGAACCAATCAAGTTAGGGATAAGAAACTCAATGGCATCGCACGAGCTGGGCTTTATCCGGAAGTATATTTTTTCCGTGGACCACAAGGTGATTGGGGTTCAGTACCTCCTCACCTCACTCGCTTTTCTGTTCACTGGCTTTATGCTGATGTTGGTGATGCGTTGGCAATTGGCCAACCCAGGTGAACCGGTACCGGTGGTGGGAGGCCTGCTGGAGAGTTTGTTGGGGGAGCCTGCCAGCGAAGGCAAGATCTCGGCCGACCTCTACAATTCGTTCGGCGCCATGCACGGCACGATCATGATTTTCATGGGGATCGTGCCACTCGTCTTCGGGGCCTTTGGCAACTACTTGGTGCCGCTTCAGGTAGGCGCCAATGACATGGCGTTCCCCAAGTTAAATATGCTCAGTTACGATAGTTACTTGGTCGGCGGCATCATCATGCTGATCAGTTTCTTTATCCCCGGTGGTGCAGCGCAGGCCGGCTGGACCTCCTATCCGCCGTTGGCCACAATCATTCCCACCGACGGTCAAACCTACTGGTTGGTGGCGATGATTTTTCTGATCACGTCGTCCTTGCTGGGCGCGATCAATGTTATCGTGACGGTGATTCAACTGCGAGCCCCAGGTTTGACGTGGATGCGCTTGCCGTTTTTTGTTTGGTCGCAATTCGTCACCGCATTTCTGTTGCTGCTGGCTTTCCCTCCGATGGAAGCCGGAGCGGTTCTGCAGTTGATGGATAATGTGGCGGGAACTAGCTTCTACATGCCGCACGGTTTGGTCATCTCGGGGCAACCGGCGACGGAACTCAGTGGCGGTGGCAGCCCGTTGTTGTGGCAGCATTTGTTTTGGTTCTTAGGGCACCCCGAGGTCTATGTGTTGATTTTGCCTGGGCTGGGCATCGTTACCGAAGTGATCGCTAACAACACGCGCAAGCCGATTTGGGGTTACCGCGCGATGGTCTATTCGGTGCTCTCGATCGGTTTTCTATCGATGGTCGTGTGGGCTCACCATATGTACGTCACCGGGATGGGGATGGGGATCTCCATGTTCTTCCAGACTACGACTACGATCATCTCGATTCCCTCGGTGATTATCGTGACCTGTTTGATGCTGTCATTGTGGGGCGGTTCGATCCGCTTTAACGTTCCGATGTTGTTTGCCGTTTCCTTCCTACCCATGTTTGGCATCGGCGGGTTGACCGGTTTGCCACTCGCCCTGAGCATGGCCGATTTGGCCCTACACGACAGCTACTATATCATCGGCCACTTCCACTACGTGGTGGCTCCCGGTACGATCTTCGCCGTTTTTGCGGGGGTCTACTATTGGTTCCCTAAAGTGACCGGTCGACTGATGAACGAACGACTGGGGCAGGTGCATTTCTGGGGATCGCTGCTATGCATGAACTTGATATTCTTTCCCATGTTGGCTCAAGGCTTCGCAGGCATGGGGCGGCGGACGTACGACGGTGGACAGAACTATGCGGCCGCGCATCCTGCTAATGAAGGGGTGATCGGTGCAGTCAGCGACACCATGATGCAGTTGAACGATGTCATCGCCTGGTCAGCCTTGGCCTTGGCGGCTTTTCAGCTACCGTTCATTTTCAACTTTTTCTACAGCGTGTATGCAGGTCGCCGCGTCGAGAGCGACAACCCTTGGCAAGCGACGACATTGGAATGGCAGACGCCCACGCCACCGCCTCACGGGAATTTCACACAGGACATATTCGTGTATCGCGGGCCGTACGCTTACAGCCTGAACCATCCGGGTTCCGAAGCGAGTGTTGGTACGGTCGATGAACTGCCCGACTTTGAACCGCAAAATCAGCCCCTTGTCGCAGTGACAACTTAGCGCTCACAGAGTCTGAGCCAGACGGGCCGGCCGACGGCGGAGCGTCGGGCCACATTGGAGTAACGAGCCGGCCGGCGGCGGAGCGTCGGGCCACATTGGAGTAACGAGCTGCCGGCGGCTGAGCGTCGGGCCACATTGATATTGAAATCCCTCGGAGCACGTGCAGACGAATGAAAATCCCATATACGACCGAAATACGCGAAGACACCGGGCTGTACAACGGCAAGGTGGGGATGTGGTTATTCCTGGCCTCCGAAGTGATGCTGTTCGGTGCCCTTTTCTCCGCCTATGTGTTGTTGCGCATCGGTGCCCGAGAAGGTGAGTGGCCGCATGGATTGCTGAATATTCCCATCGGTGCCTTCAATACACTGGTGCTGATCACTTCATCCATGACGGTGGCCATGTCCTGGACGGCGCTGAAGATGGGCAACTTTTCGTTGTATCGCAAGCTGCAGGTCGTGACTCTGGCGTGCGCGGTGCTGTTCCTGGGGGTCAAGGCTTGGGAGTACTCGGAGAAATTTCACCATTATGAAATTTGGCTGAACGAACCACTGACGGCCCAGGAGTATCCACAGTTGGCAGGGCACTCCACCGACTTGAACGCCCCGATCACATCAATCATTGGACACATTGACGATGCCGGCTCATTTGCGACGTTGGCTTCGCTTCAGGAGCAAGGCAAGTCGACGGTTGAAATCCATCCCGACGAGTTCCACTATCGCTTGTCAGCTCGGGAACAGGGGCAACGGCGAAAGGCGGAGCGGGCAGCGGGTGGCGCTGCGGCGACTAGCCACGCCCAGGCAGGCATTCCTATTGACGTATCGAATATTGCCCGCTTGTCAGCCTTTGTGCCGAAGCACAGCACATTCTTCGCTATGTACTTTACGTTGACTGGGCTGCACGCCTTGCACGTGCTTGGCGGGGTCCTGGCATTTGCCTATATCCTCTGGCCTGCATCAAAGATGTGGCGTCAGGACCCGGAGCGCTATACCAATAGCATTGAAGTGACGGGTTTGTTCTGGCACTTTGTCGACTTAGTTTGGATTTTTGCGTTTCCTGTCCTTTATTTGTTGTGAGTTCAATACGCGAGCGCGGGAGTGAGCATAGCCTTCCTCGCAAGCGTGTCGGGTATCAAAGATACGCGCGAGGTGCCAGTCCATGCGGTTTATCGAAAGGAACATATCATGTCGGAAATTTCCACTTCGCCCGGGGCGCTTACAGCACCGGCCTCACCATCGGTAGCGACCTCGAAATCGGCGGTGATCTCACCTTCGGCGGCGACTATCCAAAAAATACAGCGTGAACGAAAGCTTTACGCGGCGGTGTACGCCGTGTTGCTCATCGGGACGGTGCTAACGGTTGCCATGTACTACGTTCATTTCGATGCGGTGTGGCAGATGGTGGCTGTGGCACTGCTGATCGCGGCGACCAAAGCCGCCTTTGTAGTTGCCGTTTTCATGCACCTGTGGCACGGCCAGCGAGACATCTACAGAATAATGTTTTTTACAAGTATATTCGTCGCCGCGTTGCTGGGCTTTCTAACCTACTCGCTCTTTAGCCTGCCCGGTTCGGGCCATTACCTAAGGTAGCACGATGTCGCTGAAAGCTTTTCACCTGCTGTTTATCGCCGCTGCCGAGTTGCTGTTGTTCGGCTTCGCTGGCTACGAAAATTATCGCTACTGGGAATTGGGGGGAAGCCGCTTCGATCTATGGATCGGGTTTGCTTCCAGCCTGGTGGGGTTTGTGCTGCTAATTTATGCTTGGTTCTTTCTGCGGAAAACCAAGGACATTGGACTGATTTAAAAGGTCACAGCGATGACAAGATTGATCAAGAATAGAACTCTCTGGATTGCCATAAGTGGTCTGCTCGCCATCCCTCAGTCGGCCTGGGCCTGCGCTGCCTGTGCGGGGCGTAGCGACGATGTCATGGCCCAGGGACTCAATGCCGCTGTGCTAACGATGATGCTAGTGCTGCTAAGCGTGTTGGGCAGCTTGCTAGGCTTTATGGCCTACTTGATTCGACGCGCGGCCAAGCACCCGCTGGCTATGGTTGGCCCACAGGGAGGATCGGCGAAATGATCGGTGAAATGTTCAGATGGACAGACTGTTTTCATAGTCCTCCTGTGGCTCTCTTTGAATTCGATTGGCTGAATCTCCCACAGCTCGGCTCGCGACATGGTGAAGAGGTCGATATGCTGTTGAACAGCGTCCACTTCGTCATGCTGCTCCTATTTGTGGGGTGGATCGGCTACTTGTTCTTTACGCTGTGGCGGTTTAGCGCTAAACGACACCCTCGAGCCAACCCGGCAGGCGTCAAGACTATCGTCTTCGCATTGGTCGTCGGTATCGTGGTCATTGATGAAGCGGTAACGCTGTTTGGCTATGGCATTCCGTACTGGAACAAGAACGTCGCCAACTATCCGAAAGAGG
This sequence comes from Pirellulaceae bacterium, assembly GCA_020852965.1. Taxonomy (GTDB): domain Bacteria; phylum Planctomycetota; class Planctomycetia; order Pirellulales; family Pirellulaceae; genus Aureliella. The sequence goes on along the minus strand of JADYZV010000014.1, from coordinate 1,455 downwards.
AAGATTCGACGGTGGTGCGAGTCACCGCTGAGCAGTTCACTTGGAACTCGCGCTACGCTGGGAAGGACGGTAAATTCGGTGCGCAGGATCACACGCTGGTAAGCGCTAGCAATCCACAGGGCTATATCCCCGGCGACCCAGCAGGCAAAGACGATGTGGTACCACCACTGAAAGATATTCGCGTCCCACTGGAGTCGGTAGACGCCGATGGCGACGGAGTGCAGGACGTCGATTCGAGCGGACGCCCGCTATTCAAGCCGGTGATCATCCACTTAACCAGCAAAGACGTGATCCACAGTTTCAAAGTGCTCCCATTGCGAATCTGCCAAGATGCAATTCCAGGGATGAGTATTCCGCTCCATTTCATGCCGACACAAACCGGCAAGTACATGATCACCTGCGCGCAGTTGTGCGGTAACGGGCACGCCACCATGGTCGGCTGGCTAACCGTCATGGACAACCAGCCCCAACTGGATGAGGACGGAACGGTCATTGCGCCTGGTGCCTTTGATCAGTGGCAAGCCTTGCACTTGGTTGGTGACGGAGTACAGCAGAGTTTTGAGTGAAGTGATAAAATCCAGACAGGTAGCAAATCTATGAGCGTCAAGCGTGAGAACAAGTTGATGTTGGCGATGACGACGGTCATGTTGCTGTTGGCTGTTCCCTACTTGCTGGTGAAGACCGGTGTGTGGAAGTCGGCGGTTTCAGACGCCTCCAGCGCGTTGCCAATACGCGACCCCAATGACTTACCGATCATCCAGCAGCTAGCCGATTTCTCGATGACCAACCAGCAGGGAGAGACCGTTTGCCGAGCCGACCTGTTGGGCCAAGTTTGGTTGGCAGACGTTATTTTCACTCGCTGCCCAGGTCCGTGCGCGATGATGACCACGCGCATGGCCGACTTGCAAGCCACCATTCCCGAGCAGTGGCCGGTCAAATTCGTCTCGCTGACTGCGGATACGAAGTACGATACGCCGCAAGTGCTACGCAGCTATGCGGAGGCCTATGGTGCCGAGCCGCAGCGTTGGAGCTTCTTGCATTCCAGCAAGCCTGCCATCGTCGACTTGGCGGTCAAGAACTTGAAGTTGATCGTGTTGGATAAAGAGCAGGAACAACAGTCGCCCAACGACTTGTTCATACACTCGACCACGTTGGCACTGGTGGACAAGCGCGGTAGACTGCGAGGCTCATTCGAATCGATACCGATGGTCGTATCGGAGGATGATTCTTTCGCTGACGGCCAGGTGAGCGCGATCGACCACTGGGAAGCCGAATTGAAACCGCGACTGCTCAGTGCCATAGAACGACTTGTAGCGGAAGACTAGTGCTTCAACCATTTTTTGGATTTAGGGTAGTGGACGAGGTTACGAGTCCCAGTTTGAATCGTTAACCGTTAGGGACTCGCGGGCCTCGTCCACTACAACCATCCCCAAAACCTAATGTGGTTGAAGCACT
>JADYZV010000013.1 GCA_020852965.1 Pirellulaceae bacterium | reverse complement strand
CGCCGAGGGCTCCTGCGGCTCATGTCAGAATGTCCTGGACGACGGTTCCACCAACATCGGTAAGGCGGTAGTCGCGGCCAGCGTGCCGGTAGGTGAGTTGTTCGTGGTGGAGGCCGAGCAGATAAAGGATCGTGGCCTGCAAGTCGTGCACGTGCATTGGATTTTCCGTCACTTGGAATCCAAAGTCGTCGGTTTGACCATGAACGTAGCCAGATTTGATGCCACCGCCTGCTAGCCACGCGCTAAAGGCGTGTGGATGGTGGTCTCGGCCCTCTTTTCCCGCAGTGACTCCGCGGCGAACTTCTCCCATGGGTGTCCGCCCGAATTCGCCGGCCCACACGACCAGCGTCTCGTCCAACAGGCTCCGTTGCTTGAGGTCCCTAAGCAACGCGGCAGCGGGTTGGTCGGTCATGCGGCAGTTGTGGGACAGTCGCTGTTCTAGGTCGCTGTGGTGATCCCAGGTGCTGTGCACCAGGTGCACAAACCGTACGCCACGCTCCACCATGCGTCGAGCCAGTAGGCAATTGGTGCCAAAACTGCGGGTCGGTTCTTGATCCAGGCCGTACAGGCTCCGCGTGGCGGCCGACTCGCGGCTGAAGTCCAGTAATTCCGGAGCCGCACTCTGCATGTGAAAGGCGAGCTCATAGCTGGCTATGCGCGAAGCAATCTCCGCGTCGCCGGTGGCTTGTTGGTGTAGTTGGTTAAGGTCGCGGAGCACATGCCGCCGCGCTTCCTGTGTCGCATCGCTCATACCGGGTGGACTGTTGAGATGCAGGATGGGATTGCCCGTATTGCGGAAGGAAACGCCACGATAAGTCGAGGGCATGAAGCCGCTGCCCCACAGGGAGCTGCCAGCCCCTTCCAAGCCATGTCCGTCGTCGGAGGTGAGCACCAGATAACCGGGCATGTTTTCGCAGTCGCTGCCCAGGCCATAGTTCACCCACGACCCCATGCTCGGATTTCCGAATAGCGGAGTGCCACAGTGGAGCAGCAACTGCGCCGGATCGTGATTGCTCTGCTCGCAGTACATCGAGCGAATGAGGCACAGTTCGTCGGCTAGGGCGGCGGTGTGCGGTAGTAGTTCGGAAAACTCGATGCCGCTTTGACCATACTTCCGGAATTTGCGCGGGCTGGCCATCACCGTTTCGAGGACTCCTCCGGTGGCGCTCTTCTTGGCTTGACCGAAGGAGGCGGGCAGGGGCTGGCCGTGCAGGGGGGCCATCTTCGGTTTGGGATCAAATAAATCTAGGTGCGACGGTCCACCCATCATGAATAGGAAAATCACGTTCTTGCCCCGGGGCGGGAAATGGGGCAGGGGCAGCGCCGCGCGACCTTCGCTAGCCAACAGCCGCCACAAAGCCGCTCCGCCCAGGCCGTAGCCGCTCCGCAGTAGAAACTCGCGCCGCAATCTTGGATTGCTTCTTGGATTACTAGTCACCGATTCACTCCCGAGTAATGAATTCATCCAGGTTCAGCAGGACACTGCAAACCGCGATCCACGCCGGCTCGCAGCCGAGCGGAGCATCCTGCAGCAACTGGCTAGCGGCTGCGGGATCGAGGGCAAAAATCTCTCGCTGCTGTTGCAGATAATTCAACATGCGATCGCTCTCTGCGGCCGATGGAGGGCGGGCGAGGACGAGCAGGTAGGTATGCACCAGTCGCTGGAGATCGTCCCCAGGAGCCTCGCGCTGCGCGCGCCCGGCTAAGGCTTGCGCCATCTCCACGAATACCGGATCGTTCAACAGATTCAGAGCCTGTAGAGGCGTGTTGGACCGCTCGCGGCGCGTGCAACTGTGGCTGGTATCCGGCAGATCGAAGGTTACAAACTGGGCGAAGGGAGAGGTGCGTTGAAGGAACGTGTACAAGCTGCGGCGGTAGCGATCTGCGCCGCTGCTGGGCTCCCACTCGTTACTAAAACCCTCCTGCGAAACGCTCGCCGGTTGCGGCGGCTTCACACTGGGGCCCCCTAGCGCGCGGCTCAATAGCCCGCTGACGGCTAGCCCCGAGTCGCGCACTGCCTCTCCCGACAAACGTAACCGAGCCTGCCGGGCGAGCAAGCGATTGGAGGGATCGATGTCGCTGAGCTCGGGCCGAGCCTGCGAGGATTGCTGATAGGTCTGCGATAGCACGATCTGTTGCAAAATCGACTTGAGGCTCCAGCCATTTTGCATGAACTCCAGGGCTAGCCAGTCGAGTAGTTCTGGATGCGACGGACGGTCGCCACGGATACCGAAATTCTCCGAGGTGTAGACCAATCCGCGTCCGAACAACTGCTGCCACAGTCGATTGACGGTGACTCGCGCCGTCAGCGGCTGCTCTGCCGATACCAGCCAGCGGGCCAAATCCAAACGATCTGCTTCGCCCTCGACCGCCAGCGGAGGCAGGAACTCCGGCGTTCCCGGCTGGACTGTATCGCCCCGCCGCAGGTACTCTCCGCGGAGGTGAACGTAAGTCGTGCGCGGCTGCGGTGTTTTCATCATTCCCGGCGCGCGGGTAACGGTTGGGAGCTCCTTGGCCAATGCGGCCAATTGACTCCTCAGCTCGTCCACCTTGAGCTCCGCCAGTCGCGCGCTATACACGTCCGGTGCGGCCTGTAGAAAATAGTCCAGCAAGCGGTCGCTTTGATCCAGCGTACGATCTTCCAAGGGTGTTTTGATGATATTTAGCCCCTCTAGCTGCCCTTCGCCTAGATTCTGCCCCCATTGCAGGCCTAGCAGCTCGAGCGTGCGTTCCCAGGCAAAGTCCTCGCCGGGATGGGCCTCGGTATACAACAATTGCCGTTCCCAATTTGCCTGCAGCTCCGCCAGCGGCTCGGCCACGGGGGCCAGCAGAGCGGCACGCTGGCGTGCGTACTCCTCCTTGGCAGCGGCAAACGGACGCTGCTCGCCGGGCAGCGGGGCGTTGAAGTTCGCTTCATCCGCGTTATTAAAAAACGCGTAGAGCTGATAGTACTCTCGCTGTGACAGCGGATCGTACTTGTGGTCATGGCACTGAGCGCAGCCTACGGTCAGGCCGAGCCAGGTGGTGCCCACGGTCATTGTGCGGTCCAGAACCTGTTGCACTCGAAACTCTTCCAGATCCGCGCCCCCCTCGCGATTATTCAGGGTGTTGCGGAGAAACCCCGTGCCCATTCGCTGGGCGACGGTGCCTTCGGGCAGCAGGTCCCCGGCTAGTTGCTCGATGGTAAACTGATCGAAGGGCATGTCGCGATTGAAGGCCTCGACCACCCACTGGCGATATCGCCAAGCGACAGGGCGGAGGAAGTCCTGAAGGTAGCCGTCGCTGTCCCCATAGTGCGCCAGATCGAGCCACCACCGAGCCCAGTGCTCGCCGAAATGTGGCGAGCCCAGTAGCCGCTGCACGACACGCGGGTACGCATCCGAACGCGCATCGTTGACAAACGCATCCACTTCGAGCGGCGACGGGGGCAGGCCAGTCAAATCGAGGCTCACGCGGCGAATCAAGGTGGCGCGATCCGCCGCAGGTGAAGGCGCAATACCCGCCTCGGCCAGCCGTCCGCGAATCCAACGATCGATCGGCTGCGAAACGCCCTGAACCACTGGAGGCTCATGCCGTTGGGGCGGGAGGAAGGCCCAATGCGTCTCGTACTCGGCTCCCTGGTCGATCCATCGCCGTAGCACTTGGCGCTCCGCCTCGGACAGACTCTGGCCGCTATCCGGCGGCGGCATGCGCAGCTCCGGATCGTGGCTGGCCACGCGAGTCCACAGTTCACTGCGCCCCGAGTCGCCGGGCACAATCGCCGTCGCCCCCGAGTCCAACTCGCCGATCGCCGAGCCACGCGAATCCAGACGCAGCCCGGCCTGGCGCTGGCCCGCGTCCAAGCCGTGGCAAGAAAAGCACTGGTCGGCCAAAATAGGCATCACATCGCGGTTGAAGGAAATCTTTTCCTGCTCCTGCTTAGCCTCCTGCCCCGTGACTGCAGAAGCCAGCAGACACAGGGCGACGCTCAGCCCACCGGACAGACAAGGGATGCATTCGAGGCGAAACCAACACATATATCAACTTTCGTCGGCGCAATGACTGCGAAGCGATCGGCTAGTACGTCCGCATTGATTTGGCCGTTTGACTAGCCATTGGAGAGGAGAAATGTGAGGCAGGCCTATAGACATGGAAAACTCGATCACATCGGAATGAGCTTGACCTTCGCCGCTCCACGGTGGTTTCACGCCGACAGGATAGCCGTATTTCGCTTTGGAAAGCGCCGACCGGCAGCCGCTGCCGGCTGAATCGCGATTGACCGCCGCTACCGCATCCACTATCGTTGCCGAATTGAATTTTGGAGTCAAAAAGTCAGGAGTTGTGCCGTCGATGCAACGCTCGCATCCAACTCTCTATTTGATAGTCTACTTCTTTAAATAGATACTTGAAATACAGCCATGGTAGCTCATTCCAAAATTCAGCCGCAACGCACGTTTCGTTGGGGCAAATATGTGCTTGCCAGGGACTCGATTCTTCCTTCGTTGCGAACCGAAAAGTTGCCCGGTCACTGGTGTACGATCGCCGAGCTGGTCGCTCGCTTTCCCACACAGGTCGTTCAACAATATGTAGGCAGTGCGCATCAGCTTCCTGAATACCGCTACTACTACTCGGGAATCGACGAGGCATACTACGGAGGCTTCCTGCCGGCGACGACCATCCCGGCGGACTATCTTCTGCGAATCGAAGGGGGCCGATCTTTCGGACGCCATTGTGTCATCTTCGGACCGGAAGCAAACGGTCTGACGGAATTCGCCTATCAGAAGACAACGCTCTCGATATTGCAAGACGTTCTACCAGGCGGACGCCTGAATCCGCGCTATTGGAAGCATGCACTCCAATCGATGCTGCATCAAAAAAGACTAACCGCCGTGCGACGTTGGCCCGGAACGGTGGCGGCGCTCAACGCGCCTTCATCCCATAACTACTTCCACTGGATGGCGGAAATTCTCCCACGTCTGGTGACACTTCAAAAGAGCGGGCTCACGCCCGACTGGTATCTCGTCGACGCTTATACCCCGTTTCAGTTGCAGACGCTTGAGGCATTCGGTGTGCCCCTGGAGAGAATTATCCAGCCCTATGCATGCATGCATTTGGAAGCGGAACTGCTGCTGGTCCCCTCCCGAAACTTTCCCAACTCCTGCCGCGAGGTTGCAGTAGAGCTGATGCAACGTTTGGGTACCAACCCTGGCAATGGTGCATCGGCTCGAATATTCATCAATCGTCGCGAGTCTCGTCTGCCTGTGAATGCGGTAGAATTCAAGCGAGTCTTGCACCGGTTTGGATTCGAAGAGCATTTCCTGGAGGATTACAGCTTGCCACAACAGATCGAGCTCTTCACTCAGGCGGAGGCGGTCGTGGCCATGCATGGGGCTGGCCTCACGAACCTAATGTTTTGTAAGCCCGGTACTTTTGTGTTGGAACTAATGCCAGCGGGAAGGAGACAACCTTGCTATCCGATATTGAGTAGCCTGGGCGGTTTGCGTCACCATCTGGTAACTGGTGATCGAAGAGGATTCCATCAAGACATCTATGTGCCTTTGGAGGTCGTGGTCCGGCTCCTGGACGATGAAATGGGCAAGTGCCTGAACCGAGTGGCTGCCTGAATGGCCGGCGAATTCCCAGCGGGCCAGGCCGCAGCGGATGGTTCTTTCCGCTAAACCGGTCAAAGAGGTCACCGACGAACGTCGCGCCCAAGTTCACAATTATTTGAGAGCCAGCCGCTATCGCCTTGCATCATCCCCGTAGTTGAACCGTCCGTACGTATTGGTGGGTCGGTAGGTTCGGGTCGATCCGCACGCGCGGCCCATGCCGTAACTCGCGGTACTCGTCGCGAGTCTACTCCAGGGACGCAACAGCGGCGAGAGAATGGGCATTTTGCGGACGAATCTTTCGAAATGAAAATTTACGCTATGGGGCCACTTTCAACTTGTTTCTGCCGAGGTCTCGACGGAAGGCTTTCTTTCGGCTCACAAACGAAAAGAGGGCTTCCATCTACAAATTTAGCCTGCCGCATCTCGAACTAGATCGAGTTTTTCTAGCAAATATTAGTCTGCAACCATTGAGACTTTGCCATCGCGAACTGATATAATCCTCAACCACACGAAACTTAATCTTGCGTAAAAATTGTTACGCACTAATGAACACCGTTGAGGATTGAAATGTCCAGGCAAACAACCGAAAAAGAAACAGAAACGCGGGAAGCCGATGCACAACGGGAATCGGCTAAGAAAAAAGTCGATCGCGTCTTTTTGGTTCCCTACCCAAATGTTGTGTTTTTGTACCCGACGCTAATCGCCGCATTGATTGCGTCGATCGGAATGACGGTATGGGGGGAGCAAGCAGTTGCCGACGGATCGCGAATCCCCTATGCGATAAGCACGTTTTTCCTTGGGATCTTGGCAATTAACCTGATCGTCTTGACGATCGACTTTCCGAGAGCCACGGTCCTAACGTTGTTTTTCATTGCCTGCACCGCCATTCTCGGTGTAGTTCTGTCGGCTAACTTCTTTCCGGACATGATCCCTTGGGTTAAGGATCGCGCGACAGGGCTGCATCCACTCGCCAATGCTTCCTTCTTTTGGATCGTTACGGCTGTACTGTTTCTGGTGTTGCTCATGGCAAAAATCGCTGTTCAATTCGACTACTGGGAGGTGCGACAGAATGAACTGTTGCATCATCACGGTTTGCTCAGCGACCTTCGCCGGTATCCTACATCCGGCTTGCAAGTTGAAAAAGAGATCAACGACGTGTTCGAGTTTATGTTGCTGGGTTCGGGTCGACTCGTTCTTCGACCACAGGGAACGAATCGTGATCTCGTCCTAGAGAACATCTCCTTTATCGATTCCAAGGAGAAGCAATTGACTGAGTTGCTAAGCGCGAATCGAGTCGAAATCACCAAGGATTGATTGGTGCGTCCAACCTTCGTAGGTCTGAAAAAGTGCTGTGCGCAATCTCGGTGCAGAAGACCAAGACTGGCGGACGCCAGATTTTTTTGCAGTTAGGCGTCAAAGGTGGCTGGGTGAGAATACTTGAAACGAGTCGGGCGAACGGCAATTCAGCGTCTTTCGAATTCGCTTTGAGTTGTATAAGAGCTCGATGTACTTGAAGGGGCTCGGAACCTGTGCCGGTCGACAGGATATTTTCCCCGCGAGCCAACTGGCCTGACGACAGTGATGCAAAATTGTATGCGGTGTATGTGGAAATCAAATCGTTATGAGCGTTGACGCTGAAATCGATCCGTACGTCTGGGCCACCGTCGAAGATTACGATCTAGATCTGTGGGATCGGCAACTCAGGAACTTTGTACCTCCCGATACGTTCGATGCCCACGCCCACCTCTGGCGCGTTGCCGACTTAGGCACTCCAACCCCAGCGCTGGCGGCAGCCGGCCCTGAGATCGTGACTCGCGCAGTCTACGATGAACGACTGTCGATGTGGATGCCGAATCGATGTCCGACGGGCGGTCTGTTCTTTCCGTTTCCCACGCGCGCGGTGGATGTCCATGCCGCCAATCGACATCTCGCGGACGAAATGAAGAGGGACCCGAATTCACGTGGATTAATGCTACTCACACCGAAGCAAAATCCTGCGGACGTCCAACGGCAGGTCAACGACGATGGTTTCGTTGGCTTCAAGGTGTATCACCTGTTCGCCCAACGCGAGGACACTTTTTTTGCACCGACGGAGGAATTCATTCCCGAATGGGCGTGGGAACTGGCCAACCAACACGGCTTGATCATCATGCTGCACATGGTGCTTCTGCGGGCACTCGCTGAACCCCAGAATCAGATCTACATTCGCCAGCATTGCGAACGGCACCCCGGTGCCAAATTGATTCTCGCTCACGCAGCCAGAGGCTTCTGCGGCAAACACACTGTCGAAGGCGTTGAATCGCTGCGAGGTCTGGACAACGTTTTCTTCGACACGTCTGCGGTCTGCGAACCGGAAGCCTTCGAAGCCATCTTGAAAGTGTTCGGCCCGACGCGATTGCTCTTTGGATCTGACTTTTGCGTGACGGAAATGCGCAGTCGCTGTGTCGATCTGGCTGACGGGTTCTTGTGGCTGGATGAAATTCGAGCCGACTTCGGCCGCTCACGATTTGCGCGACCAACACTGCTGGGCATCGAATCTGTGTTGGCCCTTAAGCAGGCGTGCCGCAACCAGCACCTCAATGACGGCGATGTTGAAGAGATCTTTTGCATGGCAGCGCGACGTTTGCTGGAATTGCCGTTGCCGCGAAAAATGCCCGACGTGCAGGAAGCGTATCGCCGAGCGACGGAGATCATTCCCGGCGGAACACAACTGCTGAGCAAACGCCCGGAGATGTTCGCTCCGGAAAAATGGCCCGCCTACTATCGCGAAGCTCGTGGTTGCGAAGTGATCGACATCGAGGGGCGTCGATTCATTGACATGAGCATGGGGGGAATCCTAGCTTGCATCCTGGGATACAGCGATCCGGACGTGAATGCGGCCGTGATGCGTCGCGTCAGTCTAGGATCGATGTCGACGCTGCAGACTTACGACGAAGTGGAGCTGGCTGAACTGCTGCTGCAGATTCATCCGTGGGCAGACAATGCGCGCTTCACTCGAGCCGGTGGCGAATCGATGGCCGTTGCCGTTCGCATCGCTCGAGCGTCTACTGGAAGAGACAAGATTGCGCTCTGCGGCTACCATGGCTGGCACGACTGGTACTTGGCCGCGAACCTCACGCCCGCGGCCGATGAGAAGAATGCAGATGCCTTAGCTGGGCATTTGCTGCCAGGTCTGGATCCACGCGGTGTGCCCTCATGCCTAGCGGGGGACACGCTCACGTTTCACTACAACAGACTTGATGAACTGGATTCCCTGATCAAGCAATATGGCAGTGAGCTGGCAGCGATCGTCATGGAACCGACTCGCCATACAGACCCACAGCCCGGCTTCCTGGAGGGCATCCGCCAGCGCTGTGACACTCTTGGCGCACCATTGATCTTCGACGAAATTTCCATCGGCTGGCGTCTGGGGCTCGGCGGAGCTCACCTGCAATACGGCGTTAAGCCCGACATCGCCGTGTTCGCAAAAGCGCTCGGCAACGGCTTCCCGATCGGCGCAATTATTGGCAACCGCCAGACGATGCAGGCGGCACAGTCGTCCTTCATTTCCAGCACGTTCTGGACGGAAGGCGTTGGTCCCGCTGCCGCAGTCGCGTGTCTTCGCAAGCTGATGCAGCACGACGTCCCGGCCCACCTCAAAAACATCGGCTCCCTTGTCGTCGACGGTTGGCAGCAACTGGGCAAAAAGCACAGTCTGCCGATCACAACGCCCGGCCGTCCCGAACTGGCACTGCTGGTCTTCGACCATCCCGAAGCGGCAGCGCTGACGACCCTCCTGACAGTCCGAATGCTCGATCGCGGCTTCCTCACCGCCGCAGCCTTCAACGCTACATTTGCCCACGAACCACGTCACGTAACTGCGTATCTGTCGGCGCTGGACGAAGTGTTTCAGGAACTACACGAAGCGATTGAAACCGGAAACGTCGCCGGTCGCATTGGCAGCCCAGTTAAACACACAGGATTTAGACGACTGACGTAGCGGATCTTTCGTCAGAGACCCACGTGTTGATCAGTGAGCCTTGCGCATCGTCAATTTGAAATAGCGCGCGGCATTTGCCAACACCTTTCCCGTACTACAGTTGGCGAATAGTTTCGTCAACAAGGTCGTTCTCTGGAGCAAGACTACACATCCATTCGTCGTCTACCTCGTCCATGCAAGCCACTTGTTGAAGAGTGACTTCACCAAAGGAGTTAGCTTCGTTCGATTGAATTGGTCGCCAAGCTTTCGAATGGCTTCAGCTTGCGTCGGATATGGGTGAATCGTTGATGCAACTTTCCCGAGACCAATTCGGTTGGTCATCGCCAGAGTCACTTCCGATATCAAGTCGCCCGCTGAGCGCGCGACGATCGTTGCGCCGACGATCTGGTCCTTTCCTTTCTTCGCGTGAATCTTGACAAAACCGTCTTCTTCACTATCCAGGATGGCGCGGTCCACATCGTGGAATCTTTGGATATAGGTGTCGATCTCGATGTTTTTCTCCTGTGCCTGGTGTGCGTAAAGTCCGACATGCGCGATTTCAGGCGAGGTGTAGGTAGACCAAGGTATGATCAACGAACTGGCCTTCTTCCGACCTCTAAAAAGAGCATTCTGAACCGTTCAGCCGAGTCGTTGGGACTAATTTGGGCCCGCAGGCGATGCAGTCGCTCCATGACGGCTGAAAAATCGACGTTGATTGCGTCTGTTCCACGCACCCCAAATTCTGCTGCATGCCGCGCCGACGCAGCAACACGGCCGGTACTGATGAGGGCTTTGGATGGCACGCAGCCAACATTCAAACAGTCGCCACCCATCAGGCCGCGCTCGATGAGAGCCACCTTAGCGCCCAGTCCTGCGGCTCCGGCGGCGGTCACTAGTCCGGCGGTTCCCGCGCCGATCACCACGAGGTTGTAACGCCCGCTCGGAGTGGGATTGGTCCATTCTAGCGGATGCACATTGGCTTGAAGTGCTTGGTTCAGTTCATCAAGTGGTTCAAGCTGCTGCAGATAGCTCATGGTTTCTCATTAGTTGAATTGGTGTTTCACTGGAGTGGTGTAGCCGAGTCTGTGCATCTTTCCTGGCCCAGAGGAATGAAACGGGAAAGATAGGCTCTGATGCCGAAGATCAATAAGTGAATCCCAATTTTGGGCGCTAATGCATTCAAACAAGAATGTAGTCGCACGAAAGTGCCGCCAGCAATTAATCCATTTCTATTGCACCCCAAGACTTGTTTTGACAAGCTATTGAGTTACGGTGATAACATCAAACAACACAACGATCAAGAGACCCGCTCGATGCGAGCTTCAACATGACAGGATTGACGATTTACACGCTCGACCGCGCTACCCCCAAGGCGGATGGAAAGGGCTGCTCTTATGCCGCTTGACACCGAACGAAGAGACGAGTTGATTGCGGTTTACCGCGATGGGTTGCTCAATGACACATTGCCGTTCTGGATAAGGCATTGCGTCGACCGAGAACATGGTGGATTCATGATGTCACTCGATCGAGACGGCACCATCGTTGACACCGACAAAGGCGTATGGCAACAGGGCCGATTCACCTGGCTGCTTGGCGAACTCTACAACAACGTCGAGCCGCGCGAAGAATGGCTTGAATTGGCCAAACATGGAGCTCGGTTCATCGACGATCATTGTTTCGATCCGTCCGATGGCCGAATGTGGTTTCACGTCACTCGCGATGGCAAACCCATTCGCAAACGGCGCTACGCGTTCTCTGAGAGCTTTGCAGCAATCGCTTACGGCGAGTTGGCAAAAGCGACCGGCAACGAGCAATACGCGGAAAAGGCCAGACAAACCTTTCGGCGATTCATCGAACACAACCTAGATCCGCAAGGTGTCCAGCCGAAATTCACCGACACACGTCCGGTTCGCGGAATTGGATTCCCGATGATCACGATCGCGGCGGCTCAAGAGCTCCGCGAGTCGATCCAACTAAGCGATGCCAACGAGTGGATCGATCGTAGCATTGACGACATCCGACGCTTCCATCTTAAGCAGGACATTCAATGCGTAATGGAGACGGTAAGTCCTAGCGGCGATATTATCAACCATTTCGACGGTCGTACGCTAAACCCCGGACATGCGATCGAAGGCGCATGGTTCATCATGCTGGAGGGCAAGCTACGCGGTGACGACGAACTGATTCGCACCGGCTCCCAGATGCTAGATTGGATGTGGCAGCGCGGCTGGGACAAACAGTACGGAGGCATACTCTACTTCGTCGACGTGAATAACCTGCCGATTCAAGAATACTGGCACGACATGAAATTCTGGTGGCCACAAAACGAAGCGATCATAGCCACGTTGATGGCATACCGTCTGACGGGCGACTCCAAGTATGCTGACTGGCATAGGATGATTCACGACTGGACCTATTCGCACTTTCCCGACAATGAATATGGCGAGTGGTTCGGCTACCTACACCGCGACGGTCGCCTGAGCTCGACCCTGAAAGGCAACTTTTGGAAAGGCCCATTCCACATGCCCCGCATGCAACTCGTTTGTTGGCAACTGCTCGCCGAGTCGTCGGTGTGATTTGAGTAGCTGGATCGGATTGTGCAGTACTTCAAAAACTGCAACCGCGTTGGCCTACGCGCTTTCGTTAGGATTACTATATTCCAGGAAATTCAATCGCCAACGAAACTACAAATGCCGACAAGAATTATCGAAAGTAGATCGGCGGCCATCGTTTGCCGAGATTTGTGTAAGCAATTTGATGTGAAGCCACCCGTCACCGCGGTTCGAGGACTGAATCTTGAGGTGGTGCTCGGCGAGTGCTTTGCCATTCTTGGCCCCAACGGAGCAGGGAAGTCGACAACATTGGAGATCTTGGAAGGACTACAGAAGCCAACGTCGGGCGAAATTGAACTCCTCGGGATGAACTGGAACGATCACGAACAACAATTACGTCAGCGGACTGCGGTCGTACTGCAAGACACCCATTTCAGCGAGTATCTGACTGTTGGCGAAACATTGGACATGTTTCGCTCATTCTATCACCAGCCGCTAACCTCTGCGTCGGTGCTGGAACAGTTCGAGCTTGTAGACCAATCGACCAAGTACGTACGGCATCTTTCCGGTGGTGAAAAGCAACGGCTCGCCATCGCGGTTGCCGTGATTGGTGATCCAGAGCTTCTGTTTTTGGATGAGCCAACTGCCGCCTTAGATCCCGGCAGTCGCCAGAGGTTGTGGGAGATGATTCGGAGCTCAAGACCGGATGGCAGAACGGTCGTACTGACAACACACTACATCTATGAAGCCGAAGCGATGTGTGACCGCGTCGCAATCGTTTGCAAAGGAAGTCTGGTCGCCTGTGACACTCCCCACAACTTGAAGAAAGAGCTGGGTGAGCCACACATTGTGGAATTGATATTTTCGAAGGGAGCGGTCGTATCCATGGTGGATACATTGAGCTCGCTGAAGCAGTCACTCAATGCAACAAGCGTCTACCAGATTGGTTCGACTATTGCCTTTGCAGTCGCTGACCCTTTGTTAGCTGTCGCGCATGTAGGCGATTTCTTTCAGCAGCGAGGGAATGCGGCTCCACAAATCCGGACGAGAGCAGTAACGCTGGAGGACGTTTTCATTCAAAAAACCGGACAAATATTCTAAGGGCATCGATTTTCCGAAAAGGTGCTCACTGTGGGAGGTGCGGTCTTGGGATTGCTGCTAATCTATGCAGGTCCGCAGTCCGGCACAGCAATGGCATTGAATGAACCAATACGCAATATGGCAGTTAACCCGCAGTCGAATTCGGGAGATGCTCCGCGAACGAAGCTTTCTGTTCTGGACCTATGTCTTTCCGATCCTGGTCGTGTCGACCTTGGGAATCGCATTCGCTTCCAAACCATCCGTTCGTTTCGTGGTGGACATTCAAGCCGAGCCTAACGGCCAACATCTGCTTCAACCACTGAGCAGCCACCCAGAACTCTCAGTCGGTCTACACGACGCAGCCTCCTGCCGCAACCGACTCCGTGAAAGTGTTTCGGATGCATTCGTCGTTGCTCATGCCTCAGGATCAGTTGAGTACCATTTCGACGAGCATTCTGAGAAAGCGACGCTTGCAGTACAGACTGTAAATCAGTCGATTCAGGCGGCTGCTGGACGCGTCGATCCCATTCAGACACGGAACGTTGCGACGCAGCAGGGAATGCGGTACATCGACTTCTTGGTTCCAGGCGTTTTGGGAATGCATCTCTTGGGAGGCGGGCTTTGGGGAATCGGATTCGTCGTCGTGGACATGCGAATTCGGAAACTACTAAAGCTCTACGCAGCAACACCAGTCCGTCGCTGGGAATTTCTGACTGCGATCATGATCAGTCGCCTGCTATTCATCTTCCCACAGGCGATTTTGCTGATCCTATTCTCCAAATTGGTGTTTGGATTGCGATTGGACGGAAGCGTACTGGCCAGCGGATTGATCCTGACGCTTGGGGGAATCCAATTTGGAGCAATCGGTCTATTGATCACCTCGCGTGCAAAGACTGTCGACGCGGCATCTGGGATAATCAACTTGGTTTCCTTCCCGCTGTGGGCGTTTTGTGGAGTCTTCTTTTCGTATCAGCGGTTTCCTGAGTTCTTTCATCCACTGATCAAAATCCTGCCTCTGACTCCGCTGTTAGATTCGCTCCGCGCAGTGATGATGCAGGGCAAGTCGTTAGTGTCTCAGTGGCCAGAGATATTGATCATCCTATTGTGGCTAATGGCGAGCCTCGCGCTGGCTAGCCGACGGTTTCGTTGGTCCGAGACTTAGGATCTCACAGAAAACAGCTACCAGTCGCTAGAGGCTGTCGGAGTTGAAGCGACCTTTCAAAAGCCAGTTGATGGGTCTCGACAAGATTTGCTTCCCCCTTAAATATGTTGTTTTGAAAAAGAAACACAGTGAGACCGTCTCGTCCGAAGAAGAAACTGAGTGCCACCAGTATTCAGGGATGTAATCTTGGGAGTCAAGATAGGCGATCTCAAGAAAGCTGCTCATCGATCTCTTGGTCGCTCATCGATTCGATTTCCTTCAATAGATCGGCGGTTATTTCATCCACCGATTTGCGACGAACCGGAGCAGGAGTCTCTTCTTGTTTGGGTAGCAGATCGTAAACATCGGTCAAAATGTACTTTGCCAAAGACTCCAGCGTGGGATGGTCAAACAGGAGCGTTGCTGGCAACGAGGTGCCGGATTCTGCGGCGAGCCGGTTGGCTAATTCGACTGCCATCAATGAATCAAAACCATGCTCATTGAAGGGCACGCTGGCGTCGATCTCATGATCCGCGGGCAAGTTCAATACGAGCCTCGCCTCGCAGCACATAAATTCGATCAAAATACTCAAGCGTTGTGGAACTGGCGTCTTTTCGATCTGCCCAATCAGCTTGAGCCATCGCTCGCTCGGCCCTACGTTGACTCGCAAGTCAGAGATGAGTTCACGAAGGAGAGGAGGTTCCGCCCCCTTTGCGAATTGTTGCCCTAGCTTGCTCCAATCGGTCGACGTGACAATCACTTGTGGATCACGCCCCAGCATCAGTCGCTCCAATGCAAAAAGGCATTGCTGGTTCGTCAGCATCGAAAGTCCCGACCTTTCCCATTGATGCTTGACAATGGCGTTCACTTTAGTCGCCATGCCGGCATCGCGCCATGGCCCCCAATTGATACTTGTACCCGCCAAACCCTGCGAGCGACGATAGATCGCCAATGCGTCCAAGAATGCATTGGCAGTCGCATAGTTCCCTTGACCCGGTGATCCAAAGACTGCTGCGATCGAGGAAAACAACACAAAGAAATCAAGTTCGATGTCTTGAGTCAAGCGGTGCAGATTGAGGGCTCCGATGACTTTGGGCTCCAGTACAGGAACGAAACGCTTCCACGGCATCTGAGCCAACGGGCCATCATCCAATACACCAGCCGCATGGAAGAGTCCTTTCAGGGGTGCGGATGAATCAAACTGGTCGACGAGGCGCTGGACTTGATCGAAGTCGGTGATGTCGGCGCTGGCCGCTCGAATATCGCATCCCGCTTTGCGTATTTCGTCAATTGTGCGTTGGGTCGATAAGTCTGGCTGGCGACGTGAAACCAGCACAATTCGCCCGGCACCTTGCTCGGCCAACCAATTTGCCACGACCAGACCTACGCCTCCCAACCCACCTGTGATTAGATATCCAGCGTTCGAACGAATCTGCCTCTGGGATTCATCGGGTGCAGGATGAGTCACAACGACTTTACCCATGTGCTTGGCCTGCGCCATGTATTGAAACGCTTGTTTCGCATGTTTCATTTCGAAAGAGGTCGTCCGAGGCTTGCCAAGCGAATCCTCTTCGAACTGCCTCATTAAGACTCGAAGCGCATCACCAACGGTTTGCGGATCGCTCAGAGCTTGTTCATCCAACGCATAGATATGGTAACTAGCATCGGGAAACACTTCGGCTACTTTTTCAGGGGACCAAACGCCGATCTTGCCAATTTCAACAAATCGTCCTGTGGGCGAAAGGACACGGAACGAAGCATCGATCATATCTCCCGCGAGTGAATTCAGAATAACATCCACCCCCTTGCCATGACGAGCATGAAGCAACTCCTCAGCAAATGCTGTTGAGCGGGAATCAAAGACCTGCGTCACTCCGCGCTCTTGCAGCAAACTCCGTTTTTCGGGTGACCCAGCCGTCGCATAGACTTTTGCACCGATACGCAGAGCCATATCGATCGCGGCAAGCCCGACGCCACCGGCACCAGCGTGAATCAAAACGGATTCATCCGGTTTGAGCTGCGCCAGCCGCCGTATAGCGGCGTCGGCTGTTAGGTGGGTGACCGGAATTCCCGCAGCTTGCTCGTCAGTCAGATTGCTTGGTGCCTCAGCAACGAGTCGGGCATCGGTCAAAACATACTGAGAAAAGGAGGCCGGGGCTAACGCAACAACTCGATCTCCCACAACTGGCCAGGAAACGTTCTTTCCAACCGCTGTCACCACGCCAGCGCACTCCAACCCTAGCGGCCCCGCGTCTCCTGGATACAAAGATAGTGCATTGAGGACGTCTCGAAAATTCAGGCCGGTGGCCTTAACTTGGATTTCGATTTGTCCTGGACCAGGCGGGCGACGATCGATGGCTGTGACGGTCAACGCAGACAGAATCCCGCTGCGATTGGGGACCAATCGATAGGGAATGGAAAGGTCAAGCTCTGCATCCACTGCGTTCAAGTCGGCCTCGCCAGGCAGCAACCTGTTTAAACGCGGCGTGAATCGTTTTGAGTCTCGATAGCCGATGACGCTTTCCCCGTCGTGCTCTCTTCGAGAGATTGATTCGATCTCACTGACCAAGTGGGCGACGCTCTGCGAAGAACTATCTTCCAAGTCTACTTGTATGCAATGCAACTGTGGGTACTCATTGCGAATCACGTTGCAAAGCCCCATCAGCATTTGAACCGCGGGGTCCTCCTGGCCCTGACTCTCAAGCGGCAGACCAAGTGTCGTCACCAAGACCAAACGAAAGTGAGCGTTCAGCTTCTGCCGTCCGAGAAACTGAATGGTTTCTAGCAATTCTCCGAAACAATGTTGCAGCCCCTCCATGACCGACTCGGCCTCACGGCCAATGGCTTGGGGCATCACCGGCGGAATCCAAACAAGTCCGCTCCAGAGTGTTGGGTTCTCTACGAATTGCCTCTCCAAGTCGACTACGCATGAGCGAGAACCATCGAGATGGTTACGTTCAACGACACCTGTCGAAAAGATTTTCGATGTTCTGCTAAGTTCACAATCCGACTCCGCTTCGGAGTCGAGGTGCTGACCGCTCGTGTGTAATTGTCGTGTGATGTCGGAGAGGGGAGATTGGTCATCGACAACCACCAGCCAGGGTTCTGACGCCATGGCCGGATTTCGGCTGGGCGTCTGGTTCTGATTCTGATTCTGGTTCTGGTTCTGGTTCTGGTTCTGGTTCTGGTTCTGGTTCTGGCTCTGGCTCTGGTTCTGGCTCTGGCTCTGGCTCGACACAGACGCAGACGCAGACGCACCGAGCGACTCGGCAACAGGCTCCAATCCAATCTCATGCCGCGCCAACGGCAATGCCTCGTCGCCGCGATCAACCTCGTACCTGGACAACTCCTGCTGGGGCGAACTCGTTGGTGAACAATCGACGGTGGTAGACACTTGAGGAAGCGAGCGCTCCAACCAACGAATCTTATAGAAGATGTCGGTCGTTTGACGTTGGGCAAATCTCATCAGTGTGGTTCGCGGGGCCTTACGAACGGTCACTCCCAAGAACTCTGCGATCAAGTCGCCGTGGTCATCGACCAGTTTTAGGTTTCCGACAAAGGAAGTTGAGTGGTTTCCTGGTTCCTCTAAGGTTGCATGTAGCCAGCCCGATTCGTCTATCGATCGGTATACTATCGCATTTCGAATTTTAACCGGAATGTATGCGTTTTGTTCAATATCTTTTTGTTCCAAACAAGCCGCCAGGATTTGAAAGCAGCAATCGATGAGTCCGGGGGGCAAAATGGAGTCAGCAACCAAATCCTTTTCGGGACGACTCAATTTCGCAAGAGCTGAACGCTCACCTCGGTAAATATCTGTCATCCAACGAAAGCTGTTTCCGAGCTGAATTCCATGCTGGGCCATCATGTCGTAAAACAATTCTTGCCGAATCACCATTCCACTGAATGATTGTTGCAACTGCTTTACATCGACACGATCACTGGGCTGTTGTGGATCATGTTGGACACAACTTCTCTGCCCCTCGCAGTGCAAGGACCAGCGATCTGAGCCTTGCAACTCACTGAAGACTCGAAATGTTTGAAAATCTGACTCAGCAGACTCCTTCATGGAAAACGAGAGCTGGTAGGCTCGCTGAACATCTTCTTGCAATACCAATGCTTCGGGAAACATCACCTCACTCATTTCGATTCTGTCCCATCCTTCCTCGCGACTGGCAGCCAACACAGCAGCAAGGTGAAATGCGCCCGGCACAACAACCATGTCGTAAATCTTGTGATCTTGCAGTAACTGCGGATGGTTCGGTGTCAAGCGGTTTTGGAACACCGTCTCTTTGATCGTTGGTCCCCTTAGGCGAACACCGATATACGGATGTTGGTCCAGAGGCTCGCTTCCGAACTGAAGCAGTCTTGTGGATTTGGATTCACCAAACCAATGCGATTCCTTAGCGAAGGGATAAGTGGGTAGATCTACCCATAGAAAGCCGGAACCGTAAAACGCTCGCCAATCGATTTCAAGCCCGCTGAGGTAGCATTCACGCATCCAATACAACAAAGGGGGCAAATCACGCTTACCCAAATCGATGGAACGCCCATCGCGAGGGTGAGTTGCCCCATAACGCTGTTCCCACGGTTCCATGGCAGCCGATAACACAAGCGTATCCTGGTCTCCCAAAATCTTGGGAACGGAATCGATGCTACTTGGCAAACCCGACGATTCGAGACATGAGGCAAGGCTGGATACCAAGTCGCACGTATGCAAGTCGGCGACAGCGTGCTCCGAATCTCTTGAAGTCATGGAGTCGATGGTTTGGCGAAATTCCGGATCATTCCGAACGTCGACCAGATCGAAGAACTCCGCTCCCAGACGTTCAAAGATTTGTCCGCTCTGGCGAGCAGCGTTTTCAAGTTCATTCAACTGCGACGCAGGAACGCATACGACCGATAGATCAGCCGGCAATCGAAGCAACGCGTTTGGCTTTTCCCCTGCTACCAATAGCAAAACGTTCCCAGTGTTTTTCAGCAGACGTTCCGCCCCAGCGATATGCACAACGCTCAATCTCGCAGCGTCACACGGACGGATAATGCCACTGGCCGCAAGCGAAGCATAGCGCCCCACGCCGTAACCTGCCAATGTTGGCGTGTCGCTGAACCAACGCTTCGCGTGACCAGCCAGCACGGCTTGCAGAATCGTCCATCGAGCAGCCTCTTCTTGAGTCGCTGACAATTCCAGATCACCAATATTGAGAAACTCTTTGACTTCCGCGGCATAATCCATGGCCATCTGAGGACACGAAGCCAGTAGAGGCTCTACGCGTTCGTCATCGAATGCGGCCAAACTGCACAACAAGAGACCGGTATCAGGTATATGCGATCCACGGATCGATCGATAGGAAACGGCATGATGTCCACCGTTTTGCCGATAGTCACGTAGACCGACCGCTAATTGCTCAATGGATGTCGCTGCTATTGCAATCCGGTGATTCAACGGATCGCGCCCGGCTGCAAGCGTGAATGCAACATCGGAAAGCGATTGATCTGCCAACGAATCAACCAAGCGATCGACTTGTCTGTTGAGGGCGGATTCCGATTTGGCAGAGAGGACTACCAACCGCGTATGCGCAGCGTCACTCGTGCGCCCTTCGGTGTAGTCAACTGGGTGGCTCTTCAGCGGTGGATCAGACAAGACAACGTGCGCGTTGGTCCCACCAAAGCTAAAACTACTCACTCCCGCGTATCGAGTTTCATTCTCGATGCGGGGCCAGGGCATCAATTCACGCGACACCTGCACGGGTGAATTCTCCCAGTCGACGTGAGAGTTCAATCGCTCAAACGGTGGTTGCGGCGGGAACTGGCTGTGTCGCAGCATCGCCAAAACTTTCAATAGTCCCGCGATGCCGGCGGCAGACTCCAAGTGTCCCAAGTTGGCTTTGACACTTCCGAGGATCAATCGGTCGGTCGATAGGCGATCCGAAAACACGTTTCCCAAAGCATCGACTTCGATAGGATCGCCCAGTGAGGTTCCGGTCCCGTGGGTTTCAACATAATCGATGGAATCGGGGGGCAGCGAAGCGTTCTTTAGCGCCTGACGGACCAACATTTGTTGTGAGTCGCCATTGGGTACGGTCACGGCACTACAGCGACCATCGTGATTGACGCAACTGCCACGCACGAGCGCGAAGATTCGGTTGCCATCTCGCTGTGCATCACTCAAACGCTTCATCACGATGAATCCGCATCCCTCACTTCGGACATAACCGTCAGCAGCATCGCTAAATGTCTTGCATCGTCCATCCTTGGCCATCATGTGCGCCTTGGAGAGGCTAATCGAAATCTCGGGTGCCAAGAGTACATTCACGCCACCGGCAACGGCCAACTCGCTTTCACCAGACTGTAGGCTCTCATGAGCTAGATGAACCGCAACCAGGGAAGATGAACATGCGGTATCCAACGCGATGCTTGGTCCATGGAGTCCAAAAAAATGCGAGATGCGTCCGGCGGCGACGTGCTGTGCATTTCCTGCCGCGAGGTATGCATCAATGTCTTCTCGAGCGCTGGCTCGCGACAGCCGAGAGACATAGTCGTTTCCGCTGATCCCCAAAAAGACCGCCGTTTTCGTTCCAAAGATGGAACGTGGCGGTATACACCCGTTCTCCAATGCGGACCAGACGGTCTCCAGAACAATTCGGTGTTGCGGATCCATCTTGGCTGCTTCTCGTGGCGATATACCAAAGAAGCTGGCATCAAACTTATCCAAGTCGTCCATCAGCCCGGCCCAGCGCGTATTCATGTATCCGGGCCGATCGGGATCAGGATCATAGTATTCGGAGACTTGCCATCGCGAATCTGGAATCTCTTCGACGGCAATACCGCCGGTTTGCAGCAACTGCCAATAGCTGTCCAGATCATTGATACCACCCGGAAATCTTAAGGCACACCCAACAATCGCAATGGGTTCCCCGCCGGTATTCCGAACTCGGTGCAGCGCCACCTGCGGTGAGGCCCCGCGTGCGTGCAGAACCTCTTTGGCCAAATACTCGCTCAGCGTGGCGACGTTGGGATAGTTGAAAGCCACTGTGGCGGTGAGTGTCATTTCGGTACCGAGATGTTGTTGCAAGTGGTTTCTCAACTCGACCCCCATCAAAGAGTCCATACCCAAGTCGGCAAACCCTGCTGTGCGGTCCAGCGGTTCCTCGTTGGGCATGTCCAAGACATCTCGAACCAGTGCTTCCACGAATCGGGCAACCAATTCACTTCGCCGATTGACGGGTACCTGTAGTGCTTTCTGCTTCAGTTGCTGCCACTGGGGCGACGGATCGCTCAGTTGACGATTCGCGTCGATGAAATTCTCTAAGAGCGGTGGCTCCAATCCCGGCGGAAAGAGGCATAACATCTTCGACCAATCGGCTGGCACGACTACGCTCTGAGTGCTGTCCCCTGCAATCAACTTTGAAAGCAGTTGCAATCCTTGTTCCGGCTGAATCATCGAAACCCCCATGGCTTCCCAGCGGCGTTTCTTGGATGCCGGCAACTGTGCGGCCATTCCAACCTCATCCCAGGGTCCCCAATTGAGACTCAGTCCTGGAAGCCCTTGTTTTCGGCGCGAATGCATCAGCGAGTCCAAAAACGCATTGGAGGCAGCGTAGTTGGCTTGACCGGGCGACCCGACCACCGAAGCGACGGAGGAAAACACGACGAACCAATCCAGCGGGAGCGATTGAGTCGCTTCGTGGAGATGCAAAACGCCACGGACTTTGCTTTGCGCCGTAAACAAGAAATCATCCCATGACAAATTGACAATTGCGCCATCCCGATGCGCACCGGCCAGATGCAGTAAGCCGGCGAGTGGTTTTCCATCCGCCTCAATTCCTTGGATAACTCGGTCTACATCTGACCGAATCGCTACGTCAGCTCGGTGAAAGCGAACTTCGCTGTGATGCTTCCTCGCCCACTGATTCAGTTCATCCTTCAGCTCGTCATCAGGATCACGCCGACTGACTAGATGTACACTTCGCGCGCCTTGTTCGCACAGCCATTTGGCGACACACACTCCGACGCCACCCAATCCACCGGTGACCAAATAGGATGCATCTGGGCGAATGGAATTCTTGGTTACAGTATTCGAAGATTCCACTCGGACCAATCGCTGAACCAATCGCTTATCACCTCGAATGGCGATGTGAGTTTCATTGTCTCGCGCATTCAAACAGCCCAACACGCTTTCAACGTCTTGTTGGATGTCAGATTCGTTGTCGAGGTCGATACATGCTGGCCGCAATTGGCGCACTTCTACAGATACGGTTTGCACCATGCCCCAAATCATGGCGGCCGCATCGTCGATGGTTTCCATTGCAATTGGTGCTGCGCCGCGAGTCAGCACCCAAAGCCTTTGCGAAAGCTCCCTGCCGGTACTCGACAATGACTGCACCAAGTGCAACAGTTCCTGAAGCGCAATTGGCAAATCTTGGTCCCTTCGCTGGCAATCCAACGACGAGGTAAAGATGACTCCATCGACGTTTGCAAATCGTTCACACTGCTCTTGAATCCAATCGACGACGCGGCTATCTGCCGAGCCCTCAGTGTCTTCCGAGACTCCTCGCTCGGCATCATTCAAATCAAGCTGTTGGACTTCGTCGCCGAGCTTTACGAGTGACGAGGAAAGGGAAGTGACCAGCGGGTCGTTCCCGATGACGAGCCAATGTCGGTTGCCCGTTGCTGCCATGCCGGCCACGGAACGCTGTACCCACTCTAACTCAAAAACAGGAAATGAGTTTTCTTCAATAGGTGGGGCCGTATCATCGGGTATGCTCACTGCGGGGCGAACGACCGGCACCTGTACTCGTTCGGCCGACGGTTTGGTTGCTGTCTCTTGTAGTCGCGATCGTTGAAAGGGATAGTTGGGATACGCGGCTGCGCGTCTCTGATAGGGACGATCAAACTCCGCCCAATCGATGTCGACGCCCGCGGTATACAACGCGGCGATCGTTTTTGTCAGTTGTTCCCAGTCATCGCCTTGCCGCCGAACCGATGGTAGCCACTGTAGGCCGGGTGCATGAGCGGCTTGCATTGCCATTGCGATCAGGGTCGGTTGCGGGCCAATCTCAATGAAAACTTCGATATCCTTCTTTATCAAAGTCTCGAC
The DNA here is from genome assembly GCA_020852965.1 of Pirellulaceae bacterium. Classification (GTDB taxonomy): domain Bacteria; phylum Planctomycetota; class Planctomycetia; order Pirellulales; family Pirellulaceae; genus Aureliella. The sequence goes on along the minus strand of JADYZV010000013.1, from coordinate 86,477 downwards.
CCCTTGCCGAAAACGGACGCACTGCCGAGCATGATCCGCCCAGTAGTCGCGATCCATCTCGTGATGCCCGACCGCTGAACCCAACAGATTGGATACAAAAATCGATGACGGCTCGAGATAGCTCCAGGACTCGGTAATCTCTCTCAAGCGTTGCATGACTGGTTCAACTTGCAACGAGTGAAAGGCGTGTGAAACCTGAAGCGGCTGAAAGGGAACTTGGATCGAGCGAAGATGCGTTAATAAAGGCTCGACGTCGGCTTGAAGACCAGACATGACAACACTTTGTGGACCGTTGTCGGCGGCAAGCGACACGCCGGGAAAAGACTCAGTCCACTGGCGAGCTTGTTCATGGGAAGCTCGGACGGCGACCATGATTCCATTGCCGGGAAGATCCCCCATCAATTGCCCTCGTTGGACAGCAAACGAGAAGCCCATTTCCAAGGTGATCAAGCCGCAATGACACGCGGCGGCAATTTCGCCCACACTATGCCCCATCACAGCCGCTGGCTGTACGCCCCAAGACCGCCAGAGTTCGCCTAGCGCGTATTCGTATGCAAACAGGCAGCTTTGAGTGTAGCGAGTTTGTTGCAAAACAGATTCGTCGACCCCGAACATAAACTCCAGTAGGTATGGTTCGCTCGGGGCGATCTGTTCCCACAGGGCTGCACAACGGTCGAGCGAGTCGCGGAAGACCGGCGCCGTTTGATACAGAGATCGGCCCATCCCCGCGTACTGGGCACCCTGACCTGTGAATAAGAATCCAATGCGAAGCGGAGTGGAGCTGCAACGCGATACCCGAGATTCGCCTGACGCAACCGACTTTAGCTGGCTTAGTAGATCGGAAAGATCGTTGGTCGCAATCGCATGTCGAAAGTCAAAGTGGTCACGTTTGGCATTGAGTGAGTACCCAATGTCGGAGAGCCTGTGAGTCGAATCACTCCATGTGGCAGAGCACGCGCTGGCGAACTCACGTACGGCCGCTTCGCTTTTGGCCGACACGCAAACCACGTGGGAGCTGCGATCTCCAGCAGTAATCTCCGCGGATGGCGTTTCCACTTGTCGACAATACTCATCCGCTGATTGTAGAACCACGTTGGCGTTGGTTCCCGAGAACCCAAAGGAGCTGACTGTCGCGATCCGTTTGGCACCTTCCCAGGGCTTGGACGAGGTGGCAACCGAGATATTCGATGAACGCCAATTAAAGTTGGGATTGGGTTGATCAAAATGGAGACTACGCGGGACCTCGCGATGCTGCATCGCCAAAATTACTTTGATCAAGCCGGCCACACCGGCCGCAGCTTCCAGGTGGCCAATGTTGGTTTTTGCCGACCCGATCCAGAGCTTCTTCTTCCTCGATTCCTGCGACTCGTATACTCTGGACAGCGCATTGAGTTCGATCGGGTCTCCCAGTGGCGTTCCCGTCCCATGGGCTTCGATGTAGTCCACCTCATCTGCAGTAATCGACGCACTTTGCAGGGCGGATCGTAGAAGCTTGACCTGGGATGCCGTGTTGGGAACGGTCAAACCGGTGGTTCGGCCATCGTGATTGACTGCCGACCCTCGCACGACAGCCATGATATTGTCTCTGTCCTTCAACGCATCGGAAAGACGTTTTAACACCACGAATCCACATCCTTCGCCACGCACATAACCATCGGCGTCGGCGCTAAACGATTTGCACCTGCCTTCGGTCGAAAGAGCGCGGACGCGACAGAAGTAGATGGTCGAATCGGGAGAAAGCATCAAGTTGACGCCACCGACCAAAGCCATTTGACACTCGCTGTTTCGAATTGCGTTGCAGGCCAAATGGAGTGCTACCAACGAAGAGGAGCAAGCCGTATCAATCGCCATGGTTGGTCCCTGCAATCCAAGCAGGTACGAAATGCGTCCGGCCGCGATGCTGGCTGCAGAACCCGTTCCATGGTACGCATCCATTTGCTCGCGCTCTTTATAGAGGCAGCCCAATTGCAAATAGTCGTTCGTGCTGATTCCCACAAACACCCCCGTGTCGGACTCCCGTAACCGCTTGGCCGGAATCCCAGCGTTCTCCAGCGACTCCCATGCGATTTCCAGCAACAGTCGTTGTTGCGGGTCCATGCTGATGGCTTCGCGACGCGATATGCCAAAAAATGCTGAGTCAAAATGGGTGGGATTGTGGATGAAGCCTCCCGCTTTGGTGTACATTTTTCCCGGCGTCTCCGGGGCGGGATCAAAAAAGGCTTCAACATCCCAGCGTTCCCCAGGAATGTTCGTCACGGCATCCTTGCCATGGTGCAGCAATTCCCAAAAGTGATTCAGGTCTGGCGCGCCGGGGAATCGACAGGCCGCGCCCACGATTGCGATTGGCTCGCGAGTTCTTTGTTCCTGTTCGCGCAAACGTCCTTGTAAGGACTTGACGAGGACGGCAAGCCGTTCACGAGAGAGTTTTTCGAGGGAGCTGTCGAGCGGATTATTTTCAGACATAGTTGTTGTCTCTTCGGATTTGTTATTGATCTTCAACTTTGGATCGATTGCTCGCGATCATTAGCAATGCAGGTAGCAAGACGAGGTCCCCGAACAGTGCGGCCATTAACATGGTTGCTAGCAATCCGCCGAAACGTGCAGCGGCAATGAAATCGCAAGCGAGAAACACCAACATGCCAGCACCACAAATCAGAGACGTGCATAGGATAGGAAAATACGTCTGCTTCAGCGCTCGGTCCACAGCGCCGTCTCCGAACGTCTTCTGTCGCTGATATGCAACCAACATGTGAAAGGTATCATCGACCGCAATTCCCAATGCGATGCTGGCCGTCATCATGCTGCCAATATCGATGGGCACACCGGACCACCCCAACAATCCAAAGGAGAATACGATCGGAATTACGTTGGGCAGAATCGACAAAATGGCTAAGCCCGTGTCGCGCAGCGCCACCCACATAGCCAATGCCACCAGGATGCTAGTGAGCAACAGACTCAATCCCAAGCTACGACGCAGTTCCTTGCGAATCGCATTGCGCAGCGGGAGATATCCGGTCAGCGAAAAGGATGCCTCCATGGATGGGTGCTCATCAAGAACGTTCTGAGCGACCACGTGAATGCGACGAAGGGCGTCCTCTTCTTGGCCAATTTGTGATTGCAATTGCACATTCAAGATCATCGTTGTCCGGTCGAGTGACAGCATGCCAGCCTGAATCATCATGTCACTCTTGGAGGCCAGTTTGGCTCGGAAGGTCGAGCGTGCGATGACACCTGCCATGCCAGATTGTTGGCGAGGAAATTTGACCCATTGAGACGCAGAGATGCAATTGGCTGACGAGTCGTTTTGCTCGATCGCTGAATGAATTTTTCCACCAAGCGTGATCAGCTCAACAAAATCTTCATCGGCCTCCACTGGCATTTTCAGGATTGCCAGAATGCTTTGTTGTGGACCGATGTGTTCTTCAAACCAAGTGAGATCTCGACGGATTGTCGCGTCTGGGTCAAACAAGGCATAAAACCCCGCAACAAAACGCAGATTTGGCAAACCGAGTGCTAGAACGATCGTTGCCAACAACGATAAGACAACAATCGCTACTCGCCAGGACTTGATACGAGAATTCATCCACACGATTACGGAATCGGCTCTTGCTCTGCTTGGCCAGCTTCGACGTGACACACGGAGTAAAGTTAGCATGGCTGGAAAAAACAGATACAGATGAAGCGTTGCCAAGACCAAGCCGACCGTGGCCCAGATTCCAAACTCTCTCACCGGTACCAATCGGCTTACGGAGAGCGAAAGGAATCCGACGACCGTCGTGGCGATTGCGCTCAAACAGGGCCGCAGTGAAGACCTAACTGCAGACGCCACGGGCTGCCGCTGGCCGTCTGAGACGGCTTCCCGCAGGTAATTCAACAACTGTGTTCCCGCCGAGACGGAGAGGATAAACCACAAAGCGGGCAGCATGGTGTGCAATGCCGACATGCTGACATTGCCCAATGACAGTGCGGCCAAACCGTAGGCAACACCGCCTACCGAAGACACTAAGAGCAGAATAACCAGCAGAAATGATCGTAAGCAAATCCATGCCACAACGATGGTCACTAAACCAGCTAGCACCGAAAATGGGAAGAAGACCCGAAAGGTTTCTTGATCCAGTGCATGTTGATTCACATAAGCCCCGGCAAGATATACTTGATCCTTAGACAAACTACATCTCTGTTCTGCGGTTCGGTACACAATGTTGATTGCGTCAGTGATCGCAACCGAGTTGGGCGGAGTCAACAGAATCAAAGAAGACTTCCCATCTGGGCCTATTGCGGATCCGATCAACCGGTTTTTCACCTCCTCGAAAGTCAAGTCTTCGGTATCCAAAACCATTTGCTCGATCAATTGTCTCCCAGAGACCGCTTCCCAACCGTCCCGTCTTTCGATCCCCTGAATCAACAGATCGACGCGAGGGTCCGTGAGACTACAACCGTCCCAACTGCAGATCAGCTTGGGTTGACTCTCCATTTGAAACGTCCTGCCCAATTCCACCAATTGAACCGTTTCTTCTGCGTCGGGTAACCAATTTAGGATCGAGTTGGAGGGGCTCAACAAGGGGCGCATCGCCAAGGGAATGAGCCACGGCAACACCAGGATGCTGCATATAATCACCGCACCGGCAATGCGGTCTTCTCTTGCGATTCGCTTCACGAGATAACCTTTCGCTGCCGGAGTATTTCAAGCAGGTCATTCAAGTCTTCACGCAAGATGCTGTAGTGTGTCCCATCGATCCATTCCGTTTGACGTTGATCTGCCGGAATGCTGTGCCGCGCCATTTCCCGCGGCGGCTCCTGCCTAGCATCGACCAAGAGTGTATTTTGAGGATCAAGTTCTAACGAGAGTTGGCTAACCGCTTTGAGATTCCACGCGAATCGTTTCCAGAGCGACTCGAATTCTGAGAGGGGCAGCAACGCTAGGTCGGGATAATCATTTCCGATTCGCTTCCAAATCCTGCGAATAACACTTTCCTCACCAGACCTGTCCAGTGACCAATTGGGTGACCGGATGGTTGTCGCAGAAATGCTGGCTAAGTACTCAAACACAAACGAGTTCAGTAACCCATTTCGGTCTGCGGCTACCTTCGCAACGGAAGCTATCGAAGGCACGTCAATCAGAACGACTTGTTCAACCAATAACGCTCCAGTCCGCTTAAACTCGCAAGCAAGATTTGCTGCAATGATTCCCCCGAGGGACCATCCCAACAAGATGATCGGTTGCCCTCGCTCGACAACGCTCAAAATAGCATCTCGGTAAAAGGCAACCAACGATTGGGGCTCACCGAACTCAGGATCGATTCCTTCGTTGTGCAAGCCGTAAACCGGACGATCAATCTTTCGAGCCAAAGCCGCATAGCAAAGCGCGCTGCCACCTGCCGGCGGCAAACAAATGAGCGTGACTCCATCCCTGACATCGTTGAGTTTAATGATGGCCGATGCCTCTTGACCGTGGCGATCGATGAAGTGCGCCAACGCGTGCAACACCGTGCGCTGCATGAACTGTGAAACTGTCACTTGACGGAACAATGCGTGCTCGATTCGCGAAAGTGCTTGAATCGCAAGAAACGAATCGCCTCCGGCGTCGAAAAAATCCGTATCTCGTGAGACCGATGTCGATAGCAACTCACACCAGATTGCTCCAATCGTAGATTCCGTCTTTGATCGAAACCGAGGTTTCTCAGATAGCGTTCCGTTCGACTCCGAGCTCTCCGGCAACGGAGTGGAGCGCATCGATCGAATGCCTTGGCGATCCAATTTACCATTGGTCGTACGTGGCAGATCGTCCACCCGAAAAAAACGCGTTGGAACCATTACCTGAGGTAGCGATTGACGAAGTCTTACCCTGAGTTGCTCCGCAGACAGAGCAAGGTCTTGGGTGACGATGTAAGCTTGCAATTCTCCGGTCGATCGATTTGGCGATCGAATCACCGCTGCCGCGCTGACCTCTGACAATCCCAATAATTGAGATTCGATCTCGCCAAGTTCGATGCGGTGTCCACGAAGCTTGATCTGGCCGTCTCGACGTCCCAAAAAACGCAGTTGTCGACTTCCATCCCTGCAAACCTGATCACCCGTACGATACATCCTGGTTCCGGGTATAGGTGAAAATGGGTCTGGTAGGAACACCGATGCCGTCTTGGCAGAATCATGCAGGTAGCCTTCGGCCACGCCGATACCCGAAATATACAATTCACCGACGCAATATTGCCCCACCGTCCGCAATTGATGATCCAATACGGAAAGCATCGTTTGACAAATGGGGCCTCCGATCGAGACCGCCTCCAGGTCATCCGCGATTTCGGCGTAGCTAGACCAAATGGTGGTTTCCGTGGGTCCGTAGACATTCCAAGCCCGTCGGCTACCTTGGGACAGTTGCTTGGCGAGGCGTTTCGTCAGCGGCTCACCACCACTGATCAAGACTTGACGAGAATTGGGTTTCCAGTTCGCCTGAAACAGAATCTCCCAAGACGTTGGAGTTGCTTGTAAAACTGTCGGCCGGCGATCCTCAATTGTCTGCATTAGTAGGTTGGGAACTTTCTCAGCATCCGCTGGTGCCACGATTAAAGTTGCACCGCAGAAGAGTGGCCCCAGCACCTCAAACAGTGAAATGTCGAACGAAAGTGCCGTGAGCCACAGAAACCGCTCCTCATGACCCAGCCCCAATCGACGGTTCAAACTCTCGACCAAATTGATGAGCGAACGTTTCGAAACCACAACCGCCTTGGGGATGCCGGTGGAGCCTGAGGTAAACATGATGTATGCGAGCGGGGCCGCGGTGTCGTCGAAAGCCAGCGCGCCGCGCGAGTGGACATCATCCCAATGTACAATGCGTAAACGACCATTCACTGGTTGCTCGCTGATTTGGGCCCCTGTTGGGCGCCACACATTGTCCGTACTCGTTAGGCACCACTCGGGCTGTATCAGCTCAATCAGTTTTCGTTTTCTATCTGTCGGTTGCGCGGGGTCCATGGGAACAGCCACTGCGCCCAAACGCCATATCGAAAGCAAAACGATGAGCGCGTCGAAGCAGCGACCGAGATGGACGATAACCAGATCGCCGTCCCCCAGCCCCATGTGTTGCAATGTGTCTGTGAGGCGGTCGACCCGATCCGCAAATTCTCTATAAGTCAGTCGCTTGTTTAGCAGATCAATAGCAATTCCATTTGGATTGGTGGATGACTGGAAAGCAATTCGCTCCCAAATCGGATCTTTCTGCGTTGGTGGATCGACGACCCAATGGTTGGAAAACTGCCTCCCTGGTGAAATAAACCACGGGAGCCCGTTTGCAGTTTCCAAGTCAGAATTCGAAACTGGCAAGGACATCGCCCCAGCTGAAAAGACCAACTGATCCTGCAGCACAGACTCGATCTGATTCGACAGATGGCGCACGAGTTTAGGATCAACGACCGATGATCTAAACTGCCACGTGCCACGAATTGCTGTTCCGTTGTCGGAAAATGCAAGTGACGCGTCCAAAAAACTTTCACCGCGCGCGATGGGCAACGGCTCGATCGATAGACCCGGCAAAACGAATTCCGACAAATCGGCCTGGAGGGTGATCATGATATTAAACAACGGATGCCGGCTGGAATCTCGATCGGGTTTGGCACGCTCGACCATCGCCTCAAACGGCAATTGTTGAAAACTCAATACGCGGACGAATCTCTCTTTACATCGCAGGAGGTAGGCTCGCCAAGTGTCGTGTTTTCGAATTTCAAGCGGAATTGGCACAAGATTGACGAGTGGACCGACCACATTCAGCAGCTCGACCCGGTCACGATTGCTGACGGTGGTTCCAACGCAAAACTCCGGCTGAGTATTGGACATCGCCATGACGCCTGAAGCCACACCCAATAGGACCATAAAGGGTGATACTTCCAACTCCATCGTCAATCGGCGCACTACGCCCACGGCGGGATCCGACAGTTTAAATGAGTACTGCTGAGTCGCTAGGGCTGGCGCGCCCAGACGATCTTTCAGAGGAACAAATTGCAGGGCAGGAGGTAGGGGCAGGTAACGCTCGGACCATCTTTCTAGATCGTTGCGCGAGTCGTGCTCTTCGAGCCGTTTTTGCTCCCATGCTGCATAGTCGGCGTAGTGGATTTGAGTTGGCTGAGTTACTAGAGGCTCACCCGCAAGCCGCGATAAATAAGCGAGAAACGATTGCTCCACCAGCAATCCGATCGACCAATCATCCACAATGATGTGGTGAACAACCACAGCGATTACGTGGTCGTGTTCACCGAGCGACGCCAATCGCAAACGAATTAATGGCCCATTCTGAAGATCGAAAGCTAAGCCGACGACGGAATCGAGCCAAGCTTCGACGTTTCGATCGTCATCCATCGTCTGATGTTGAAAGTCAATCGCAAGTTGACCGTGAACTTTCTGGTGAGGTCGTCCATCCACTTCCGGAAAAGTAGTGCGTAGGATTTCATGCCTACCCGACAGCGCCTGCCCAATCCCCTCAATTTCCTGAACTTGTACTTCACCTCGTATCCGCGCAGCGAAAGCCAAATGAAAGATGCGCGACTCGGAGGCAAATTTCTGCACAAACCAAATTCTCTTCTGAGCAAGGCTTACGGGTGCATTTGGCAATCCTGCCGGGCGCGGCAAAATTGCTTCTTCACTTGCGACATGCTGAGAATCCAACCAATCACAGAAGTCTGCCAATACGGGCCGCTCAAAAAGGGTCGTCATTGGATGAGTGCCATGGTACTCTGCGAGCTGAGTCATCAAGAGACCAGCCAGGAGCGAATGACCACCAAGTTGAAAAAAGTTATCATTTCGGCCGATGGAACCTACTTCAAGGAGTTCTGTCCACAACTTGGCAACCCGTCGCTCTGTCTCGCCCTGGGGAGCGACGAATGGGATGCTGCTGCCTCTGCGAGCAACAATCTCGGCCATCGCAATCCGGTCCGGCTTTCCGCCTGCGGTGGTCGGGAGTTCACTAACAGGCACAATCCGATTCGGAACAAGATATCCCTGCAATCGTTCTCCACACCATGCCTTCAATACACCTTCGATCGCAGGGGAGGTGGGGTCAGAGACAACCACCAAGGCTACAAGCCCCATGTCTTGAGAAATCACCGTTGCTTGATCCACCAAAGCATGTTCACACAAACAGTATTCGATTTCCCCCGGTTCGATTCGAAATCCACGAATCTTGAGTTGATGATCGGTTCGCCCCAGCCAAACCAAGTTCTCGTCGTCGATTTGGCGTACAAGATCCCCCGATTTGAACATTCGGGCTCCAGCTAAACCCGAGACACAATCGGGGATGAATGAGCAAGCGGTGTCTCTATTTCGTCCCAGATAGCCCAATGCCACACCATGTCCGGCGACGCAGAATTCTCCAACTTCGCCGATGGAAGACGGATTCAACGCTCGTCCAAAAACAACAGCACGAGCGTGCGGTAGCGGCCTTCCGATTGGAACCAAGGCGAGTTTTTCTTGATCGGTCGCCCGCCAACAAGTCGCGTCGATCGATGTCTCGGTCGGCCCGTAAAGGTTTACTATTTCAGCGGTCGTAGCTCGCAGCTTTTGTAAAAGTGTGCTCGAAAGCTCTTCGCCGCCGCAAATAATCAATCGCAGTTTGCTGGCTTCCTTGAGTTTGTCTTGCAGGCTCAGGAACTGCCACCAAGTTGGCGTACCCTCCAAGATCGTCACGTCGTTGTCGATCAGCCATTGAATAAACGCTGCCGGGTTGGTCAGTTTGTGCCCTTCCGGTATACACAGACTGGCACCCGAACAAAGAGCGTTGTACGTTTCGCTCAACGATGCGTCGAATGCAGGAGAAGCCACTGCCCCAATGCGATCCTGTGGGCCGACACGGAACTCGCCTTTAGCCCAAATCGCGCGCAATGCGAGCCCTGCGGCACCGACGACCACGTCTTTCGGATATCCGGTCGAGCCCGATGTATGAATCACATACATTGGCGTTCTTCCTTCAGTTTCGATCCGTTGGGTCGCGGATACTTGTTCAAACTGCCGGGGAACGATTTCGATTTGTCCGTCTTCTTTCTGCCTCAGGATTGCGAACACGCCCGCCCGCTGGCAAACCGCTTCCAACCGGGATTCATCACAGTGACTCGGGTCCAAGGGCATCAGCACGGCCTGGATTTTTGGCACTGCCAAGCAGGCACAGGTGTGCGCGAGACTGCGTCTCATATAACAAACGATGATTAGGCCGCGGGTCACGTTGCACCCAATCAGTTGGTCGGCGAGCTGACCGATCATTTTGGACAGTTGCGCATAGCTCGTATTGGAATCAATGCCACGAACGGCCACAGCGTTTGGCCTTGTTCTGACTTGATCCTCAAATTGCTCGATCAGCGACGGTGCCCGCGAATCCATCGTTGCACAAGATATGCGAGGCCCTCCCAAGTCGATCCGCTCGACGACTTGGTCGGGATGCTCTACCATTTGTTCACAAACCGCGACGAATTGTTTGGCCAATCGCTCGCACACGGCAGGGTCAAACAGAGTCTTATCGTACTCCAGAATCCCTTCGACACGGACCCCGTCGAAGTTGAGATCCAACACCAAATCAACTTGGGCATGAACGCGTTTTCCTGGAACGAGTTCGACTTGGATTTCGGGTCGCGGCAGAGCAGGCTTTTCGAATTCGGTTAGGGAAAACATTACTCGAAACAGTGGGTTCCAGTCTGTTGTCCGCGTCAATCCGGCCGCCTCCAGCAATTGCTCCACGGCTAAGCCGGCGTGGTCGATGCAGTCGAGAAGGCGGGATTGAACTCGGCACACATGTTGTCGAGTCGATTCTCGCCAATCAACTTGAGTGCGAATCGGAATCGTGCTTACCATCATTCCAACCACATGTTCCCACACCGGCAGTGGCCGGTTCGCTGTTGGAACACCAACGATCACGTCTGATTGCCCAGTGACGCGAGAAAGCAACAATTGAAATGCGGTCAAAAGCGTTGCGAACACGTTCGCATGGGAGGATTTCGCGAGATGGCGAAGTTGCCCACTGAGTTCTTCGCTGAGACGAATCGGAATCTGCGACGCATTTTCGGTATCTGCGTTAGACCTGGTGAACGTGTATGGCAATCGCACAGCCCTAACCTCTTTAAGCTGCGTTTCCCAAAACCGCTGCCAGCGTTCTGAATTTACATCCGAGTACTCTTTCTCCCACAGGACGTAGTCACAAAATTGATAGGGTGGTGGAGGGAGTGTAACGATACGCCCTCGTACAAGGTCCTCATGGAGTTGTAAAAACTCTCTTAACAAGATCCCAACAGACCATCCATCACAAACCAAATGGTGTACGACCAGAATCAATTGGCTGAATTGCGCTGAGACTTTCAACCTTGCGATCGAAAAAACTCTCGAATCCAATGGCAGCGGTTTTCTGCAGATGTTCCCTGCCAGCTCTTCAAGACATTGATCCAAGTTGGCATCTGTGACTTGCGTCAGATCGTACTCTGTGATCTGAGCATCCACATTCCCCCTCGTCCGTTGGACTGGCCCGCCAGGTTGTGACACAAATTGCATGCGCAAAACATCATGTCGGGAGACCAATTCGTCAATGGCTCGCTGCAACGCCGTTGCGCACAACTTGCCGTGGACATTGACTCGACACGAAATGGAATAAGCGCTACTACTAGGAAACAGATTTTGGAAAAACCAGATGGCGCGTTGTGACGGTGTTAGAGGTAAGCCATTTTGTTCAATGCCGACACGCCGAATTGCTGGGATCGTGCCCACCACTTGAGCGTAGTCGATCAGATCGGCAAGCTGTCGCAAGGTATTGAGGCCGAGCACTTGCACCAGCGAAATGCGTTTTCGAAAGTGCTGCTGAATGCGCGCTACCAAACGGATGGAGCTCAGAGAAGTCCCCCCCGCAGCGAGAAACGAATTTCCCATGCTCGGAATCTGATCAAGCTCCAGAAGGTCGCGAACGGTTTCCGCCAGCCACCGTTCGGATTCTCCGGACGGACTTTCAAATGCGTGGTTCTCGCTGGTTTGGAAGCCGGAACTCGAAAGCGTTTGGAGCCTTTCGCGATCTACCTTTCCGGTCGCTGTCAGCGGCATACTCTCCAACCACGTCACCTTGGTAGGAACCATGAACGGGGGAAGTTGCTCTCGCAGAAAATCAGTCAATCGTTGAGAACACTGTTCATCCACCATCGATTGGCTCTTGCGCACACAAAAGGTGTGCAGCTCGACCTCGTCGCGCTCGCGCAGAGCAATGACCGCAGCCGTGGAAACCTCTGGACAACGCAGGATGGCTTGCTCGACTTCGCCGAGCTCTAGCCGCTGCCCACTGATCTTGACTTGAGAATCACGACGCCCACCGAAATGCAGCAGTCCCTCACGATCGACGATCCCGCGATCACCAGTGCGATACATTCGTTGACCTGGCAGGGGACTATTCAAGTCTGGTAAGAAGGCTTCAGCCGTCTCACCAGGTCGGCCCCAGTAGCCCGCCGAAACAGCTTGTCCCCCAACATGCACGTCCCCCCCAATCCCAATGGGGACACGGGACAGTTGTGGGTCAAGCAAATAGCAGCGGCGATCTCCAAAGGGACGTCCGATCGGAAGGTCTCGCCAATGATCGGGAACGTTCTTGGGAACTCGAAACGCGGTCGAGAACACGACACACTCAACCGGACCATATCCATTGATAATTAGCAAGTTCGGATATTCACTTTGGGCAGTCCGCACGATTTCGGGACGAACCACATCACCGCCCGTAAACACTTGCTGTAGCCCATCTAAGTTGCCAATCGATTCCTCGACCACAGCATGAAACAACGGTGCGCTAAGCCATAGACTGTTAACGCTCTTGTGACCGACCAGATCTGGTAGATCATTCATGTCCAAACGCTCATGCGGATATAGCACGCAGGTTCCGCCGTAGAGTAACGGCCCGAACACCTCCAACAACATTGCATCCCAGCCGCACGATGTATGATGGAGAAAGACCTGTTCTCGATCGAATCGGCCGCATGCTGGCTCAGCGAATAGCCCCACCACGCTGTGGTGCCGAATAACAGTCGGCTTGGGGCGCCCCGTGGAACCTGACGTGAACAATACGAATGCAATTGCGTTACCCGCGACCCGTGGCAGCGGTACAGCCTCGTATTCGTCAGCGCGGCCGAGTTCGTCAACAAGTAGATGCTGAGCGGTAGCATACTCGAAGTTGAAATGCGAAAAGCGCAGGACGATGGTTACCTTTGTAGCGGACAAGACTTGCGACAGCCGCCCCTTCGGCAACGACGTGGGGACGGGAACACATACCGCCCCCGCTTTCAGTATCCCCAGCATCGCAATCATAAACTGGATACTTCTCGGAACGAGCAATGCCACTTGATCGCCAGCCCCAACACCTTGCTGGACAAGCCTCGCCGCAAATTGATCCGATTCTCGGTCCAACTGTGCGTAGGAGCGCTCCTCGTCCCCCAATACGACGGCGATCCGGTCAGGATACGAGCTGGCTTGTGCCCGAAAGAGTTCACCGAGTGAAAGGTATTCGATCACTGCCAGCCCCAATCTTCCAACTGTTGCAGCTCGTCTTCCAGTAGAACATCAAGCGATGCAAGCGGCTGCTCAGCCTTGTTCAAACATTGTTCGCAGACTTTTTTCCATCGATCCAGAAACGCCACAATTGTCTCCGGTTGAAACAAGGCGGAGCGATACGTCAGTGTGCCGGTCAACGTCGTACCCAGATCAAACATCGCGATATTGATATCAAACGGCGTGGTCCCCGAGTCTAGAGCCAGCGGCGTTAGTTCAGTTGGCAATCGAGGAATGGGGCGTCGGGGAAAATTCTGTAAAACCAACATGATTTCTGATGGAAGCCGCTGCTTTGCATCATCGGCTGCGAGTGAACAGACGCGATCGAAACCAACCATCGAATTCGCGAACGCATTCAAGGTGAAATGGCGTACCAGGTGAAAGAGTTCGACGAAGGTGGTAGCTGGCGTAATGGCGATTTGAATCGGTACAACATTGACCAGAAAACCGACAACGGATTCAAATTCCGGCTGATTCCTGTTCGCTGCTGCGGTCAAAATGGTATTGGTTCGAGACTGTGTCAACCGGCTGACGGTGGCATGCAACGTTGCCATCAGGGCAACAAAAAGCGTGCTCTGATGGGCTTGAGCAAATGACTTTAACGCTCTCGTTAGATCGCTATCAAAAGTGAATTCCATCAGCGATCCCGCAAATCCTGAGTGGTTCGATGTTGGCCGGTCGCTTGGTAAGCGAGTCGTTGCAGACGGTCTCAACGCTCGTTTCCAAAACTCCAACTGATCGTTACATTGCGTCTGAGTCTGATCTTCGTTGACCCAGTGCACGTAGTCCAAATAACCGAGAGAATCTGTCTTCGAATCGGGAACTTCACCCGTTGCGAGCTGGACATAGGCAGTGAACATTTGTGAGATGAGCAAGCCCATAGACCAACCATCACCAACCAAATGGTGTGCGACCCAAACGATGTCATGGACTTCTTCGGACAGTTGATTGACGACCAAACGGCAAGGTGGCCCATGCTCCAAATCGAACGCCGAAACGACAGCACTCGTCATGAGCTGCTTGGATTGAATGTCCGCGTCGGGACACGATGGCAAATCGTGTGAATGAAAATCACAATCTAACTTCGGATCGACGCATTGCATGACTTTGCCGTCCTGCTGAATGAACCGCAAACGCAATGCTTCATGTTGCGAGACGACTTGAGAGACTGCTGCACGCAAGAGGTTCAGGTTCAATGGCCCGCAAAAACGACACGCCAAATGTAGATGATTCACTGGTACCATGCCCGCGGTTAACTCATGGATTGCCCACAACTGTTCTTGGTTGGGTGTCAACCCTTCGGCTCGCCCCTCTCCGTATAGAATCTCTGCCTTCCTCGAGTGGACGGATCTAACGCGATGCACAACGCATGACGCAAGATGGGCAATCGTTGGCGATTCGAAAAACCTCGACAACGTACAATCGATGCTGTGCTCCGCACGAAGTGTGTTGAGCATCTGCATCGCGAGTAGTGAGTCGCCACCGGCTTCGAAATAATTCTGATAGATTCCAACCCTCGCGCCAATTTGCGTTTCCCAAATGGCTTGAATCGTCGACTCCAATTCCGTTCGAGGCGGATCATCCAGGGTATGCATCGTCGGTAGTTCTTGTTCACTTAGCTGCCTACGTTGGACTTTTCCACTGGACGTTCGGGGGAGTGACGATTGCAAAATGAAGCGGTACGGCACATGCGATGCCGGCAAGCGTTTGGCAACCCAATCACGGAGCTCGGATTGCATGCGGTTTGGCTCAAGTTCGTCAGCAGTCGTCGATTCGACGTACGCCACCAACCGCTGAGTGTTGTTTTGCTGTGCGAAGACGACGGCGGCATCTCGAACGGCCGCATGTTGACGGAGAATCGCTTCAATCCCTTGGGGCTCGACTCGCTGGCCTCGCAAATTAATTTGTTGATCGCTGCGGCCTATGTGGTACAGTTGCCCTTCGTGAATCCTCCCCAGGTCGCCAGATCGATAGAGCCGGCTCCCTGGAATGGGCGAGAACGGATTGGGCAGAAATGCTGACGCTGTCAAAGCGGATTGTCCAACATATCCCAATGCAAGCCCCGCTCCAGCGATATGGATTTCACCAGGCACGCCGATCGGTTGAACGTGCAGACAGCCGTCGAGGACATAGACATCCACATTGTCCCAAGGACGTCCGACGCATCCAAACGTATAGTCTTGTTCAACCTTGCACGCAGTGACATCCCAGACTTCAGAGATTCCATAGCCATTGATGAGATGCGACTGGGGAGGCGCGACTTGCAAGAAATCATTCACCAAGTCGAGCGGCAGTGGCTCTCCGCCGATATACCAACAACTCAAATTCGCGAGCTTACTGGGAAGCTGGCGATCATGATTAAGCAATAGTCGCAACAGCGTAGGGGTAAATATATAGCGTGTGACGCCCGTTTCCTGAAGCGTGGTTATTAGCTTTTCAGGATCGGTGTCTTGCATGGCCGAGACGATCACCAGCGTGTGTCCATGGCACAGGCCAGCAAACATCTCCCACAGCGAATCGACGAGACCTAGTCCTACCTTCCAGCAAAAGACCTCGCGATCCCCTAACGGCTCGAACTCGCTAAAGATTCGACCAACCACTCGTCTATGATCAAAGACCACCGACTTCGGTAGTCCACTTGAGCCAGAGGTTTGAAAAGCGAATGCGCCCGAGTTCAGACCACTGCGGTCAGCGAGCTCATACTTCGAGTCCTCAAGGCTCCCGTCATCAGAATATCGGCTGCGAGCTCGATCCAACGTGTCGTTCAAGGTCTGAACCGAATCCAACGATTCGATCACCAACACTTTTGTGGTCCGCTGGCGCTGGCGATCCGTTATCACGCACTGAATGTTCAGTCGATAAATCAGTTCTGCTTGTTGTTGATCCGAATCATTGGGCGACAATGCGACGCATCGCAAACCAGCCTGAAAACACCCCAGCACGACGACCAGGGCTTGTGTCGAAGGGCTCATTTCCACACCGATGGACCCATCGGGTGGAACAAGCCGCATCAAGTTGGCCGACACCAGGTCGACCCAATGCTGGAGCTGACGGTAGCTCAGCAGTTGGTTGTCGCAGCGAACAGCTATTTGGCTGGATCGTTGTTCGACTTGCTGGCGGATCAGCTCGTCAACACGCAATTCCGGAACTGAACGGCGGGTACCTGCAAGCACACTCATCCCAAGTGTGTCCTCCGCTGCTCGGACAAGAGGGTGCATGGAAATGCGTCGCCGTGGCTCGGATATCAGATTGGATAGTAGGTTCGTGTATAGATGATGGAACCTCTGGATGTGCGTTGCATCATAGAGCTCCGTCCGGTACTCCCAAGAGCAAATGGCGTCGCCGCCAGATTGAATCACAGACAATGTTGTAGCGACACGACTACTGCCAGTATCAATTTCCAGCCAAGTTAGATCACCTAGATATTCCGGAACGGGAACGCGCTGGTATGTAAACATCAGCTCGAATACAGGATTGTTGGTGACATTCCCACCCTGTTTCACCAATGCGCGAGCAACCTTTTCAAAGTGCACCTTCGGATGTTCAATCTGCCACAGGAGATCATCGTGAACATGTTGGACGAGCTGATGAAAGGTCGGATCACCATTCAGATCGGCACGATAGACTACCGTGCGCGAAAGATTCCCGATGATTCGATGTATTGCCGGATCGTCTCTTTCCGCCAGGACGCCACCCACGGTAAACACGCGGCAGCCGTTCAATCGACCAATCAAACTTTGAAATGCAGCTAGGAAAATTGTGTGTTCCGAAGTCTTCTGATCTGCGGCAAACGCATGGACGCGCGCAACCAGTTCCTGGTCGATTGGCAAACTGAGACGACATCCAGTGAACCGAAACTTTCCGAGTGACTCCGATCGCGGGTCAAGAGTCTTTACAACGGGAAGTTGTACTCCCAATGCAGCCTTTTCGATTCGCCGAAGCAGTAGGTCGGATTGTTGTTCGGCCGTTGCCAATTCCAGATCGCTTTGCTGATTGGAGATGACATCGAGGAACCGTAGCCTTGGAAAGTCAGGCTCCACGCAATCTGCTGCTGGTTCCTCTACATCCCAGTCTTCCGTTTCCTCTGAATAGAGACACCAGAGGTCGTCCAACAAAACCACAACAGACCATCCATCAAGCACCAGATGATGACTGACCAGACAAAGAATGGAATCGCCTGAGTCTTGGCAGGACTCCAACAACAGTGTGCGTAACACCGGTGCGGAACTGAGATCGAATGGGGCACTCGCAAACTCGTTCAATCGTTGCAGAGTGGCAGCGGACAACTCCCCTATAGCATCTGGTTCAAAGGAACCCTGTTGAATGTCGATTCGTGGTCGACAAGCCACTTGGTGAACGCCCTCGTGCGAAGCTTCAAACCGCGTCCGCAACATGGAATGTCGATCTTGCAAACGTAGCAATGCGCGCTGCAAGCCAGACGAGTCGATCCGCCGATGCGTTCGCAAAGCAATTGGCACGTTCAGCATGGGGCTTGATGGGCTCAACATCTGAAGCGTCCACATCATGCGTTGTTCGGATGACAGCATTCCTCGGCGTTTCGACCGAGCTCCTGGGGAACCTCCCTCGTTCGCTTGACCCTCCGCCCCAACAATTGGAATGAGTTTGGTCGCGATGGCTGCGATCGTCGGTTCTTGTAGCACTGCCGTCAGCGTGCATTCCAGACGCCACTGTTGCCGCAACTCATGGGCGATTCTGACGGCCAAAAGCGAGTGCCCGCCGAGATCGAAGAAGTTGTCGTACACGCTGATTCTTTCTTTTCCGAGCACTCGCTGCCACACCTCGGCCAGCAGCTTTTCTTCGCGTGTACGTGGGGGAATGTAATCAGAAGAAACGTCCTTCGAGATCTGGCCAGCCAAAGTTTGCAGGCGTTTTCGATCCAATTTCCCACTGGATGTGCGAGGTATTTCATCAAGGGTCACGATCTGGCTGGGGACCATGTAGTCTGGCAATTTCTGCCGCAAACTTGCCAGGACCATTGCTGGTTCGATGGAATGTTGTGGAATTGTCGCGGCAAAGGCCACAAGCTGGGGGCCGGCCACAGGATGTTCGATCAGGCACACCGCAGCTTGACGCACCGAGGGGTGCTGATTGAGCCAAAACTCGATCTCACCAAACTCTATGCGAAAGCCTCTGAGCTTGACCTGACCATCGTTGCGCCCCAGGAAGTACAGCTCGCCATCGTTGTTTCGATAAACATTGTCCCCCGTCAAATACATGCGTCCGCCGGGGAGCGCGCTGAATGGATTCGGAACAAATTGCTGAGCGGTTTCCCGAACGCGTCGTAGATAACCGCGCGCCAACCCTGCACCTGCAAGACAGAGCTCACCCGCAACACCGGCCGGTTGCAGTTGCAGACTCCTATTGAGCACGTAGGCACTGCTGTTTCGAATGGGACGACCGATGGTGGCAGGTCCATTGAATAAACGCACAGCGCTCGTACTGCACGTTGTGTCTTCGCTTGGACCATAGATGTCGCGAATCTCGGCAACGGACGTCAAGGAGTAGATTTCGTCAACCAGTTGCGAGCTTAGCATCTCTCCAGCAAGGTGAATGGCTTTCAGTCTTGGTGGAAACCGTTTTTTGCGAAGTAGTTCTTGGAGAGCGGATGGCACAGTCGTCAAAACTGTCAGGTTCTCAAAGTCTCTCGCATCCTCGAGTGCCAGGATATTATCGACAAGGTAAGCGGTGCCACCCGTTGCCAGAGCGGGATAAAGTTCGAGACTGAAAACGTCAAAGCAAATCGACGTGGCGACCAAAGTTCTTGCAAACACTTCCGAGCCTATCTCCTGCCGCGCCCATTCGACTAATTCAACGACAGCCGAGTGACGTATCTCGACCCCTTTGGGTTGTCCGGTGGAGCCGGAGGTGTAGATCACATAAGCCAGATCGTCGGGCGACGGCGCTATATCGGAATCGACCAGCTCGCCATCGCTTCGAATTGGCTCCACTTGATCAATACACACAACCGGGGCTCGATGCGCCGGGAACGTGCCCACGAGATCACTACTCGAACAAATCAACGTCGGCTCGGTATCCTTTAGAATCGCTTGGATACGCTCGTCAGGATAGTTTGGATCCAAAGGTACGTAGGCTCCGCCAGCTTTGAGCACGCCCAGTAGAGTCACGACCAAATCAAATGAGCGGTTCATGAACACCGCGACGAGAGAATTGCGCACCACGCCTTCCCGTCGTAGTTGGATTGCGAGCTGTGTAGATCTTTGGTCCAATTCTTGGTATGTCATCTGATCTGAACCACTGACGATCGCGGTATTGTCAGGAGTTGTACGAGCTTGGTCTTCAATCAACTCGTGCAACAATCGAGGACTAGTCCGCAGCTCGGGTGGATTCCAAGCTCGCAAAAGCGATTGTTGCCGATCTTGGGATAGCAGCTCAATTTGCGAAATGCGTTTCGAGGGTTGGTACGAAATCTGTTCTAGGACGCACCGATAGAAACTCATCCATTCGTTTATCGTTTCCGCTCGATAAAGCTCCGTATCAAAAACGAGATGCATTTGGATTCGACCTTCGTGCTCCCAACAATGCAACTCAAGGTCGAAGCGACATTTTAAGGATTCCAATTCGAAGGGTTGCAGTGCCAAGTCATCGGGCATCGGCTGTTTTGGAAACGGCGCGTTCTGGAAGATGAAGCTCGTTTGAAAGAGCGGTGTTCGGGACGGGTCGCGCGTTGGATTAATCGCTTCAACCAAACGTTCGAATGGGACGTCTTGATGCGAGAATGCATCGATAACAAAATCTCGTTGATGCTGCAGGTATTGCTTCACGTCAGGATCGTTTGAGAAATCCGCAGGCATGACGAGCATGTTGGCAAACAAGCCGATCAGAGGCTCCGTTTCACTGTGTTGTCGATTTGCGTAGGGCACGCCAACGCAGAATTTCGTCTGCCCGCTCAGCTTTGCGATCAGGATTTGCCATCCAGACAACAGCGTCATGAAAAGTGTTGCGCCGCGTTGTTCACTGAATTGCCGGATGGCGTCGCTTAGCTCGACCGACAAGGCCTGCCGTACACTTGCGCCTTGGTACCGCGATTGAACTGGCCTGGGCGAATCTGTTGGCAGCCTCACCGTGTCGGGAACGCCATCCAGTCGCTTGAGCCACCACGACAGTTGCTCCTGAATATGCGCACTTTTCATATGGTCGCGTTGCCACCAGCAGTAGTCCGAGTATTGAATCGACAACGGCTGCAACGCAGATGGCGATTGCAAAGCGTAGCTGGAGTAAAGATGAGCTAGCTCTTTGAGAAGCACGCCGATCGACCATCCATCGGCGACGATGTGATGAATATTCAGCAAGAACACATACTGATTGTCAGCGAGCATGAATAGATGTGTTCGCAGCAACGGGCCTGAATGCAAATCGAACGGACGATCTGCATCGGCCGCAATCTGTTTTCGAAGCTCTAAAGCCTGTTGGTCAGACGGCAACCGCGTTAAGTCCAGTCGATGCACCTTAACAGGTTGAGATTCCAAGACCCTTTGAACAGGTCCCTCATCGGATTGCGCAAATGTGCTGCGGAGTGTCTCGTGCCGATCGACGATTGATTGGATCGCCCGTTCCAGTGCTTCGGAGTTGAGATTGCCCAGAATCCGAACAGCTCCCTGCATGTTGTAAAAACAACTATCGGGCTGCAACTGCACCATAAACCACAAGCGAGCCTGGGCATAGGATAGTGGTGTTTCTGCTAGCTTGGTGTAACGTATAATTGGCGAAAGTGACCGATGGCCGTGGCCAGAATCCAGCCAATTTGCCAACTCTGCGATATGCGGTGTATCAAAGACGACGTGCAACGGCAGTTCGACTTCAAAGACTTGGCGGATCCGCGAGATCATCTGGGTTGCCAATAGCGAATGACCGCCGAGCAAAAAGAAGTCGTCGTGTACTCCGATGTTTTCCAGGTTCAGAATGTCTCGCCAAATCTCTGCAATACGATCTTCGGTCGCTGTCCTTGGCGCAACAAACGGCTCTTCGATTTCGGGCCTTGATTGGTCCAACTCGGGCAACGAGCGGCGGTCGATTTTGCCACTAGGGGTCAGTGGCAATCGGTCCAACAAGACAAAATGGCCAGGCACGACCGCTTCAGGGAGCCGCTGCTTAACTGAACTTCGAAGTGCCTTGATCGATATCTTTTCGTCCTCGATCGGTTCGCAATATGCGATCAACCGACCATTGGAATCCAATTTGACGGCGGCATTTCGAACGGAGTAGAATTCTCGAAGCACACCTTCGATCTCGGCTGACTCCACGCGATAGCCGCGCACCGTGAGCTGGTCGTCAATTCGACCATTGAACTCCATTTGGTCACTGACCGACCAGCGCGCTAGATCACCCGAGCAATACATTCTGGCCCCCGGGATTGCGCTCCAAGGATCGGGCAGAAACTTGGTAGCGGTCAACGACTGCCGGTTCCAATATCCAACGGATAGACTGTCTCCGGCGATGTAGAGTTCGCCAACCGAACCTTTGGCTGCCAACCTCATCTGAGAATCAAGCAGGTAGACCGACACGTTGGGCATTGGTCTGCCGATGGGAGCCGAGTCAACACCGATTCGATCCGCGATCCATTGGCTGACGTCCCAGGTTTCTGTGGTTCCGTACAAATTGATCAGTTGAGCGGTTGGAGCTTGTTCACGAAACTTTTGCACCAAATCCATGGCCAACGGTTCTCCAGTGCATATCACTCGTTCCAGCAATGGTACTCGGGCCGGAAGGTCGTAGTCGCCAGAAAGCAACGCTCGCAACAATGAGGGAACCATCAACAGTCGTGTGACTCGAAACTCATGCAACGTGGAAAGCCACTGCGTGAGGTCCGTCGCCGGTGCGTAGGGCAACAACAGGATTGGTCGTCCGACTCGCCATGCGGAGAAAATCTCCCAAATGGAGTCGACAAAATTAATCGATGTCTGAACACAAAAAGTTTCGTGGTTCTGAACCGGATACATTTCAGTCGCAATTCGATTTACTGGAACTCGATGCGGGATCATCACCCCTTTGGGTCTCCCGGTCGAACCAGATGTATACAACACATACGCCAGATCGTCGTTGGACCTTGCAACCGACACCTTCGGATCCACACGACTCACACTACTATCGCTACTCTGTTGATTCAAATCCTCCATCATGATGAGGCTGGCGGCGCACTCAGGGATGCGTGAGGCACTGTCTCGATCGGTCAAGATCATAGCGATGTCGGCATCGCCGATGATGTACAGCAGACGGGCCGAAGGGTAATGCACGTCCAAGGGAACGTAGGCAGCTCCAGTCTTTAGAATGCTTAGGACACCAACTAGCATGCCTGGAGTTCGTCCGACCGCCAGACCGACGCGTTTGCCTCGACCAATCCCGAGTTGCATCAGATGACTGGCAACTCGATCAGACAATACCCGCATCTCCGCAAAGGAGATCGCCTGATCCTTGAAGTAGACGGCAACTCGATCGGGAAACCGTTGCGCCGTTTGCTCAAAGAAACGGTCTAGCCCTTTATCAGGAATCGGAGAAGATGTTCCTGTTCCCAAGCAAATCAGTTGTCGACTTTGGGAAGCGTCGATCAACCGATGGGAATCGAATCGAATATCTTGTTCATCGCTCAGGCATTGCAACGAGGCGCGTAGCATGCCATGCAAACGGGAGACGGTTTCTTCACTGAACAAATCGGTGCGATATTGCCATCCGCAATGTGCCTCTCCATTCCGAAAACCGATCATCAAAGTCAAATCAAACGTAGCTGTACCAGGATCGATCAGACGTGGCTCCAGGCTGACATGCTTCAGTTCCGGCTCACGATAAGGAATGTTCTGAAACGCAAAGAGCACCTGAAAAAGAGGGGAATGTTTTGCATCGCGTGGTACATCGGCAAGCTTCAAAACCGTCGTGAAGGGAGCGTCTTGATGTTCAAGTGATTGTCGCACGGTCTCGATCGTCCGCGCAAGAACGTCATCCCATCGATACGCATTCTGGAAGTCTACGGGGATGGCGATGGTATTCATGAACATACCCAGCACGTCCCTGAGTTCGGGCATGGGCCGGCCCGCCGTCGGCACTCCGATATTGAACGACGATTGGCCAGAGTATCGATTCAGAGCAGCCGCCAAAGCGGCTAGCATCACAGTAAATACTGTTGTGCCGTGAGCGGATGCGACGCGTCGAACGCGTTCGATCAATTCAGAATCGATCGAATGCACAGACAACTTTCCATGCCCGCTGGGGATCCGCCTTGGAGTGTCGGTTGGCAAATCCAAAATCGGATTGGAGTTGGCCAGGACGTGCGCCCAATATTGCACGGATCGTGATTGCAGTGATGGCTTGTTTTTTGCATCCCAAATTGCGAAATCTGAAAACTGGTATGTCTTGGACGTGTCGGGCAGTTGACCCGCCGTCGGTGTCAGAAGCCAGTTCGAGAAAACCTGCTCCATAAGCAGGGCCAGGGACCAGCCATCCAAAATAATGTGATGAGCTGAGACAACTAGCAGTCCATCGCCGATTTTGTCGGTCGTTGCCAGTCGTCCGAGTCCCACTCTCCAAAGTGGTGCCGAATCCAAAAGGTAGGTTTGGCGCGCAAATTCGCTCGCCCACTGATCGCGTTCTTTTTCGTCTGAAAAAATGCGAGTGAGCGTGTCTACTTCGCATTCCTGATGAATGACCGCTCGCGGATGGCCACCGGCGTCTTCAAACGACGTTCTGAGAATATTGTGTTGTAAGGCTAGTGCACGTAGACAGGGTTCCAACTTGGATTCATCAAACTCACCACGCAGCCGCACTGCAAAAACATTGTTGTATACCGGACTGGCCGGCAGAATGCGTTGGTAAAACCAGTAACGCGTTTGGCCATCCGTCGGCTGGTAGGTCGTGACTTGTGGCTGACGAACCATCATTGTTTTGGTCGTCGAAAAATCCGGTTCTTTCTCAAGAATGTAGTCGATGAGGTCCGCGGTCGATTGATTCTGCAACACCATGTCAAAGGGAACACGTGTGCCGGTGATACTCCAAATCGCGTGATGCACTTCGGCAGCGGCCAGGGAATCCAACCCCAGGTCAACGAGGGGGCGAGTTAGATCAAGGGATTCCACAGGGGTGGTTGTAAATTGGGTCAAGCAGTCGGCGACAAACTCGCTTGCTTGAATGCGCTTTGCTTCTGGGGTTGATTGCCCACCGCGAATCTCCTTCCATCGTCGACGCCAGTTTTCATATGGATCATCCTCGACTTTGCCCGTCGTCGAATTCGCCGTGGTCTCGTCGCGGTCGATCCAAAATCGTTGACGTTGCCATGGTGAATTCGGAAACGATACCCAGCGAAATCCCCTTGATCGGGAAAACGCATGCCAATCCCAGTTGATGCCACGCTCGAATAAGGTCCCCAGAAATTGCTGGATTTCACGCCCATGGCTGGTCGTATCATCACTGAGGAAACGAATCCATGGTTCCGACGCGCTTTCCTTGAAATCTCCTAGCGTAATGACAATATCGAAATCAGAGAGTCGTTCTCTGCAAGCCGGGCTTGGAGCATTGGCAAGTTGAACCGGCGTTTCTTTTTTCCGGCTCTTGATTAGTGGTCCAAGCGCCTGTACTGCATCGTTTTCTCCCGTTGCGAGCCAGCCGCCTGTGTGACTACTAAGCCAACCTTTGGAGGCTGGACGGATGGGTGGCAACATGGTTGTCAAATCCCCGATTCGACCACTACCCTCAACCACGATCGGCAAACACGGCTCTACGTCGTCCCAATCCAATGCACCACTAGCACAACCAGCGGTGATTTCTTGCAAACCCGTTCCCATGACCGCATCCACGCTGAGCCCCCACAGCTTCCAGATTTCCAGCACGATGCGATGCATCGTCAACACGCATTTTGGATCAGAACTGTCGTCAAGTTGCTCGCCCAATGAGGCAATCGCAGGCGCAATATCGATTAGAGACTGCGCCACTTGCCGAGTTTTGGCCATTTCCATAGAGCCGCAGACGTCCGAAAGCAAAACGGCGACCTTCGGGCTCTCCACGACGGGTTCGAGATCGATCGAATCGTTGCCAAGAGCCACCAGTGCATCCATCGCCGATGGTCGCCCGCTGGCTAATACGAATCGACGAAATCTACGAGGCGACCGATGATTACCCGTAAAGCAAAAATCTTGCCAGTCGATGTCGGGACGGTCATCCAACATTCTCAGCGCAGATTCTGCCAACTCACCGAGAGCATTCTTGGTATGAGCTGACAACAACAGGACGCTCGTTGAGTCAACATCGGATTGCTTGTCATTGTGGATCGATGCGTCCCACTCGGGCGGTTCTTCCAAAATCAAATGTCCATTGGTTCCATTGATACCAAAACCATTGATGCCCAACCGCCTCGGAGAATCCGACTTCCAAGACTGCAGTGTTTCAATGAGTTGCAGTTTCGGTTCGTTGCGTACGATGTCAGAGGGTAGACTAGCCAGCGGCTGGGGGACGAGGGTCTTGTGCTGCAAGCACAAGCAGCATTTGATCAACGAGGCCATCCCGGATGCTGTTTCCAAATGACCAATGTTCGACTTGACACTTCCTAACAGCAATGGCGAACCCGATTGTCTCTGCTTGACATACGTTGAACAGATGGATTGCAGTTCGATTGAATCTCCGAGTGCCGTAGCGGTTCCTTGACCTTCCAAGAAATCAATCTCGCTTGCGTCGAGTGACGCGTCTGCCAAAGCGCTTTGAATCACCTCCACTTGTGCCTTGCCGTTTGGGACGGTCAATCCGGAGCCACGTCCGTCATGATTGACGGCGCTACCACGAATCACCGCCACGATGGGTGCATGATCCTCTTGGGCATCAGCAAGGCGACGAAGCAGCACCGCGCCACAACCTTCGCCACGAACGTACCCATCTGCGTCGGCGGAAAATGATCGGCAACGACCGGAAGGAGAGAGCAATCCCAGGCGACAAAAATAGACGCTCAATTCAGGAGCCAACGTCAAGTTGACTCCCGCCACGAGCGCCATTTCGCACTCATCGTGGCGGAGACTTTGAATGGCCAGATGCAGTGCCACTAGCGAAGACGAGCAGGCGGTGTCGACGGGGATACAGGGACCGCGAAGTCCAAAGATATGTGAGATTCTGCCGGCGGCCGTCGAGCACATATTGCCAGCCCCAGAATACACATCGATTTCATCCGGACGTCCAACCGACATCCCTCCCGCATAAGTGCTCTGTGAGATTCCGACAAAAACTCCCGTTCGACTGCCACCGATTCGGTCAGCAAGCCCACCATTTTCAATCGCTTGCCAAGCGGTCTCCAGCAACAATCGTTGCTGCGGGTCCATCCGTCGAGCTTCTTGTGGGGAGATTCCGAAAAAGGCCGGGTCGAATTGATCGATGCCATCCAGAAATGCACCTCGATCACAATACATTTTGCCAGGTTTTCCGACATCACTGTCAAAGAACTCACCGATTTTCCATCGTGACTCCGGAACCATACCCGTCGCGTCCACTCCCGACTGCAGCAATCGCCAATACTCGTCCACATCACGAGCGTGAGGAAAGCGACAAGCCATTGAGGTGATCGCAATCGGGGCGTGCTGACGCGCGCATTCCGACTCTAGATTAGTTTTCAATCGATTGGCGAGCAGAACTAGCTGGCGCTTATCTAAACCTGAGATACGATCGAGAAAATCGGCCAATGGTTAAGCTCCGGGAACTGATTGACAACACGCGCGACAACGGCGTCACCGTAACATTTGCAGCCCACGATCACCGAGAGCATCCTGCAATGCAACGATTTTCCGAAGCCATTTGGTTCGACCATGAAACGGACCATGGTGACTTACTGATACGGGGCGGGGTGGAGTTGGGTATTGTATAGAAAAGAAGTTGCAAACGAAATCTTACCACCGTTCAACCCACGCTTGAACCCGGTCTATTCATAACCCGCAACGTCATTAAAGACGTTTGATTTGCATCGAAGGATTGCCAACGCTGGCGAATGGCTTAGCGGTTCGTCCAGTCGTGCCTTTTAAGCTTACCTGACGTTGGGCAAGGTGCCTTTCGCGGGCGACAAGCATCAATTATCTTTTTAGGGAGTACTTTTTAGCATCCATGCCTGATTCCTATATTTCGAGTCGTCAGAGAATCCGAATAGAGTCAAGCGGGGGTTTTTTCGCGTCTAAACTAGTTCAAGAATACTGGCGACCAGCCAGAGGTGTCGAGAATTATTAATTGTGAGGTGCGCCGATGAATCCAATCTCCCACTTCTCAAAAAGTATCCTCGAGCGTCTGTATCATCGATGGATGAGAGTTCGGGTCGATCGAATTCCGGTCGACCCTCGAATTCGATTTCCGTGCTACCAGCCGTTGGACAAATTCATTGACGTAGCTGGGTTCCAACGGTTGTGCCCAAGCATTGAACAGGAGATTCGGAATCAAATGGAACGGCAAAAAGAGCTTATGTTCGACGCGGGCCCCTATCGGCTGGGAGATAAGGACCCATCCAATGCGTCGGCGTCCGTGATTTGGCTAACGAGCTCTTCTTCAGCGAAGGGCTATTTCCAATTGGACCGCGCCGAGCTCTGGAAGCCATCCGATGAGTCGTTGAGATTTCAACCTCTCATGGATTTTATTGAAACGCTTCCGATGAAACAAACCGCACGCGTATTGCTGATTTTCGAAACGCCCGGACATGCTGCGGCAGCTCACCGTGACCACTGCGAAACCGGTGTTTGCCACGAGTTCATTTGGTTACGAAGCCCGTCAAAACGCTTTTTTTGCTTAAATCACCGAACTGGCGAACGCCAGTACATTGAATCTGTAAGTGCGTGGTTTGATACCGTTCACCAGTATCACGGCACGGAGACCACCGACGAGCTGAGTTTTAGCATTCGAGTGGACGGCCGATTCAGCGACCAGTTGCGATCGCACATCCCCAAAAACAATTTCAGCCCAGCATCTACCCCGTCACTCTGGGCTAGCCTATCCAACCTAGTCTCGGTGAATTAGCGCCCCAGATTCCTTGCAAGGCAAATCCCTACGGCTTATGATGATGCCCGCTGAAAGCGAACTGCGGCTTGTCCAAGAGGAATACGAAAATGGGAACATCAGCAACAGCATCGTCACGAGTAATCGTCTTCACGCTCCACTCCCGCCCGCTAAGCCTGTCCCGAACATTGTCCCCAGCCGATTGGCCATGATTCTGTGTCTACCGGCTATAATCCCAAACAAGAAATCTAACCTGAGTCACCTACTCTGCCGGGACGGGCAATGCCTGACACTTTGACTCGACTGGAATTGGATGCGGGAACGAGCCTTGATCAGATCGCCCCGCTGCGATCCGCCATCGATCAGTTGCTATCTCGTTGGGCCGAGTCGACCGGGCAGCAGCGATCAGACGTCAAGCGACAACTGCAGGCTAAATTGGACGATTCGACGATCCCGGTCGCTGGCGATACTCTGGAGGACTACATCCGTGATTGGCTTGAACCGTTTATTCTTTCGGCGAGTGCTAATGCTGACCCTTGCAATCTCAGCAACATGACTTCGGTACCTCTTGTATGGTGCTCAGAATTTTCAAGGCTGTGTACGCTCCTGAACCAAAACGTTGTCTCCGCCAAAAGCGCTGGCGCCTTTGGAGATTGCGAGGCGTTTGTTCTAAAACGATTGTACGAGATCGTCTTTAGGCACCCGTGTGAGTCTGACTTGGTGCCCGGGATGCTGACATCGGGCGGGTCGACAGCAAACCTGTCGTCTTTGTGGATAGCACGCAACAACGGTCCTTCCAAATTGAAGTCTGTGATCCTCGGCTCCAAGTTGATGCACTATTCGATCGTAAAGTCTGCCGACATTCTTGGGTTGGGTAAAGATGCGATCCGTTTCGTTCCAACAGACAAAGATTACCGATGTGACATATCAGCCCTCAAGAATCAGGTGTGGCAGTCCGAGCGCTCGGGCGAAAACATTCTCGCAATCGTGGGCGTCGCAGGAACCACCGAAGTTGGTTCAATCGACCCGCTGAGTGAGATGGGGCAGTTAGCTGCCGAGCTTGGCAGTTGGTTTCATGTTGATGCAACTTGGGTCGGCGGGGCGCTGTTCTCCGAGACTTACCGGGATCGCTTGGCCGGCCTCGAACTCGCCGACTCGTTGGCCATGGATTGCCACAAACAAATGTTCCTGCCTGTTGCGCAGGCGCTGGTGCTCTTAAAAGATGCTCAATCTCAGCAAGCCATTCGGCACACTGCCGAATACCTTTTTCACGACCACAATGATCGTGGCTTGCATGCGGTTGATGGCTCACGCGATGCAAGCGTTTTGCTGTTGCATGCGGCGCTGCATTTATTGGGGCGCGACGGCTATGCGCGAATAGCTAATAAGACATTGGCCACCGCAGAGCGGTTTGCGCAGCAAGTCAAAGACTCCGATTGTTTTCAGTTGCTCACCGAACCACAGTCCAATCTGGTCGCCTATCGTTTCCGCCCGCCGACAAGGCAGTTAAGTTCCTCCGAGCTAGATCAGCTCAACGAACAAGTGTACCATCGCCAAGTGCGCGAAGGTCGAGGTCGTGTGTCATTGAGCAGAATGCCAATCGGACCGGAAACGTCAAAGTCTTCTATCTTTCGCGCGGTGTTCTCGAATCCACAGACCGCCAATGAACATGCCTCGATTGTCTTGAAAGAACAACAGCAGTATGGCTATGAGGCCATGGACCACGATTAAAGACATTCGAACTTCCGATCCAGAGACGCCCACCCCACCCGATGTGAAAAGATGAGCATGAGAACGAAGTCGAACCCTGGACTCGAGCCTGACAATTGGCTTGCCCGACGCGTTTCATCGAGCATCGAGCAGTTTCGACAGTTGGAACATGCGGGCCTGGGGGCATTGGTTGCTGAATCAAGAGACGGAAAAACAATACAGTTGGAAGACGGTCGCAGAATTGTTGAGTTTGCATCGTGCTGCTATCTTGGTTTCGAATCGGATCCACGGTTGGTCGAAGCCGCAAAGCTTTCACTGGATCGATGGGCCACCCAGCTAGCCTGCGCAAGAACTCGAATTGTAGTCCAGGATGTCGTCCGGCTTGAACAGTTGCTTTCGCAGATACTGGGCGGGATGGCAGTGACAGTTTTTCAATCTGCATCTTTGGCTCACGTTGGGATTCTCCCACTTTTTGCGGCGGGCGTACTACCCAGCTTTTCATTCCGTTCACCACAATTCATCTTGGACCGCAAAGCCCATGCGTCAATTCAAGTGTTGCGAGCAGTGCTGGAGTCTTTTGGTCGCGTTGTTAACATCAATATTGATGATTTGAATGCCGTTGAAGAAAGCTTGCAACGAGCGCGTCGCGACGGTCATACGCCGATCGTGATTTGCGATGGGATCGGTTCAATGGGGCACATCGCGCCTATCGAAGCAATGCTGCCGATGCTCGATCGAGTGGATGGGTATCTGTATTGCGATGACGCCCACGGATTTTCCGTACTTGGCGAACATGGGCAGGGGCACGCGATGAGTCATCTGAAAAAATCCCCACATCGTGGCATCGTCATCGTATCGCTAAACAAATCCTTTGGCACCAACGGTGGTGCCGCCGTTGTTCCCACCACCAACGACTTGCAAGTGATCCAACGGTACGCAACGAGCTATGCGTTTAGCGGCAGCCCGGCCTTGCCACTGGTTGGCGCATCCATCGAATCGGCAATGCTACATCTTTCCTCAGAATTGTGTGATCGACAGGCGTTGTTCAACAGGAATCTCGCACTGCTGGATCGCGAACTAGACGAATGCCCATTGCCCGTTCTGAACCAGTTTTCCACATCACCTGTACGTGGTGTGCTTCTCGGTAGTGAAAAGCAGTGCATTGATTTTTGCGCCGCGATTCTCCACCGAGGGTATCTTGTTACGGCTGCTCTATATCCCACAGTGGAGAGGGATGCCGCCACTGCCCGAATCGCCATCTCTGCAAATCACACACACGGCCAGATTGTCGGTCTTTGCAATATCATCCGGGATCTCGCGGGCTGACGAAAGCCATGGCGGCTCGCGCTATCTACAGGTCATTTCTTACTCTACTGAGCAATACAATACAGATGGGACTTGCTGCGGAGAAAGATCTCATCCCCTACAATCGCGGCTGAGGCGTCGATTGGGTCATCCAATTTGTTGGTGGCGACAACTTCAAATGATTCGCCATGCTTGAGTACAACGGTGGTACCGTCACGGCCTGTCAAATAGATGCGGTCGGCTGCAGCGACAGGCGAAGCGTAAACACTGGAAATGCCAGGCACTCGGGTTTGGTCGATAACCAACTCACCTGACTTGGCACTGCGCGAAACGAGCACGGCGTTGTTGGCTTTGACGAAATAGAGTTGACCTTTGTAAAGCGCTGGCGACGGAACATACGGCGCGGCATCCCCTTCATGCCACGTGATGGTATCGCGGTCAGTGACGTCCCCCTTGGCTCCGAGTGGAATGGAATAAATGGCGTTGCCTCGGAATCCGGTCATAACGATGGCGTTGTCTTCGAATCGCACAGGCGCTGGAATGGGGTTGCCAGTCTGTCCACCGCATTCCCAGATAAGTTCACCGCTTTCGAGATCGTAACTGCGGACCCTATTCGTGCCGTTCGCGATGACTTGAGCGCGTCCCTTGTACGCGGCGATTAGCGGCGTTGACCAAGTGGTTTGTTCATCGCGCGGTTGCCGCCATTTTTCTTCACCGGTCAGTGCATCCAAGGCAACGATGAATGAGTCGCCTTCGTGATCCCATTGCACAACTAGCGTACCAGCATGTAGCGCAGGAGAGCTCCCTTCGCCGAATTGATTGCGTGTCTTCATTTCGCCCAGGTCGACATCCCAGATTTGTTTACCGTTGAGATCAAGGCAGAACACTCCGCGCGAGCCGAAGGAAATGTATAGACGCTTGCCATCGGTGATGGGCGACGAGGAGGCGAAGCTATTGTCGCTATGACCAGATTCGTGCGGCAGTTGTTGCGTCACGGTGCTTCGCCAGACTTCCTGGCCAGTCGCACGGTCGTAGGCGATCACCATAAAATCGTAATAATTGGTCGGTGCGGTGCCGCCGCCGCCGAAACCACCACGTCCTCTGCCGCGAGGAGCACCACCTGGGCCACCTCCACCGCGTCCTTGCCGCTCGCCACCGCGCTCTGCTTGCCGTTGAGATTCCTCTGCGGGATTGCCATCAGTGGCTGGCTTAGCCTCTGCGACACGCTCGGTTTTTACGGCGGTACTCACATAAACGCGATCGCCCAACACGATGGGTGTGCTACTGCCGGCGCCGGGCACTTCGATCTTCCACTTGATGTGCTCGGTTTCGCTCCAGGTAATCGGTGGATTGGAGTCGACGGCCGTGCCCGACGCGTCAGGACCACGCCAATGCGGCCAGTCGTGGCTGAGGTCTTGGTTCAGATCTTGACCGCGTACTTGACTCTGAGCCAAGAGTGAAAACGTCCCCAAAGTCAGGCCTAACAAACCGGTGAGAAATTTGTGTCGCAAGTGGTGTGCTCCTAATGGAATGGTAATGATTTGCCGAGCGTCAAAGTAGCCTGCTGGTTCATCGTAACCCGCCGCGCCAGCAATTAGGTTGTGAACTCAGGTTCTACCTGAAACCCTAAAATCCATCGTAGGTTCCGAAGCTTGACCTATTCCAAGGACAATTGAGCCAATTCAGCTAGCGAGGCTCTTCTTGAAGAATGCAATCGTTCGCTCCCAAGCCAACTTGGCTGCCGCTTCGTCGTAGCGTGGGGTGGTATCGTTGTGGAAGCCGTGATTGACACCTTCGTAGACGAACGACTCAAACGACTTTCCGTTGTCCGCAAGTGCTTTTTCGAACGCCGGAGCCCCCGCGAGAATCCGAGCATCCAAACCGGCGTTGTGAATCAGCAGCGGAGCCTTAATCTTGGGGACGTCGGCAACATCCGGCTGTCGTCCATAGAATGGAACACCGGCATCGATAACGTCAGGCGCCAGCACAACGAGCTGATTGACAATTCCACCGCCGTAGCAAAAGCCAACCACACCGACCTTGCCGGTCGATAGATCATGCGCATCGAGCCATTTCGCCGCTGCGAGGAAGTCCTGAGTCATCTCATTTGAATCGCGCTTGGCCTGCATGGCACGCCCTTCGTCGTCGTTGCCCGGGTATCCGCCCAAGGGTGTGAGTGCGTCTGGCGCAAGCGCGAGAAATCCGTCGACTGCCAAGCGGCGCGCGACATCCTCAATGTATGGATTGAGCCCTCGGTTTTCGTGGACCACCAGCACTGCTGGGAACTTCTCGCCTTCGGCAGGACGCGCCAACAAGCCCTTCATCTCGCCGGCACCTTGGGGCGATGGGTAGCTGATCATTTCCGTTTTGATGCGTGCATCGTCCGGCTTGACCTGCTCGGCCCAAGCGTAGTTGGGACGAAGACTTGACATCAATGCTTCGACGGTCAACCCGCCGACAGCGAAGGCCCCCAAACGCTTGACGTACTCTCGTCGATCGAGCCGCCCGTGCGCGTAGTCGTCATACAGTTCCAACACCTCTGGTGCAAAATCGCTAGCTTGCTTTCGATTCATTTTGGGTTTCCCTATCTTGTTAGTGGCTCGTTCCGCGGCAGCATCAAGAAAAACGTGCCAACTGAAGCGACTTTTCGCCACAATTATAATAAATTTTCAAGTTCGCGTGGCGGTTGGTATTGGACGGCTTACGGTTGCGTAGTTGTAACGGCTTGCCATGGTCAATCATGGTGTAAGCCAATCAACAAGTTTCAATCCCGGGATGTGCTAGTAGTCTTTGGTGTTATTGGATACCTGAGTCAGGTCATAGACTTGCGAAGGAGTAAATCTCCACTTTCATTGTGGCCTGTTACAATCGGGCTATTTATAACCCGCAGAGCCAGCAATGACGTTGGCTGCCGCAGGTGCCGTCGCCTGCGCAGGCCGCGAAAGTGGGTTGGCATACGCTGTGGTTCACCAGTGCCCCAAGTGCTAATCAACTCACCGTGCGCATCGCGGCCTGCTGCGGCTCGGCGTTAAACGAATTCACCGTGACAATGATGCCCAACCATTTCTCGATAAAATGTGGATTTTCGACACTCCTCGCTGATCGCCACCATGTTACATAATCCAAAGCGGCATCTCGAAAACGAAATCACAGTGGATAGTTGTGGTGGGGAATTCCTATTATTCTGCCGGCCATTATTCCGCCTTGCAGTTGATTTTTGGGAGTAGGCAGAATCATGGGAGGCAGAATGATAAAACGTGTTTCGGTGGTGGTGTTCAGCGAGAAGTGCCGGAATTCTCTTTAAAATGTCCCCTTTTCAGTAATCATAGCTCACGAGGCGTGTGTTCTCATATAGACGAAGCCAAGCGAACTAATGGGTCACGATTGCGATGGAACTGTGAGCAACACCATTTCAGACACTCGAAATAGCCTTCTGCTGCGACTGCCGGATAGGGCCGACATCGACGCTTGGGATCAATTCGTCGACGTCTACCAGCCGCTGATTTTTCGTTTGGCGCGATCGAAGGGGTTCCAAGAGGCTGACGCCAACGACATAGTTCAAGAGGTTCTATTAGCCGTATCGAAATCGATTCACCGCTGGGATCACGAGCCAAACAAGGGTCGTTTTCGAGATTGGCTCTACAAAATTGCTCGCAACCTCATGATCAACTTTCTCACTCGTCGCAAGCACCTGCCACTGGGGCAGGGTGGAACGGATTTGGTGCGGCTGCTAAACGACCAAGTCGATCCAAATCACGAGGACTCCGCTGCATCGCGTGAGTTTGATATCGAGTATCGCAGGCAACTGTACATGATAGCAGCTCGACATGTACGCCACGATGTCCGCGTCACAACGTGGCAAGCCTTTCAGAGAACTAGCATCGAAGGGTTGTCGATCGCCGAAGCGGCACAAGTATTGGCAATGAGCGAAGGTACCGTTGTCGTCGCCCGCTGTCGCGTCTTGGCACGGTTGAGAGACACAGTGAAGCGACTGGAAGGGGAGAGCCCGAATGAGAAGTGACATGAAATCTCCAATTCATGCAAACCATAATCAGTTGCAAACGTTGCTCTTTGGCGACGAAGACTGTTCGTCGAGTACGGAAACCGCTCAGCACGTCGAGTCGTGCTGGGCGTGTCAACAGAGACTGTCAGAAATGGCTTCGATCGAAGCCATTGAGCCCGAAGTAAGTCAATTGCTAAGCGGCTTCGATGACGCAAATGTCGAAGCCGAGAATTGCTCGATGCAAGCTCTCGCTGATAGAGCAGCTAAAACTGCAATGACAAATGGTTTTGAGGTGGAACTGGAGCCGCCGTCGCATCCGGAAATGCTCGGACGATTGGGCCGCTACGAGATTGAACGAGTCATCGGCTCTGGCGGAATGGGAGTCGTCTTCAAAGCGTTCGATACTGAACTCAATCGACCTGTCGCAGTGAAGGTCTTGGCGCCTCATTTGGCTCGCAACGGGGCGGCGAAGCAACGTTTTGGTCGAGAGTCGAGGGCAGCCGCTGCGGTAGTGCATGACAATGTGGTGGCGATTCACAATGTTGAATCGGATCGCGCGTCGCCGTTCATTGTGATGCAGTACGTTTCCGGCGAATCGTTGCAGTCCCGAGTCGAACGCTTGGGACCGCTGGGCATTCAGCAGATTCTACGTATCGGCATTCAAGCTGCCAATGGACTCGCGGCCGCTCATGAGCAGGGCATCGTACATCGCGATGTGAAGCCTGCCAACATCCTGCTGGAAGATGGTGTCGAACGTGTACTCTTGACCGATTTTGGTCTAGCGCGAACCGTTGACGACGCCAGCCTGACTCATACTGGCGTCGTGGCCGGCACTCCGCAGTACATGTCGCCCGAACAGGCCAACGGTGACGCGGTAGACCATCGCAGCGATCTATTCAGCCTGGGGTCGGTCCTCTACTTCGTCGCTACCGGTCACCCACCCTTCCGAGCCGAACGCGCGATGGGTGTGCTCCATCGGATCTGTCACGAACCACATCGACCAGTCTGGCAAGTAAACGCAGAAGTAGCGGACGAACTTTCGGATGTCATCGATCGGCTGTTACAAAAGCGACCATCGAATCGTTTTGCTTCTGCATTGGCCGTGCGCGATGCGCTTACTAGAATCTTACAGCAGTCGCAGAATCGGAGGCCTTCGATGCGATCAAGAATTCGATTTTGGACTCGACGCCACCCTGGATTGGCTCGGCTGACGCTCGCCGGAGTTGTCCTGCTGGCGGTCGGCCTGGCCCTGCGGACAACCGATTTTGTACGAAGCCGAGCAGCGTCTGCCGTTGGTTCGCATGTCGAACAGCGAGTCGTTGATTCATTTCCCTTCAGTTCAGAAGGAAGTGGAGCACAAGCCACTGGCGAAGTGTATTCGCAGCGTTCCAACGTGAGCCCCACGGTTGCCGAGATCGTTACCAAAGACAGCGTCTCGTTCACCCATGAGATTCGCCAGTTGCATCGCGCGCTGGATATTCTGGAAGGCAGCAACGATGCGCCTCGACATGAGGTCGATTGGCGGCAAGAGATAGATGCGATTCAAAGTCAATTGAACCAGATCGAACGCGATTGACTCCAGTGGTGCTAAAAAAGCAGCAGGCTCAATGCTTCGGCCGCGCGTGAATGCCCGCCGGAGAGAATCTCTGTTTAACCGCGCCAGCGCTACGCGGTTAAACAGACTAATCCTTCGGCCGCGTGTGAGCGCTGCCGAAGAACGAAATCATTAGTTTCAATTGGCTACGGCACACGGAGTGTGTCAGCTACTTTGAACAATTGAACTGCTTTTCCACTTTACTTTCACAACTTCAAATTGGAGAAATCAAATGAAGTTTGCAAATCATTGGTGTTGTATTGCAACACTGGTCGGAGCCATGTGCCATTCAGCGGCGGCACAGGAAGCAGCAACTACTGAAGCACCTGCCGCACAGACTAAAGTTGCTGAGGGAATTGAAGCACTATCGACGTTGGATAACGTTCGCGCAGGTTTGCCTGCGGATGACAGTAGTGCGAATTTAAACGCTGAAAGTTCTCGTGGGATGATGGGAGGCAGGCCCGGAGTGAGGGACGGACTGAGCGGTTTGGGGACCGCGCGGAGCCCCAAACAGTTGCTGTTGCAACATATCAATAAACTTCGACAGAGCTTGGGTGCGCCCAATCGAGATCGCGAAAGGCTGGAATTGGTGCTGCGTGAAGCCTTGGCCGAATACTTCGTGCTGGATATGCAGGAACGAGTGCGAGAGTTTGACAAGGTCAAGGCGCGAGTCGAACAAATGGAGGCCAAGTTACAAGCTCGGCTCGATCAACGTCATGAGCTAGTGGAACTGCAAATCAAGCAAATGTTATACAAGGCTGACGGACTTGATTTCTTTGTTCCGGAAGGGGGAGCAAACGCAGGTGGATTTGGTAGTGACGACGCCCCTGGAATGATGGGTGGAATGATGGGTGGGCGCGGTAGCACGGATGGAGGCGGCTACGGCGGAGGCATGCTGGGCGGTGGCTACGGTGGAGGCTATCCCGGTGCAGGCGTGATGGGCGGTGGAGTTGAGGGCGGCTATGGTGGTGACGATATAATGGCTGATTCGCCAGGGACAGCACCGTCTATCGAAATCCCTGGATACGACATCGGATTTAAGATGACACGCTACACACGGTTTCCTGGCCAGCCACTAGGCGGCTCAGACCCACTACAATATTACTTAGCAATCGACGGAAAATCGGACAAAGAGATTCAGAAGAATGCACCCGACGCGTCTGCCAGCGACGAAGTTAAACTGAAGTCCCTTCTTCTGGCCATGCACAATTTTTATGATCTATTCAAGCACCTTCCCGCACCTGCGAATCGTCGCGACAAAAGTGAACAACCCCATAGCTGGCGAGTCGCTCTGCTGCCAATTCTTGGACATGCCGAGCTGTACAAACGGTATCGCTTCGACGAGCCCTGGGATAGTGAAAACAATCGGAAGCTGCTCGAACAGATGCCGGCTGTATTTGCTTCCCAAGGTGACTCCGACGCGAAGCTCGGCATGACTCGCTTTCAGATGCTGGTTGGCAACGGCGCCGCGTTTGATAACAGTCGCCCCACCGATTTTGGGGACATCACGGATGGAACGTTCAATACGATAGCGCTCGCTGTGGCAAGTGCCAGCGTCCCATGGACGAAACCTGCCGACATTCCATTCGTACCCAACGCGACGCTCGCGAAACTCGCATCATCACGAATAGTCGGCCTATGCGATGGGAGCGTAGAAACTCTACCCGCCGCTTTGACAGAGCAACAACTGACTGCACTGGTAACACGATCCGGCGGCGAAGTTCGCTGAATTCGTTTAACGCCGAACCGCAGCAGGCCGCAGGGTGAATGGTGAGATGATCTATGCGTGGGTCTCGGATGAACCACAGCACATGCCAACCCAGTTTCGCGGCATGCGCAGGCGACGGCACCTGCGGCAGACAACTGCTATGGCCAAATGCGCATGCCAACCAACTCCGTCTCGCTGACCCGACGCTACCCACGCCACTCCCTCACCACTGCGGTGACCAGTGCAATCGACTCCGCTCCAGGCCTGCGCCTACGTAGTCGCTACCCACGCGCCGGTTCAGCTCCCACTGCTTCACACGGCTAGTCCATAGTTGACATCACTCATGATCCACCGACTACTGCGGCTAGGCGTTAAACGATTTGCAGCCACTCTAGCAATTTGTTTAAAACCACACGTAATTATATAGCATACGGCCTTTAAATCCGTCATACTACCATTCTCTTCATCGTACTCCTCACCACATAGTTTTTTACTCTGTGAGTTCGGGCGCAGTAGTTTTCACTCTCTTCAATCCTCCCTTCTCGCACTGTCAAAAGAGGTCCGCCATGCACTTCCAGTTAACGCTACAGAATCAAGTCGACGGGTTGACTTGCCGCGTGTGGAATTTTACCGTACCTGCGGTGGTTGGCCGGGAACCGGGTGTCGACATCTGCATCGAGCACGATTCAATCAGCCGCAAGCACTGTCAGTTCAGCCAGAATTTTGAAGGAGCGTTGGTCATCAAAGACTTGCAATCGATGAACGGAACCTACGTCAACGATTCGCGAATCCAACAAAAGGCACTTACTCCTGGCGAGACGATTCAAATTGGAGCATTGCGACTTGAGATTGCATTTCTTTCTGACGATGAAAAACCAACTCC
This sequence comes from Pirellulaceae bacterium, assembly GCA_020852965.1. Taxonomy (GTDB): domain Bacteria; phylum Planctomycetota; class Planctomycetia; order Pirellulales; family Pirellulaceae; genus Aureliella. The sequence continues at coordinate 46,759 of JADYZV010000013.1, read as the reverse complement.
AACCGCGTCGATGCCGAAGGGAAACGTGTACGCCACACAGCCGATGCAGACGATTCGGTCGACAGCTCCTGCGCCTTCCCAACCGATTGCTGAGCCTTGGTGGCGTCGCTGGTTTCGATAACCCAAACGGATCATGAGTTCTTGGCCCTTCAGAAACAAATGTTCATAGTCAACCTATTCGAGCGCAACCACCTCCCCACCGTTGCGAGTACCGCTGGCGCGCCACACAATGCCATCGATATTCTCGCTCGTTGCGCGCACCGAGCCATCGGCCCAGACGGCATTGACTACGCCGCGATGAAAGCTGCGCGCGGTGACGATAGCGTAGGAAGGACGGGAGAGCGAGTTCCCTTCTTGTTGCGAGTTATAGTCACAATTGTACGTGATGCCATTGTAGACATACGGTATTCGCGTGTTGGGTGGAAAGGTCGTGGTAAAACAACTGTGATGGGTATGGCCGTTGGCCCACTCGGTATGGCCCGTCCCAAAGCCTGACGCTAACAGGCGATCGGGCTTGCCCGACCCAATCATCGCCAACGCATCGTCAACGGTCAGCGGCACACTCGTCGATGGCGGACCTCCGTTGCGAGTATAAGCTGACCAGGCATGCACCTCGGCAGCCAATAACGTATTGCTGGTACCGTCGGTGATACTGCCAATTTTCATGTTGGCGTTGGGGTAGGTGATCCCGTCCCCACCTTGGTTCGTGCGTGGGTCGTAAACGAACCAAGTCCCCGCATTGAAACCGTAGGTGGTTGGATAGAGGTAAATTCCACTCGTGCTACCAGTGCTGCTCGTGTCCCGCAGTTCATCCCCTTTGGGGTCGGAAGGACAGAAGTAGACCGGCACGCGGAAGCGGCTGACCACGGGCTGGTGGGACCAGCCAATACTTAAATCGATTTGATTGTAGAAGTTGCCCTGTTCGAGGTACGGCATAATCCGTCCATGCACCGACCACCCTCCACCGCCCGTAGATAAATCGATACAGAGGCTGGGAGGCAGTCGCCGTGTCGACGATTCGTAGTTGTGAGTCGCCAAGCCAATTTGCTTTAGATTGTTGCTACACGACATTCGCCGGGCCGCTTCTCGAGCCGCCTGAACGGCCGGCAGAAGCAATCCCACCAAGATGCCAATGATGGCGATCACAATCAGCAGTTCCACTAACGTAAAGCCTCGTGAATCTCGTCGCATATCGTTACTCCGGAAGGTTCGACAATCTGTTTGCTTGTGCTTTGACCATTTCTCAGTTTAGGGTTGAAGCACTAGCGCATGTTGATAACTTCAGGTTCGAGATATTTACCCTCTTCCATGTTGGCTCCGCCGACCGACACGAGCGAGTTCTCTTTGAGGGGCAAGAGACGATGAAAGAATCTTGCGTCCTTCGTCTTTCCAATCACTTCCCACGCACGGCCATCAGCGGCCAACTGTTGGATGTCGCCTGAATAGGTGGTCACGATCAGTCGACCGTCGATGCTCCAGCCGGAGGCACCAAAGCCATCCATATTTTTCTCACCAACCAACGCAGGAGCATCGGACCAGGTTTTCGTGACTGGATCGAAGATGCTAACTTTACGAGTTGGCCCCGCGTGGTCCATGCCGCCAATAGCGAATATCTTGCCCGCGTGTGCGACAACCGCCAGAGCTCGTCGCTCGAATCCGGGTGCTGGCAGCTCTGTCCACTTGGGTTCGGCCTTGGACAGATCGAGCGACCAAGCCGTAGTGTGCCACTGCGTTTCCCTGTCACCGTCCATATTCCAGCCACCGACGACGTAAATGGTATCGCCAAGTATGGCTGCATCATGACTCGAACGACCAGCGGGCAGTGACGGTAGATCGCGCCACTGGCCCGTCGTCGTATCGAATGCGCGCACGGTCGCTTGAGAATGCAAGTCATGCTCGGCACCCGGCGCGTTCAAGGCAGTGAAGCCACCGACACGGATCAGCCGCTGGCCGTGCGCGACAAGTGCCAGTCCCTGAAGCCTCTCATCTTCGGCCACCGTTCTCCAAGTCGATGAAGGCGCGTTCAAATCGAGTTGCAATAATTGGTTCGATTGCCCTTCAGTGGAATACGAATGAGCTTCCCCAGTATGGCCACCGTAGACGTAGATCGCATCGCCGATGCGAGCAGCACCGAAGCTAGTGACGGCAAATGGCAAGTCGGCAATTCGCAGGTCGTTGCTGGAGGCATCTTGCGATTTGGACGGCTGCAAAGCAAAGTCTTCGGGATCAGAAAAAGTGACGGTCAGATAATGCGACCCGGAGTCGTAGGTTTGACCGTCGAGTGTACCCGACTGCGTTTTGACCGTGTGGCCGACCACGATGCCGTTCAAGCCCGCTTCCACTTGTTTGTCATCGAATGAGACCTTGCCGTTTGCGTCTGTCTTGGCGGAACCTTCTTCATGACCTTCGGCGCAGAATAGCTGCACGTCGGCATCGGCCAGTGGTTTGCCGTCCCAGAGCACGAACACATCGACGCCTGAATCGGTATCGACGAGTTGAGCGTTGAGTTTGAGCGCAGCCTCTTTGTGTGTCGCAGTCGCTGGTTCGTATGCGCTGCGGCTAGTGGGCAGCCTGCCACCTTGATGCAGCGTGTAGTAGTCGAGTCGCGAGCCGTGGTAGATGCCAAAGGTGACTTGCGAACTAAACATTGCATCTGCGGGCAACTCTTGTTCCGAGAGCAGACCTACAAATTTCTCCTCGACCACAGGCTTGAGTTTGAGTTCCTGCGGCTCGCCCTCTTGAGACCACGACATGACCTCAGCCTTGGCGATCGATCCAGGCAATTTGTAGGTGCGATCGGCTGGGTTTTCACCGAAGAAGTAGGCCGCTTTGCCATCCTCGGTGCGCACCACCCACGGAAAATGGGCTGACGCCGAGTTGGCTAGCATCGAGCTTGCGCAACCTGCGATTAGTAAAAGAGTTTTGGAAAATAGACGCATGGATTGGTGTCCTTCTGTTGTGAAAGTGATTCGTTATCATCGTGCGAAAAGTGACTGAATGTCACAGGCAGTAGTGGACGAGGTTACGAATCCCCAACGGTTTTAAAATAAAAGGGACTTGTAGCCTCGTCCACTACATGGAATTTATTGTCAAAGTACTACTTTGAGATTTCTGATTGGATCGCGGTTAACCTGCTGCCTTGGCGTAGGATCAAGTAACGTGCGGCGACTGCGGCTGCGTATAGCACCGATCCACCGCTGGCCTTCGCGACGGATTCGCCTTCGGCAGGTGCCTCAGTTGGCTCCAACCACAAAATACAACTCTGCTCTTCCTCGCCACTTGTCAAAGAGACGATCGATGTCGTCCCCTTTTGACCGAACAAGTACAATTGATTGTGTGCAATAACCGGAGTGGCCCAAATACTTCCGGCCTTGATCCGCGCAGCAGAGGTCTCCTCACCGGTTGCTAAGTCCAATTGGAATAGGACTCCAGAGCGATTGACGAAGAAAGCGCGAGTGTCACTTGCCACCGGACTGCCAAACGAACAACTTGCCCTCTCAGCGCGCCATAGATAGTCGGCGGAATAGTCGCCACTGGTTGGATCGCGCACGATCTGCACGACTCCGCTCGATGGTGTACCGCTGCCGCTACTCTCTTCACCACGTCCGTCGGACGCACCGATCAGAAACTTCCCCAGCCCGCATGGGACTGGCGTGCAAGATGTGTTGTTCTCAATCCTCGACAACTCCCAAAGCCGCTCACCTGATATCGGATCAAAGCCGACTGCTTTGCCATGGGCGTTTGCCACCAAGTGGGGGCCATGTTCGGTGGGGACCAAACGCGGCGAAGCCCAAGACGTTGCACTCAGTCCTGGCACTTTCCACACCGTTTCACCCGTGCTCTTACTTACTGCTAATAGGTAAGGTTCCTCGTTGCGCTCGATCCACACAAACGCGTTTGAGTCATTTTGTTCGAGCGAAGCGGCTAGGCCATGCCGAGCTTTGATAGGCCCATACTCCGCAACTAAATTGCGCTGCCAACGCTCCGCACCATCGAGATCAACAGCCACCAGCAAGCCCCCTTCGAACAACGCCAGCAATCCATTGGCGTCGACAATTGGTGTAGGTGCCGCCAGGCTGACATAGGCCGTTTTCTCCTCAGGTGTCGGATTGGTAAAGTCTCTCTTCCACCATCGCTTCCCCTCTTTCAAGTCATAGGCTGACAAGTGGCATTGCTCTTTGTTTGCGCCGCTGGTGGAAGTAACGAAAACCTGTTCGTCCCATAGGACCGGTGTCGATTGACCGTAACCCTCAATGGGTGCTTGCCAAGCGAACGAACCAGCATTGGGGGACCAGTTTGTCGGCAGCATTCCGCTGCCGATCATCGGCTGACCACCGTTTTGAAAGCCTGTCCAATTTGAGCTCGCCGGTTTCCTACCGCTCGGTTTCAGCCAAGGATTTTTCCCCTGCGCTTCAATCACCGGCAGGCCGGCCATGGAAACGCAAAACGCCAAGGCCAACGCGGCGAATTGCCAGCCACGACAAATCAATTTGGGCATCGAAGTCCTTTCTGGAGATGCTAAGCTCCCAGATTTTTGTGTTGCGTATGAATTCAACGGCTCTTTAGCTCAAAATTAAAAACGTTCTCTTGGTCAGCCAACACACTCGCTTGCAGCGCGCCTGGCTTGCGGTAACGCGGATGCAGTTTAATCGACGACAACGGCTTCTTGCCGGCCTGCCGAAGCTGCTCAAATTCTTCCAGATCTGGCTCGATTGTATCGACAGTCACGTCATATTCGCCTTCGGAAGGCCCCGTGGTGGTATCGAGTGAAAACCGACCGTCGGTAACTTCAGACGCCACCCCCAACTGCTTACTTCCCGTCGGCGTAAACACCAGGCTCAATCCTGAGGCGGGCTGGCCATCGAGCATGACTGTGCCGCTGACGGATTGCCGAGCCGGTCCGGTTGGATTGCAACCCAAACAACTCCAGCCGATGACCATGCCCCCCACCCAAAAGGCGCGGGGTATCGAACCGAAAGTGGCCGAGGACCAGGGGAAAAAGTTTAAGTTACTGAAGAGCATTGGCATCAATCACCTCACCGCCTGCGCGCGTCGACATCGCATTGAAGCTGGTCGGATTGACGCGATCACTAAGAAAGCGAACGCTGCCATCCATAAGCAGCGCCGTGACGCCCCCCGAGTGCTGGCTGCTATAACCTTCGAGCGTTCCCGTCGAGAAATCATTGATCGGAAAACGCGTTGTCCCCATGGCCACGCGTGGATACCCGACGACCCAACGCGCAAGACCATAGCGGACAGTACCTCCTAGGGGGGCCGGGAGCGCTGTGTCCCATTTGTAGTCTTTATAGTTGTAGGTTGTTTCGCTCACGGCTAACGTATTGCTGGTGCCGTCGGAGATTTGCCCGAATCCAATATGCGGATTGCTCATGCCGTAGGCTGGCCAATCGGCAGCGAACATTCCGTCCGCGTTGGACATATAGCTGGAAGTGCCTTCGTTGAGTAAGTAGCTGCTCGGCCCCCCAACCTCATCGCCTCGCGTCTCAGGCACATCGCGCGGTAGCACCATGGACGGACAAAGGTAGGCGGGCATCCACTGCCTTGAGACCACGGCATTCTCGGGGAGAGTGTAGTACTTTGAAAAGTCGTACTTGGTGTAGGTATTACCCTGTTCCAAATGAGGCAGGATCGAGGTGAAAGCGCTGATGAAGTTGCTTTCGATCGACCCCACGGGAAACTTCTTGAACGTCGATTCGTAATTGAGAAGCCCCAAGCCGATCTGTTTGAGATTGTTGGAACACTGAACCCTTCTTGCGGCCTCGCGAGCGGATTGAACGGCAGGGAGCAGTAGGCTCACGAGAATGCCAATGATGGCGATTACCACCAATAGTTCGACAAGCGTGAAGGCGCTTCGCTTGAAAGAACCATGCCAAATCGTGGCTTTTCTGGCGGGTCTATGAACTGAGATTGGAAGAATGGACATGTGCTGGACTCCTTCTGAGATAGCACGAACTGGGACGGCCCCATACTTACCTAAGTATGCAGGGCGGAACCGAGCGTGGCTGGCGAAGGAGCGGCAGGATCGCAAAGCGGGCCTGGCACCGATGGCTTGCTGCGTCGACGGCGTTGAATTAATACTGAGATTCAGTATCATTAAAATAATATCAGCCTTGCGATAAATCGCAAGTGCCCAACGTCAAAAAGACGTGTTCAACCGCATTTCGCCAACGAATAGCGCCAAACTATGCCGAACGATATTCCACAAGAAGCAGCCGGGCGAAATACGCAAGAGACAGGGCATGCCCCTCTAGAGCTTCCAAAAATTGTCCATTTCGACGACTTCGCGCGCTGTGGCGACGAGGTTTGGATCGAGTGTGGCGGGCAACTCTACCGTCTGCGAAAGACTCGTCAGGGAAAGCTGATTTTGACCAAGTAGACCTCGAAGCTCCTTCATGTCGTATGGTCCCATGGAACTCGATTCTTGGTGTCCTCAATCTAATTCGAGCTGCCGGCTGAACAATCAGGGTTTTCCGCGCCGGTCAGCCGCTATGAAGAGTTGGGTAAAACTGTTTTTGCCTGCTGACTAGCGTGACAGCCACCGCAGCTTTGCGCCCTATGGAGCTAAGGGGCTATTGAGGCGACGCCATTCTTAGCCGAACCAAGCTCGAATGCCGTCCGCCATACACGGTCTGCCCCGAACTTTTCTTCTCATCGGAGGCCAAAGTCATGACATTCTTTGAGTCCACAGCACACATGCTCCAGTCTCACATCCGTCGCCTCGGGCGAACCTTGCGTCGCAACGCCCTCAAGCAAAATTCACGCAAACGCTATGCAAGGCGTCTTCGCGCGGAGACGTTGGAGTCCAGAAGGTTGTTGGCGGCCGATTTTCAGCCGTTTCATCACAATCGCTTTGATGCGGAAGATGTCAACGACGATGGCTTGGTTTCGCCGATGGACGCGCTGATGGTCATCAACGCCATCAATCAAAGGTCGCAAAGGGACGACCTCAACTTCATTGATGTCAACAACGACGGCCTGCTTTCACCGCAAGATGCGCTGTTTGTGATCAATCGACTGAATCGAGGTGAACACGAATCACGTAGGCATGCTCCCCCTCAAGACGAATCCGTTCCGAGTTTGCCAGACGAAGTTCGTTCCATCGACGGCACCAACAATAACCTTGAAAACCCTGAACTTGGGAGTGCCGGCGAAGAACTCTTGAGAATCGCCGATGCGGATTACTCGGATGGAATTTCGACACCTGCCGGTGAAGATCGTCCGAGCGCTCGCGAGATTAGCAACGTGCTCTCGACAGCCGATATCGAGGGGACGCGAAGCGATCGCGGGTTGTCAGCATTCATCTATGTTTGGGGGCAGTTCCTGGACCACGACATTGACTTGACGTCGGATCAAGCCGTGGGTGGTGAATCATTCGACATTGAAGTACCTGCTGGCGATCCACAATTTGACCCCGCTTCAACGGGCACAGCTACGATTCCACTTATTCGATCGCAATTTGCTTCGGATACGGGAAATTCGCTTGACAATCCGCGTCAGCAAGTGAGTGAAATCACCGCCTACGTGGACGGTTCCCAGGTCTACGGAAGCGACATCGAAACGGCAAATGGACTGCGATCCTTTGAGGGTGGAAAGCTTTTGATAACCGACGCAGGATTGTTGCCGACGGACGCCGATGGCACCATTACGGCGGGCGACATCCGAGCGAACGAGAACATTTCGCTGACCGCGTTGCAAACACTCTTCGTACGCGAACACAATCGACTGGCGGATGAAATTTCCGACGGTGATTCCACGTTGACCGACGAACAAATCTACCAACAAGCTCGCGCAATTGTCATCGCCGAGATCCAAGCTATCACCTACAACGAGTTCCTTCCAGCGCTATTGGGGGACCGAGCGCTATCGCGCTACCAGGGCTATGATTCGTCGGTCGATCCAACGATCGCCAATGAGTTCTCAACGGCAGCATACCGATTTGGACATAGCACGCTCAACGACGAAATCGAGTTCTTCGACAACGATGGAAGAGCGGTGAGCGATTCGATCACCTTGGCAGAAGCATTCCACAATCCTCAAATACTGGAAGCGACAGGGATCGACACGCTGCTCAAATACGAAGCATCCACCCAGGCTCAGGAAGTCGACTTGGAGGTTGTCGATAGTCTCAGAAACGCGTTGTTCGGCCCTCCGGGTTCCGGTGGACTTGATTTGGCAGCTCTCAACATTCAGCGCGGTCGTGACCACGGACTGTCCGACTACAACACGACTCGACAAGCCTATGGGCTCAGAGCCGTGAATTCATTCGCTGAGATTACGAGCGACGTGGACTTGCAGGACAAGCTCGAGTCGCTCTACGGTGACGTCAACAACATCGACTTGTGGGTTGGACTATTGGCAGAAGACCATGTTCGTGGCAGCTCTGTGGGCGAATTGACGCAGACGATCATCGTAGACCAATTTGAAAGGCTTCGTGCTGGCGATCGATTCTGGTACGAGAACACCTTCCGTGGTTCTGAGTTGAAGCAGCTCCAACGGACTTCGCTCGCGGATGTCATCGAACGCAATACGACCGTAGAGGGCTTACAAGACAATGTGTTCTTTATGGTTGCCGAGGTGAGTGGTCAAGTTTCCCGGGCAGCGGACACGACCACCACCAGACGACAATCTGAGCCGCGCAGTTCTACGACCGGAGTTGAAGGAGTAACCCTGGAGCTGCTCGACGATGCCGGCGACGTGATGGACACCACGACTACGGATCGACGCGGGAACTATCGATTCAGTTCGATTGCCGAGACCGGTGACTATCAAATTCGCCTCGTTGGCTCGGATCAATATCAGCCAATATCCACAGCAACGCTCGACCTCCTGGTCAGCAACGGCAAGACCCGATTGCGAGGGTTGGATTTTCTGGTCATCTAGTGCTTTGACCATTTTTAATCTTAGGGTTTAGTGTGGTCGAAGCGCTAGTCTGCTGAACTATTACGAAGCTTTTGCATGCTTGCTCACGTTGAGCGTGACATCCACGTTCGAAAAAGCTCCTCTGAGAGAATACATGCGTATTTAGTAGCGGCAATTCAACCAGCAGATCGGCGTGTCTTTCATGCACTCAGTAAAGTCACCACCCGGGATTCCGCCTGCACAGATTCCTACGCCGGCGAACCGTTCCCATAAGTCCGGTTCAGCTCTCTTGTTAACGCCCTTTGATCGAGCTCTCGCAAGGCGAAAACCACGCAGGGGCTGGATCGATTTCTTTGATTTGCAACGAGAACGTTTGGCGGCGATCAAGGACGCACCGCCTTGGTTAATCAGCCTGATTCTCCACCTAGCACTGATGCTTCTGTTGGCTCTCTGGACGCTGCAATCCAGCGTTGGTAACAGCATTTTGCTGACGGTCACTCAAGGGGGCGATGCAATGCTACCCACGATAGCTGATTTCAGTTTGGAACCTGTCGAGCTCGACGCGGCAAGCCTTGACAAACCCACGGTACCCGAGTTCAGTTTGCAGCAAGTCGATATCGACGTGGCGATCGAATCACCTGCGCTGACAGATACGATCGCGACGGTAACCAATCTACCCAGCCTCGAAGCATTGCCCCCAGCCCAGCCATCGAGCGCCGCATCGGCCCATCATGCTAGTATGTTTAGCGGTCGTACGGGAGCATTGAAGCAATCATTGCTCAAACGTGGTGGAGGGACCAGGGAAACGGAGGATGCCGTCGCATTGGGGTTGGCTTGGTTGAAGCGGCAACAGCGCACGGATGGATCGTGGAGCATGGTTGGGCCATACACAGCGGGGAGCCGATCGGAGAACCAAACTGCGGCTACCGCTATGGCGATGCTGGCCTTTATGGGAGCAGGCAGCACGCACAAGAGCGGCGAGTACAAACAAGAGCTCAGTAAAGCCGCTAAATGGCTGGTTAAGCAGCAGGACTCCAGCGGCTTCATGGCTCCGCGCGCTCAGGGCAACGAGCGGATGTACGCTCAGGCACAGGCGACCATTGCGCTGTGTGAACTGTACGGCATGACGCGTGACTACTGGATACGGCCCTACGCTCAGAAGGCTTGCGACTTTGCTTGTAAGGCTCAGTCTCCCGAAGGAGGTTGGCGATACGTCCCGAGATTCGACTCGGACACATCAGTCACTGGCTGGTTCGTGATGGGGCTGAAAAGCGGGCAAGCGGCTGGCTTAGATATCAGCACGAGTGTCTTTCCGAAAATCGAGCAGTATCTCGACAGCGTCAGCAGCGACTACAATTCGGGCTACGCCTACAAAGTCGGCCAACGCGCTTCTCCGTCGATGACCGCCGAAGGCATGCTCTGTCGGCAATATTTGGGATGGCATCGCAACATGCCGGGCATGGCTCAGGGACTGGGCTCGTTGGTGGCCAACCATCCGCTGGACACCAATCGGCCCGACGTCTACTACTGGTACTATGCCACGCAGTCCCTGCACCATTACGGCGGCCCACTTTGGGAGGAGTGGAACGAGCGACTCCGCGTCGACGTCCCCGCAAACCAAGAGAAGCATGGGGCGGAGCGCGGAAGTTGGTCGCCTCGACGCGATGCCTGGGGCGCCCATGCAGGCCGGCTCTATACGACCTGTTTATCGCTGTTCTGTCTCGAAGTCTATTACCGACATCTGCCGCTCTACGAGCCCGAAGGCGAAGCGACTGCTGCCAAGTAGAGCCAACTCTCTAGTGACCACAGCCACCGACGCCAGACGGCGGAATTCCACATTTTTTTTAGCGTGACAAAACTTCCCCAAAATCTCCCTTACTAGTTAATAGGCAATTGCCAAGTCAACGCAACTCGTTGGTTTACGTGTAATTTGCCAGCAACTCTTTTCTCAAAGACACTGGGAGGTGTACCATGCTCAAGCAACTCAATCACCCTGCCTTGGCCCTCATTGGACTCGTAGCCACACTGGCGTCCTCCAGCAACGCGTTGGCTCAGTGTTCGGGCGGTCGTGGCGGGGGAGGGGGGCAACCAAGCACCAGTTCTCCTGCCTCTTTTGGAAACATCGTCTCGAGTAGTACCCCCAACCCGTTTGCATACCAACAAGCGCTGATGCAGCAGCGACAAATGTACGCTATGCAGCAACTAATGCTTCAGCAACAGGCTCAAATGTACGCCGCGCAACAAGAATCACTCCAGCGCAATGCAGAGAAACAGTATGCCAGAATGCAAGATCAGGCTGAAAGGCACCAAGAGTTGGTCGCTTTACGGGCGGAGCGCGCAGAGCAGAAACGGACGCAGCGCGCCGAGAAATTTGCGGCCTTGAAAGCCAAACGCGATGCTGAGAATTCCGGTACAAACGAGACAATATCGGCAGGTCTATTTGCATCGAAGCAATAATGGTAGCAGGCTCTTTGCCGAAATCTCAGTGAATACTGAGGTGCCTGGTGCTTCGACCATTTTAAATCTTAGGGTTTGGTGTAGTGGACGAGGTTACGAGCCCCTGCTACCTACTAAGTCAAAAGGACTCGTAACCTCGTCCACTACCATCAACCCTGAGTCTTAACCCTGACAGACCACTATATGTCTCGTGAAATAGCTGTTGTTATTCCCTTGGCAATACGTCAAATGCAGCAAACCTGCTACAATAGCAACTGTGGCGGTTTGGCGATGCATTTGCAACTATTGTGTCGGCTACATTCTTGGAATTGACCATGCTTGCATCCAATTCAGCTAGTTCTCTGCCTCCGATGGATCAAAACAACCGGAGTACCGAGTTTCAGCAACTGCTTAGCGAAGCTCGCTCAGGCAATATGTCTGCGCTGGGAAGGTTACTGGAGTGGTACGTCAACTACCTTACGATTCTAGCCACAACTGGTTTGGATCGTAGAATTCAGCGGCGGGTAAGTCCGAGCGACTTGGTCCAAGAGGCGATGTTGGCAGCCCATCGCGACTTCGGCGATTTCCGGGGTCAAAGTCAAGGGGAGCTTCTGTGCTGGCTGCGTCAGATTCTGATCAACACGCTACACCGCACCGTGGCCCGCCACGTCAAAGCGGGCAAGCGCGACATCCGTCGTGAAGTTTCCATCGACGAAGTTACTAGGCAACTCGAAGAATCCGCCTGCAGGCTGGCGAACCTCTTACCTGCACGCGGCGACTCCCCCAGCGCGGCCATACAAGCCCGTGAAGACTCCGTCGGAATGGCAAATCAGCTCAGTAAATTGCCCCCTCAGTATCGTGAAGTGATTACTTTACGCATCCTGCAAAGCCTTTCATTCGAGGAAATTGGGGAGCAAATGGGGAGATCGGCAGGAGCGGCACGCATGTTATGGTTGCGAGCCCTGCAGGCGTTCAAACCTCATGTAGAATAGTAGTAAGCACTGATCATTGGGCCACCACACAGCGGAGTGTGCGTGCTACTTTGGGATACCCAAATGTTTGAGCAAATCGACGTCGACGAAAGTCTCGAGTTAGCCGAATTGTTGCTGCTCTCTGAAGAACAGCAAACGCGACTTGCCGCCGTGCTTGACGAGTACTTGTGTGAAATGGAGCGAGGGGAAGCCTGTGAAATCACTCAACTCCAAAACGAACACCCCGACCTAGCAGATGTACTGGAGCTCTATCTCGACAAGTTGAATCTGCTAGTCAAGCTGCCACGTCCTCTCAATCAGCAGTATGGTCCAACCAAAACTGAAGGCACTCGGCAGCGGTTGGGGGATTTCACCCTGCTAAACGAAATTGGCCGCGGCGGTATGGGAGTCGTCTACGAAGCGCACCAGGCGTCGCTGAACCGACGAGTGGCGATCAAGCTCTTGCCGCTGGCTTCGATGCTCGATGCACATCAAATTGCAAGATTCCAAAACGAAGCCCACGCGGCGGGACTGCTGCAGCATGCAAATATTGTCCCAGTCTATAGCGTAGGATTTGAACAAGGCATCCACTTCTTTGCCATGCAATTCATCGACGGCATGTCCATAGATGCCTGGATTCGAAGTCGCCGACATGCTCTGCCATCTGCCAACCCGCCGCGCCGTGGCCAAGGCAGCAGGCAGGCTAAGTCGAACTCTAACTACCACACGGCTGAGCCTGACAGCAACTTTGCTGGAACCCAATCGTGGCGGGACATCGTGGCCTGGGGTGCAACGATCGCAGACGCTCTTCATGCGGCCCATGAAGCGGGTGTCGTGCATCGAGACGTCAAACCCTCAAACCTCATGCTCGACCATGCCAGTAAAATCTGGATCACCGATTTTGGCCTAGCCCGCTGCCAGACAGAACTCTCCCTAACGCGATCGGGTGACGTTATCGGCACGATGCGTTACATGAGTCCTGAACAGGCGCGCGGTCAAAACTCGCTTATTGATGGTCGAGCCGATGTCTACTCGCTTGCCGCGACACTCTATGAAATGCTCACCTTACGCCCGGCCCATGATGGCGACGACGCTGCCAGCATACTAAAGAAGATCGATGAACAGGAAGTTCAACAGATTCGTAGGACTTGCCCCGATCTGCCACGCGACCTTGAAACAGTTATATCCAAGGCGATGTCGAAATCGCGTGAAGGACGTTACAGTACCGCCGAAGAATTCTCGGACGATTTGAACCGCGTACTCCATGGCGAACCAACGCAAGCCCGCCCTGCTACCATCGCGGATCGCATCGGTCGTTTCGCATCCAAGCATCGTAGCGTCGTTTTCACCGGCGCCTTGATTGTCGCATTGGGGTTTGTTGGACTTGCCGTCTACAACGCCAATCTGGCAGTTGCCAAACAGAGCTCCGATGCCAGCGCGGCTCGAGCAACTCGCGGCGAAAAGCTCGCCCGCGACGCCGTCGACCGACTCGGTGCACAAACGGCAGAATTGTTGTCAGGCATCCCCGCTGCGGATTCGGTTCGTCGACAACTCTTGACTGAAACGCTCGACTACTACGAGAGATTTGCTGCCGAAGTCAAAAACGATCCCAAGTTGCGTGAGGACCTGGCCATCACACTGGGTAAAGCAGGCGCGCTACAATCCGAGCTAGGAGATAGCGACAAAGCCATCGCTTCTCTGACTCGCTGCGAATCCATCTATTCTGAACTTGCCAACCAACCCAACGTGAGCGATTCTATCTCGCTAAACTGGTCGACCAGTCAAAATAACCTGGCACAAGCTCTCGTGCGAGTCGGGAAACTTGAGGACGCGGCGCGCTACTTTGCGCGAGCCAGCTTGATGCAAGAGAAAGTCGTTCAGGGCAGTGCTGATGGCGATGATAAGCAGGCTGCCAAGCTTGCCCTGGGAACCACGCTCAACAATCTCGGCTTGCTACTCACGCAGACGGAGGCCATTGCAGAAGCCGAGCAAACTTTCCTTAAAGCGATCAGGTTGCTAAGCGAAGACGATGAAACCCCGCATGCGCAAGCACAGCAACAACTAGCGGCTGTCTATGCAAATCTCAGCGGGCTGCTGACCACCACATCTCCGGAACGAGCTGTCGAGTACGCTCTTCTTGCGCTATCGGGCCAATTGGACTCACTCGAAGCACAGCCCAGCAATGCTAAACTTGCTACTCAAACCATCGTTACTCTCAACACGCTCGGCGCTGCGCAGTCAGCCGCCAGTCAGAACACTTCCGCTGTCGACACGTTCCGACGCGCTATTGAGATCGGAAGACAATTGCTCGCGCGTTGGCCCGACCAGCCCACTTATCGCCGCGACCTCGTGCTTAGCTATAATCACCTCGGGCTGTCACTTTCCAAAACTCACGAACTTGCAGCGGCGCAAACCGCGTTTGACCAAGCCCTTGTAATCGGTCGCCCTCTCGCCACCAGGTTCGCTGACGATGCTGAAACACAGAGCATGCTCGGTGGAGTGCTAAACAATCTGGGCTTTCTGTGTCAACAGCTTGGCGATCCGCAAGCCGCTAGCGACGCTTACCAGGAAGCCGTTGAGCACCAATCGACCGCAGTTCGGCTCGCCCCAGAGGTCAAACGCTATCGCCAATATCTGAAGAAACATCAAGAAAACTACGAGACTGTCGCCACAACATTCTCGAACAACCGTAGGGCTGGCTCATGAGCAAACCCATCATTTCAAGAGCACTGCTGTTAGAACAACTCGAGTCTCGTTGTTTGCTCGCCGCAGGAGTATTTGAGCAATCGACGACCCTCGATAGCCATTCTTGTGATCGTGCTACCACCGAGAATCGATCTGCGCACTCGGCAGCCGTTGCAGGGCAAACAGACGCAAGTGCTCAGCACTTCCAACCGCGAATCGACCCACGTCAAGACGCCCAGCGTCACCAATCACTGGATTCGGCCCAACAGACACCAACGCCGACCCCTCAACCAATGATAGATCCAATGCGCAACGATCCACTTCGCCCAGTCGTTGCACTGCGTCAACCAAAACCTGCCGATCCACCCATGCAATTTACTTTTGTCTTCAGGCCATCAATCACCACAGGTGTTAGTGCTAGCGACAATGGTCCACCAACCATGGGCAGCAATTCCCGAACTGGACGGGATTTGATGCTCGGCAATTCGACAGTCTTGCCGCCGGCGGCGACGATCGCAACAGAGAATGTCCAAGAACAAAGCGCCCTTGAGCGAACGAGTGTACAAGGCGAGTCTGCGCCGGTTGATGTAGTAATGAACAACGACTCGGCGACTCAAGTCTTTTCGATCGAGAACCCTAGATACGAGCAACTCAATCGTCCACTGGAAACCAACGCCCACGCAATAGACCAGAATAGGGAAAGCCTTGGGGGCTTAATTGATAGTCTTCCCACGCTGCAGCATGAATTCAAGGAAGGTACAGCCTCCCCAGCGGAGAAACCTTGGGAATTGGATCATGCTGCATTGCAGGCACTTCGCTCAGCCGCAAATGATATAGACAACGAAATTCTGAAGAACAGACACGCGGTCGACCTGGCGATTGCGAACTGGTTCGGTAATTCGACTGGCCTAATCGACGACATCCAATGCACGAGCAATCTTCCCTCGAATTTACAAGAGCTGACTCCTTCAATAGTCGACGTGGTGCTCGACGCGACCGTCGGCCTGCATCGTAGCGTTGGACTGATCGCCAGTGGCGACATCCAGCCCCAACCGAATTCTGTTCGGGACACGATCCTGGCTGCCATTGCGGCGGAGCATGTCTCGCTATCAGCCCCACTGCTGGAGCAGACGCCCGCTCGGCTCCCTGGCATTGCCTACCCCGCAGTCGCCATCGTTGTCAGTAGTCTTGCCATGGCTGGCCGCCATCGAAGGAAATCCAAACTAGAGTCACCAAGGTAGGTTTACGATTCTAGCCTCATGCGGCCTTAGATTGGTCCTTGAGCTAACCAAGTAACATCGACGGGCTAGCTCGTCCTGTGTTGAATCGTCTCGATGACCCAATCTTGATCGGCGGCGTCCAGAGTTGGCTGCGGAACGGGTGCATCGTAGTGCAACCAATTGCCTCGATAGCCGAGTTCGTAGGCCGAACGAAACGCGCTGGCCAAGTCCATTGGTAAATCGGGACGACCGGTCCCGAGTGGTAGTCCTACGATCGGCAGCGGCTCCTGCAACGTGAGAGGATATCCTTCATCGAGCCGCGCCATCCCATGCTTGCGTGCGACGTAAATAAAGTAGGGTGTCTTGGGTAACTCGGGAAATAAGTCCCTCGATCGATTCTCGCCTGCTCGCAGAAAGTCGATCTCCATGAAATGCGTACCCGAGGCCAAGCAACGCGCCCGCTTCTCGCGGTATTTCTTGGCGTAGGTTCCCTGCTTATTGGCAAAGCTCAATAGTTCGACGATAGCCAGTACCGGTGCCCACGTCCCCTCGGCGCGGACTACTATATACTCCTGTTTGTGTGGTTCCAATTCCTCCTCGGCCAACAGCACTTCATGAATCGCCTGCGGTTGCGCCAGCGCTACGCCGACGTTATCCGATGGTCGTTTGTCAGGGAAGTCATCGCGGATGAGCAAAACGTCAGGTTCACCATATAGCACTAATTCGCCAGTGGTCTCGCGACCATAGACACTCCGCTCGACATCGATCGTACACCCAAGCTCGCGAGCAGGCCCCATCGATTGTTCGGCTAGCTTACGAATGAACCAACCATGAAAGACGGCCCACTGCGGGTTTCTTTCAAGGTATGGGTCCATGCCGGGGAATGGAGAAGTAGTCACGGTATTAAGATGCCAGGATAACAACGAAGCGGCAAAGGTCACTAGGGCCATTATATCTTGGATTTGCAAACAAAAGTTTTAGTCCAAGCAATTCTAGGTTTCAGTCGCAGAATGGGTGGGACGTGTTGACGATGGCGCGGTACGGTTTACCAAAGATGTAGATATCTTGCTGCGCCGGAAAGACATGCCCTGGGTTAAAGATGTCCTACAGCAGGCAGGCTTTTTCTTTGGCGAGTCGATGGGAGCTCCATTTTTCCTAGACAGCCCAAATGCGAAACCGAGTTCAGCAGTAGATGTCATTTATGCCAATGAAAAAGTTAAACCCAACAATGCAGTGAAAACTCCCAGTGTCAATGACGTCGACTCGGGCGAGCACTTTCGCATTCTTTCGTTAGAGACGTTGGTGGAAATGAAGTTAACATCGTATCGCGATAAGGATAAGGTTCACTGAAGGGACATGATAGGTGTAGGGCTGATTGATGTTTCATGGCCCCAGCGATTCCCAGCCACCCTGGCCGCGCGTCTACAAGATCTGCTCGACAATCCAGAGTAGAAACTAGGGCCGTGGAACGGACTGAGCTTCAATGAAGTCGTGCAGCCCTTCCACTCCGCCTTCTCTGCCGAATCCCGAGTGCTTCATGCCGCCAAAGGGAGCTTCCGCAGTGGGACCGGAGCCCGTGTTGTGCCCTACGTGACCGAAACTCAGCCGCGAAATCACTCGCTCGGCGCGAGCGTCGCTCTTGGTGAAGACGTAGGCGGCCAGTCCGTACTCAGTCGAGTTGGCTGCTGCAACCACTTCATCCTCGTCGGTGAATTCAATGATAGGTGCCAGTGGACCAAACGTCTCGTCTTGAACGCATTCCATGTCGGCCGTCACACCGCGCAGTACAGTTGGAGCAAAGAAATTGCCTGTCTGCGATTTCGCTGTTGTAGATTCGCTACCTGCAATTCGCTGCGCACCTTTGGCAATGGCATCAGTGACATGTCGCTGAACTTTTTCAACCGCATGGCTATCGATGAGCGGTCCCATCTCGGTCCCTTCATCCATACCATTTCCGACCTTCAGTGCATTGGCCCGCGTGGCAAGCTTTTGCGAGAACTCTTGCGCGATACTGGTTTGCACGTAAATTCGATTGGCACACACGCAGGTTTGTCCAGCGCCTCGGAATTTATTGGCCATCAACTGTTCGACGGCTTGGTCGATATCCGCGTCATCGAACACAATGAAGGGCGCATTTCCTCCTAGTTCCAAAGACAGACGCTTCAAGTGTGGCGCTGTGGCAGCCATCAGTTTTTTGCCCACAGGCGTCGATCCGGTAAAGCTGATCACGCGCACGGCCGGATGTTCGCAAAGGACATCACTAATTTCACCTGCTGGGCCAAGCACCAAATTTGCCTTCCCGGCAGGCAGTTTTAATTGCTCCAGCAAAGTAAATAGTGCCACCATCGACAATGGTGTTTTCGACGAGGGCTTGATAACGCAGCAGCAGTCCGCCGCCAATGCCGCTGAGAATTTCTTGGCCAGCATGGCTAGTGGGAAATTCCACGGGGTCACCAGCGCGGCGACTCCGGCAGGCCGATAGTAGACCGTCCAACGGTGGTTCCTTGGCCGGTCCGGCAACTTCTTTGGCCGCAAGTGTTCGATACACGTCGAGTAAAAACGAAAGAAACTCGCAGCGTAATCGGCTTCGCCTTGAGCTTCCTTCCACGGCTTGCCATGCTCGTGAGTGATGATCCGCCCCAGCTCCTCTCGGTGCTGCGTGATTAGATCGGCAAGCTGGCTGAGCCAGTGACTGCGCTGCTCGATCGACGCAGGGGTCGCCAGTGCAGCAGCCGCCGCGTCGACAGCGCGGATCGTTTCGGATTTGCCCATGATGGGAACGATGGCAATGGTCTCACCCGTCGCAGGGTTGGTGACCGGCATCGTTTTCCCGCTATCGGCAGCACACCATTTTCCGTCGATGTAACCGAGTGAATCGTTTAACAATGGTGACTCAAGCATTTTGTTTCTTTCGTTTTTGTAGCGAAGCTAGTAATCAATAATGAAAGCGTGAGTGCTACAAGTAAAGATAGAACACCAATCAAGATCAGGCTCCGTTACCGTCTTTGAAAACTATCTTACTCTTGCAAATTGTTTGCATTGCCTATTTCCGCATCGAGTCCAGACCAGTCAATCTTTCCTTGACGATCCGACAGGCTGACCACCACAGCCACAATCCCCGACATGACAAACGCCGGCGGCAATTCCGATAGAGACCCAAAGCTATCGCCCACTACTGGAATCTGCGGCGCGATGAACTTGAAGAACGGTACGCTGGCAAAACCTGTTAGCATGGCGGCCAACGCACCACGCGCGGTAAGTCGAGACCAATAGAGCGACAATATCATGGTTGGGCAAAACGTGGCCGAAATTCCCGACCAGCCGAAGATAGCAAACCAAAACACGGTTCGACCAGGTATCAGTGCGGCCACTGAAAACGCAATACCCAGCGCAATCGCCGCCAGCACAAATGTTACCAAGCGACTTCGCCCGAGCAATTTCGTGTCGGACATCTCAGGATGCAAGACTTTTTGGTAGTAGTCGCGAACGAACGCACTTGAGGCGAGCACCAACAGCGAATCCACGGTCGACATGATAGCCGCCAACACTATGGCGATGTACAGCCCAACGCCCCAGTCGGGAACGGCAGCCGAGACCAACATCGGTAGCACTTGTTGACCACCTGACCCCAGTTCGTCGGTCATGGAATGCGAAGGCGACATGAGAAGCGCTCGACCTACTATGCCGACAAGCACGGCTCCCAAGGTCGCCATCAGAGTCCAAATCACAGCCACAATGGCGCCCGGGCGAATTTCCTTCTCCGATCGCATGGAGAGAAATCGCACAAATATTTGAGGCGAACCCAGGAAACCAAGCCCGATTGCCAGGAAACCAAGAATCGTGAAGAAGCTGTTCCAACTCTGGCCTTCCGGTCCCCACAACGATAACAATTGGGGGTCTTGTGCGCGGATTTGCGCAACCGCCGGATCAACGCCGCCGATCGCAAGCAGACCAAACACGGGCAAAGCGATTAAGCCCAAGACCATCAAACAAGCTTGGAAGACATCGGACCAAACGACTGCTACAAAGCCACCACTGACGATATAGACCAACACGACTGCGAAGCCCACGATTGCGCCTACATAATAGTTCCAACCGAGAAAACCTTCGAAGGCCGTTCCGATCGCATCGATTTGCGCACTAACATAAATCGTCACAAATACCATGAGCGTGAATGCGGACACCAGGCGTATGCGCTGACTCGTATCGCGCAGGCGTGATTCCAAGTAGTCGGGGATGGTGATGGAATCGTAACGATCGGTTAGTCGTTTGAATCGCCTACACAGAAATATCCAGGCTGCGGCCACACCCAGGACTTCCCCGAGCACGACCCACAAAGCCTGCGCTCCGACGGCGGCCCCCATACCGGTCAACCCGATCAACAGCCAGGCTGATTCGCCCGTAGCGCGCGAAGAAAATGATGCAGCCCAAAACCCAAAACGCTTGCCTCCCGCGTAGTAATCGCGCAGATCCTTCATCTGTCGGGAGGCAAAGACGCCGATCAACAAAAGAATAATCAGATAGATGGCGATTCCGATAAGTTTCATGTCACCGTTCACGAACTTGGAGGATTGCGAGTTGTATTAACCACGAACGACTCGAACTACACGAAAAAAAATCTCTGTTGTTGTTCTTTGGGGCCCAGCAACGAGGTGAGGTAGTGAGCAATGCCGAAATACTGTTCTGAGATCCAGGTTGCAAAATCATGATAGCGATGTTCTAGATTTACAAAGAGCAATAGGAACGAGTCGTCCACTAAGAATTTTGCGGATGAAATTGCCGGGTTCTAAAAACCTAGTGAGGAACAGAGCCAGCTTTTCGTGTGCTTCGTATTTTTCGTAGTTGGCAAATAAACTAACTCGTGCGAATGGATACTGTTTCTTTCTGCGTGACTTGTTTTCAGTGTTCTAAAAAGTCGGAGGGGTGCAGGAGCTAACAATTTCGCAGTCCTCAGAATCTATATTCCGGAAACGGTGCGGGATCCGACTTGAAAAGTAGTAACCATCACCTGCGCCAAGAACTTCCGATTGACTGCCCACAGTAAGTTCAATGGTACCGCGCACGATAACGCCCGCCTCTTCACCTTCGTGTGTGAGCATATCGGGTCCAGTATCGCCACCTGGGACGTAGGTCTCATGCAAGACTTGCATTCGCCGGCTCGATATCTGTCCGCCAATCTGACGAAGTACGACCAATCCATCCGAGATGCGATTCATCTCATGAGCTCGAAAGAAGATCTTCTTTTCGGGCTCAAACTCATCTGCAAAGAAATCTGCCAAAGCGAGTCCGAACACCTCCAAGATCTTCTTCAATGAGGCGACCGAAGGGCTGACTCGATTCTGTTCGATCATCGAAATCGCGCCATTGGTCACACCGGCTTGCTTGGCGAGCTCACGTTGCGAGATACCATAAATTTGTCGCAGACGGCGAACTCGGCTCCCGACTTCAGCCGAATTGGGACTGGGCTCACCCGAGGAAGGCTCCACGACGCTGGCATTCTTGTTAATCATATTAAACGCCATGTCCTACATGACACACAAAACAAACACCTATTGCTACAAATGTAGCAAATAGTGTTTAATATATCAATCGCATGTTTGGGGGACTGCGAATTTTCTATCCCCCTGGCCAAACGACTGGAATCGAGTTTGGCCGCCACGCATTCAAAAGCATCAGCCGAGGGCATCAGCAAATGAGCAGCAACGCGGACTTGATCGCACGACGACTTGCCGTCACCCCACGCGGTATCTCGATGGTCACTCCGCTCGTCGCAACTTCAGCATCTGGCGCATGCTTGACGGACGCAAGCGGCCGGGAAGTCATCGATTTCGTCGGTGGTATTGGTGTCATGAATGTCGGGCATTGCCAACCGACGGTCATCGAAGCAATTGTTGACCAAGCGAATAGGCTGCTGCACACATGCTTTCAGGTTGCAACGTACGAGCCCTACGTCGCTCTCTGTGAAAAGCTGGCCGAACTGTTACCTCATGGTGAACACACCAAAGCAATGTTGGTTAACTCGGGAGCAGAGGCGGTCGAGAACGCCATTAAAATCGCCAGGCAAGCCACGAACCGATCAGCGGTAATTTGCTATACCGAGGGCTTTCATGGCCGCACGATGATGGCCATGTCGCTCACCTCCAAATTCGGCTACAAGATCGGTTGCGGGCCATATGCTCCCGAAGTCTATCGTTTGCCCTTTCCAAATTTCTACCGTTACGGTGACGGTCTTAGCGAGGCAATATTTGTCGAGCGCGAACTCGATCGGTTTCGTGAGTCCTTACTCAATACGGTGGCTGCGGAGCAAGTTGCGGCAGTTATCCTTGAACCCGTGCAAGGAGAAGGCGGATTTGTACCGGCACCACGCGAGTATCTCAGAGGACTGCGAAAGATTTGTGACGAAAACGGAATCTTACTGATCTTGGATGAAGTTCAGTCCGGGTTTTGTCGTACCGGCCGCTGGGCAGCCTACGAACACTACGGAGTTCTGCCAGACATTTCCGTATGGGCCAAGTCCATGGGAGGTGGTCTGCCGATCGGTGCCGTCGTTGGGCGCGCGGAAATTATGGACGCAGCCCGCCTCGGCACTATTGGCGGTACTTACGGAGGAAATCCGGTCGCGTGCGCATCCTCATTGGCAACGATTAAGTTGATGGAAGACTTACACCTCAATGAGTGCGCAACCGCAATCGGTGAGGTTATCAACTCGCGACTACGCGCTTTACAAAAGCGTTTCCCTCAGCATGTTGGCGACATCCGTGGCCTGGGCGCCATGGTCGGTATGGAATTCAACTACCATGGCGATCCGCATCAGCCAGCTACCGAATTGACGGCCCGCATACTATCAGCCTGTGTCGCTCGTGGCTTGCTCATCCTTGGGGCTGGGATTCATGGCAATGTGATTCGCTTCTTGATGCCCTTGGTTATTACCGACCGACAACTCAACCGGGGCCTTGATATTTTGACCGAAGAGACTGAACGAGCGATTGCTAAGTGATCGCCCAGAGAAAACAACCTTCATTCGGAGAAACCACTTGATTCCTTTTGCTATTGGCGGCTTGCAGCTAACCACTTCTGGCCTGCGAGACAACTTGCCCTATATTTCGGCCAAATTGGACTATTTCATGTACCTCTTCCCCTGGGTACAAATGGTTGTGTTCAGCGAGCTCGCGGCGTACGGGCCCAATCCGGCCAAGGCAGAACCACTGCCCGGTCCAGCCGAGCGTAAGTTCCAGGAGATGGCGGCCAAACACCACATTTGGATTGTCAACGGTTCGCTGATCGAAATCCTCAATGGTCAGAACTACAACACGCTTTCGGTTATCGATCCAACAGGCAAAATCGTCGGACGCTACCGCAAGATGTTTCCGTTCCTTCCCTACGAAGAGGGGACCACCTGTGGCAATTCTTTCTTTGTGTTTGATGTGCCAGATGTTGGGCGATTCGGGGTTTCGATTTGTTACGACATGTGGTTCCCTGAAACCTCACGCGTACTCGCTAGCATGGGTGCTGAAGTCATCTTGCACCCTACACTGACGACGACGATCGATCGCGATGTCGAGCTGGCCATTGTACGAGCGACGGCAGCCACGAACCAGTGCTTCATGGTCGACATCAACGGAGTCGGCGATGGAGGCAACGGCCGCTCGATCATCTGCGGCCCTGCCGGTGACGTACTGCACCAGTTCGGCGCTTCCGAAGAACTTGTTCCATTCGAAATCGACATCGAGCGGGCGCGTCGTTATCGAGAAGTTGGCCTTCGTGGTTTGGGGCAACCACTGAAGAGCTTCCGCGACTCCGAGGTCAATTTCCCGATTTATGCACCAGGTGGAAAAACTGGAGAGTATTTGCAATCGCTCGGCCCACTCGCCAAGCAAACGCGAGGTTCACGAGCGGGGCTCGCAGACGACGAACCGAAGAGCTAGTGCTTTTCCAAACTCAAATCAGGGATTAGCCGTTTTGGCATTAGCCGCGGTTCTCAAAGAAACTAAAGGGAATTGAATAGAGATGCACGAGCAAGAGTACCATTACTTCGATTTCAATTCTCTCGACCCATCCAATGTTGCACTGTACAACGCCACTCGATTGCGCACGGACAACTGGCATTTCTTGCGTGATAACGCGCGACGATTGAGCCGAATCATTAAATCGGGCACCCCGGCGGAACAATCCGAAGTGATGTGGATCACGGATGCCTGCACAGAAGTTTTCAGCTTCCTCCGCCCGCTGGAGGAGTTCTTTGTGTTCCCAGGCAGCCCTGCGTTAGAGCAGGTTTCGCAGTCGTTCGCAAGCAAAAGGTATGAAGACTTTGCGCGACAGTCAATTCGACTGGTACGCATGTTGTCCAATGGTCAATATCGAAAACTCGATTTGACCGAATCGCGATTGACAGACTACGGTGATTTGCTCAACGTGGCTAAGCTGAGCGAAGAAATTCACACGCGAATTCGACAGGAGAAACGTCCCTATTTCCAGGTCTTGGTCGTCGACGATTTGGCCGAAATTGAAGCCAAAGATCTGCGTCGACAATTGCGGGATCTGCGGCGAGCTGATGATCTGTTCTTCTATGAAGTGGTGGTGGCGCGGACCTATGAGGACGCTCTATTAGCCGTGCTGATGAACCCGGACATTCAAACCTGCGTCGTCCGCTACACTTGCCCGTTTCGGTCGAAAAAAAGGTTCCGACTATTGGAAGAACTCCATTCGTTGCTACGGCACGACGTAGCGAAGATCGAATCGTCGATGCCCACCGATCGAAGTTTGATGCTTGGAAATTCACTGCACTCGCTGCGACCTGAGCTTGACCTCTATATGGTCACGGATGCACCGGTAGAGAGTATCGTTGGCGAACCAAGTCGAGTTTTTCGACGAGCGTTCTACCACATGGAGAATTTCCAGGAGTTACACCTGAGCATCTTGAAGGCTGTCAACGAGCGTTATGAAACACCCTTCTTCAACGCGCTAAAGAAGTATAGCTTGAAGCCGACAGCCATGTTTCACGCTTTGCCTATTTCGCATTCAGCCACGATCGTGCGCTCGCACTGGATCAAGGACATGGGGGAATTTTATGGACACAAAGTCTTCGAAGCGGAAACGTCAGCTACGACCGGCGGCCTAGACTCTTTACTCCAGCCTAGCGGTTCACTGCGTGATAGCCAACAGCGAGCCGCCCGAGCTTTCGGTGCCCGCAGAACCTATTTTGTGACTAACGGCACATCGACAGCAAACAAGATCGTCATGCAGGCGATCAATCGTCCCGGAGACATCGTGCTGCTTGCGCATGATTGCCACAAGTCTCACCCCTATGCTGTGATTCTCTCGGGCGCGTTTCCGATTTACCTAGATGCGTATCCTCTGCCGGAATATTCGATGTATGGTGCGGTACCATTGAGCGAGATCAAGAAGCGATTACTTGAGCTACGAGCCGCCGGGAAACTCGATCGCGTGAGGATGTTGCTCCTGACAAACATTACCTTTGATGGCATTGTTTATGATCCTATTCGCATCATGGAAGAAGTGCTAGCGATCAAACCCGACATGATCTTCTTATGGGATGAAGCTTGGTGTGCCTACGCAAGATTTTCACCTATTCTTCGACGGCGAACTGCCATGTGGTCGGCAGCCGAATTGCGCAAGCGTTTTGCGGATCCCAAGTATCGCAAACGGTACGCAGAGTGGCGTAGTGAGTTTGACGCTAATGAGCCAAGTGACGATGCAAATTGGCTGAACCAACGACTCATGCCGGACCCGGACGAAGCGCGAGTGCGCGTCTATGCGACGCATTCAACACACAAAACGCTAACAGCCCTGCGACAGGGCTCGATGATACACGTCCACGACCAGGACTTTGAACACCACGCTCGCAATGCATTCAACGAATCCTACATGACGCACACATCGACATCGCCCAACTACCAAATCTTGGCGTCGCTCGATGTCGGACGACGGCAAGTCGAACTGGAGGGGTACGATATGGTTGGCCGGAGTATCGAACTGGCTATGATGCTTCGAGAACGGATTACCGCCGATCCGCTAATCAGCAAATTCTTCACCGTTTTGGCTGCCAAGGACATGATCCATCCGGAGTATCGCCCCTCCGGATTAGAAGAGTATTTCAGCAACAGCGACGGCTGGTATCGCATGGACAAAGCTTGGCTGGGAGACGAGTTCGTACTCGATCCAACTCGCGTGACGCTCCACGTCGGGCGCACAGGTCTCGATGGCGACGCCTTCAAAAAACTACTGATGGATCGCTTCGATATTCAGATCAACAAGACTTCCCGCAATTCCGTGCTATTCATGATCCACATCGGTATGACGCGGGGAACGATTGCTCACCTGATCAATGTGCTATCTGAAATCGCCATTGACTTGAACGACAAACTGGATCGCTGGAGTGGAGTGGAGCTGGAGGTTCATCGACAGCGAGTATTTTCACTCAATGAAGACCTTCCTCCGCTACCCAACTTTAGCCATTTTCACCCTGCCTTTTTGACTTCACCTGACAGCACGACTCCCGAAGGGGATCTGCGACGAGCGTTCTATCGCGCCTACGATGATTCCGCCTGCGATCACCTTAAGATCGAAGACGGTTCGCTGCTACAAGCCGTTGAAACCGATGCGGATGATGTGGTTTCGGCAGCCTTCATCACACCCTACCCGCCAGGTTTTCCTGTCTTGATTCCTGGACAAGTTATCTCCCGCGAGATTGTCCAGTATCTGATGGCATTGGATGTCCAAGAAATCCATGGCTACGAACCGACATTTGGCATGCGCGTGTTTACACCAGCAGTCATGGCCATGGAAGACGAGCAAGCCAACGCTCGCCGGGACCCAACGCTCCTAGCAAAAAAGGCTTGACTCATGCGCGCTCCAATGGTTCCCTACGCCAAATGTAAGGTCTCTGTCCTCCCGCTTGCGGGAAGGTAGGGCTACCAGGCACGGAGAGGGCCCTAACCGCACATCAATCTTTATTTCGAGAACTTATGGAGATCTTATCATGTCAGCGACTAAACAACGTACCCTCAAGGGCATTCCAGACATTCGGCTTTTCTTCCACCGCAACGAGACTCCCATCTACTTTGTCAGTGCCACCAACTTCAACTTGATGGGGATCGATGAATGGGTACGCAACTTTCGCTACATCACCTACATCGATTGTTTTGACGGTCAACATCCGCATGTGATCACCCCTTCCGAAATCCCGCATCGACCATTCGCATCGATCGAGGACATCAACAACTACCTGCTCGAACATAAAGAAGTGGTCGATATCATCCGCCGACGAGCCAGGGACGGGAAAGGCGGCAAGGTAGTCTTCCTGTTCTTTGACGAGCAAACCGAAGCTCTCTGTGAACAATTGGGTTTGGAAGTCTGCTTCCCATCAGCCCAACTTCGACGAGAAATCGATAATAAAATCATGACCACGCGCATTGGTGACCGCGCTGGAATCGCTAGCGTTCCCAACGTGCTCACCAAGCTAGAGAGTTACCAGCAGATGCGCGAGTTAACTGGGAACTTGGGCCAGGACGTCGTCATTCAAACAGCCTTCGGGGATTCGGGACACACCACCTTCTTCATCTCCAACGAAGACGACTGGAATAAGCATGCTGCCGAGATAGTCGCGGACCCCGAAGTGAAGATCATGAAACGCATTCGTTGTCGCGGGGCCGCCCAGGAAGCTTGCGTGACACGGCACGGAACCATCGTCGGCCCGATGATGACCGAGTTGGTTGGATTCAAAGAGCTGACACCCTATCGTGGCGGCTGGTGCGGCAACGAAGTACTGGCCGAGTCATTTTCGCTAGACATCCGAGCCAAAGCTTGCGATATGACCTTTCGCTTCGGAGAAGAACTGCGCAAAATGGGCTATCGCGGCTACTTTGAACTCGACTTCCTGCGCGATCTGGATTCTGACGAACTGTACTTGGGCGAAGTCAACCCACGAGTCACCGGCGCAAGTGCCATGACCAACTTGGCCGCGTTTGCCCATGCCGACGCTCCACTGTTCCTATTCCATCTACTCGAATGGGCGGACGTTGATTTCGAACTCGACGTTGCCGAATTAAACGCACGCTGGTCGGATCCCGAGAATATTGACAGTTGGGGTCAATTGGTGATCAAACATACGGCCGACACTGTCGAGCTCATTACCTCCGCTCCACAGACAGGTATTTGGCGATTGCACGAAAATGGAAATGTAGAGTACGTTAGAATGCAAACGCACCGGCGAACCGTTGAGTCGGAGAAAGAGGCCTTCTTCTTGCGCATCGCAAAACCAGGTGACTACAAGTACGAAGGGGCCGATCTCGGTATTTTAATTACTCCGGGAAGATTGATGACCGAAGATTTCACGCTCAACGATCGCGCGCGCGCCTGGACCAAAGGTATTGTGTCGGAGTTCAAATCGCGTCCGATCCAACCGGCCGAGGTCGAAGTCGCTACAGAAATCGCCGAAGTTGCCAATTTTAAGATGATGTAAATGTCAGTCATTTTCCAATGCATCTCGGAACTGCAACCCGGCCCCAAGTGGCAAGATCTGTTCGAACGACTTTGGCCAACCTATCACCGGTGGTTTCTCAAGCAGGGGGATCATGCGCGGCCAAAGTTCCTGAGCTGCGAAGCGGCATTAAAGCAGCACATGCCTGAACTGCTACCACTGTATTCGCAATTGGTGGAATTGGCTGGAGGATCCGATGCTGTAGCCAGGTTCCTTAGCCTCTACTGCCCGACACCTTATTTGTCGGGCTGCTCCCAAGCCGTCTGGACGCGCGACGAGTCGTTTCTGATACGCAACTACGATTACGATTCCAAGCTGTGGGAAGGGCTATTGCTGCGCACTTGCTGGAACGGAAAGCAAGTCATGGCCATGAGCGACTGCCTGTGGGGCGTGCTCGATGGCATGAATGAAGATGGCTTGGCGGTTTCGTTGGCCTTTGGTGGCCGAAAGTCGCTAGGAGTTGGCTTTGGCATTCCGTTGATCTTGCGCTACATCCTCGAGTTTTGTGATACGACGGCTCAGGCAACAGAAGTCCTCGGCCGAATCCCAAGTCACATGGCCTACAATGTAACGGTACTAGACCGAGCCGGTACTCACGCCACCGTGTTCGTTTCGCCCGACAAAGACATTGTCGTGTCGCGGCGCAAGCTCGCCACCAATCATCAAGATACGGTCGATTGGCCCGAGCATGCTCGGGCCACAGCCAGTCTTGATCGCGCCCATGTGTTGTCTCTTCGTCTGCAAGACCCGCACGAGACGCACGAGCGCTTTGTCACACGATTTCTCGAACCGCCACTGTACCAACACAATCATCAACACGGCTGGGGAACGCTTTATACGACGACCTATAATCCGTCGCGCGGTGTACTAACCTGTCGTTGGCCGGGCTATTGTCTGGAGCGCACGCTTGAGAACTTTCCCGAACAGGCGGTCGCATTGAATTTCGGATAGTTGACCCTACACCTCGTTGTAGGCGCGCCAGCGGGCGCTGCATACTACTGCAAGCCGAACAACGTTTCAGTTTAACCGCAGCAGCGCTGGCGCGGTTAAACAGACCAGCTCTTCGGCCGCGCGAAACCGTTGCCGGAGAAGGTTTCTGTTTAACCGCGCTAGCGCTTCTTCGGCGCATAATCCTGACGACCTACTCGTCGCGCTGCCCACGCCGTAACTGCGCGATGCCCGCTCGCGCGCCTATTCCAGGATGCCCTGGTTAAGATTAAGATTGTGGCTCCTGGCCCGCTACCATGACCATCCACCCCACTCCGAACTTGTCCGTCAACATGCCGTATAACGGCGACCAAAACGTTGTCATCAGCGGCATGTCGATCTTTCCATCATGAGCGAGCGCATTAAAAGCAGTCTCGCACGCCTCGCGGGAGGAGACGGTCAATGCCAGACGGAATCCGCCGAAATTCGACGTGTCATCACAGCCATCGGACGCCATCAGATTCATCTTTCCGATACTAAATGCGGCGTGCATAATCTTGGATTCGAAGCCCGCTTGCAGCATCCCATCTGGTACCGCGTCGGGACTCTCGTCAAACCGCATTTTCATCGACACCGTTGCTCCAACCGCTTGTTCATAGAATGCGAGTGCTTCTTCGCAGCGACCGCCGTAGAACAAGTAAGGCGCGATGGTGGCGTCTTGCAAAGCGATGAACTTCCCCAGTTGCTCTTCTTGACGAGATAGTTCGCCAGTCGGATCACTTTCAGCAAAGTCTTCCATTCCGTAAACGGGTCGAATGTCGATGTCCGAATCTTCCAGCATCGGATTGGGACAACGTTTTACCCAATCGATGGCCTCTTGCATCGAAGCGACGTCCCACATCCAAAAGCCAGCGATCAGTTCCTTGGTTTCGGCGAACGGCCCATCGGTCACCGTGCGCTGGTTGCCCTGAAAGCGCACTCGAACCGCTTCACTGCTTGGCTTGAGCCCTTCGCCCGCTTTCATGATCCCAGCCTTGACTAGATCTGCGTTGTAATTCCCCATCGCCGTCAAAAGTTCTTCGCTAGGCATCTCGCCCGCTTCGGAACTCTTGGTGGCTTTGACGATGACCATAACTTTCATAGTGAAATCTCCATGCTACTGAAGGGCTGGACGTGTTCTACTCGATACTCCGAAACGGTGAATGGACCTGCGGGCTGGTGTCCAATTCTACTACTGGTCGAACACAGGACCGGGGAATCGACAGCTAAAAATAACTTCACAGAAAAACTTACTGGCCGCAATTTCTCACTGCAACGCTCGGCGTCCTTCGCTCAAGCTCTGCAAATCCGCTCAGCGACTATTGGCAAGCCACCCCGGTAGCTTGGATGCTTGACGAATCCAGCTCGCCACGAGCTGTTCATCGATCTCGTCGTCCTCGTGGATATGCAGGTAGCGTACGTCGGCTTGTTTGGAAGCAACTGGGGGCTGGGGACGCAGAGAAGTACCGCGAAAGAATGACACCTTAACGTACTTGGTGATGCAATGGAAACCGACAAACCAGCCCTGGCCATCGATACCGTATAGCGGTGTGTTCCATTTCACCGCCTTACACACGTCAGGAACGGTGCGCTCAATGATCGCGTCGAGTCGGCGTCCAACGTCGCCCTTCCAGCCCGGCATAGCAGCGATGTAGGCCTGCACAGGAGCGTCGCCGTCGGCTTTGGCAATCTGTGGATTGCCCCCCGCAAGCAAGATCGGCTGCGTTGCAGATGGTTTGACCAACGACTTCTTTTTGACTGGAGCGTTCTTTTTGACCTTCGCAGATTCCTTCGACAGGTTCAAAGCCACTGCAGCGCGAACGAGCGCTTTGAGAGCTTTTCCATCCATTGCGTCGCCTTCATGGCAGTCGATCGCGCGCCGCGTGTTGCCGTCGAGGCTAGAGTTGAATAGATTTGACGGGTCTTCCAGCGAAGCCCCTTTGGCGAAAGTCAACTTCACCACACTTTTGTAAGTCTCACCGGTGCAGATGATTCCGGCATGCGACCAAACCGGAACGCCGCGCCACTTCCACTCTTCGACAACTTCGGGGTCGGCCTGTTTTATGAGCTTCCGCACTTGAGCGAGCGTCTTGCCCCGCCAGTCGTCCAACTCGGCTATCCTAGCATCGATTGACTCGGAGGCATGGTGTGCTTCGGCTTCCTTCTTCGGATCGTTCGCTCTCTTTTTCATCTTCAGTACCTTTATTCATAGTTGTCGTCATCCACCGGAATTGATGGCCAAAGATCGCCACTTCTCACTGCGGACGGCACTGCCGAAACACATTTCATTGTTGGCTCTTCGGAAGTATTAGTGGGTAAATCTGGGAGTTTCACAGCGTTTTTGACAATCGAGTTGATGATCGCAGTTCTTGCCCGTCAGTGCATGATCGCACCTTCACTCGGCAATACTCGTATAAGCATTTCGATACGCCTCGATACCCGATAGGACTCGTGTAACTGGACTATTCTCTCGCCGCTGTTGCGCCCCTGGAGTAGGCTCGTAACGAGTACCCACAGATTCTTCTGACGAAGCTCATTCTCTGCTTCCAATGATTCTGCCTACTCCCCCAAATCAACTTCAAGGCAGAATACTGGCCGGCAGAATGATAGGGATTCCCAACCACAACTATGCGACGGAGCGATCAGCGACTATTAGTTTCAAACCGTAGTGCCACAAAGCGAAACATTGATACCCAGCGAGTCTGCAGCGATCGCTTTGGCTTGAACTACCAAGGCCGCTTCGGCAGTCGAGTTGGCATAGGCGACTTGAATGTGATTCGCCTGGTGCCTGGCCATTAACTGGTCACGGCTCATGCCACTGAATACCGCGTGCATGATCGGCCACTGTGGCGTCGTAGCGTCCCAACGCCGCTGGGTTTCCTCGATGGGCAAATCGATCGCCTTCGCGCGTCCGATATCCATATGAAGTTGCCCCTTGGCGATAAAGATACGCGACCAAACGACTTCGCCAGCCTTGGAGACACCGCGAATCGTGCTACCACCCGAGGGGAAATACATTGGTGGCTGGCGGAATCCTTCCGCATCGGCCCAACCGCGCGCAAAGTGCGATGCGGGAACCGCCCCACTGATTTCCAATACCCAAACCTCATCATTCACGGTTCCAGACGCATCGCGATCGGACCAGCGTAGATCGTGCAAGGTATTCTCGACCGGCTGGCCCAAGGCTCGGTGAACGCGATCCGTCAGCAAGCCATCAACGCCAGCACACTCATCCACTTCGTTGAAATGCGTCAGCGGTCGACCTGCATAAAGCTCACGTTTTCCGTCGCGAGTTAGGACTGGCGGGCGCAGCGAGTCGTTGAGCATGCCTTCGACGAGATCGCTGGCGGGCAGCAAATCCTTCAACCCCTGCTGATACTGAATACCAATTGCGTCGCAGCCGAAGTCATCGGCGATGCGTAACGCCGCGATGTACATGCGACACTGATCCAGGATTTGCGCATCGGTCAGATCGCTGCCATGATTGTCGCCTATATGAAAACGCATCCCTTGTTGGTCGAGCCAATCGCGGACCTGCTGTGCCTCGCGGGCGGAGACCTGCTGAGTTTCAAAGTACAATGCCGACTGGCTAAGACGCTCTTTAAAGATCCCCAGCGGGTTGAGTAGCGAATCGGGAATAATTGCATTGAACATCCCCATGCAGCCCTCGTCAAAAACTCCCAAAATGGCCTTTTCTCTTCGAAGTGTTTCCGCAACCTCCAATCCAACTTTTCGCGCACGGTCTTCGCATGAGCTGGCATCGAAGGGGGTAACATGCGAGGTGTCATGCTCGACTTTGCCGGTGTCGATCCATTGTTTCAACTTTGCGAGAAACGAGTCGTTGGTAAATGATTCTCCCCACAGCGTGCTATAGCCAACATTGGCTTTGGTCAGCGATCCATTCAAGTTCAACATGCCGACCAATCCCGGCCATTGTCCGGACCAATTGGCAACCGTCAGGATTGGCCCCCGATGCGTAATCAATCCCGCTAAAACGTGATGTGAATACTGCCAGACCGCTTCGGCAACGACCAGAGGCGCGTCTGGGTCAATCGTTCTGAAGACCTCAATGCCTTGTCGCTGCGAGCGAATGAATCCGTGCCCACGCGATTCGTCAAAGGAGTGGCCGCGAATGACCTTGTGCCCGAGCTTTTCTACCGCAGTAGTAAACTCCTTTTCCATCTCGCATTGAGCGGCCCAACATACTTGGTTTGCCGAGTCACGAAGGTCACCTGATGCGATCAGCGTAATTGTTTTTGACATAGTAATTATCCAGAAAGGAAAATGAGCATTGGGGAATTATGCTACGGTTGACTCAAAACTCAAGAGTTGGAGCGCAAAACGAAAATAACGATGGAAGCATATCGAGCTACTTCATCGGAACAAACAACATCCTATCGTCAAATCGAATCCCGCCGCGTTAGCAAGGGCATTTGCCTCCACGGCAATGGTTACGCAAAAAATCAAGGTGATTCACGCTTTTGAGATTCGATTGAGCATCGTCCGCACTGGCTGACGCAGCGGGTTACCAATAACCCGAACTTACGCGGATGACAGCGACTCAATCGCAGCGGCTAAACGGCGATAATTCTGGTACAGGGGCTGATACAAATGATGCCGATCAGGCCGAGGTGCAATGGTAATCGCGGCCCCTTGCCCACTCGACATGGCGGCGGAGGCTGCAGCAACACTTGGAAATCCGCTCTTATCCGCACCTGCCGCGATCATTCCCAACACGGCAGCCCCCACGGCCGGTCCCTGGGTTGACGGGTGAATCTCGATCGGCATCCCCAGCACGTCGGCATAGACCTCCACGAATGCGCGGTTGTGATGCGGCAAGCCCCCCGTGGCGATCAAGCGATCGATGGGTACACCGCCATCGGACAACAGTTCCACGATCCAGCGTAGTCCAAACGCGGACGCCTCCATCAAGGCCATGTATAGATGTTCGGGTCCATGTTCGAGCCCCAACCCGACAAATGCGCCGCGTAGGCCACCATCCATCAATGGCGTCCGACAACCGTTCATCCAGTCCATG
Organism: Pirellulaceae bacterium; assembly: GCA_020852965.1. Lineage (GTDB taxonomy): Bacteria > Planctomycetota > Planctomycetia > Pirellulales > Pirellulaceae > Aureliella. The sequence continues at coordinate 12,067 of JADYZV010000013.1, read as the reverse complement.
CAACGAACGCCCTCAGCGCCTGGGGGCAGATTCATCGCGGCACGTGAGAGTTCGTCAAAGCCCTCGAGGTTCAGCATTCGTAGCAGCCAGGCAAAAGCATCCCCTACCGCCGCTTGTCCCGTTTCATACCCAAACAAACCGGGTAAGATCCCGCCGTCTACCACACCAGCGACACCCGCGATATCGACCAACTTGGTCGCGTTGAGCATATGACAACTGCTAGTGCCCAATACCATGACCAACGTTCCTGGCTGCGCGGCACCGACGCCCGGCACCGCGGCATGCGCGTCGATGATGGCTGTCGAGACCGGTGACCCTGGTTTTAATCCAAAACGCTCGGCCATCGCCGCAGTCAATCCTCCGGCGGACTGACCGGGCGAGCGCATCACGCCCGGCAAACGGTTAGCGACGACTTCCGCCAATAACGGATGCACTGCCGCAAAATACTCTTGGGACGGATAGCCCTCGCTGGCGGACCACATCGCTTTGTAGCCGGCTTGGCAGGTCGAGCGAGTCAACGTGTCGGCTGAACCTCCGACCAGTTGCCAGACGAACCAATCGCCGGCTTCCAGCCAAACCTCTGCCGCCTCGGCCACATGCGGGGCGCACTCAATCGTTTCCAAAATCTTAGGGAACAACCACTCCAGTCCTATGATTCCGCCATAGCGTTTTAGAAATGTCTCCTGTCGCTCCAAAGCGACAGCATTCATCCGCTCTGTCTGCGACAGCGCCCCATGATGCTTCCATAACTTGGGCCATGCCAGCGGCGTGTTTCGCAGCGACTCGACTTGGCACAGCGGAACACCATCCGCCGTTGTCGGCAGCATAGTACAACTGGTAAAGTCAACTCCGATGCCAACCACATCTGCCCCACCAAGACTGGCCTGGTTCAGCGCCGCGCGCGTCGCGCGCGAGGCTGAATCGATCCAATCAGCGGGATCCTGCAGGGCGTATCTCGATGGCAAGCGGTCGCTCAATCCTGGCAAGGATCGAGTGATTTGGCCACTGGCGTAATCGCTCGTCGCCAGTCCCAGTGTTTTGCCAGCAGTGTCGACTAGAATCGCGCGCACGGACTCGGTCCCGAAATCCAGCCCCAACGAGATGGGCAGACTCATTCAGATTGCTCCAACTTTTAAAAATTAAATTTGAAATTCGATGCGTCGAGCAGCACTTATTCTAGAGCAATCTTAACATCTTGCGACTCGCCAATGCGATACCAGCCGACCTTTTTCGAGCTTGACGATAAAGATTCTGCTTTTACATGGCACCGGGCAATACGGGCCTACGTGCCGCGACCAATCAACTCGGACGAAGTGCGATCTTAGTTGTGAGAAAGAAAGCGTACCCGATCACGGATTTGCCAGATAGTCGCTGATCGCCCCTCCGATCAGTCGCTGGAGCGCCTCACGCAAACCGTTGACGCCACCGATCGCCGTTTACGAAGAGCACTGATCGCGGCGGAGCGAGCAGCGACAATCGAGCAAACGACGACAAGAGAATTCGGCGGCGCTGCATGTCATTGTCGACATACGCAAAAATAGTAGGCTCAATACTTGGAGCCGACGAATCGCTAGGTGCCAAACGTGGCAGGCGGCGCTGGGGGTGGACTTTGTGGAACCACATTTTGCGGTAGGCTCGGTGGCAGGTCCGCCTGCGGTGCAGCATTTTGAGCTTCCACGCTACGGCGGCCGACATCCCAGCCCGTCTGTGGGGAAACTGTAAAATCGTAGTTGCCTGAATCCAAGCGATAGACTATCTGCTTGCCCAAGCCGTTGTCGAACTTGATAACCCAAGTGCGATCTGCTTGCAAACGCTGAATCTCGCCAGGCTTGATCGTGTATGCATAGTTGTTGAGTGTATAACCAATGGCCCCTCCACTCTCACTCGGATTCCGCAAGACAATGGCTCCTGCCTGCGAGCCTACACCTGGAATTTGATTGACGTTGGGAACCGGAATTTTGTTTACCACGATGGAGCCACCCAGTGATCCAGGTGGAGACCCTGCCACAACGGTGTTGCCTGGAAGAACGTTAGGCGTCAGATAATTAGGTGTTACGTAGCCGTTCTGAAATGAAGGATACGAGGGCGTTACATACCCTGGCTGGAAGGAGGGGTAATTATTAAAGGACGGGTAGTTATTCCAGCCATGGTCGTGCGAACCATCCTCGAAGACACCGGTCGATCCAGTATGATTTCCATGGCCATCGATATGGTGTCCAAACCCATCCGTTAGATGACCAGCCGCGTCATGTCCGTGCTCGACGTTTTGATGCATGTCAAAGTGATTGCCATGCTGGTGAAAGTGCTGTGCACTAGCCGAGCCAGCAATCGCGCTGGCAGCCCACATTACCACTGCCGTAGAAATAAATCGCCTCATTGCAACCACCCCTTGAGTTAACGTCCCAAACCACCTTTCCGCGAGTGCGGGCAAGGCTCATAAGTAGTAGTATGTGGTTAAAGCTTGTGCATTGTCAAGGCTCGATATTTGTGTTGCTTGAAAGGAATTATTAACAAGTACGTGCACCATGCGCGATAAAATCAACGTAGCATCGAACCGGCTATTTTTTGCTGACGAGTGGTCGCACGAAGATGGTTTGTCGGTAAAGTTGTCTGGTGGTCCAAGCGATGAGTGGAGCAACGGGCGCTATGAGCCGACGAGCTTGTGGGCCTACCAACCGCTTCGACGCGTAACGATCCTTGGTGATTCAAATTCGGCCATCGACGATGTATCATTGGCGATGCAAATACTGCAAACTCAAGCAGATTGCCTTCAATAGAAAGTAAGCTAGCGATGCTTCGCTGCAAAACACTACAGCGGTCGGTGGCCGTTCGAATCAATTGCCTCTGCGGCGTATTGGCGATGATCATCGCCACACTGTTTCAAGCCCAGTTGACACTTGCCGATGAATTCTCAGTTCAAGTACGTCCAATCTTGGAACGCTATTGCACCGAATGCCATGCAGCAGACGTGACCGAAGCGGACGTAGATCTGGGCGCGTTTTCCTCGCAGGAAGATTTCCAACACCAGAGTGATGTATGGGTCAAAGTACGGCGCATGCTCGACAGCGGTCAGATGCCACCCTTGGATGCCGAGCAACCGTCCGACGCAGAACTTCAATCGCTGAAAAATTGGGTGCGCTCCTTTCTGAAGCGCGAGGCCGAAGCGTCAGCCGGTGATCCGGGGCCGGTCGTGCTCAGACGATTGAACAATGAAGAGTACAACTATACGGTGCGCGATCTCACCGGCATCGAGTCGCTCAATCCAACGCGGGAGTTTCCCGTCGATGGTGCGGCAGGGGAGGGCTTTATCAACACCGGCTCGGCCCAGTCGATCTCTCCCTCGTTCATAACCAAATACCTCGACGCAGCCAAAGAGGTCGCTGAGCATGTAGTACTACTTCCCGACGGAATTCGCTTCTCACCCTATACCACGCGGCGCGATCAAACGGACGAGCTACTTGCGCGCATTCGAGCGTTTTACCGCAAGTTCACTGCCGAAGGTACTGGTACGACCGTCGACCTGCAGGGCATCAAGTTCGATACGAATCAAGGGGGAGTGCTGCCGCTGCGAGAGTACCTCACCGCCACGCTGATGGAACGCGATGCATTGGCTCGAGGCGAAAAGTCGATCGAGGCTGTTGCCGACGAATGGTCTCTAAACACAAAGTACCTGAGCATATTGTGGAAATCGCTTTCTGCCACCCACGCAAATGAAAACGCTAGTTCACTTTACTTGGCCGATATCCGCCATCGATGGGCCGACGCCGCGCCGCAGGACGCAGCCAAGCTGGTCGCGCTGATTGAGGCAGCCCAACAACAACTTTGGAAATTCAATGCCGTTGGGCAACTCACCGATGGCGGCCATCAGAAAGTCTGGATGGAAGCCGCTTCCCCCATCGTCACGCACCAGGAATTGCGGTTCGCTCTATCAACAGCCACCGCAGACTCGGATGCAATCGTCTATTTAGCTGCGAGCGATCTCGCGGACGGAAGCGACGGGGACTTTGTGGTCTGGCAGCAACCGCGTCTTGAATTCCAACCCGATGCCAATGGCAGCAGGCATCCGCCAATTTTACTACGAGATCTGCCACAGCTTGTGCCGCGTATCGATAGATTGATCGCAACCGAACTGCCTCGAACCGAACTCTACCTAAACGCTGTGGCCAAGTTGCACGCTGCAAACGTATCACTGGATCAGGTGGCCATCGCCGACCAGCTCGACTTGGCATTGCTCAAGCAGTGGGTCGCCCTGTTGGGACTCGGAGGCCATCGACAGCATGAAATTCACGGGCAGTTTTCCGACAAACTGTCCAACGTAGGAGGCAATGCGGGCCTCGATGGCTGGGGATTCGATCAAACACCAAACATGCTGGCCAACCAATCGACCGAAGACATTCGCGTGAGCACCCTGACCGTTCCAGCTCGCGGCATCGTGATGCATCCTTCGCCAACTCGGGAGTCGATGGTCGCCTGGCGCAGCCCGATCAGTGGCCACGTGACAATCGCTGGACTCGTAGCCGATAGCGATGGAAACTGCGGCAACGGTGTGGCATGGCGAGTCGAATTGCTTACCGAGGCTGGCACCGCCAAAATAGCCGAGGGAATAATCGACAACGGCGGTGAAGAACGATTTCAACCGGCAAGCGAATACCACGTTCAACAAGGTGATGTGGTATCGTTGATCGTGAACCCGCGCGAAGGCAATCATGCTTGCGACACCACGCATATCGCACTCACGCTCACCGAAGTCGCCAGCGTAGGTGCCGGTGATGTCAATAGTATTATTCGCAAATGGGACCTCGCATCCGACACGGTCGATCGCATTGGCGAGGGCAACCCTCTACCGGACGCCTACGGACACGCTGACACATGGCACTTTGGCGCGATCGACGCGGTTGCACAAACGACCTCGGCCCTAGTTCCGGAGTCGACATTGGCAATGTGGCGCGCGGGTGTCGCTGATGCACAGCCCGCCGAAGAAGTATCGCGCCTAGCGGAAATGGTTCAACACATGCTCGTTGTTCACGATGGCTCATCGCTTAGCGAGGCGGATCGGACAGTTCGCGAACAATTGCTCGATTGGAAGGGGCCACTGCATTGGGTGGCCGTGGCTGCTGCGCTGACTGACGTAGCCGCGAACTCACAGGCGAACAAAGACGGCACCAACGTGGCCCCTACCGGCACGTCCCCATTCGAAGCAAATGTCTACGGATTGCTGGCAGAAGAGTTTGGATTACATCCCGATGGCACCGAGATTGACAGCGCAAGCTTGTGTGTGCAGGCACCGCAGATTCTCGACTTTCGCCTACCGGCCGCCCTGCTTGCAGGCGCTGAGTTCGTCGTTTCCGCTGAACTGCACCCATCAACCAGCCAAGCTGGCAGCGTTCAAGTACAGGCTTCCAGCGTAAAGCCCACATCAATCGTGTTTAATCCATCATTGCCGATACTGGTCAGTCCAGACAGCAGCGAAACGGTCCGCATTGAAAAGGCGCTGGCTGCGTTCCGCAATCTGTTTCCCGCGGCTCTGTGTTACGCTCGCATCGTGCCGGTCGATGAAGTGGTAACGATGACATTATTCTTCCGCGAAGACGAACAACTACAGCGACTGATGCTCAGCGAAACGCAGATCGCGGAGCTCGACCAGTTGTGGGATGAACTACTCTACGTGGCTCAGGAACCGATCGCGTTGACCGTAGCCTACGAACAGATATACCAATTTGCCACTCAAGACCGCCCTGATCTGGTGAACGCTTTTGAACCGATGCGGCAGCCGATCAATGCGCGCGGCGATCGTTTTCGACAGAGGCTGATCGACACGCAGCCCGCGCATGTGGAAGCTGTAATCGCTCTGGCCGATCGAGCCTGGCGACGACCATTGCTAGCCACTGAAGCGGAATCATTGCGAGCCTTTTACAGCCAACTACGCGACGCCGACATCGCCCACGAAGATGCGATCCGCTTAACGCTGGCCCGCATTTTCGCCTCGCCAACTTTTCTGTATCGACACGAGCAGCCCGGCACAGGGACACAGGCGGTGGAGGTGAGCAGTTCCGAACTGGCTACTCGCTTGAGCTATTTCCTGTGGTCTTCCATGCCGGATGACGAATTGCGGCAGCTTGCCGATTCTAACCAACTCAAAGGCGAAGACGTATTGGCTAGTCAAACGCGACGTATGCTGGCAGATGCTCGCACCCGTCGACTCGCCATTCAATTCGCCTGTCAGTGGCTGCACCTACGCGACTTTGATCAGAACGACGACAAGAATGAAAAACTCTACCCAGAATTCGCCGCATTGCGACACGACATGTACGAAGAGACTGTGCTTTTCTTCGAGGACATGTTCCGCAGCGATGGCTCCATCCTCGATTTCATTGACGCCGACCACACCTATTTGAACGCCTCCCTAGCCAGGCACTACGGCATCGAAGGAATCGAAGGAACGGAGTGGCAGCGAGTTTCCCAAGTGCGTCAGCATGGACGTGGCGGTGTACTGGCGATGGCAACCATGTTGGCTAGCCAGTCCGGTGCGTCGCGGACCAGCCCCATCCTGCGCGGCAACTGGGTCTATGAAACACTGCTGGGCCAACGACTCCCCCGACCTCCAGCCAACGTCCCAGTGTTACCTGAAGAATTGCTGGGAGAGATGACCGAGCGGCAATTGATCGAGCTCCATAGCTCGGCACCTGACTGCGCAAAGTGTCATGTAAAGATTGACCACTTCGGTTTCGCGCTAGAGCAATACGACGCCATCGGACGCCTGCGTGCGGCCTCTGTGGACACGAAAACGGCAACCGAAGATGGACGGGAGATGGACGGCATTGATGGGCTGCGCGACTATCTACTGAACGAGCGCCATAGCGACGTTGTGCGGCAATTCTGCCGAAAACTGCTCGGCTTTGCGCTTGGCCGAGAAGTGCAACTCTCGGACGAGCCGCTGCTTGATACAATGGAAGAGAGACTGCGCGAGAACAATTACCGCTTCCACGTGGCAGTCGAGACAATTGTAACCAGCGATCAATTCCGAATGATTCGTGGACAGAGTATAGCACCAGACAACCAATAAGCCGGAGAGAACCGATGGCCCTTCAACACCTGTCACGACGAACCATGCTGCGTGGCCTTGGCGTTTCCATGATGCTCCCCTGGCTGGAGTCGCTTTCCGCATTTGCAGATGATGTCTCCGACAACATGTCCGTCAACCAGCCGCCGACGCGCATGGCGATCCTGTTTTCCGGCTGCGGCTTCCATAGCCGAGAATGGTGGGCCAAAGGGAGTGGTGCCGATATGGAACTCGGCCGGGTGCTTCAGCCGCTGAGTGACTTTCGCGAGCAATTGGTGTTCATCCAAGGTCTGTACAACGCAGAGGCCTTGAAAGGAAACATCCACAGTTCGCAGACAGGCAATCTGCTCTCCGGAGCGCCTCTGGCCGCCGGAGGGACCATCATGTCCGGCACCAGCGTCGATCAGGTGGTTGCTTCCCACATAGGCCACCAAACGAAACTGCCGAGCCTTGTGCTGGGATGTGAAAAGGCCAATCCGTCGGTCCACAAGAATTACTCGATGCTTTACAGCTCGCACATTTCTTGGAGCAGCCCCACCACGCCAACTCCGCTCGAGGTCTATCCTGCGCTGGCCTTCGACCACCTCTTCAAAAATACGGCTCAACGAGGGGATCAGAGCGTGCTCGATGCCGTGCTGGCTGATGCGCAAGATTTTCGGCGCGGTATTAGCCGACTCGATCAACAGAAGCTCGACGAGTATTTTAACTCTGTTCGCGAGGTCGAACAACGTATCTCACGCGCGGGTCAGCGCGGCGAACTACAAGGCTGGCGGCCCACATTGACGGAGCCAAACATCCCGCGCCCCAGCGATGGCTATCCTCAGGATATCGTCGAGCACATGAGGCTGATGTCCGATATCCTAATTCTCGCCTTCCAGACCGATACCACTCGCGTCTGTACGCTGAAATTGAATAACGATCACGGCACGTTGCGTTTTCCACATCTTGGCGTCGACTATATGATCCACCACCTGCTGTCACACAGCGATGGAGACGATTGGCTCAAGGTCAATCAGTTTTTCCTCGAACAATTGGCCTATATCGCGCACCGCATGGACTCGATTCAAGAAGGCGAAGGCAGCCTGCTCGACCACAGCATGTTGATGCTCTGCTCCAGCATGCTCAATGGCAACCACGATGCGACCAAGCTCCCAGTAGTCATGCTCGGCGGAAGTGCCACCGGAATTCGCGGGGGCCAAGTCCTCGACTATTCTGGCCAGACCGATCGACAAATGTGCCGATTGTACCTGAGCATGATGCAACGCATGGGAGTCAAGCTCGACCAGTTCGGCGATGCCTCCTCGGCTCTAATAGAGGTCTAGTCCGTAGTGGACGAGATTACGAGTTCGTATTGGGCGAGGTTTCGAGACCGCAGTGGACGAGGTTACGAGTCCGTTTGATTTCGTGTGAATCAGGGACTCGTAACCGCGTCCACGACATTTAAATTAAGGCTGAATATCCATGCGTAGTTTCATTTTGTTTGCAATTACTTCGTCGATCTGCTTTCAGTGGACCCTATTGGGTTTAGCCGCTGAAAAGCCCAATATCATTTTCATTATGGCCGATGACCTGGGCTATGCCGAGCTCGGATGCTATGGTCAACAAGTCATTCAGACTCCACGTTTGGACCAGATGGCCGAGCAAGGGATGCGCTTCACGCAGTTCTACGCCGGTTGCCCAGTCTGCGCCCCGAGCCGTAGCGTATTGATGACCGGCCAACATACCGGCCACACCCATGTTCGTGGCAATGCGTTGGACGACGACACGATCATTCAATCCCTGCGGGATGAAGACGTCACCGTGGCCGAAGTTCTCAAATCGGCGGGCTATCACACGGGACTGGTTGGCAAATGGGGACTGGGAGAAGTCGATCAACCGGGATTCCCACTCCGCCAGGGTTTCGACTCGTTCTTCGGTTACTTGAACCAGGTTCATGCGCACAATTATTATCCTGAGTTCTTGTACCGCGACGCCGAGCGCGTCAAACTGAGAAACGAAGTGCAATTGTCGACCGACGGGAGGCAGCCAGGCTTCCAGGGTGGCCACGCAACCAAACGTGTCGACTACTCGCACGATCTATTCACCAACGAAGCGCTCGATTTCGTGCGGGAGAACGCCGCAAGCCCATTCTTCCTCTATCTTGCACTCACCATCCCACATGCCAACAACGAAGCGGCACGCATGGTAGGCAACGGTGCCGAAGTACCAACCTATGGTATCTACGCCAACCAAGACTGGCCCGATCCCGACAAGGGACAGGCCGCCATGATCACTCGCATGGACGGCGATATCGGTCGGCTGCTCGATTTACTCAAAGAGCTATCGATCGACGAGAACACGCTCGTATTCTTCACCAGCGACAATGGCCCGCATGACGAGTCGAATCATGATCTTGAGCGATTCAATCCCAGTGGTCCCCTGACTGGCATTAAGCGTTCATTGACCGAAGGAGGCGTGCGCGTGCCAATGATCGCGCGCTGGCCAGGGAAGGTCAAAGCAGGTACCGTTTCCGAACATGTAGGCTACTTCGCCGACGTACTTCCAACATTGATCGATTTAACCGATGCAGAAACGGAAGTAGCGACCGATGGCATCAGCTTCCTCCCCACCCTTAGCGGCAGCGGCGAGCAGAAAGAGCACGAGTATCTCTACTGGGAATTCTACGAACAGGGCTCGCGCCAATCGGTTCGCTTTGGCGACTGGGTTGCCATTCGCCAGCCTATGTTCAGCGGACCCGTTTCGCTGTTCAACCTTAAACGAGACATTGCCGAACAAAACGACTTGGCGAAACAAAACCCCGAGCTAGTAGCCCAAGGGGTAGCCTACATGGAGCAGGCTCACACGCATAACAAGAATTGGGCACCCAGCGGCGTTCCCGTCAAAAAGTAGAGGAAGCAACCGCAACCCCACAGCGTCAGCAAGGACCTTTGATTGGAACCAAATCTTTGCAGTATGAATTGACTTGGTTTTACGCAATTCGTTTGCAGTTGAGTCATAGGTACTTGCTGACGCTGCGTTTACGATTCCATAGCAGACTGTTTTTGCTTCAATGACGTAAACCAATTCGCTATCATCGCTTGCTTCAATTTCACGCTTACTCATGAATAATCCGGGTTAAATAAAGTCTGATAGCAGCAAACGCGAAGGGTCTATTGTGTTAGAATGGCTCGGAAGTAGATTTCCATTGAGCTTGTACTGACACCGCCTCGTAAAGGCCGAATATCCATGCGTAGCATTCTATTGAGTACGTTTACTGCCCTTGTGTTTCTTCAATGGACTCTACTGGGTTTCGCCGCTGAAAAGCCGAATATCATATTCATCATGGCCGATGACTTGGGCTATGGCGATCTTGGATGCTATGGTCAGCAAGTGATTCAAACACCGCGTTTGGACCAAATGGCCGAGCAGGGAATGCGCTTCACGCAGTTCTACGCCGGTTGCACTGTATGTGCACCTAGCCGTAGCGTGTTGATGACGGGCCAGCATACCGGCCACACCTATGTCCGTGGCAATGCGGGAGGCGAGGATTCGATAATTCAGTCTCTGCGCGACGAAGACGTCACCGTGGCCGAAGTACTCAAATCGGTGGGATATCACACCGGTCTAGTCGGCAAATGGGGACTGGGAGAAGTTGATCAACCTGGATTTCCACTACGCCAGGGCTTTGACTCGTTCTTCGGTTACCTGCACCAGGGACACGCGCACAACTATTATCCTGAGTTCCTATATCGCAACGACCAACGCGTCAAGCTGAGAAACGTAGTGCAAAGACCTGAAGGAAAGCCGCCTGGATTTTGGGGAGGCAGCGCGACCAAACGTGTCGACTATTCGCACGATCTATTCGCCAACGAAGCGCTCGAATTCGTACGCGAGAATGCAGCAGAACCGTTCTTCCTCTATCTGGCGTTCACCATCCCCCACGCCAACAATGAAGCGAAACGCATGGTAGGCAATGGTGCAGAAGTGCCTAGCTTTGGGATCTACGCCAATCGAGATTGGCCCGATCCCGACAAGGGACAGGCCGCCATGATCACGCGTATGGACGGAGACGCCGGACGACTGCTTGATTTACTCAAAGAATTGGCGATCGACGAGAACACACTCGTGTTTTTCACCAGCGACAATGGCCCACACGACGAGTCGAACCATAATCTTGAGCGTTTTAATCCCAGCGGTCCCCTGACTGGCATCAAACGCTCATTGACCGAAGGAGGTGTGCGCGTGCCAATGATCGCGCGCTGGCCAGGGAAGGTCAAAGCAGGCACCGTTTCCGAGCATGTAGGCTACTTCGCCGATGTGCTGCCAACGCTGAAGGATTTGTCTGGTGCCCAGACCGAAGTAGCGACCGATGGCATTAGCTTCCTCCCCACCCTGACCGGCAGCGGCGAGCAGAAAGAGCACGAGTATCTCTACTGGGAATTCTACGAACAGGGCTCGCGACAATCGGTTCGCTTTGGCGACTGGGTCGCCATTCGCCAACCAATGTTTAGTGGCTCCGTTTCTCTGTTCAACCTTAATCAAGACATTGCCGAACAAAACGACTTGGCCAAACAAAACCCCGAGTTGGTCGCCAAAGCGGTAGCCTGCATGGAACAAGCTCACACGCCCAACCAGAACTGGGCGCCGCGCGGTGCTCCAATAAAAAAGTAGAAACAAATATTATTGCGGCAAGTCTTTATATCATTCTGCCACCATTATTCTGCATGGTGTCGGCTCGCTGCAATCGTTTAACTGTTAACTATGCGCGCTCACATTTCTAGCCGCCATTTCTGCTGCCGGCGAATTGTACATAACGAATGATATCGGCGATGTCTGCGGCGGATAGGTCTTTCTCGATGCCAACGGGCATGAGCGATGTACCCAGGGCACGCAGTTCTTCTATGTCGCTACGCAATATCGTCTCGCGTTTGCCTTCGGTCGAGAGCAGCGTGATGCTGCTACCGGTTTCCGTATCCAACATACCGGTCTGAAGGCGGCCATCCACGGTTAAGACTCCGTAAGTCAAGT
>JADYZV010000012.1 GCA_020852965.1 Pirellulaceae bacterium | reverse complement strand
CTGCCCCCAGCCAGATGGAAGCAAACCGGAATCTATAATAATCCGACTTCCAAAACCGCAAACCACTAACCGTCTACCAGCCCAGCCAAACCGTAAATGTGGCTCAGTTCCCGACCGGAATTGACACTCCAGAACGATATCGTACACGTTTTTGCCCGGCTTGACTTCAAATTGCAACTCAGACTTTGCATTGTATTTTGCAGGGATCTTTGCGGTCGGTCTCAACCCCTCGGGCCAAAAGACCTTAACCTCATTCATACCCGTTTCCGCACCGCGGTCCCCATCGACGATCGCCAGATCGTAATGGCCCTCCCGATCAATTATTGCGAGCGCTTCTCGGCCTCCTGACAATGGATAGAACCCAACCGCTGCGTTGCGGATTGGCTTTCCGTCGAGGGTCACGGTGCCTTGCACACGCCCCAGTTCGGGCAAATCCAGATCGTGCCTGCCGCATCCCGCGATCGCCAGTGCAAGAAGAACCAGTGCTAAGTTGCGTAGAAAAACCATGCTGACTTACCTCGTGAAAGAAATGATCGTATTCTCATTGCCAAGCGAACGACATGAGCGATTACAAAACTCGTGAACGGCTACCTTTTTCCTTACATTCTGAATTCTCAATGCAGATCAACTTTATTGCTCGCCCGCCTCAACAATTACTCGAAGCCGAACAGTGACGGGTTCATCCTTTGGGCCATGCCCCGTCACTGTCACTATGTGCAGTCCAGATCGGGTATACGCATGCTCGATTGACTTCCCGAAAGGCACCGCAGGCGAACCATCGCCGAAGTCAATGACGACGTTCTCTATCTTGGCCAGTCGATTCCAAAACAGAGCAGTCATTCCGGGGGTGAGTCCCCGCCCCGGATACATATGTACCCAGCCGCGCGCGATGTTGCTTCCACGTGTCGGATCATAGACACGAACTTGCAGGAAGTCGACATCCACGCTTCCGTCGTCTGCCGTTACCGTCAACATCTCGGAGTAGAGTCCAGGCTTGTCGTAGACTGTTTCGGCCATGGAGCTTTCAATGCGCCGTCCATCCTGTAACTGCCAACAGAAATTGGTCAGCTGTTTTCCTGGTCGGGCTACGCTGCGGGTGGCATCGAGACGAATGGGGCGTCCCGGGACGGTAAAGGCGTAGCCGCCAGCAATGGGTAGTAGTGTATCGGGATAGTCGCGAAAGTAGGCATCGGTAAAGAATGGGAACGGATCAAATTGCATGTCTCCACGGTTGAATCCCACATGCAGGTGCGGATCGCTGACTTGGGACTTGCGTCCACTCCACGTGCTGCCCGTGCGACCGAGTACGGTGCCAGCTGTCACCTGGTTACCCGTGGCGGCGGCAACTGTGAGGTGCTCAGCATTCATGTGCGCGAAGTGCACTTCTGTTCCGTCTGCATGTCGGATGATTACACTGTTCGATGCACCGTCACCTTCTGGTGGCGGGCTTTTCATGACCGTGCCATCCCAGGGAGCAACAACTTCAAGCCGATCGGGAATCGCTCCGAGGTCCTCTGCGCGATGGTAATATAAGGCATTGTAGGGAACAATTTGCAACCACGTGTTGTAATACGTTGACGACCGCCAGCGGTAGGAGAGAATCGGAAAGTGGATATTGGCTGGTCCCCAGGATTCGCCGGAAGCGACAGCGGAGAAGCGTACGGCACGCTTGACATCTTTCATCGGATTGTAGTTGGCATTCAGCGCCCAAGCCTGCGTGGTTTCAACCAGCAGGCGCAACCCGTTGACCTCGATCGGACTCTGGTAGGGGCGCGCCAGAAGCGTAAAGGGCACGCCATCTACGGCGATGGAAACCTCCGCCACATCGAAAATCTCATGTGTGTCATTTTTCTGAACCCAGTAGTCGGGTTGCATCCGATGTTTGATACCTAGTAGTTCCACTGTACGGGTAATTGTCTGCTTTTCACTGTGCCGTTCCACGCGGCATGATTGTCCGATGTCTAGCTCAAAAATAAATGGCCACGCTTCAATGTCCGTCGGCTTGCTCTGTTCTTGTGAAAATCCTACTTGAAATAATAACAAACACAGCAAAGGTAACAAAATATTTTTCATAAGTGCGGCCCCAGGTTTGAGTTTTTATTACTAAACTTGACACAGAAACAACGTCATTCTTCCCCATGAGGGTCGCGGGCTGATGTAGCTCCTGTCCGCAGCAGTCTTCGTCACTATTGAACCTTTAACCACCTTCTTGAATGTTCGATAACTGGTAAATCCTCGCCCCTAATGGTGACAATTGCAGATGTACCTTTCCGCCACGGATGGAAAGTTTCTGACTGGCATCATGCACGTCAACGCCATCGACGCTTTGCAGATCTGCTATCGAAAGGGTCGCTTCTTGCGCCCCGCGGGAATCATTCGCGACAAACAAATAACTATCTTGCCCAGATTCTTTAATCGCCACATGAATCGCAGGATTATCTGGAGCGAGTGTTAAAACGCGAGTTGAGTTGGGGATAATCAATACATCTTGTAGCTTGTTTAATTCTCCAATCACCGTCTCTAAAATCCTTACGTCTTCTGGATGATCTCCCGTACGCCAACCCTTTTTGGTGATTGCATTACGATCGTCCCAAGCATAAATGCCAAGCCCTTGCGCGCCAGAAGCGATGGCTATATAAGCCATACTGCGCAACTCTTGTTCCGTCGGGCGTTTATTATCACTTGGGGTATATTGATATTGTGGAATGACTGTCCACACCGGCTTCAATCCAGCTACCGCCTTGACGCTTGCCTTGGTGAAATCTGCCACATAGCGAAAGGAAATATTGGGGATAGGATATGGATCATTCCCTAATATATCCGCTGTTTCCCCAAGCGTTTCTAGATGGTCAAATCGGTTCGTTACAGAAAGCACGGGGCGTGTTATCTTCTGCTTAGCCTCCGCGTAACCTGGCTGGAGCTGGCGAATCCGATTCCTTCCAGGCTCATCCGCACCATACCAGATGCCAAGTGCGGGATGATCGTCTAGGGCTTCGTTACCCTTAGTATTCATTTGTGTGTTGGTACCTCCGTGGGCAAAAATACCACCATTTGCCACCATCAAGATATCATTGACCTTTGCCAAGTCCAAAAACTGCTTGGCAATAGCAATGGATTTATCATCCCTTGTCGGCAGAGAAAACGCTACATCATTGGGATAACGTGCTGAGAACAAAGTGAATCCTAACTTCGCCAGCAGGGGCACATCCTCTGGAAAGGTGTGATAAACGTACAACGGGAAGACCGGTTTACCGTTGATAACCAACCGATTCTTTTCGTCAATCCGCACTGGATCCCTGGTGTCATCACCCGCATAAACATTCACGACTCTCGAGTAAACCTCTTTCCCATTTGAGGTCGCCTTAATAGAGAGCGGATACTGCCCATCTGATACAGGGGCGTCGAAAAAAACGACTTTGCGTTTGGCGTCGGTAAGCGAAAGTTTTTGCAATTGCTTGTTGCCGGACTGAAGCACAACATTTACCGGCAAATCAGAGGAGAGGATGTGATCAATTATCACAGCGCTCTGTTTGCGATAAGGCAAGGCATGAACATACGTCTCAAATGGTGTCAGAGTCTCAATAGCTCTGGCCACATTGGAAACGTGAATCTCGCCGACGCGCACGTTCTTCATGCCTGCAACGAAACTCAACGCGCTATTGACGTTGTTTTGCAACGGCAGCGCTTCTTCGCGTGAAAAATATTCCGTCCAGAAAAGCTTGCCATCAATCCATGACCGAGCGACTTTCATCGCAGGGTCATAGGTTAGCGTTATGCGCACCCAGCGATTGCCAGAGAGAGGCTCACTGCCTGGAAAACTCGTTCCGCCCACTGGATAAGTCTTGTATTGCGTATCAGTTGTGGTGACAACGGGGACGGTGGGGAAACTCAACGATCCAATGCTGAAACTGTAGCCTTTGACGTCGAAACTATTGTCTCTGATCATGGTGGAAAACGACCCCGCTTTTGCGAAAACCGAGCCGCCGGGGTTTGGCGTTTTCTCATCGGGCTGCTCCAAATGAATCCAAATGTCCAACGTCATGCCACACGAAAAATCTATCTTCCCATCGTCTTTAACGCGGATACCGTTGTTCGCTTCATCGCCAAACTGCAATACTTGGCCGAGACTGGCATCGCTCACTGTCGTGGCGCCTTTGACTTCCGGCGTAAAAACGTTCTTTGCATCAATCATGGTGCCGTTCGTGCCCGGCTGCAGCAGCATGATGGTGTGATCGTCGGCGGTAGTCGTCCCGTTACCTTGCTGCGCACTGGCGCAGTCAGTCGTCAGGCAACACATCAGGCTGGCTACGAAAAGCATGAATAGTCTGCGCGCATCGTTGAATACAGTGGTCGTGTATTTGTGTCGTTTCAAAAGATTCAATTCCTCTCGTTACATTTAGGGATTGGATAAGGAGCATTCTTTAAGACATCTACGGTTCAGCAAGCGATTGTGCCAGTCCGACGAGCAGTACGGATATGCACGAAAGTCAGCCTGGAAAGGGGGTGGTTGTCACAATGTGACATTTTGTTGTTTCGTTGTCGGACATCATTCATTTATTATTCGTAGACGAATTGAAGTGTCGCGGTCGTATCGTGATCGCATTTCGCCCGAATCCAACACGCGGAAAAGCCGGCTGGAAAGTCGTGTGAGACAGATTGGTTCGGTACAACCTCAAACGACTGGTAGTCGACCCAAAAACCGGTCCCATCGATGTCGGCCTGTAGCGTGAAAGTGACAGGTTCCTGTGACGCGTGAGACATCGAAGCTGACTTCTTGTCGTAACCGGTCATCAAATATGGATCCGAAGCTTGTCCGGCTTTGACGATGCTCTGGAGCCAAGGTCCTCCATGTCCGGTGGGCTTGCCGAGTTTCCAGAGGTCATCAATGGCACCAAACCAGAGTGCCGCGTCATTGTTTTCACTCACGAAAACGTGGCTATCTTCCGCTGGATTGCGTCGCACGCCTGTCATGACCAACAGCCCATTCCACGAACAGAAATCCATAATCTGCTTGGAGTGACTCGCGACCGGACGCATTTGATTCCAGAGCGCCGGTCGAGGGACTTCGTAGAACGTGCCGTGAATGTTAGCAATATTGCGTTCCGATTCGACTTCCCGTAGCGCCCGCGGCCAACCTGCCGCGAATGGCTTGTCGAATGCAGCGTTCCCTTTGGGCAATCGTAGCGACTTGTCTTTGAACCGCAGTACCACCGACGCAGCGTCAACGGTGAATACAGGCTGAATTTGCAGCAGTTTGTGCAACTCGGCATCCGGTACGTCCGGCTGGAACTCAAACGTGGTCTTGGTGAAATCAAAATACCGATCGTTGTCGCTGATCACTCGGAGGTTGCGGTTTCGTTTCGCGGCGTAGAGCAATCCGCCATGCATATCCTGGTCTCCGAGATCAGCCAAACCAGCGAACAGATCCTTGTTCTCTGCCGAACTGCCATCGACGAACCGCTCCGCCGTTTGATGCAGAAACGCGGTGGCGGTGCAGTCTCTATCGGCCTTGAAACGGATCCAAACAGCATCGAGGTCGCTAGGCAAGTGATGAGCCAGCGAGCCGCCTTTAGGAACGTCGACAGTCCCTGCGTTTGCCCATGACCCATCGCCTTTTCGGTCAACTTCGAGGGTGAATTTCACAGTGTCATTTGCTGGCGTATCTTCATCCACGTCGACGACAAAATAAATGAGCCGCCGATCAAACCCCGCGACAAGAAACGGATCGCATGGCGTGTCTGCTTTGATGGGATCCTTGATCCAGGGACCACCGTACGCACTGGAAGGGCCCCAGTCTTTCAGGTCGTCGTAGTCTCCAAACCACAAATTACTTTGCGGTTGACCGGCAAGTTCGTTGCCTTGAATACTGGTTTCATCGGTCGCCAGCACTAGCTTTCCATCCCAGCCACAGAAGTCGGGTATATAGCGCAGGTGGCTCGCGATCGGCTTGATGCCGGCAGAGTTCGAGGATGAAAACGTTTTGGGAAAGTCAAAGAACATCCCGTGCATGTCCATCATCCATCGACCACCAGTGATTTCCCGAATGCGTGGCCATTCGGTGAACCAACCGTGACTCGCATCATTGCAGTAGGACGCTTTGGGCAACAGGTAGGTGTGCCACTTACCTTGATCCAATAGCTTGAGACGTAGGCTGCGGCGATCCCAACCGACGGCCCAAATGGGCTCGTCACCATCGCTGCCCCCTGAGATCCCGGTCGGACCTGTGACTTCCGTGTACTGGCGTCGCTCGACGATGCTCCAATCCTTGCCATCGAATTCCGCAAGCACGCCTCGCTCCTCGGCATTCTCTGCCTTGCCTCCAACCAACACGTCGTCGTAGTTGCCAGCGGCCCGCTCACCGTTATTTGAGATGACCAACCGTCCCTGCGATACATACCCACCCTTGCTGTGCCATCCGGGGACAGGCTTCTCGAACAGTTTCTTCACCGCGAGTGTGTGAACGTTGGCTTCCCATATCGCACCTTCCATGTCGATGTAGTAAACCATGTTTGCAGGATCGGTCAGGTGACGTGTGATCGCGGTGATCCTCATCGGCATGACCTTCGGCGATATCACTCGCACCCTGCGGTCCTGATCAATCAAATAGGGCCCGATGAGGAGCTGGTTGGATTCCGCGTGAATCATTCGCCCGGCGGGCGTACCACCAACACTCTCGGGGTAGATCTTCAAGGGTTGGGAAAGGTCACTGCTCACCGAGTAGAGCTTGTGTTCGCTACCCCTCGGTTGGTGCGGTGCATAGTTGATCATGAACAATTTGCCCGCCCACGGTACGACCGCACCGATACCACATTCCTGATGATTGGGCAGGTAGTGTCCACCTCCCTGGCTATAGATCCCGTACGTCGTCAAGTGTGGATAGACGCCGCTGATGTGAATGTCGGTACGCGGAGTTTTTTCGCTCTCCTTGGTAGCATTGCGACTATCTACGGGGTCCACCGCTGTGGCAACATTTCCCAAAAGACTCACGCTCCCTAGGCAGAGGACGAGCAAAAGGCCCCATCGCAAATTAAGCGCTCGGAGACGCGTGATCTGATGAATTAGAGTATGTTTCGGCATTGGTGGGGGGCGCTAGTGCGTGATGTGTTATGGTACGGTACACCGACTTAAGTGCCACTTTGAGGTATTTTGGACACTTTAACTCTGAATTATTTTTAAGTCATGCCAAACGCAAACTGCGAACACCTATCAAGAAACCTACAGGCTTCATTCAACCAAATTCCACGCGATTTACCACGTCGATGCAATCTACCTGAAAACTGGAGGACCTTTTCATTGCTCAACGGCTACAGTCGCTACATGGTGCATTGGGGAATATGCCCGGCGATAAATGAGGTTGATATCGAGATGATTGTGCAGCGAGCTCTGGCGAAACGCCCTAGGGTCAAAAGCTCGAGAAGGCCCGACAGCGCCGCCAACAACTTCGCAACAAGCAAGTTGCCTAGCGACGCTCGCACAAGTTAGAATGAACCACGACACGACCACTTCATGACTACGCTAAACGCAATCCTGGTTTTCACAGATTAAGATGAACCAATACATCTTTGATATACGATCGGAATGCCATGAACATTACCCGTCGCCAAGCTCTGTAATCTTCAAGTCTCGGTGGGTTATCACTGTTTTATCCTGCGGCGGCCCTGTCGGCCACGGGCATGAGGAAAAAGCTTCCGGTAGACGCAGCAGTCACGACCTACCACAAGAACTCCCACGCGGACGTCATCATCGGCAAGATTTGGGAAGGCTGGCGTCAACAGGGAGGTCCAGGCCCAGACCTCGAGTTAGTATCGCTGTACACGGACCAAGTTCACGAGGCTGATCTCAGCCGCGGTCTGGCGGAGAAACATGGTTTTGATATCGCCCAAACCATCGATGAAGCGGTGACTATGGGGCAAAACAAGTTATCCGTAGCCGGCGTGCTGAGCATCGGCGAACAGGGCGACTACCCTCTCAACGATGCCGGGCAGAAGCTGTATCCCCGGCGGCGGTTCCTGGACGAAATTGTCGTTGCCATGAAGCGATGCGGTGAATTTGCTCCCATCTTCAGCGACAAACATCTTTCATGGAATTGGAGCGACGCCAAGCACATGTTCGACCTTTCCAAGCAGCACGACATCCCGTTTATGGCCGGCTCGTCCCTGCCTCTCTGCTAGCGTTATCCCGCGCAGGAACTGCCGCTGGGCAGTGAGATAGAAGATGCAATGAAGGTCGGGTACGGTGACCTGGAGGCGTATGGCTTTCACGGAATTGAGGCCCTGCAGTCTGTTCTTGAGCGCCGCCATGGCGGCGAAACGGGCGTGATCGCAGTCACGGCGGCCACCGGCGACCAAATCTGGCAAGCCGAAAAAGAAAATAAATGGGATCGCCGACTACTGAAATCGGCTCTGGACACCATCGACAGTTCCTCCGAGCGACTCGAAGAACGGCTGAACCGCGAGAAGGCCGCGTTTTATATGATTGAATACCGCGATGGGCTGCGGGCCACCGTAGCTATGCTCACCGGTGTGTGCCACGAATTTGCTTTGGCCTGTCGTCTTCGCGACCAAGCCGAACCGTTCGCCTGCTGGTTCCGACTGGAAGAAACGCATCCCTACGGACACTTCGAACACCTGCTGCGGGGAATCCAGCACATGATGCATACTCAACATGCAGCTTATCCAGTGGAGCGCACTCTGCTGACGACCGGCATCCTCGAAAAAGCCATGCACAGTATGCACCAACAAGGGAAACGGCTGGAATCGCCTGCGTTGGATATTCGCTACCCAGCGACCACGTGGGGATTCGCCAATCGCAGCGAAGAAAATTTCCCCTCATAGAATCTCATGCGGAGCTCACTTCTCCGTTCGCTGTTACACACCACAGAACACAGTTGTGCGGAAGACAGGGCTCTGCAGAAGTGCAACCTGAGCGCCGCTTGATCGCGAAGTTGGAAGCGGAGTGATACTCAAGGCTTTGTGTCACTCACTTCTCTTCCAACTTTGCCACTATGCGAAAAATCTATAAAACGGATGACCAAAAACGTAGGTTACTAAGCCCCAATTAGTAGCTACTTCAGAACACCGGTACTTCCATTTACCGTTGAACCAAGACATCCAGTTGCATCAGATCGTCGACAGTTTTGGCAATACCTCCTTATACTCATTTCAGAAACTCCAACGGGTGTAGCTCTGCGCACGGTCCGATTGAGCCCCGGCACAGAGTGTTGAATCTTCCATCTTGTCGATCATTTGAACTACAGGATATCCCAGCCAGAGCGCAGGTCAGAATTCACCCACTACTTCGCCACCGTCTTTCGATCCGAGCGCGCCCCACACGCCGTAGGGGCTTGGGCCCCCGGTGGTAACGGGCGCCGCGTACAGGTTGCCCGTGTCGATCACCTCGCTGACGAAACGGACCGATCCATCACCCATCGCCAAGACTACGCCGCCGGTGTGATTGCTTGTCGGCGGGTGAGCTTGCCCTCCAGTATGGGAGTCGTTCGACAACTCGGCACAAGCGGGGCCGTTGGGTGGCAGCACTGTGTTGAAACCGGTCCACGATATTGACCCATGAACCCATCTCACGGCACCCCATGCCATCACATCGGCTGTTGGGGCGTACTGCCTGGGATTGTTCAGATCGAGTTGCGCGTAGCAGACTCCCGGACTGCTGCTTATGGCGGCCACGCGGCGGACGTCGCCTTGCCCGACCCTCCGCGAATCGGCAGCAAAAAGATGCTCCGACAGCATCGCCGTGTTGCTCAAGCCATCGGTGACAGCGCCAATTCCGATCTTGCCAGCTAGGTTTGGGAACATGCCACGGGGGTTTGTCCCATAGTTGTTGCCATAACTGCCGTTCGTTGAAATAACCGAGTCTCCGACACTGAACGCGTAATTGCTACGACCGTATCGGTCCACGGGCTTGTCGGAAGCGTTTCCATCCGACGGGCAGAGCAAGGTGACAACCTGGGCACGGTAGACATCGTAGTCATACCAAAAGGCGTAGGGAACCGGCCCGTAAGCCGGAAAGCCGTCATGAGCGGTTGCCCATCGATCAAACAGGGCCTGTTGTTCGAAGAAGGGCAACAGACGCAGCCAACCCGACGTGAATTGACCGCTCTCGGCAGCGCCATTCCTTTTGGCTGGAAACTGCTTGTGTACGTCCGCGTACAGGTGGACGGCCAGGGCAAGTTGTTTCAGGTTATTAGTGCATTGCATTCGTCGCGCCGCCTCTCGCGCGGCTTGCACGGCAGGCAACAGGAGGCCAACTAGAATGCCGATGATGGCTATCACCACCAGCAATTCCACGAGCGTAAAACCAAACTTCTTTCTGTAACCAGAATGCAAAGTCATACCGATCCCCTTTTTAAAAGCTTTCCTGTAAGATGCCGATGGTGGCGATCACGACCAGATACTGCACGCAGTATTACGTAACATTCCTTTACGCTAACTTAAGTGCCACCTTAAGGTATTTTGGACACCTTTGCGGCAAAGTTTTATTAAAAACTGCCGGGCCATCCGTCCAAAATTTCGTTGTCGGGCACTCATGATGTTGTTGCGTCGACGGCTTCACCATCGCCACACCCACGGCCGAAGCGATCGACCACGGAACCGCCTTCGCCGTCATCGTCGATGCGTCCAGAAACGTCTCGTCCATCGAGGTCGTCGCCGGCGAAACTGGTTGACTTCCTAAATGCGGACACCAACAACAGGGGCACTTTCATCGTTGTCCGAGATACGAAAGTGGATAAGGAAAATGGTCTCGTCCACGGCTTTGCCAACCGATTCAATGCAATCGCAGCACCGCCGATGTTGCTGATTCGAGCTGAGTCGGCGGCTGACCGCCTTTGACTCCTGGAGCCCGCACGACTGCATCCAAGTTAGGTAAGCAACGATCGCGGCGTCGCCGGTTGACTGTCCTTGTTCAATAGGCCGTCCCAGCGAAGTATGCTTGCGAAAGAGGGTTGATAGCCAACCAGCCTGCACAACGTCGGCATCCAGTCGGTGATATGGACCGGTGCCTCGATCCGGCTAGGCGATAACTTTCCAGGCCAAGAAACGATCGTTCGCACGCGAATGCTGCCTTCGTAGAGTTCGCCCTTGATTCCGCGTAGTCGCAAGTAATTGCCAGGCAGTTTGGCAGGTCGTTGACGTCCTGAGCCTTAAACTCCAGCCGGTAGCGAACGGCTTGTCAAATGCCGCTTTCCATCTGGGCAATCGCAACGCTTCGCCGTTATATCGTAATATCACCGGCGCAGCGTCAACCGCGAACTCAGACTGAATCTGTAGCCGTGCGAACAACTCCGCATCCGGTACGTCCGGCTGGAACTCAAACGCGGTTTTCGTGAAATCGAAACGCTGATCGTTGTCGCTGATGACTCGTAAGATTGTGGTTTCGTTTCGCAGGTTAGATCAATCCACCATGCACGCCCTGATCTCCGACATCAGCCAAACCAGCGAACAGATTCTTGTTCTCGACCGCGTTGCCGTCAACAAACCGATTAGCTGTTTGATGCAAGAAAGCAAACTTCTTTATGTAATGCAAAGACAAAGTCATGCCGCGCCCCTATTTAAGCTCTAACAGAAGGTTGTTTTCCAAGCGAACATTTTGCCTTTCCTTTTTCCCAAAAACAGAAAGTCATCTTGCCTAGTCCTTAAGATCGAAAGTGAACTGGTTCGCGTCACCTTTCTTGATCTCCGCCGTGAATCCCGAGCCCTGGGGCTTGGTGTACCTCTCCGGAAGAAGATTCACATGGTGCTCCGGAGGTTCGTTGGGATCGTGTTTTGCTTTGGGGTTTGCCTCAACCCGCGTCTTCATGACCGTCACTAGGTACTCCCCCGGAACTGCTCCATCGGCAGATTCAAACGTGGTGAGCCGATAGCCGCCAGACGAGTCCGTAAGTCCGCCGGCACCGTTGCCCGGGGGTACTTTTGGGAAAAACATGATCGTTGCCCCTTCGATTGGCTCGCCCTTGTGAGTCACAATACCGCTCACTGGTACCGTCTCGGGCCGGTTCGATTTGGCTCGGCTACAGCCGACAACTAAAGTTGAACAAATAACAACCTGAAAAGCAAACACTATTCGATACATGGGTATCCCATTCCAATTTTAGTCAGTCCAGAGTTTTTGTCGTGAGCCACGCTTTTCTCCTATATCTACTTCAATGCTTGCGAATGTTTCGCCCTAAAGTGCAGTATCTGCTAACGCAAAGACAAAGTCATACCAATCCTCTGACTTTAAAAGACCTTTTTATATGATGCCGGTCACAACCTGACATTCCACAAGCATAGAGCAAACTTCTCTTACATTGACTTAAGTGCCACTTTAGGGTGCTTTGGACACCTTTCGGCAAAGTTTTATTGAAAATCTGCCGGGCCATCCGTCCAAAACCTCGTTGTCGGGCACTCATTATGTTGTTGCGTCGACGGAAGCCTAGTTCTTAGTCGCAGTTAAGTTTTAAGGTTGGCAAATAGCTTTCGGCTTTCGTTTGCACGAACGATACCGAGAAGTCAAGCTGGAAGCTTTCCCCAACCTATTATCTGGGTCCAAGTACTAGTGAATGAGGAATGGCCTAGTGAAGGAATTGAACGAAGTCGATCGAAGCGAGGAGTTTATCAAGTTGCTGGCCGAGCATGAGCGTCGGTTGACCGCCTATGTAATGACGTTCGTGCCTCGCGCGGCTGACGCTGATGACATTCTGCAAGAAACGAAGTTGGGGCTTTGGCAGTCTTTTGATCAATTCGTGGCTGGAACGAATTTCGGCGCATGGGCTCGGCAAGCCGCTTTCAACCGCATATTAGATTTTCGCAAGCGAAAAGGCCGAGAGAGCCAACATCTGATGTTTTCTGACTGCTGCATCGAAAATCTTGCAGTTGCATTTGAGCGCAGCGAGGGATTGATGGACGCCAGGTTTGGGCGGCTAACGCATTGCGTCGCCAAGTTGCCCTCGGAGCATCGGCAAATCGTGTCGCTCCGCTACCATGATTCGAAGTCAGTCGACGAAATTGCTGAAAAGATGAGTCGATCCGTCGCTGCAACCTATCGTGTGCTTAGTCGAATCCGGTTGGCTTTGCGTGACTGCATCTTGGAAATCGGTGGCGACTCACGACTGCAATCAGAGCCAATTCAATGAACAATAAAGATAGACAACAGATTGCCCATTGGGTCGAACTACTTCTCGATGACCAGATTTCTGCGGCAGAGTTCGAGCAACTTGAACAGGTCATTGCCAATGACTCAGATGCTCAAGACCTCTATCTGCAATTGAGGTATCTGGATGCACGCCTGCTACTTGATGGGGTCCATCTTGCTGCAACAAGACCCGCAGTCCGACGCGATGATAAAGTATCAACGGCCAACGGGGACACCCGGACTGCGAATCGTCATCAGACAATCAGCCCCACAAGGCGTTTTATCGGAGTGTTGGCTATCGTTGCCGTATTTCCATTTCTTCTCGTCTGGTGGGCGATGCCACCTCGGGATGTCCCGTCGGTGATTATCGCTGAGATCACGGATTCGTCCGACGCTGTGTGGGCGGAATGCATGTTACCCACTGCGGTCGGATCGCAATTGTCGGCGGGCCGACTCAAGATCGATCGTGGGTTGGTCACGATTCGCTTCAAGTCCGGAGCCGAAGTGATTTTGGAATCACCGGCTGAGTTGCAACTCGAAACAGCAATGCGCGGAACATTGCACGCAGGTATCGCCGTCGTCGAGGTCCCCGAATCGGCGCATGGCTTCACCATCGCCACACCGACGGCTGAAGCGATCGACCATGGAACGGCCTTCGCCGTCATCGTCGACGCGTCCAGAAACGTTTCGTCCATTGAAGTCCTCGCCGGCGAAGTCGAAGTGCGGCACGCCAAAACCGATTCTTCTCGCCGTCTTTTTAAACAGCAACACCTGACCGCAACCGAAGACAAACTTTTGGAATCGACGGTTCCTCCAACAGACTTAGAATCTAAGACAGCAATCCGTGATGTGCCCAGCGACTTGAGTTTTCAGCGCGTAACGACTGCAATGGGCCACGGTCGCGATGCCACCATCAGTCGAGGTTTCGTGCATGGCCACAAATCTGATGGATTGGTGCTGATAAAAAATCCACTGGAAGGCTATGACCAGTATAGTCGAAAGGGTTACTTTTCCTTTGACCTGAGTAGCATCTCTAACGAGCAAGTCGCCGCCGCGAGATTCGTTTTGACCTTGCAGCCCAGTGGTCTGGGGTTCGCCAGCCGAGTTTCGGATTGCAGTTTTACTGTGTACGGACTGACCAATGAGGCGCGCGATGATTGGTCGACACAGCACGTGGACTGGCAGACCGCTCCGGCAAATCTCTCTGGCGCCACGGAGCTGGACACGAATCAAGTTCAGAAGATCGGTCGTTTCGTTGTGACGCGCGGACAGCAATATGGTCAAGTTGCAGTCGAAGGGCAAGAACTGGTTGACTTCCTAAATGCGGACACCAACAACAGCGTCACTTTCATTGTTGTCCGAGATACGAAAGAGGAACGGGAAAATGGTCTCGTTCACGGATTTGCCAGCAGGACCAATGCAGCCGCAGCACCGCCGACGTTGCTGATTCGAGCTGAGTCGGCGGCTGACCGCCGTTGAGTCCTGGAGCCCGCACGATCTGCATCGAAGGTAGTCAGCTTTTGAAAAACTGATCACTAGTCTTCATTGCAGTTAGCATGCGATTGCCCTGCTACCTTCCCAATACCTAGAAAAAACTACTCATTGAGAAGTGATAGTAATGATCGCTATTTTTCTATTGGTTCTGACCTCGGGAGGCTTCTCCTCCGAGTCTCAGCAGATCGTCCCTGGGACCGCCTATCGACTGACTTTTGAAGCTGACGGGGCCGCTGCCGGAACCCCTTGGGAAGTTCACCTGCGGGACGCTAAGGGTAGTCTTCCCATTGACGGAGCCTTGGAAGCTGAGTGGCAGCAACTCACTCCAGATAAGAAAGCCTACACCCAGCTCTTCTACGCGCCCGCGGATGCCACAACATTCAAAGGACCTCTATGACTATGTTCATTCGCAGCTTGTTGCTATTGGCTGTCTTTCAGCCGACAATCGGACTCGCTCAACAAGAGCAAGAGAATCCGCTCATTAAACTGCTGGATGTCCCGGAAGGCTTGCCGGAGATTTCGACAGACGAGCCTTTGGCAGTCAAGTATTCCGCAGAAAAAGCGGCTGAGTATCTGGATCGTTCGGCCCTGAACTGGGTGAAAACCAAGAATTGTGTCACGTGTCATACCACCCTCTTCTATATGGTGGCGCGACCAGCACTGCACAGCATCCTGCTGGATTCGGGCGAAGTCCGCAGCTTCTATGAAGACTATCGCAAAGTTCGCTGGCAGGAGAAGGGACCGAGTGAAGCCGCTGGCTTCTGGCCCATCGTTGTCGGAACTGGGCTGACCTTCAACGACGCTCAGACAACCGGTCGGCTCAGCGACGTCGCGCGAGATGTGCTGGACATGATGTGGACAGTGCAACGAGACGATGGTGGCTGGAACTGGCCGCATTGCGATTACGCACCGATGGAGATCGATGATCACTACGGCGTGACCGTCGCAGCACTGGCCATTGGCATCGCACCAGACGACTACGCGAGAACTCCTCAGTCAGTGGCGGGGCTGGGCAAGATGCGAACGTATTTCAACAACAATCCTCCATTATCGCTGCATCATCGCGCCATGCTGGCGTGGATTTCCGTCAGAATCGACGGCATCGCAACGGAACAGCAGCGTCAGGACACGCTGGCGGAACTGCTGGCGCTGCAACGCGAGGATGGCGGCTGGTCAACGGCCGGGTTCCTCAGCGATTGGAAGGGACTGGAACGCGGCGACGACGAACCACTCAAGACAAAAACCAGCGACGGATACGGCACTGGTCTGGTGATCGTCATCGCCCGGGAACTCGGTGTTCCAGCCAACGATCCTCGGCTGCACAAAGGCATCCAGTGGATTCACGCCAATCAGCGCGAAAGCGGCAAGTGGTTTACGGAATCTCCGGTCAACGATGCCGGCAATCTGATCTCCAATGCCGGCAGTGCCTTTGTCGTTCTGGCGTTGCAAGCCTGTGGTGAGTTACCTGGTTGGCCGTTCTCTTCCACCCAACCAGATAAACAATAGTATGCAATAACCATCGCCCCTGAATTCGCCTTGCAACACCCTCTGAAGTGAGAATTCCAATGCATGATCAAGCGCACAATCGCCGACGATTTCTGACAGCCGCTGCTACTACAGCCGCCTATGGCGCGCTGCTAAACACCGACCACTCTCTGCTCAATGCCGCTCCTGCGAATGCGACTGGGGAAACCGATCACTTCTGGTACCGGCGGGCCCCGGACGGACCTTACATCGATACGCAACGGGACCACAAGGCGTTTGGATTTGACCAGGAGAATATTTTTCTGTCCGAAGACAACGGCCACACGTGGGCTCATCATGCGGCGTTTCCGGATGCCGAAAACATCACGTTCAGTTGCATCCTAAAGAACGGGAACATTCTGTTTGCGACTCGCCAGAAACTGTTTCTGAGCACCGACAATCTCGCGACCTACCGACAGATTACTGTCACGGATCGCAGTGGCCAGGACTACCTTCCTCATTTGCCCATTGATCCCGATCAACCCGGCTGGTATTTCCATCCGCTGGACGGCGAACACACCTGGGACGTTCAGGGGAAGGAAATGCTGGTGTGGGGCAATTACTG
Organism: Pirellulaceae bacterium; assembly: GCA_020852965.1. GTDB lineage: Bacteria > Planctomycetota > Planctomycetia > Pirellulales > Pirellulaceae > Aureliella. The sequence continues at coordinate 51,112 of JADYZV010000012.1, read as the reverse complement.
CAATGTGCTCGGCGGAGCTGTTCCAGTGAATATCTACTATTCCACTGACAATGGACAGACAGTCAAAATCGCGTATTCGTTCGGACAAAATCCGAAGTTTCAGGAAGAAGGAACCCCCTCCGACAAGATGCTGGGCGATGCCACGAATCCGCTCATCGCCCGTCACATTCATGGTGTGACTTACAACCCCGATGAAAACGCGTTCTATGCCTGCACGGGTGACATCGATCGCGGCTTTGGCAACGAATGTCACTGGTTGCGTGGCACCTATGATGCTGCGTCCGACTCCTGGGACTGGATCGTACTCGTGTCCGTCAACTCCGATTCGCGATTCAAATCCGGAGGCATCAATTTTGTGGATGGACAATTGTATTGGGCGGCGGATGCAAATGGTCCCAAGGTTGGCCCAAAGCATGATAGAGGAATTTTCCGTTGTGCTCCTAAAGACATCGCGAACAAGGACGCCCACACACGAATTTACGATATGGAATTCGAATCTGCCACCTTGATCATTGAGGATGGCGTGATCTTGACGGCGTTGTGCGCGCCCGCTTCAACATCGGTCTGCGGTTTTGTCTATTCCCCGGACATGGGAAAAACGTGGGCGGAATACGACTTGAAAGAATTAGGGCCGCGTTCAGGATGTCGTTTTTCAAAGAAAAACAGCGACGGCTGGTTCCGTGTCGATCTCAGAAAAGGCTGGATCGAACGCGCTGAGGTCCTGTTCATCAAACCGAAGCCCTAGGAGCTCGTCGCGACACCCTGTATCGGCGGTTGCTAAATTATCACCGCTGGTGGACTGGGCCGATTTGGACGGGAGCATTCTTATCGTCAACGTTCTCAACTCGCTCGACAGCCGGCAACCAAGACTAACCTGCGCTACAACTTGCGCATATCACCGGCGAACAGTGATAATGCATTGCCCTAAAGTGCAGTATGGAAGGAAATGTATGTTTTATCTATCGTCCCGCTGCGGAATTGCGGTTTTGTTTTTGGCGATTGTAGGTTGCAATCACGCCTGGCTGCGCGCCGACGAGACTGCGATCAAAGCCGTCGAAGAGACCCCAGGACTAGTCGCGTTTTGGACATTTGGCGAGGAAGCGGGGACACCGCGACTATCCGTCGGCACACCCTACCAGCACAGCCTGGCTGAGGTGAATGGTCCGATCGCTCGTGTCGTCGGCGGACCCTATTCCGGGTACTCCACGCTGCTCACTGGACAGGAGTACTTTCGCATCCCGCACAAAGATCTGCAGGACTTGAATATTTGTGGCCCCAAGGCTGAGGTCAGTATGTTTGCCGTAGTGTGGGTTGCCGACGTTCCCAAAAGCCGCACGATCGCGGGGATTTGGAGTGAGGGTAAGGGAGCAGGCGACGATACCGGTACTCGACAGTATGCGATGCTGGCGAATATGCCAGCTTATGGTGGGAGTCGCCGCTTGACGCCGCACATTTCCAGTGAGGGGGGAGTTAGCCGGCGGAGCGACGGCAGCGGACTTCCCTGGAACGCCGACTATGCCGCAACTGCGGCCAAAATACCGGAAGGGGAATGGTGTACCCTGGGGTTCACCTATGATTCTCAATACATCCGTGCCTACCTTAATGGCGTATTGGACGTGCGAGCGCTAGATCCAGTCGCGGACAATCGCGAGGATTCCTACTTTACTAGCGAGGGTCCCGACGGTAAGGGGCGTGGCATGAATCCGTATTATCACGGGCGAGGAATCTTTCGCTACGACGCGGAGAAACATGCCGAGAGAAAAATTCCTCCATCGGACTTCACAGTCGGAGGGCGACTTGCTGGAGGATCGATGACCAAAGAGGCCTTTCGCGGTCGCTTCGGCGGCTTGGCCGTCTTCAACCGGGCGCTATCTGACGTCGAGATGCAAGAGCTCCATGCAGCAGTGGATCTAACTGTACTAAAATAAGCAGCCGGTACGGATTATTTGACTCAGGAATGGAATGGGGTGATTCGGTTGAACGAGTCGCCTTTGGGCACAAGGAGGTTTCTACCATGAGATGGATTACTTTCCGTTGTCCGTGGTTTATTGGCCCTATCGCCGTTGCCCGCGCGAACTCGGTTTATTTGAGAACCTTTAAGGATACTTATGCAAATGTCAAACAAGAACTTAGTGGGCGTTTGTCTCACGAGCATGTCCTTACTTCTTGGGATTGGATTTTCAGACGCAGCTGACCTCACGGTAGATTCCAGCTTTGAAAATGGAAATGGCGTCGCGCAAGCGATCGATCAGGACACGCGAGCGATTACTCTCAACCTGAAAACAAGAAATGGAGCCATGTGCCAGTACTCAATTTATTTGGCCGTGGTTTTCCCATTCTGGCTGGCAAAGTGGCCAATCCCGTAAAAACCCCGCAAATGAACTTAAAACCAGAACCCCGCTCACTTTAGGGCGTGTTGAGACGCCGAGTTCTGGCAAATCGCAAATTGGGAATTTGGTGGCCAAATAGCGTGGGACCTAGCAGCCATGAAAATTTGGTGGCATTTCAAAATCAGTGGCATCACACCAGGAGAAGCAATCACCGTAGATATACCCGACTTCGAACACAAAAGTTTCGTATTCGAACCCGTTTATTCTTATGACCATAAAACTTGGCATCGCATGGATGACAAAACACATCCCTACACCCAAGTTTTCACGAATGAGACTGTATGGATTGCCCCCAATATTCCGTATGACTATAGCAAGAGCGTTGAACTGTCGACAGAAACTCGAGCAGCATCCGCATGTCAGCGTAGAAGACTTATGCCTGAGCGAGGAAAACCGGGCTGTTAAAATACTACGGATAACTGACCCTACAGTAGTTGATAAAGACAAGAAACTATTTTGGATTCAGGCTCGCCTGCATGCTTTTGAATCTCATAGCAGTTGGGTTGCTGAAGGGGCGGCGCGGTGGATTTCAGGAGATTCGGCGGAAGCGAAAAGACTTCGCGAAAAAGCAATCGTATATGTCGCGCCTATTATGGACGTGCGTGTTTATTGAAGCTCGAGAAACCGCCGGTCTCTCCAATCAATTAGGCTGTGCGATTTGGTGTCAATGCCGTTCGCTGTGTCGAGATGACGTCACACAATGCCCTGCTCTCGGGATTTTGGTTTTCAGAAAACAATGGGGGCAGAGAATTTCAAGGGTAACAGTCTAGTCTCTGCGGATCACTGCTGGGGCCGGTGGCGCTGATTTGCGTGGCCTTGGTAGTGAAGTGAGGTATTATCTAAAGTTGTGTTCTGGAACGATGAGTAAATGCGGCGTATCCTGTTGATGCAACAACACGTCAACGGCCCAAAATGGGCACAGGGCACGGCATGATTAAGTGTACGACCAAGCGACAACCATACTGGCAAGCGAAACCGTAAACTGCCATTGGCTCAGGCAGGCGAATTCGGCACAATTCGGGCATGGCTCGAATTATCTGCATTGCAAATCAAAAAGGTGGAGTGGGCAAGACCACTACAGCCGTCAACTTGTCCGTTGGCTTGGCTCGAGCTGGCGAACGCACCCTGTTGATCGATTTGGATCCGCAGTGCAATGCGACCAGCGGAGTGGGGTTGAAGCCTGCCGCCAGCCATCCGTTGCTGTTGGACACCCCACTCAAACAGAGCTTGCAGGCCACCGCTTGGGAGAATTTGGAGTTGCTGCCGGGTAGTCGCCGCTTTGTGGATGTCGATCGCTTAGAAAATGGTGACGAAAGCAATTCGGCCATTTTGCGCCAGCATTTGGATGCAGGTATGGCTAGCTTTGACTATGTGCTGATCGATTGTCCCCCCTCGTTAGGACAACTGACCCAAGCTGCGCTGAGTGCTAGCACTGAAGTTTTGATGCCCATCCAGTGCGAATTCTACGCGATGGAGGGTCTGACGCAAATGATTCACGTAATTCGTGACGTAATGCAGCGTGGAGAGGGCAGATTGACCTTTGGCGGAATACTACTGACCATGTATGATCCGGCTTTGGAGCTGACCCACGAAGTGGACGCGGAAGTGCGCGAGTTTTTCGGCGATATCGTTTTCGATACTGTCATCCCGCGCGATGTGGCGGTTTCCGAAGCCCCGAGCCACGGGCAGAGTGTAATGGATTACGCTCCCCGCTCGCGTGGTTGCCGAGCCTATTTAGAACTGTGCATGGAGGTACTCGAACGTGACTAAAGATCGTCGTTTAGGAAGAGGCTTGGCAGCGTTGTTGGGAACGCCGCTCGAAGAAGATGGCATTGTCGATGGGGTGGCTGGCGAGCGCCGCAGTGCTGGCAGTCCCTCAGCGGCGCGTTCCTCTGCCAGTGTGCCCCACGGCAGCGGTCCGCAGCACAGTAGTGCGTTGGTCCGCAATTCGAGTGCCGGCATTTCCAGCACTTCGCGATCGTCGGATTCCTCGACGGAACTAACTTCGGCACGCCCGGCAAACAGCGTTGGCGCTCGCGCGGCCTCGACTAACATACCGGCGCGGACCTCAAGCGGTGCGCCTTCCGACGATTCGGGCAGCGGTCTAAAACTTCATCAGTCCGACGACTCACCTCGTGGCGGAGTCACTGGGGCCGTTCCACTCGGAGGACGCTCGTCGAGCAAGCGAATCAACGAAAGCGAATCGAATTCCGACGCGCCAACGGCCACGGTTAAAAAACGCGCCAGTGACGACAAGGCAAGTGCCGAAACCAGGCATGTTCAGAGCATGGAATTGAACGTCTGCGACATTGACAACAATCCCTTTCAGCCGCGTCGGCGCTTCAACGAGGTTGAAATTGCGTCGCTGGCCGAGAGCATTCGTGAGCACGAACAGCTACAACCAATTTTGGTCCGCAGCGTCGGTGGTCGGTATCAATTGATCAGTGGAGAGCGCCGCTTGCGGGCAACGATTCACGCTGGCTTAACGACCATTCGAGCTGAACTTAGAGAAGCCGATGATCGCCTGGTTGCGGAACTGGCCATTGTCGAGAATCTGCAACGCAAGGATTTGGATGCGATCGAGAAAGCGATGTCATTCCGTCGCTACATCGACGAGCATGAGTGTACCCAAGAGGACTTGGCCAAGCGACTAAAGATTGATCGCAGTACCATCGCAAACTTGATGCGCCTGCTCGAACTGCCAGATCAGCTACAGACTTGGGTTCAGAACGAAAAAATCACGGCTGGTCATGCTCGGACGCTTTTGCCATTGGGGGACGAATCGCAGCAACTCGAATTCGCTCGGCAGATCATCGAAGAGAGCTGGACAGTGCGTGAGACCGAGCGCCGCGTTGCGGCTCACTTGCTGGAAGAGGACGCCCTCAATCCTTCGGCCAAAGCCAATCGCAGCGGGCCGCGCAGTGGCCCGCGCAAACGCGGCACTCCTCACTTGGCTTCGCTCGAACAGCAATTGCGTCTGTCGCTAGGGACCAAGACCGAAATACGTCAGCACAACAATGGGAAGGGGAAGATTGTCATCAGCTTCTCGAATCCTGAGGAGTTCGAGCGGCTGTTCGCACTGGTCTGTCCGCAAATTGCGCAAAAAGCTGCATAGTGAATAGCCGTAGTGGACGAGGTTACGAGTCCCTGAAATAGGCATGATTCATGCGGGACTCGTAACCTCGTCCACTACCCTGATTCCAAGTCTTGTTGAGCCCTGGTGGCTGCGCCCAAAGGTGTGGACTAGAATAGCGGCATAGACCTAGATTTAAGGTTGATCCATTCTACGCTAACAGGGGTTTACTTCAATGACGACGCCTCCCTCCCGACGTAACTTTATCAAAACATCGACCGCGACGGCTGGTAGCCTAGTGGCCGCTTCTCAACTCGCGCGCACAGTTCACGCTGCCGGCTCGGATGAAATTCGCTTCGTGGTCATTGGCTTGGGTGGTCGCGGCTCAGGCGCGGCGGTGAACATCATGGAGACTAAAGGCAATGTGAAATTGGTCGCCGTAGCCGACGCATTTGGCAAGCGAGCCGCCTATTCGATCCAGGCGCTTAAGAAGAAGTATGGCGACAAAGTCGACGTCCCCGAGGATCGCATCTATGAAGGGCTCGATGCCTACAAAGCGGCCATCGATACCGATTGCGATCTGGTTGTGATCGCCACCCCGCCCGGCTTCAAGCCACAGCAGTTTGAATATGCTGTCAGTAAGGGGAAGCACATCTTCATGGAGAAGCCAGTTGCAACCGACGCCATTGGAGTCAAGCGCGTATTGGCTGCTGTCGAGGAATCCAAAAAGAAGAATCTGATGGTTGGCGTCGGATTGCAGCGTCGCCACGAACCGCAATACATCGAGACCGTTCAGCGATTGCACGATGGTGCCATTGGCGACATCATCACCATGCGTGTCTATTGGAACGGAGGTGGCATTTGGCACAAGGGACGCGAGGAGGCTCAAGCACTTATGCCCAACGGCAAGCCGGTCACCGAGATGGCCTATCAGTGCAATAACTGGTATCACTTCAATTGGCTTTCGGGCGACCAGATTTGCGAACAGCACATTCACAATCTCGATGTGGGCTGCTGGGTTAAAGGAGCATACCCCGTTGAGTGCAATGGGATGGGAGGACGCGCGCAGCGAATGGATGGTGATCCTACCAAATCGCAGATTTTCGATCACACGTTCTGCGAGTACACTTTTGCAGATGGAACGAAGATGTTCAGTCAGGGGCGCCACTTGGCCAATTCATGGCAGATCGTCGACGAATTCGCCCACGGCAGTAAGGGGACCGCAAAACCCTCCGGTTCGATCGAAGGGCCGAACAAGTGGGATTTTGCTGGTGAGCGACTCAATGGCCACCAGCAAGAACAGCACGATTTGATCGAAGCTCTGATGCGCGGAGATGTCTACAACGAAGGTGAGTACGGCGCCCACTCGACATTCACCGCTATCTTGGGACGCGCGGCGTGCTACTCGGGCAACGTCGTTAAGTGGGACGATCTGCTGGAAAAAGGTCGGGAGCTGGCCCCTGGCATCGACGACTACACGCTCGACACCGATCCGCCGACGATGCCTGATGCCAACGGAGCCTACCCGGTTCCCGTACCAGGCAAGTACAGCCCGTTTGCTTAGGTCTGGGTTCTTGGTTCTTGGTTCTTGGTTCTTGGTGCTTAGTGCTTGGTGAGTCGAACGGTTTTGAGCTATTTAGGACTTCATCGCCCAAAGGCATCGACCACTCTGGGAATGCAAATTGAGAATTGACAAATGAAAAATGCAAACTGTTGTTGGCCTAACTCTTCATTTTGCGTTTTTCACTTTTCATTTTGCATTTCTCAATTGGGAATTGGGAAACGAGTTCCTTGACGAGTACCGCGCGCGTCAAAGAGTTCGACCAATTTGGCTTTGATCGTCCCCTTTTTCAGACACCACATAGGGGCGATGAAGTCCTTGGGGGGCGCATCGCCCGAGATGCGCTCGATGACCATCTGCGGTGGTAAGCGTTCGAGGAAGTCGGCCAAAAGTTCGAGGTATTCATCCAGTTCCAGCATGCGAACTTGGCCACTGCGGACTTGATCGGCCAGCTCGGTGCGTTCCACGGCATATAGATTATGAATCTTCACCGCCGCCGGATTCCAACGGGCGACTTGATCGGCGGTGGCCATCATCATGTCGTGTGTTTCGCCGGGTAGTCCCAGCATGATGTGCAGTGAGGTTTCGAATTTGCGTCCCGCTACGCGCTGCATGGCGTCGACGGCCGCGTCGTGGTGATGACCGCGGTTCATCCAATCGAGGCTACTATCGTGAATCGTCTGCACCCCAAGTTCTAGCGAGACATAGGTGCGCTGGGCGAATTCGTCGATCAAATCGAGCACGTCATCGGCCACGCAATCGGGGCGCGTACCGATGATCAGCCCCACGATTCGTTCGTCTTCCAAGGCGGTTTCCCACAACACACGCAGCTTGTCGAGCGGTCCGTAGGTATTGGTAGCAGGTTGGAAGTAGGCCAGAAATCTCTCCGTCTTGTAGCGTCGCCGCAGACCGTCAATGCCGCGCTGGATTTGGGAGGTAATCGCATCGCGTCGCACCCTACGACTAGGACTAAACGAACGATTGTCGCAGAAGGTACAACCCCCTTTGGCTACAGTGCCATCGACATTGGGGCAAGTAAATCCACCGTCGAGAGAGATTTTTTGAACTCGCCCACCGAATTTATGTGTCAGATACAGATTCAGCGAGTAGTATTTGTGCCCTAATTCCTGCCACATCAGCGGCTCGGTCTGTTTTTCGGCAGGCATTAAAATTGACGGATTCATCGCGGCAGCTTAGATTAGAGTAGGTCATGGCTGGCCCCATTGTACTTTCATTCTTCATTGTCGGGAGATGTCACGATGGCCGATTACGGTCAATTAGTTCCCACCGGTGGTGGTGACAATATTGATTTGCGCAAAGAAAAGCTGGTGATCGGGCGTCGCGAGTCGTGTGACATCGTGCTTCGATATAGCAATGTATCGGGGCAACACGCGCGCATGACCCTTGAACAGGGCTATTGGTTCCTCAAGGATCTCGGCAGTCGCAATGGCACCAAGGTCGATGGCTTTCGCATCAGCCGCAAGCGGCTCGATCCTGGCGCGGTCATCTCGTTTGCCAAGCATACGTTTACGATGAACTACGACCCCGAAGCGTTGGGGGCATTCGGCCCGCCACCTCCGGACGATGACCATATCGAAGAAGTGCTGCGCCAGGGATTGCTCGATCGCGCCGGACTCGATCGCCGCGACGATGCGAACAAGTTCAGCAACCGCGACCGACTTGACGACGACTAGGCTCCAACGTAGCCGTACACGCGATAGTTCGGTTGTTGACCACGAAAAACACGAAAAGCTGGGTCTGCTCTACTTTAGTTGTTTAGTGCATCCCGCGATTTCATCCTCAAACTCTTTTAGTGTGCGATTCGTTTATATTGCTCTTTGTAGAACTTGAATATCGCTCACAAGATTTTGCAGCTTTCATCTTTGAATAGTATTTCAGTGTTCTCTTTACCTCGTTTATGGACTACCAAGAACACCAGCGAATATTGTTTTCGTGTCCTTCGCGTGTTTCGTGGTTAATTCAACTCCCAATCCTCCAAGTTCGTGAACGTTTACGAACCAAGAACCAAGAACCAAGAACTAAGAACTAAGAACTAAGAACCAAGAACCAAGAACCAAGAACCAAGAACCAAGAACCAAGAACCAAGAACCAAGAACCAATTTATGAGTCCACGTATAGCGCACATGGTTTACTTTGCGTTGGAAGACAATTCGCCGGCGAAAGTCTCCGAGCTGATTGCCCAGTGCAACCAGCTCCTCAACGACCACCCCGGCTTAGAGTACTTCGCAGTCGGTGTCCTTAACCAAGACCTAAACCGTCCGGTGAACGATAGAGGCTTCGAAGTTAGCTTGCACACGGTCTTCAAAGACCGAGCGGCTCACGATGCCTACCAAGTGGCACCACGCCATCTGGAATTCATCGCTAACAACAAGCCCAATTGGAAAACGATTCGCGTCTTTGACTCCGATTTGCAGTAACTTATTCGATGAACCCGTGATAGCGTCCCATGTAGTAGGGCAATAAGTACACGGTACCATCCCCCAACGATCGACCGTCGCCGCCAGTATTGAGCGCCCAGGGGCTGTGGTTCAGGTGTTCGGAAAAGCTCTCGTCGACTGGGATGACTTTGCCATTATTGCGGTATCCTGTAGGCCGTCGCTGCCCCAGGTATTTTTGAGGCAGCGAGAGGATGTCGATGCGGTGGCTGTTGTCATGTGCCCAATTGAAGCGATCGAGCGGGTAGCGTTGCAGGGTGTCGATCGAATCGGTTAGCCAACCGTCGCTTGGTTCCAGAGAATAGCTTGCCCATTGATTTGTATAATTCTGCTTTGCGCTAACCGCCGCATAGGTAAAGTTGAAGAAGGGATTGATTTCTGGCTGTTCTAAGCGCCAATAGAGCCAAAATGCGAACAGATAGCGTTTGCGTAATTCGGCGTCGGGTTCATAGCGGATCAAATTGTAAAAGCACATGAAGGCCATTTCGTCGTCCGACTGGTTTCCGGTACCCATGCCGGTTTGGATTTTGGGAACCATTACGTTTTGATGGTATCCGTGCACGTCGCGCAGCTCGCGTGCGGCTTCGAGATACTTGGGGTCGCCGGTGATGTGGGTGGCAGTAGCTAGGTACGATAGAATGCTCAGCGAGTTGAGCCCTCGTCCGGCGGCCCACAGTACATCCTGATTAAAAAGTTCGGGGTTGAAGACGGCCCAGCGCGTTACTCCGGCGTGATCGATCATCTGAAAATTATTTTCGACGATGTGATCTGCGTTATCGCGCACAATCTCGCGCACGAGCTCCTTTTCCTCTTCGGTATCGGCAACTAGATCGTAGTACAACGCATAGAAGAAATAGTGGCCATCGAGTTCGTCGGAACTGGTGTCACTTTTCCAGTAGTACTTGCCGTCGGCTGATGTCGGCCAACGCGGCTCATAGACGCGCCACAGGCTATCGCCTCGCTGGCGAGTTTGTTCTTGTCCCTTGAGCGTGTAGCTTGGGCGTTGGTTGGGATCGGGCTCGTCGATGGGGACGATAGTTCGTGCGATGAATCCCTTGGGGGCGGGGTGTGAACCTCCGCGTGGAGCGAGGCTCAGGTAGCGCAAGGCTTCGAATGCATCCTTGGCACGCTGTCGAGCTGCAGGGTCTTTGGTCGCTGCGTAGGCATAGCATTCGCCTGCACCATACATAGCGGTCCAGAGTCCATCGTTGTCGCTATCGGAGCGATGCGTGACCGATTTATCCCCTGGCTTGTCCGTATGTGCTTCGATGACATAGCCAAACTCGGTGCGTCGATGATGTTCGTCGATCTCGTTTTCGTAGTACTCCGCTTTCTCCTTGAGGGTCATCGGCACGAAGTGAATGTGTGACAAGCCTGCTGCGGTGGCAATCCAAGCTCCCCCTTCATGGTCGACAGCGATGGCCCGAACAGCGTCGTCGGCGAGCCAGCGTTGGCCCTGTCGATAGGCCCACGACTGTCCGTCAAAGCGGACGACTCCGTGGCGGGTTCCAAACCAAACCGTTCCATCATCGGCCGCAGCCGCGCAGGTGAATTCGTTAGAGGGGAGACCTTCGGCACCGGTGAAGAATTGCCATTGTCCATCGGCATAGCGGCCAACGCCTTGTTGAGCAGCAAACCAATAGCGTCCCAAACCGTCTTGCACCACACAAGCATCGCGAACCAGCCATGCCTGCTGCCCGTCACTGGGAAACTCACGGCTCAGTGAATCGGGCAGTCGTTCGCTCCACGGCAAGAGCGATGCGTCGAGCGGACCTGCTCTGCGTTCCGATCGTTTATGGGAACGAAGTTGCAGCGTTGGGACTTGAGTTGGAGCATCGCACTCGAGCCACTTGTCGCCCGAGCGTTGCACCCAACCAGCGCTGGTTTGAACGCAAACCTTGCCCTGATCATCTACCAGCACATCCAGCACATCGTCGCTGGGAAGGCCGTCGGCCTGGCGATAAAACGTGCGAACTTCTTGTGGGAATTCCTGTGCGCTATCCGCAATGGGTTCCGCTGACGAAACCTGTGCAGCGCAGGCAAGCACCACGAAAAAGATACGTAAACGAAGGGGCAAAAACATGACAATTCCTTATTCTTAGAAGTGAGGCATGGCGGTGGACCGCAATTTTGAAAGTTGAACCTTACCGAGAGGGTATCTTAATCGCCAACCCCCACATCCAATTGCATGGCATCGAGAATTAGCCGTAGTTCAGCGCTCTCGTGGGCTTTGAGTACGGTATCGAAGCCGATGAACAATCCAGACAATCGCTCGGCAGTTTGCTCTGCATCGACGGGGTGGTCACTAGCGCTGGCAGCGCTCTCGGCCACTTGCTCGGCCATCAGGTACAAATCGGAATGTTGATCGCGTAGGCGTCCCGCTTGATCATGAAATCGCGGTGCACGCTCGATCGCGTCTTCAAAATACCCGTAGGCTTCTTCCAGCGTGAAGTGGAAGGCCAGTTGATCGCGCAACTCGGCCGTTCGTTGCGAGAACTCCTTGAGGTGGTTGGCTAATACTAAAGGATTACTAACCATCTGACGCAGCTTGTCAAGCATGCTCTTGAGCTGTTGGTGGTCTTCCTTGATCTCGTGGAAGAACGCCGCATTGACAGTGAATTTTGCTTCCGATGACTGTCTGGCCATGACTGAATCCTTCCTAAAGGAGTATCGTAACTTTTAGGCAGCTCTAGTGTGACACATCTCGCGACTACATTCCACTAGGTTACCAGACCTTTGGTAACCATCATGAACACATCCTCCAAGGTTGGTTCTTTATCATTAAAACTACGCAGCGGGATGCCTTCCTCGACCAAACGAGCCATGATCTGAGCCAATTGCGTCTCGTCCGCTTCAAGCTCGACGAGCACGCGGTCGCCATTCACCTCGATATCTCGCAATTCTGGACAGGACCTCAGGATAGAAACGCCAGCTTCGATTTTGTCATTGAATCGAATGTCGACCATTCGATTGCGACGAATTTGGCTATAGACGCTATCCATGGGTCCAGTCATCAACAATTGTCCGCGTTCGATGATTCCGATCGACGAGCAGCAATCGGCGAGTTCCGACAGGATGTGGCTGCTGATGAGCACCGTCTTACCCATGCGGCGTAGTTCCTTGAGCAGCGCTTTGACTTCGATGCGCGCTCTGGGATCGAGTCCGCTGGTCGGTTCGTCCAAAATGAGTACGGGGGGATCGTGCACCAGTGTTTTGGCCAAGCAGAGTCTTTGCTTCATACCGCGTGAGAGACCATTGACAAAATCGTCGCGTTTGTGCGCCAGGTCGAGCAGCTCGAGCACATCCATGATGACTTGCTTGCGCTGCGTGCGACCGATCTTATAAGCCACGGCAAAAAAGTCGAGAAACTCCCAGACCTTCATGCCATCGTAGACCCCGAAGTCGTCGGGCATGTAGCCGATACTACGCCGCACCGACATCGGATCGCTACTGACGCTAAAGCCATTGACGGTGGCATCTCCGCGAGTGGCTTTGAGGAGTGTGGCCAAGAAGCGAATGGTGGTACTCTTGCCAGCTCCGTTGGGGCCGATGAAGCCATACATCTCGCCCGCTTCGATCTTCAGCGTCAGCGAGCCGACGGCCGTAAAGTCGCCATAGTCTTTGCCGAACTCGAACAACTCAATCATTCAGCTCTCCTTCGAGCGGCACGACACCATTGGTAACAGGGCGACTCAAAATCCAACGATCGGGCTGTATTAGACCTAGCGGTGGCGGATTCAAGTGGGCGACGACCACGCAGCGCCCATCGAACTGATCCTCGGCAGGTACGACTTCCAAGTCACCCGGTCGGTTATCGGTATAGCCAATCAACCGCATTTGGCCAGGCAATAAGGGTGTCTTGCGAGCGAGCTCGTGCAGCAGTCCACCGATCCACAGCGAATCGTCGCCGTCGGTTTCGGTTTCAGGGCGTGCGGCTTGGGTACTCGATCTGCCTTCCCAGCGTTTCCATAAGTTGTTGTTGGTCGCTGGGGTGAAGTTCAAGGTGAACGCTTTGCCGGGAGCAAGTTCGTCGATCCAACAGAACTCGATGGTCCCTGCCGCAGGAGAGTGTAGCACCACGCAGGCGTGCAACGGCAATCCCGTTTCATTTTTTACGGCGGGTTGCTGGCTCGACGACTGGCCCAACACGATGCCACCTGGAAGTCCGACAACTTGCTCGGCGTGAAGCATTTCGGTCGAATTCGAATAGACCGTTAATGGCTCGAGCGTTACGCCTGACGCGCGGCCAAAGTTGGAACGGACGGTTCGTAGCGCGGCAACCGCTCGATGCCGTGCACGGGCGAAGTCTCCCATCGGTAGGACCACGCTACCATTCTCCGGAAACTTCACGGTGTAATTGGTCGAGAGCGAAGTATACAGCGCGATGAACTGCGTCAGATGTCCTCGTGGATAGCTGTCGTGTAGTTCGAGAATCGATAATTCGGTAGTCCGCCGTGCGAAACCAATATCCAAGCTGGCGACACGCGTTACCACGGCCACTCCCACCAGCGCTAGTAGCGGAGCGGCCAGCCAAGCAAACTCCAGCCGCCCCAGCAGTCGAAATAGCAGCCAATTCAGCGGTACCAGACAGACCAGGTATCCGCCTAACAAATAGAGAATCGTGGAGCGCGTTGGTAGTTCGATACCGGCGGCGGCCTTGAGCGTTGACAGGGCTTCTTGCGACACCCCCGCCGTGTCGCTCCAGGAGGCAGCGCCTCCCCAACGCACGGCTTCAAAGCCTGCGTTCGGCTCGTTCTCGGCAGCCACTGCGGGCGTGTTGAAATCTTGAGCCGCACCGCTCGGCTTGGGCAACCACTGGGGGGGCCTAGGATCGAGCGCTGGAGCTGTTTCCGGTTCATAGGCCTCATCGACTTGTCCCAGCATCAGCGCCGTGACCGATTCGTCGCGTCTTGGCAGCGTCGATTGGGCGAGGGGTGATTGAGGGAGTGATTCCATGCTCGCGTTGGCCAGCGGTAGATCGCGAGACAGCAAGCGGAAATTGGAGTGCAACCGCGGATCGCGCTCCATGCCATCGAGCGGCTTGGCCCACATCTGTTGCCACACGCGAGTGGTGATGTTGGCGGCAACCGTGCGCGGTGGCCGTCGCAGAAGCCCCGTCGAGAAGAAGCTCGAAAAATATTTCCAACGATAGATGCGTGGCTCGCGTAGTGGAAAGGCAGTCGCCGCGATGCGCCCTCTGCCGACCTGCGACTCAGCTACCAACTCACCACTACCAGGCAGCCACTGCCCGCGCTCGTTAAGTTGAAAACGCAGCCCTCCAATTTTCGGCCCAAGAATTGTCAAGGGTTCGTTTGGGTTGGAAGTGGTTCGGTCAGCGGTCGTCCATGTGCGGGACAGTTCCGCAAAATCGCTCGTCTCATACTCGACCGCTTCAGCCGAGGTAGCTGGAAGATAGGGAGACAGGAACGAATTTTGAAGTCGCGACCAACTGCTGGGGCCACTGATCAATAGCTCGCCTCCCCAATGCAACCAATCGACCAGCGCCGTCTGTTGATCATTCGATAGATCGTCCGGCGAAACGTCATCCCACACGACGACGGCCATCGAGGTCATGGTCAGCATGGAATGCGGGAATGCGTAGCTGTTATTTTCTGGCTTGACCAGCGATACGAAATAGGGGCGTGTGCGCTCGTTCTCCATCAGGTCATCGCCGCGCCAATAAATGGCATCGAGCGAGCTCAGGAACTCGTATCCCAAAGGTTGAGGGCTGAGAACGGCTAGGTGAAATTCATGTTCGAGTAGTTCGTTGGCCGGCTTGATATCGGGAGACTGTAGAATGGGAGTTTGTAGTGGCCAATTCAACAATTCGGTACGAAAGTTGAGTTGATTGCTGGGGACGGCGACCATGTCGAAGACATCTCGCCTCTTACCCGAGTTCGGGACAAAGTACTGCAGTTCGACGGTCTTGGTCTGCCCACGCGGTAGGCTAGTCCGGCGAGTGACTTCGTTGACCACATCAGTGCCGGGAATAATCGCCGGTTCCTTACCTCGACCGACATTCCCCACCGCGATGACTTGCAGGTCGTCGCGATTGGATTTGTATTGTTGCCGTGTTTCGATCCAGTGCCCCGGCTTGGCGGTCAAGATTTTTGTTCCGCTATCGGTTGGTAAAGACAAGAGCTCACTTATTTCCAACGAATCACGCTTCTCGCGGGCACGTTTTTCCAGTTCCTCGCGCGTCAACTTGTCTGACCCGTCAGGGCGACAACCGCCACAGCCTGCCAAAGCGCTTAGAGTCAGCATGATCAGCCATTGGCATTTTTGAAGCGTTGAGCGTTTCAAAACGAGAGTTCCTTCGAAGCTACCGAAGC
Source organism: Pirellulaceae bacterium (assembly GCA_020852965.1). Classification (GTDB taxonomy): domain Bacteria; phylum Planctomycetota; class Planctomycetia; order Pirellulales; family Pirellulaceae; genus Aureliella. The sequence goes on along the minus strand of JADYZV010000012.1, from coordinate 35,300 downwards.
CAGTTCGTAGCTACCGTCGCCAGACGGTAGGGGAGCGGACGAGGCCCGCAAGTCCCTGGCCTATCTCGAATCCAACGGACTCGCGTGGCTCGTCCACTACCCAAATTCTATGCGTTACACGTAATACGAGTAGCGCAGCATACTTTATTTCTGGTTCGAGAGAAGCTAGACTCTTGCAAATCGCACAATCCCTCCGCTCCATCACTCCTCACAGTCGAGTTATCCACTCATGTTGACTTTGCTCGCTCAAACCGGCTCGGCTGGCGCTAATTCGCAGTCGTTGGCTTTCTTTAGTTTCATCACCACGCACTGGCAGTTCTGCCTGTTGCACTTTCTGGAATTCGCCATTTGGGGCGCATGGATCGTGGTGCTCGGCAATTTGCTCAACGCCCGAGGTTTCTCTCGCAAAGAGATCGGCAGTATCTATGCCTGTATGCCGATCGGCACAATGATTTCAATTCTGATTCTTGGGCCATTGGCGGACAAGTACTTTAGTACCCAAGTGATGATTGGTGTATTGCATCTAATTGGTGCTGTGCTGTTGATTCTGATGGCCAGGGCTGACAACGCGCGGCGTTTCTATTGGTTGACGCTCCTCTATGCACTGGCCTTCTCCCCGACGCTCGGACTAGTTAACGCAATTGTCTTCAAGCACGACGCCGATATCTTCGGCGGCTTGGCAAACCAGGGTTTTCCTTGGATACGTGTGTTCGGAACGATTGGTTGGATTGCGGCTGGACTCTCGCATACTCTCATTTTGAAGAAGGGGCAGCCGGTCAATGCCAATCCACTGCTACTAGCCGCCGGTCTATCATTGGTGTTGGGACTGTATGCCTTCACTCTCCCAGCAGACCCATCCAAAGTCGACCCAGCAGCTAGCGCCGTGGCCGGAGAGCCCGCCGTGGCGGCGGTCGCAGATGTTGGGATCCTGCAAGGCTCGATTGAGATGCTCACCAGCCATCCCATTTTCTTCCTGGTGACCTTCGTCGGTGCCATGGCGATGGGATTGTATTTTGCCTTTGGTGCCTTGTTCCTGGAAAAGACAGGAGTGCCGCCACGCATCGTCGGACCCGTTATGACCATCGGCCAATGGATCGAGATATTCTTTATGCTGACGCTTCCTTGGTTCCTGGGGACGAACAACGTCAACATGAATTGGGTGTTGTTGGTTGGAATCAGCGCTTGGGCCATTCGCTTTGGGGTCTTCGCCATCGGCAAACCGCTGCCGATGGTATTGTTCGGAGTCGCCATTCACGGCATCTGCTTTGACTTCTTCTTCGCTGCTGGAATGGTCAATGCCAACCTGATCGCCCCCGAGTCGTTGACCGCCACGGCACAGTCGGTGTACGGATTCTTAGTCTATGGATTGGGAATGTACTTAGGATCCGAACTTTCAGGCTGGCTCAATCAATACTTCACTAAGCCGACGACGGCAGCGGATGGTACTCCAGACACGGTTACCAACTGGCGTGCCTTCTGGGCAATCCCAGGGATTTGCGTGGCCATCTGTGCGGGTTTGTTCTTTATGTCGACCCTTGGCAAGCCGCCAGCGGGCGACGGCAACGATGAGCCGGCCATACCAGCTCAAGCCAGCGAAGTGGGAGAGTGAGCGATTGGGGCCTGAGAAGGGTGAGCTGAATGCTGGCTGCGGTGCCTAGGTGCTCGCTCGCGAGCCTACTCCAGGGGCGCAACGGCAGCGGGGATTTAGCCAAAGGCCGAATTTGTTCGCTACGATGCGAGAGCTTGAGCGGCTTCGAGAGCGAAGTAGGTCAGGATCATATCGGCCCCCGCGCGGCGGAAGGCGAGTAGGCTTTCGAGCATACAGGCCTGACGATCGAGCCAACCTCGTTCGGCGGCGGCGGCGAGCATGGCGTATTCGCCGCTGACTTGGTAGACCGCCGTGGGTACGGCGAATTCCGACTTGATGCGCCGCACAATGTCCAAGTAGGGTAAGCCTGGCTTGACCATCACGATGTCTGCCCCCTCCTGCAAATCCAAAGCGACTTCGTGCATGGCTTCATCGCTGGAAGATGGTTGCATCTGATAGGTTTTCTTGTCTCCTTTACCGAGATTGCCAGCCGAACCGACCGCATCGCGGAAGGGACCATAAAATGCCGACGCATATTTGGCAGCATACGACATAATCATCACTCGCTCGTGCCCCGCCGCATCCAAGGCGCGGCGAATGGCACCGATGCGACCATCCATCATGTCCGACGGTGCGATAATCGAGGCACCTGCCTCTGCTTGCAGCACCGATTGCCGACAAAGGACTGCTACCGTCTCGTCGTTAACGACTTGGCCTTGGCGGAGCAAACCGTCTTGGCCATGCGTGGTGTAGGGGTCGAGGGCCACATCGCAAACCAGCCCGATGCTGTCTCCAAAACGCTCGCGAATCGCGCGCGCAGCGGTGCAAATCAAATTGTCCGGATTGGTCGCCTCGTCGCCATCGTCGCTCTTCAGATCGGCGGGAGTCACGGGAAACAGGGCAACTGCCGGGATGCCGGCTGCAACGGCCGCTTCAATCTGCTTCAGGATGTCGTCGATGCAGTGCCTATGGACCCCCGGTAGGCTTGCGATCGGTTCTGCCGCGGTCTTGCCAGGCAGTACAAACAGCGGCCAAATCAGATCCTGTGGAGTAAGTCGATGTTCGCATACCAGCTCGCGCGCCCAAGCCTGTCCGCGTGTGCGGCGCAGGCGCGTGGAGGGGTAGGGGCCTCGGGAGAATGAAAACGCCATAGTAGCTGTCAAAATGAGGACGGGGGATCGATGGTAGAATCATTGTCCCAATTGTTGGAGACCTTCATCCAGCTCTGCTCCCGAAACAATTGGGACAATGGTTCTACCATAGGCGACAATGCGATTTCAATCATCGCTACCTGATAGTTCGAACACTGGCTCGAAGGCGGTGGTAAAGTCGTAGCAGTCTTCGAAATCTTCACGACGATCTGACTTCGAGCGCTTCATGTGCTTGATACGAATTAAGTTGTAGACGATTTCTCCGAAATCGCCGGTGTTGTGCACGCCCCAACTGTTGAGTACCGTCTTGGCCATGAAGCCGTATTGTTCGAGCGAATACTGGCGGATCGCTTCGCACAATTGTTGCCCGGTAATGTGCTGTTCGCCTTCACCCCCTTCGGCGGGCATCTTGAGGATCTCCTGCGCGTAGGCCAGAGCTTCTCGCACGAATTGATAGGCTTCGATGTGATAGCGTTGATCCTGCTGAAGCAATTCCACGATCGGATGTATCTTTTCAGTCGACATGCGGCTCACCTGTTCCTGCCATAATTATATGCTTAAATTGTATCCGGCCCTAAACGTAGCACGGCGGTCCCCGCCGTGGAAACAACGTCGCACGGCGGTCCCCGTCGTGAAAACTCGGTGGGGGACCACCGAGCTACGTTACTCTTCCTCGGAAGCCTGCTTAGTTCGTTCTCGCGTCTTTTCGCGGCGCATGACCGACAGTATGTCATCGGCATGGACCATCACGCGGCGATTGTCTTCCATTTGCACTAGCAACTGACGTGACAAGACTTCCTGCCCTAGCACGCGACCACGACCGTTGCTGGTCACAATATCCGCACCGATGCGCGGCAAACTACGTTGATGCTCTTCATATACATCATACTCGTAACGCAAGCAACATTTTAGTCTTCCGCAACGCCCTGAGATTTTATTGGGATCCAATGTAGCTTTTTGCATCTTGGCCATCTTCATAGAGACTGGCGGCATCTTCATCAAGTGCGTATTGCAACAAACCGGCTTGCCGCAATCACCGTAGTCGGCCAACAGCTTGGCCTCATCGCGTACGCCAATTTGCCGCATTTCAATCCGCGTTTGCAGTTCATTCGACAGTCGCTTGACCAGCTCGCGAAAATCGACACGGTTTTCAGACAAGTAGTACACGACCACGCGTTCGCCACCAAATACGCGCTCGATATCGACCAAATCCATGGGGAGCTCGAGTTCTCGCATCGCGCGAAAACAGATGTCAGCTTCGGCGACACTGTGGGCGGTCAAATGGGCGAGCTCGTTTTCATCCTCCTCGGTCATCGGACGCTGCAGTGTTCCGCCAGGCGGATTGTCCATTTGATCGAGAACGCGTTGGTCTGCTTCACAGACGATCTCGCCAGCCTCTAGGCCGCGTGGAGTGCGGGCAATCACCCGCATACCTCGTATGTATTCTTGGCGCCCCTGCATGACATGCAAAGTACGCATGATGCCGCATCGGACTACATAATTGGGCATGTTAGCAGATCCATTGAGAACGGTCGTCTGCGATCAATCGTTGGCCACCTTGAATGGTGCTACGACAAGTGGTTGGAAAAGGATTTACCCAGCAGTCTAACTGCTTCGAGCCCCCAAGCCTAGCTCCCCGGCTACTAAGGGTCTGTTACAGCTTAATTTCAGGGTAGTGGACGAGGCCCGCGAGTCCTTTTGGCTTGGCAGATGCATGGGACTCGTAACCTCGTCCACTACCTTCAACCCTAATTCCTAGCTGTAACAGACCACTAGGGGGCAATACTCTCAAAGCTAGTTGGGCTTGCAGTCGCGAGCAAAATTGGGTAGCTAACATTTGGGAAGGGCCACCGCTGCGCTCACTCTCCGTGAATTGATTGGTGAAATTGCGAATTGACGTCCGGTAGAATCGGCTAGTGCTTCAACCACATTTAGAGTTGGGGTAGTGGACGAGGCCCGCGAGTCCTTTCGACTTAGTAGGTACCAGGGACTCGCGGGCCTCGTCCACTACACCAGACCCTAAGATTAAAAAAGGTTGAAGCACTAGTGCTGTTCAAGAGCAACTCAATCGACCGCACCTTTCGCGGCGTGCAAGGCGACCTTAGTAAATCCACATCCAAATGTGAAAGACTCGCGTCCATGGGAACTCCCAACAGAGCTTGGATAGGCGTTGCGCTCATCATCGGTTTCGCGGCCGTATCCGTTGCTGCCGATTTTCCGGCAAAGCAGGACGATGCGGCCACGATTGTCTACGTCTCCGCCGAGGCCGCCCAGTTGCGCAGTGGTCCTGGAGAAGACTTTTATCCTACCGGTGATATTCCCCTCAACGCTTCCTTGGAAGTCTATCATCGAACGGACGACGAATGGCTCGGAGTTCGACCGCCCGAAGGTAGTTTCAGTTGGGTGCAAGCCGCCGATGCCTACTTGCTGCCCGGCGGACGGATCATTGAAGTGACCAACCCCTCGGCAGTCAGTTGGATTGGTACCTCGCTCGGATCGGCAAAACAATACCGCTGGCAAGTGAAATTGACTTCTGGAGAACAATTGGGGGTAATCGGGGAGCAGTCGACTCGCAACGCCGAAGGCAAGGAGGTACTGTGGTACAAGATCGCCCCTCCCGCCGGAGAATTCCGATGGATCCATACGCAATCGGTAAGCTCGCAGCCGGTCACACCTAGCTCATCGGCTCGTACCGCGCCCGGCGCACGTGCATCGTCGGGAGTGGTCGCCGCAGCCTATCAAGCCGGCTCGGACGACGGCGTAATAACGCTTGGAACCTCGGACGAATACTACGATGGGCAAGCTCAGTCTACGCAACCCTTCATCGTCGAAGGGAGTTATCCAAGAACGCCCAAGGCTGGTGAAGTTATCGATGGTGAAGTAGTCGTCGACGAGAGCTACGCACCTGGGCAAATCATCGAAGGCGAGCCTATCGGCGAAGGGGCGATCTATGGCAATCCCGTCGAAGGAGATTATATTGGCGGCGAATATTTAGCTGGCGAATACGTCGATGGAGGAACCATCGAGGGCCAGATAGTCGATGACGGTTACGGCGAAGTCATCTACGAGGATGCAGAATACGTAGACGGAGTGGCCCCGTCCGGTGGAGGAGGCACCTTTGCTGGTTGGCATGCGATGGAACTCAACGACGATGGCATGCGCTTTACGTGGCTCGAACGCATGTACGGACGCGCCAAGCAGAGTGGCCCTGACCCGTTGCAGGCCGATCCGTTTTCGTTGGCCATGCACAAGGGACAGGTTCGTCCCAATTCGCCACGCGCCTTCGAGCAGATGTATCCAGATGGAATTCCTCAAGTTGAAACCGTTACGACGGCACCCGTTAGCCGCCGTCATCGTCCATGGCGCGACCCGCGAACACTGGGCAATCAACGCACTGGCGGCGTAGGCAGCCCGCACATGGCACCCGCACTGTCGTCTCGCGATGCGGGGCGGGCTGGCCAAGACCTGCCGTCGGAGGAGCGCACGGCACCCTTGTCGGCCGGATTGCAGCGACTATCCAGCGCCCTCCAAGGCGGCACGGGATCCCTTGCGGCTTACCAATCCAGCCAACCCAACCCAGCCACAGACAATGTCAATTGGTACGGAATCGGGCAGGGAACCGAAACTGCTTCGCCCCCAGTCGCTCAATCCAGCGGCGCCGCGAATATCGACGCGTTGCAAACGGCTGCCGCTGCGAATGTGGACCTCAATCAGCTTCAACTCGTATTGAGCGAAGCGGTCACTCAGCCGATGCAACTGTGGAGCCTGCAACCCATTTACGAATCGGCTCGCTACTACGTCGAACACGGTGGTTCCGCGATCGAGCGTGGCCGCGCTCGATTGCTTATGGAGCGGATCGAGGAGTTTGCAGAATTGGCAGCCCGTAGTGGCTATTTGGCACTCAATCGCACAAGCCTAACTTACAGCGGCTCGGATACCTCAGGGTCAAACGCGACAGGAGCATCCGGCGCCATTATGTTGGCCAGCACTTCGAGTGGTTCCATCAGCGGTGTCGTCCAATCCGATTTCGACCGCGCAATCGGAGGTGATTCGAGCTACGATGCGACTGGGTGGCTAGTTCCAGTCATCGCCGCAAGCGCTGGACAGCCTTCCCATGCACTGACCGACGACACGGGCAAGATTCTTTCCTACGTCAGTCCGGTGCCCGGCCTGAATCTCGATCGATATCTCAATCAAGCCGTCGGCATCACTGGGTTGCGCGGCTATCTGCCGCAATTGCAGGCTGGGCATCTTCAGGCCAGTCGCGTGGTCCGCTTGAAGTAACCAAGCGGCGTTATTTTGCCTCGTCGAGGTGTTCCCCGATGGACTTGCTCCATCGGAAGCTTAGTTTTGCACCTAGTAAAGGTCACGGGGGAGACATCTTGCGGTTGGGTGCCTCTTGAATTAAGTCCCCCGATAGTTCACTATGGAGCTCGTCCAGACTTCATAAACGCAAGGAGACTATCATCGGATCTTCGATTACTAAAAGTTGGCTGCCGCGGGCGGCGGTTCTCTTATCGTCTTTTGTTGTTGCTCCGCTGACGTGTCGCGCCGACGAGCCCTTGCAAGAACAGAATGTCGTCTATGCCGAAAGTCACGGCGTGGGTCTCGTGATGGACATCTTTACACCGACTGGACCGAAAAATGGCTTGGCCATCGTCGATGTTATCAGTGGTGCTTGGGATTCCAGTCGAGGTAAGATTCGCGATCACCAGCGAGCGCGGTTCTTCAGCACGTTGTGCGACCGCGGCTATACCGTCTTCGCAATTCGCCCAGGCTCGATTTCCAAATTCACTATTCCCGAAATGATCGAGCACTTGGAGCAAGGTGTCGTCTGGGTCAAACAACACGCAGAGCAATACGGGATCGACATGGGGCGAATCGGCTTGACCGGTGCGTCCGCAGGCGGGCACTTGGCGAGCCTATTAGCCGTGAAGAATCTCAGCTCGGATGTTCGTCGCGGCGCAGATGTGGCTTCGGTCAAAGCGGTCGGAGTGTTCTTTCCTCCCACCGATCTGTTGCAATTTGGACAACAGGACGCTTCCTTAGGTGAGGTCACCGCGATCGCGCGTCGCGTCGCGTTTCCACACGGTGCCGATGAATTATCGGAAGAGCAAGTGCGTGAGAAGTTGATCGAGATCTCTCCAGCCCGACGCGTGACTGCCGAAGCACCGCCGTTCCTATTGATTCACGGAACCGCCGATGAGGTGGTCCCACTCGAACAATCAGAGAAACTGTTGCGAGCTTTGCAAGAGCAGGGGGTTTCCGCCGAACTGATCTTGAAAGAAGGAGGAGGCCATCCTTGGCTAACCATCCACGAAGAAGTAGCCATGTTGTCCGATTGGTTCGATCGGCAACTCGGCAATATGCCCATCGATTCCCCGGCCGATGCGACCGAATCGGAGATACCCAAGGCAGATTTAGGCACTTCAAGCAAACGCTATTTGATCATCCATGCAGATGACGCGGGCATGTCACACTCAGCCAACATGGGGACCATCGAAGCGTTGGAGAAGGGCATCGTCTCATCGGCCAGCATTATGATCCCCTGCCCGTGGGTGAACGAATTCGCAGCTTACTGCCGCGCGCATCCCGAAGGAGACTATGGCATTCACTTGACCCTCAATTCCGAATGGAAAAACTATCGCTGGGGGCCAGTCATGCCACGCGACCAAGTTCCCAGCCTGGTCAATGCCGACGGATACTTGTGGGACAACGTCGCGCAAGTTGTACAACACGCTAAGCTGGAAGAAGCGGTGCTCGAACTGCGTGCACAGATCGATCGCGCGCGACAACTTGGTATCCCACTGAGCCATCTCGATACGCATATGGGAGCGGTGGTTAGCCGTCCTGATTTGCTGAAGGCCTACGTCGAGCTAGGACTCGAGTACGACTTGCCGGTGATGTTTATCGATACCGGTGATTCTGAAACTCTTCGCGAGTATCCCGCATTGATGGAACTGGGACAACAGTTGCAGACGCGTTTGGAAGACAATGGACTGCCGGTGCTCGACCACCTGTTGCAGTTCTATGGCGGAGACGATGAAGCGCAGCGCCGTGAAACGTACGCCAACGCACTGCGCAGCTTGAAGCCCGGCGTGACGCAGTTGATCATTCATTGCGGCGTCGATGGCGAGGAACTGCAAGCTATCACCCCCAGCGCCACTCGTCGCGACGGCGACCGCAGATACTTTACCGATCCAGACATCAAGGCCTTAGTTCAGGAGCAGGGGATCGAGATCATCAGTTGGAAGCAATTTCGCGAATTGAAGTTGTAGGTAGTTCGTCGACCAAGCTCTCGAATTCAATTCAAGCCGACGAGTTCAGGATCAATTTGCAACGACTCGGTGAAATTGTTTAACGCCGAACCGGAGCAGGTCGCGACGCACAAAGCGAGCTGATCTGAAGGTGAGGTTCTGACGAACCACAGCACATTCCAACCGACTATCTTGTTTCGCAGGACTCCCGCTTAGGCTACGATAGAGGGCAACTTTGGCGGATGCGAGAGCTGACAATAACACTTCTTTGATATACAAGGTGGGCATCTATGATGAGCAATTGTACGAACTTGCGTTTCAGTTATTGCAATCGATTCACCAGATCCATATGGTCTTCGCTTCTATGCTTCGGACTATCGCTGGCTGCCGCTCAAACGCTTTCTGCTCATGATGCGATTGTTGACAGTTGGCGCTATACGTTAGAGCAGCCGGCAGACGGCTGGCAACAAGCCGATTTTGACGATAGCACGTGGGCCGAGGGGAGCGGTGGCTTGGGCACGCGAGGCACGCCTGGCGCTCGCGTCGGAACGGTTTGGGAAACCAAGCAGATTTGGTTGCGCAAGACGTATCAACTGGCCGCAATCCCCGCTGAGCCCGCACTGCTGGTCCATCACGATGAAGATGCGAAAATTTTCATCAACGGAAAACTAGTAATCGAGCTGCCTGGCTATGTCGCTGAGTACAAAACGCTGCCACTCGACGACGCTGCCAAGGCAGCGCTCCAAGTTGGTAGCAACGTCTTGGCCGTACACTGTCGTCAAACTGGCGGCGGACAGTTCATCGATGTGCATCTAATCGACGCCGCGCATCCACCCGAGCTTCCGAAAGTTCGACGCGACCCGACTCCCTTCCAATCGGAATTGATCACCCAGTGGGGCGCGTCGGTGACGGCGGATAACGCTTGGACCGAATACCCGCGGCCGCAAATGGAACGCTCCGAGTGGCAGAATCTCAACGGACATTGGGACTACAGCATTAGCCCGCGCGATCAGCAAGAGCCACCGGTCGAGTGGTCGGGAAAAATCTTGGTCCCATTTCCGCTCGAATCGCGGCTGTCGGGTGTTCAGCGATTGCTCGAAGACGATGAGACGCTGTGGTATCATCGCAGCTTCCATGCCAATCCGACGGAGGGAAAACGAACCCTACTCAATTTCGAAGCGGTTGACTATCGGAGTCGCGTGATCATCAATGGCAGCGTCGTCGGCGAGCATACCGGCGGAAACACCCCCTTCGCAATGGATATCACCGATGCCCTGCGCCCAGGGGAAAATACGTTGATCGTTCGTGTCGAAGACGACACCGAGGCTTGGCAATTGCACGGTAAACAAGTCCTCGATGCCCGAGGGATTTGGTACACGCAGGTCTCGGGGATATGGCAAACGGTGTGGATGGAAGAAGTTGCCGACAGCCACATCGAGGACCTGCATATTACTACCGATGCGACCACGGGTTCGATCAACGTCAAAGCCGATGTGGCTGGTGCGCAGTCACCGACGACACTGCGTGTCGCTGTGCTCGATGGCGAAAAGCAGCTAGTCTCTCTCGAAGCCGACAGCGGTGCCACGTTGCCTGCGAAAGTTTCCAATCCCAAGTTGTGGTCTCCGGCATCGCCTCAGCTATACGATTTGCAAGTCGAACTGCTCGACGCACAAGGCAAAGTGCTCGATTCGCTAAAGTCGTACGCTGGGATTCGCAGTGTGGGGAAGACACGTGACGCCGATGGACACTGGCGCTTTACGCTCAACGGTGAAGTCATTTTTCACTGGGGACCACTCGATCAAGGTTGGTGGCCAGACGGTCTGCTGACTCCTCCATCGGACGAAGGCATGTTGTTTGATATCCAGTTCCTCAAGGATGCTGGCTTCAACATGATTCGCAAGCACATCAAGGTCGAACCGCGCCGCTACTACATGCACTGCGATCGCGTAGGGATGATGGTCTGGCAAGATCAAGTTAGCGCTGGACATAATCCGCCCTGGACACGCATGAAGCCGGACCCTCAAGACACGCAGTGGCCCGACGAACACCACCAGCAGTTCATGCTCGAATTCGAACGCATGATCGACAATTTGGAAAACCATCCCTCGATCGTTGTCTGGACACCGTTCAACGAAGCCTGGGGACAACATCGAACCATGGAAGTCGGTAAGTGGGCGGTCGAACGCGATCCGCTGCGACTGATCAATATCGCCAGTGGTGGAAATTTCTGGCCCATCGGTGACATCGCCGATGCGCACGATTACCCCAATCCCAATTTCCCTTTCGAACCCAAACGCTACGACGATTACATTAAAGTCATGGGCGAGTTTGGCGGACATGGCCTGCCTGTTCAAGGTCATTTGTGGGACGCCAATCGCCGCAATTGGGGTTACGGATCACTCCCCAAGGATGAGGCCGAGTACAAGCAACGCTACGTGGTATCGCTAGACATGCTCAACAATCTGCGTCATCAAGGAATAGCGGCTGGGGTTTACACACAGACCACCGATGTGGAAGGTGAGATCAATGGACTGATGACCTACGACCGCAAGGTCATTAAGATTCCAGCAGCCGAGCTGAAACAATTGCACGAGCGATTGTTCAGTGAGTGAATCCGTTTTGCATCTAGCCGCGCACATGATTCAGTCCCCCGCGAGCTTGCTCGCGGGTGAATCAGTTTTGGGGCCAGCCAGCTTGCCGCATTTTCCGATAGACCCCTGCGAGCTTGCTCGCAGGTGAATTAGTTTTGTTCCAGCCCGAAGGCTTCGGCTCATACTCGCCTTTCGTCCTTCCCGTCACGATCGACGCCTGATGGCGTCGATCGTGACGGGAAGGACGAAAGGGACGTGGCGTCAGGCGTCATCTACCCCCAAAACTTTGCTTCCTGCCAGACGAGCTGGCAAGGGGAGCGGTGAGAAGGAGTGCAGAGAGTATGACGTTCTACCACCAAAACTTTGCTTCCTGCCAGACGAGCTGGCGAGGGGAGCGGTGAGAAGGAGTGCAGAGAGTATGACGTTCTACCACCAAAACTTTGCTTCCTGCCAGACGAGCTGGCAAGGGGAGCGGTGAGAAGGAGTACAGAGAGTATGACGTTTTAGTAGCAAAACTTTGGCCCCATGCCAGACAAGCTGGCATGGGGCCACGAGCTATTCCTAAAACTTTGGATCATCACGCCAGACGGGCGGGCGTGGGGCTCCCCTAGCTGCAGCCCATCGAATTGCCGCAGTTGTGGCACAAGTAGCAGTTGCCATTGCGAACGGTGATGGCTCCGCAGTTATCGCAGCTCGGGGCGTCCGATTGGAATCCAGCGAACTGATCGTTGCGTCCCACGATCTGCTTGCCGCTGGATGGTTCGGCCATGGCTACACCTGCGCGCTCTAAGCTCTTGCGATCGACCGACGATGACGCTCCGTTGTAACGCGCCGAAGTGCTGGTCTCGTCGTTCACTTCGGGTGCTCCATTGCCATCGGCTTGTATCCCTTTGGCGACCGGCTCGACGATCTTCTTCGCGACTACGGCACCGTTGCTGGCAGGCGCGGCGGCGGGTGCATCGGCTTTGGAAAGACCCGAGCTGGCTTCGCGATAGCCGGCTAGGAAGGTGATACCCATCCAACGGAAGATGTAATCGACCATACTCTTGGCGATGCGAATATCGGGGTTGGTCGTATTGCCCATCGGTTCGAAGCGTGTGTGGCTGAACTTGTTGACCAACACTTCCAAGGGGACGCCGTATTGCAGCGACATCGAGATGGCGGTACCAAAGCTGTCCATCAGGCCACCGACGGTCGAGCCCTCTTTGGCCATGGTAATGAACAGTTCGCCGGGGCGTCCGTCGGGATACAGGCCCACGTTCAGATAGCCTTCGTGGCCGGTGATGTTGAACTTGTGGGTGATCGACTGACGCGTATCGGGTAGACGCTCGCGTCGCGGCTTGAAGACGATCTTCTCTTTGACCTTCTCGGCTCCCTTGCCCTCTTCGCTTTGCGTATTGAGCGGCTGGCTCTGCTTGGATCCATCGCGGTAGATGGCGATGGCCTTCAAGCCGAGTTCCCAGCCCCAGAAATAGGCGTCGGCAATGTCTTGTGTGGTAACATCGGTGGGCATGTTGACCGTCTTGCTAATCGCCCCAGAGAGGAACGGCTGAGCGGCCGCCATCATTTGCACGTGAGCTTGCCAAGCGATACTGCGCGTGCCACGGGCTGGCTTGAAGGCGCAGTCGAAGACCGACAGGTGCTCGTCCTCCAGGAACGGTGCTCCTTCGATGGTATCGTTCTCGTTGACGTAGTCGACGATGGCCTTTACCTGATCGTCGTTGTATCCAAGTGTCTCCAATCCCAATGCGACCGAGCGATTGACGATCTTGAGCATGCCGCCCCCGGCCAACTGCTTGTACTTGACCAAGGCGATGTCCGGCTCGATGCCGGTCGTGTCGCAGTCCATCATGAAGCTTATGGTGCCGGTGGGTGCCAACACAGTCGCCTGTGCATTGCGATAGCCATAGCGTTCGCCCAGTTCGACTACTTTGTCCCACAGGTTGCTAGCGGCTTGCTTGAGGTACAGCGGGCCACTGTCGTCGATTTTCTCGACGGCGTCGCGGTGCATACGCATGACGTTGAGCATCGGCTCGCGGTTGGACTCGAAGCCCTCAAACGGTCCAACCACTCCTGCCATTTCCGCGCTGGCTAGATTGGCCGCGCCGTGCAACAGACTGGTGATCGCCCCGCACATACTACGGGCTGGGTCGGAGTCGTAAGCATGGCCGGCAGTCATGATCAGGCTGCCCAAATTCGAATACCCCAGCCCGAGCGGTCGATAGAGATGGCTGTTCTCCGCGATCTCCTCGGTCGGATAGCTGGCATGTCCCACCAGAATTTCCTGAGCGATGAAGTACAATCGGCAAGCGGCTTGGAAGCCATCGACATCAAACAATCCATCGGGTTGTCGAAACTTCATCAAGTTGATGCTGGCCAGATTGCAGGCCGTGTTGTCGAGGAACATGTACTCGGAACATGGATTGCTGGCGTTGATCGGCCCTGAATTTGGGCAAGTATGCCAGTTGTTGATCGTCGTATCGTACTGGACTCCTGGATCGCCACAATTCCACGCGCACTCTGCCATACGGTTGAGGAGCTCTCGAGCGTCGTACTTGGGCGCTTCGCCATTGGCCTTCTTGCTGACCCAAGTCGTCGACCATTGCTTGCCATCGCGAACCGCTTCCATGAATGGATCGGTCACGCGGACGGACAAATTGGCGTTTTGGAAGAAGACCGACGAGTAGGCTTCGCCGTTGAAGTTGGCTTCGTAGCCTTGGCGAATCAAAGCGTGAGCCTTTTGCTCTTCGTTCCACTTGCACTCGATGAATTCGAGCACATCGGGGTGCGTCACTTTGAGCGACTGCATCTTAGCCGCGCGTCGCGTCTTGCCACCACTCTTGACGACGCCCGCGATCGAGTCGTAGACCTTCATAAACGATAATGGTCCCGAGGGAGTTCCACCACCAGAGAGCTTTTCACGACTGCTGCGAATGGTCGACAAGTCGGTACCGGTGCCGCTGCCGAACTTAAAAAGCATCGCTTCGCTGCTGGCCAGCCGCATGATGTCTTCCATATTGTCGGCGACGCTTTGGATGAAGCAGGCCGAACCCTGTGGGAACTCGTAGGGATTGTCCGGTTGCTCGACTTGGCACGACTCTGGATTGTAGCTCCAAGTGCACGGGGAGCCGACGACGTTGTATTGCTGAAACAGCCCGACGTTGAACCACACCGGCGAATTGAACGAGCCGCATTGGTGCAGGCACAGCCACGACAGTTCGTTGTAAAAGTTTTCACCATCAGCGGCCGAATCGAAGTAGCCATCGGCAATACCCCAGTCGGCAATCGTGCGCGTTACGCGATGGATCAATTGACGCACACTCTTCTCACGCTCGCTGGTTCCTGGCTCGCCGTAGAAGTACTTGCTGACCACGACGTTGGTCGCCAACTGGCTCCAGCGCTCGGGGATCTCACAATCGTTCTGCTCGAACAACGCTTGGCCCGATTCGTCGCGAATGGTCGCGCTACGGATCTCCCAACCTACGGTGTCAAACGGGTTGGTCTCTTCGGGACAGAAACGCGGCTCGACTTTGAGCCCCTGGCCGCTTCCGCCGCTCATGCGGGCCAACTTGGCCGGCTTGGCTGCCGATCGCCGACTCTGTGTCGCAGTGGCTGCTCCACGCGTTGCCGGTGCCTTGATGTCTCGTCCCTTACGGCCTAAATCGACTGTCGCCATCCAAATAGCTCCCTACAGAAAAACGGAAAATGAACCTACGCTTACCCTCGTGGTGGTCGTTGGATTCTTCTCTTGGGGCACTCCGCCCGAACCAAAGACTCCTAGACTAAGATACATCTAAGTGCGGGAAGATGTGCGTGGCAACCACTACCCATAGTATACAAGCCGAATTGCCAGCACTACATCTAGCACTTTCGCTGAGTTTAGCGAAACGCGTCCAGGTGTCAAACTCTTTCTCTTTCGCGTTCGCAACTCCCGATGCCAACGACACTTCGGGCGATTCTTGTGGCCCGACCCAAGCGGGCAAGAGGACGCCAATCGGAGCGATAACATGAATTGTGACAAGAGTTTATGAAGATTCCGCACCACTGGCATTTTCTATCAACTTCACCGAAAGGAATTCCAAAATATTCGTTCGACTGAAGGCAACCGAGATTTCAGTCAAACAATTGGGGGAACTAGGCGAAATGGATAGCTTGCCCTCCCGCGGAAGCTCGGTGGTCTGCACCGAGAATGAAACGCAGCTCGAGCGCTCCACTGAGAAGAAGTTTAGTGGATAGTACCCGACGGACACGAGCAAGAAGCGGTTTCGGAGTTGTGCTCGCGCGGAGCGCGGTTTAGTGAACCGACAATTCGGCAAGCGAGCGAAGGGGGGAATCTAAAAGAAGCATATGCGACTCCATGTCTTAGCAATTGGCGTTATCGGAAAACACGGGTTGGACACGGGAAGCGAGACTGGGTGGGGCTGTTTCTAGAGGCTGCGAGCTGGCAGGTTTTACTGCACCGACGATGCAAACGCACGCGCTTCGATCGGCGCCCAAACTGCGTGTTGCTTGTTATCGCCCACTTTAAACTCACCAAGAACCAAGAACCAAGAACCAAGCACCAAGAACCAAGAACCAAGAACCAAGAACCAAGCACCAAGAACCAAGCACCAAGAACCAAGAACCAAGAACCAAGAACCAAGCACCAAGAACCAAGAACCAAGCACCAAGAACCAAGAACCAAGAACTAAGAACTAAGAACCAAGAACCAAGAACCAAGCACCAAGAACCAAGAACCAAGAACTAAGAACCAAGCCCTCCCCTAAGCCATCTCGGCTTGCACGACCTGTCGGGTGTCGGCATTGCGGCGGAACAACACAACCAGCATGGCGAGTGTGATGAAGACACTTATCGCGATCCACTCGGGGCGATAGGTCCACGCATCGCCCTGGGTGCTAACCGCCCAGTTAAGCCTGGCGGGTAGGCTGACATGATTCGCTGCGCACCAAGCCATGGTCAACGACAGGGTGTTGTTGATGGCATGGACCAGGATCGTACACAGTACGCCGCCGGTGCGCCAAGCGATCAAGCCGAGCATCAAGCCCATTAAGCTGGCTGCGATCGACTGTTGCAATACGGGGTGCGTGAAGCCGAAAAACAAGGCTGAGACCACGATGGCTCGTAGCGCACCGTTCTTATGCAACAAGCCACCGAAGATGAAGCCGCGGAATGCCAGTTCTTCGCAGATAGCAGGCAGGGCTGCCATCAGAAGCAATATGATCCATAGCGGCTGCGACAGGACCAACGACTGAAACATTTGCAGGACCGAGCTCGTCTCTTCCCCGATCTCGTAGACTTGGCTGATCCCACTCCCCAAGGCCATGTAGCTGGGGTGCATGGCCACCCCAATCATGACAGCGGCAACGACGTGGCTAAATTGTGGCCGGTGGATGCGCAATGCACGTCGCGGCGAGCGTGTCAGAAACAGGGCCATGAGCACGCACGGGGTGAGGATGATGGCAATTTGTACGATGACCGTCGACGTAGCGATCGACGTGAAGTCATGGATGGTCGAGCCAGCCACGAATTGTGCGAAGAACATGCCGATGATAATGGTCAAACCGCATAACACCGCTTCGGTAGGCGAAGCGGTATCGCCGCGATCGCGCCACAGATGTCGCATCCATAGCTTGACACTCCAGCGATCCGCTTCTCGGAACATGACCGCTTCGCTTTCGAACTGTCGAATGGCCCAGCGCAGCGCGAGCCAGCAGCATGCGGCCGTAACCAGCACAACGACCGGCAGATGCACGACCGCTTCGGTGTAACGACCTTCAATGAGTGAGCGAACCAAGAAGACTGCCCCGGAGACTGGAACCAGGCTGGTCCCAAGATTCAGTTGTAGGCTCGGCAACATGGGCAGAGCCACCAATGGCAGGGTCACCATCAGTAGGGGCATCAAATAGTATTGTCCCTCTTTGGTGCTGCGCGCTAGTGCGGCGACCGCCAATGCGAGAGCGCTAAAGAAGGCGGCCATGGGGATTAGCAGCAGTACCAACCAGCCAAATGCATGGATGGGCATGGGGCCGAGCACCGAAGCGATCTCTGTGCTCCCCTGGGAAGCCAACTGTTTGACGATGATGCCTGCGGTCAGGTGCATGCTCATCAGATTCAATAGGGCACTGCCGATACTGAAGACGCTGATCGTCAAGAGCTTGCCCCACACGATCTCGCGTCGCCGTGCTGGGCTGGACAATAGCGTCTCGAGCGTCCCGCGTTCTTTTTCACCTGCGCACAAGTCGATGGCCGGATAGAAGGCACCGGTCAGGGCCCAGACCAACATCACGAACGGCAAGATCTTTGACCATAACATCGCGCGCCGTACGGACGAGACCGACGTGTCCGTCTCGGTCAGCATGATCGGTTCTACCAAACGCGGGTTCACCCCTGCGGCAGATAGTTGCGAGACGACCCAATTGGCGCGCCACTGGTCGAGCACGGTGGAAAGGCGAGCTTGAGCAATTTTCGAGTTATCGCGTGCCAGATTGGCGATCAGTTCGAGTCCGTCCTCCGTTTCGGACACCGGCACCTGGGCAGGCTCGGTTGCTTTCTCTGCTGAAATCTCAGCCGCGAGCCGCGCGTTTCCTCCTGCGCGTTGTTCGGTGTCTTGCCCGACTTCTTGTGTACTGTCCGGCGGGGCATCGGATTGGGTCGCATGGGCCGCGCGCAATTGGAGCAAGCTATCGAACTCGGGTTCGATCAGCAGGACGGCATCGACCACATCAGCCATCACAGCGGCGCGCGATGCTTGTTCGAGTTTTGCGCGGGCCTCTGGCGAATCGTCGCTGGGCCAGGGGACCGCTTCGATTTCGACCAAACGCGTGATTTTTTCCAGTCCGGGGAGTGGAATCAACTGTTGGTGAGCATCGAGCAGTGGACTTCGCGCGGGCCAGTTCTCTGCTCCGACCACGCGAATACTGACGGTATACTCGCGATGAAACTGCGCGATTTGCATCATCAACATGCCGAGCAGCGGATAGAGCAGCATCGGTAGAATGGCGATGGTGAACAGGGTCCGACGGTCGCGAAGCTGATCGTTCATCTCACGCAGAAAAATCAGGTGGACATGCTTCCAGTTCATAGGATTCCTTGGCATCGTTCGGTGGATAGCTGACGGTCGGAATCTTGCAACATGCGAAAGAACATTTCTTCAAAGTCCGACTCATCGTACTGCAGGGCCAAGTCTTGCAGAGTGCCGGCGGCCAACATGCGTCCGTGGTACAAGATGCCAACGCGGTCGCACAATCGTTCGACTTCGCGCATGATGTGCGTGGAAAAAATGATGCACTTTCCCTCTTCGCGCAGTCCGGCAATGATTTCTAACAGCGCGCGAGCCACCAAAATGTCCAAGCCCAATGACGCTTCGTCAAAAACCAGGACGGGAGGGTCATGTACGATAGCTCGCGCGATGGAAACTTTTTGTTTCATGCCCGTCGACATGCGAGCACCGGCCACATCGCGAATATCGTGCATTTGCAACTGAGTGAAGACGCGGTCCATTCGCTCGGCCAGCCGCTCTGCGTCTAGGCCGTAGAGCTTGCCGAAGTATTCCACCATTTCCCAAGCCGTCATGCGATCATAGATGGCCGTGTTGCTCGACACGAAGCCGATGCTATGCCGCACTTCATAGGGGTGCGTCACTACGTCGAAGCCGTTGACGCGGGCATAGCCACCCGTCGGCTTGAGCACGGTGCTGAGAATCCGCAAAGCCGTCGTCTTGCCCGCACCGTTGGGTCCGAGCAGCCCGAAGATCTCCCCGGGGCCTACTTGGAAGCTCACCTGGTTGAGCGCAATGAATTGCCCCGTCTGCAGGTCAGGATAGGCCTTCGTCAGATGATGAGCTTCTACCATAGGATTTCGGCGGCGCGAAAGGAACGGGCTGGTGGATCGAGTTATTATACGATGTGTTCGCTCGATCGTGACTTCGACTCGGGGCGCGGCACTGGTTGAATCGGCATTTGTGAGTTCTTCCACGATTCGAAAACGCCAGCCAGTTTCTGAGTGACTTGCAGCGGCTGAGCCCAATTGGGAGACTTGATTTCGGTAGAGTGGACCGGGGCCGCTCCGCGTCGATCGACGGTCCCCGGTGTCGTCGCATTGGGGTGGGGATCTTCACTTCGTCGCGAACCAGTAGCTGGTGCTACTTGAGTTGTTGTTCGGCTTTCGGCAGGCAGATCCCGGTCCGTGGCCCGCCGACCCGCCAAGCCGCTGTAGTCGAATCGTCGGCGACCATAGCTAGCTCCTCCGTCGAGCGGAGCGAGCAGGAACACGACCCCCAATCCGAAGAACAGCCCACTGACGGTCGCACCGGCCAGAATGGTGCTTCGTCCAGGGCCAATCGGCTTTTCACCCAACTGCGGCTTGTCGAGCCGAGTGATCAAACTGGAGGTCAATGCTGCATCGCGCGAAGCCTGAGCCTGCACGAGTTCACGTTCCGATTCTTGCAACTGCTGATTGCGCGATTTGACTTCGCTGGCCACGTTGGCGTAATCGGCACGGATATGAGCGATGTTTTGCAGACGTGATTCCAATTGGGCGCGTTGAGAATTGAGTTTCTTGACACGTTCGCTGGCAATTTCACTGTCTTTACTCAACGTTTGGATTGAGAGTTCCAGCTCATTGCGAAGCTGTTCACGAATATTGGTTTCGGCCTGCAGCGAAGCGACCACTAGTGGGTGAGTCGACGTGTATCGGCCTTTCATTTGGCTGGTCGCAATGGTAGCACTGGCCAGTCCATCGCGAAGGGTCTTCAAGCCCGCTTGGCTATTGACCAACGTGCTGGGAGTCAGCAACAATTGGTCGGGATTTTGATGCGATTCAATTGCCAACTTCAGATCGATTTGGATCTGATGCAATTGCAATTCGGCTTGTCGCAATTCAGCCTTGATCGCATCCAGGACTTGTCGCGTGCCACTACCACCCGAGTTGGAGTCGGTCATGCCGCGCAGGTCGCTGAGATCGGCGCCAGCCAGAGTTTCCATTTTTGTCAGACGCTCGGTTGCGCGAAGCAATTGCTCTTGGGCTGTTTCTTTGGTGGTTCTCAGTTCTGCCAGAATTCCATTGGCGCGAGTTTGTCGAATTTGTTGGAGCCGATCGATCAACGCATCGCACACGGCTTCATTGAGTTTCAAAGCCCGCTGGGGAGATTCGTTCTTGACGTCCAGATAGATCACCTCCGTGGTTCCCAGTTCCGCACCGCGCGGTGCGCGGACTTGAATACCGTTACGAGCCAAGTCGTCGATTTCCGACGTCGTTGGGGGGCGTTCACCCACTAGCCAATCTGTCCAGCTCGGTTCGCGTCCCAAGGCGGTGAGCGCATCATGTAGAACTTGAGGATTGCGCGCCATCTCCAGGATCGTTTCCTGCGCAGCTTTCATTTCGGTTTGGCTCTCGAAGCGTCCCAGACGCATCACCGCTCCGTTGGCCTCGTCGCGAACGATGAGGGCCTGCGAAGCGACCCAGGTATCCGTCTTCAGGAAAACCACGTAAATCAGCCCCAGTGCGGCGAATCCGCTAGTCGTGGCGATCCACAACATGCGCCATTGCCAATACGAGCTAGCGATTTTGACCAACTGAGGGTTGTTTATTTTGGGGAGTTGCATGGGGGTTCCACCTAACGGGATGAGACTTGACAAACTGCGGGCCGATGACGGTGGTAATACCGTTCTCGACAGTTCGTTTCGCCTGATGTCGAACCGTAGCCCATGAGCACACTCGGGATGGGTCCGAGTCGATTAGTCTGCGGGAAAAACAGGCAGGCGAGGCACATTTCGGGGAGGCCGTTCCGAATTTGACGAGTCTCCGGCCAATCCCCAGAATTCCGATTGATGCGACGGGTGTCCGTCGTGGACGAGGAAATGAGTCGCTGAAGTGGGCGGAATCTAAGGGACTCGTAACCTCGTCCACTACGGGGGAGGGACTCGTAACCTTGTTCACTACAATAAGGACCGGTCGTCAAAAGTGTGCGCAAGCGGTAATATTGATTGGTTCAACGACCAGTCCCGACCAGTTGGAACAGGAGCCCCCTGTAAATTGAGAACACTTTTATCCGAAACTCGCTTGCGCGAAGGGGTGGACCAGATGGCCCAGGCCATCACCGAGCGTTACGGTGAGACACCCTTGACGGTGGTAGCGGTTATGACCGGCAGTTTAGTGCTTTTGGCCGACTTGATCCGCCGTCTGAGCATGCCCATCCGCGTTAGCCTGATACAGGCCAGCAGCTATCGCGGTGGAACCGAACCGGAAGCGCTGTGGATTCGTGACGATATGATGCTCGACGTGGCCGATCGACAGGTTTTGGTGATCGACGACATCTTCGATACCGGTGCCACGCTTCAGGCGGTCATACAGTGCATCCGTGAAATGCGACCTCACAGCGTGGCCAGCGCCGTGCTGCTCCACAAAGAGGGGAGACAGAAAGTGGAAATGCTCCCCGATTTCGTCGCTTTCAAGATTCCCAACGAGTTCGTGGTGGGCTATGGTTTAGATTACCAAGACCTTTATCGCAACCTTCCCTACTTGGCCGTGTTAGAGCCTAGCGAGATTGAAGCGGAATCCGTTTGAACGTTGAGCTACTTGCATGAACTTACGTCGGCGAGTCCTGGTGATCGCTCGCCACTTTTGGCCGGCCACCAACGACGATACTTTGCGACTCTATCACTGGGTTCAGCATCTGCGCGGCATGGGCGCCGAAGTGCAGGTGGCTACGCCGCGTTGGCACAACCGCTGGCCGCGACAGATCGTATGCGATGGCGTGCTAGTCCATCGCATCGACTATCCCCCGACTCATTCCCTGCGCATGGGAAGATATGCGCGACAGCTTGGCAATTGGCTGGCCCAAGTGGCCGAAGAATATGACGCGGTCTATTGCGACACCATCGAGCTCGAAGCGGCGGCGGTACTGAATACTCCCCAGTTGGCGCAGGTGCCGCTGATGCTCCGTTACGCCGCACCGATGGCTGGAAGTGTGACCAGTTCACCAGCCTCCATTCCGGCAAAGACACTGGCACTGTGTCGTCGAGCCAAGATGCTGTTGGCCGCTGATGCTCGTAGCCAACAGCAATTGTTATCGGCTGGGCTTCCGCGACGGCTAATTGTGCGCATGCCACAAGTTCACGGCTGCTGCTACGATCGCCGGCCTGAGGCACGGCGACGTGCGCGGCAACTGCTCAGCGAGATCAACCATGATCTTTTTGCCCGCGGCCACGATCGCGTGGTTGTCTGTCCGGGCGAATTGACGCGCGAGTGGCATGTGATCGAGTTGATCCACGAATTGGCACCGCTGATCGAAAGCTATCGTGCGCTGCGCGTGTGGGTCTTGGGGGATGGACGGCAGCGAGGGCCGATCTACGAAGCCCTGCGCCACGAGGGCTTGCATCGCGTGGTCGCCATGCCTGGCTTGTTCACCGATTTGGAGGAGATTTTCCAAGCGGCCGACTTGTGCATTTTCCCTGCTCCTGGACTCGGGCTGGGGTGGCTGCTCCCCACCTGCATCGCCAGCGGAGTACCGGTACTGGTCAGCGATAGTCTCGAAGCGCGACAACAACTGGGGACCGAAGCCGATCAACTGACCTATGCCGCCGAGCAACCGCTGCATCTGCGCCAGCGATTTGAACAGTGGCTCCGTCATCCTACGCAGGTATCCGCTAGCGTCGATCGCGCGCGGCAGCAGAGTTTACGCGACGAGACGCCGTGTTTGGGCGTCGACCAATTGTTCCATCCCTTGGAAGCAAGCGCCTAACGCCATGCGAAGGAAAAAAATTTGTCAAATCATACCCACGCTCGACCAAGGGGGAGCCGAAAAGCAGTTGAGCTTGTTGGCTTGTCACTTGGACAAGCAGCAATTCGAATCGCACGTCGTCGTGCTGACTCGCAGCGGCCCGCTGGAACAAACACTTCGCGACGCGGGGGTGCACGTTCACTTGATCGGAAAGCGTAGCAAGCTCGACCCCACGGCGCTGTCGCGCTTGACAGGCAAGCTGCGTGAGCTAGCACCGGATTTGGTTCACACCTGGCTGTTTGCTGCGAACAGCTATGGCCGCTGGGCGGCGTGGCGAGCTGGCGTACCTGTCATCGTGGCGGGCGAGCGTTGCGTCGATCCTTGGAAAAGCTGGTGGCACTACGCCATCGATCGCCGACTGCTCCGATCGACCAACACGATCGTGACCAATACTACTGCAGTCTCCAGCTTTTATGCCCAACACGGCATTCCACGCGAGAGCTTCACGGTGATCCCCAATGCAGTGCTCCCCAACACACGAACCGCATTGTCGCGAAGAGAACTCTTTAAGCGACTGGGGATCGAGCCACGCGGTCGTGTCGTGGGAGCGGTGGGACGCCTGTGGAAACAAAAGGGCTATCGCGACCTGATCTGGGCCGGAGAACTGCTACGCGTTGCCTATCGCGACGTCTACCTGCTGATTTTAGGTGACGGGCCGGACCGAGAAGCACTACGCGCCTTTCGCGACCGAAGCGGTTCTTTCGACGCCGTGCGCTTAGTCGGTCACCGCTGCGACGCGGCGGAACTGATGTCCGCCTTCGACGTGTTGTGGAATGGAAGCTTATATGAAGGACAGAGCAATACAATCCTCGAAGCCATGACGCTAGGAATCCCCACGGTGGCTACCGACATTCCCGGCACTCGCGATTTGATCGAACACGCGAAGACCGGCTATCTCTATCCACCTGCAGATCTCGGAGCGCTGACGCGATCGACGGTGGCACTGTTGCAGGACGATCGTCTTCGTACGCAGATGGGAGAACAAGCCCGCTTGCGGGCCATCCAGCATTTTTCACTGGAACAGATGGTCCAGTCCCATGAGCAGTTGTATCTAAGACTGCTCGACGGTCGCTGATCGCTCTGCCTGTCCGCTGCACGTTTGTCAGTCGCATAGAACGTGGATCGACGGAGCGATCCACGTCTAAGTTATCAAGTTATGCGTGGCAACCTACACCATTCCCATGCGCTCTTTGGGATCACGCAAGCCATCGGCTAGTTTGGCTAGGGCTTCGGTTTCGATTTGCCGTACGCGTTCGCGTGTTAGCCCTAGTTCCGTGCCGATTTCTTTGAGCGTATGAGCTTGAGTATCGGCTAGGCCGAAACGCATGCGTAGTACGGTGGCTTCGCGGACATCGAGTCCTTCGAGCAGTTCTAACGCGGTGCTCAGTACATCGTGATCGAGCAGTTCTTCGTCGGGTGCCTTGAGGCGTTCGTCCATCACCATTTCCCCTAGCGACCAGCCGGAGTCGGACTGATCGCTTTGCGGGGTGTTGTTATAGATTTGGATCGCTTTCTTGATAATTGGCAGCTTCTTGCGAGCTAGTCCCAGCACGCGGCCTACCTCTTCCTGCGTTGGCGTGCGCCCCAGTTCGTCCGTCAAGCGCGCCGAAGCCCTACGCCACTTGCTCAGCAGCTCGACCATGTAAGCCGGAATGCGAATGGTCTTGGCCGAGTTGATCAAGGCGCGCTTGATCGACTGCTTGATCCAGTAGCTCGCATAGGTGCTGAAGCGCGTGCCTACTTCAGGGTCAAAGCCCTCGACCGCTCGCAGCAAGCCGAGATTTCCCTCCTCGATCAGGTCTTGCAGTCCCAGTCCTTTGCCGACGTAGCCGCGGGCGATATTCACGACCAAACGCAAGTTGGCGCGCACCATGTGATCGCGCGCCAAAGCATCCCCATCGCCAATACGCGTTGCCAGCTCGCATTCCTCCTTGGCCGATAGCAATGGAGTCTCGTTGATCTCGCGAAGGTAGGTCTCAAGTGGACTCTGTGGTGCCGATTGCTCGCGCGTCCGCTGGCGTCGGCTGGCACGCAGGTCTTCTTGTTCTTCAGTGACGTCGGCTGGAAGGTCGTTAAGGTCGCTCATGGGGTCTCGCTAGCTGACGTGGATTGAAGGCACAGGAGAAAGAATCACCCAATGCAAGCATAAGGGCCTGGAAAGATGTATCGACTAGGTTTGATGGGTAGCTCGAAGAAATGTCAAACATCGACGTTTGTACGGCTTATGTCGATAACGCAAGCCTTTCCCATTAGGTTATCAGTAGATTGTCGCTCATCGCTCCGCCGATCGGTGGTCGCCATCGAGTGGGGTAACCGACCGTAAGTTTTATTATGCTAGCGCCAAAGCGGCCAAAACGATCGACGCATAGCTTGGATTTGAAGGAAGCGGCAGCTACCGCTGGGCTATCTGAGGCGCCGCAATACGCTGCCAATGCGAGTGGTTCGGGGTGAACACAGTCCAGGCTCCATCGCCCAGCGGTTGCCCAGTGTGATCGACATTCGGTAGTGCGACATGGTCGCGGGCTATCAATAGATACGAATCGTCCTCGTAGACAATGCGCCAATCGTACTGCGTGGGTAGTGCGCCAATAGAATTGGATCCGAAGCACTCTTTGATTTGCGAGCAGACCTCCCACTGGGTATCGATCAAAGCCGCGTCGCTCGGGTATTTATCGAGCAGTTCCCACCAGCGTCCTTGGCCCAAGCTGAATTGTTTGTGCTCGGGCATGACCTGGTCTTGGTAGGCGACTTCATAGCGCCCATCGAGGCTGACTTTCACGTGCGGATACATCTCCCAGGAAACGTATGAGCCGGCGTAGAAAGGTGTCAGCAAATTGCCGCGAAAGTCGTGTTGCTTGAGGTACTGTACCGCTTGGGTCGGATAACAGACGCCCGAGTAGAGCGGCGTACTGGGGAGTGATGGAAGCCAAAAGCGATGTGCGCAAGCAAATAGCAAAGTAACCGTCACCAGACTGCGCGCAACGAAGACCACCGCCGCGCGTTGTCGATCGATCGTACGTATCAGCTCTCTACCCATTGCCGTGTGGCTAATCCAAGCGGGAACATAGGCCATCCACACGACAGCGAAGATCGAACCGTGGCGAATATGTTTGAGCGCCATATAGCTACACACGGCGAGAAAGGCTGCTCCACGCAAGCGCTGATATCGAGTGTGACGCTGCGCGTAGATAAATAGCCCCATGCAGACTGCAAACATCACCATCGTCCATAGCGGCGCGTAGGTTTGCCACAGCGGTTGCCATTCGGCAATCAGGGGACGCGGCATGCGGATGGCGCGGATCAAGTAGGGAATATACTGCCAGCCGTATGGATTGATCAGCAGGGACAACATCGCCAGCGGTGCTGCCAAGAACAAATGCCAAGTGGACGCCAAGGCAGCCAACAACCGACGTTCGCGCAACCAGGCATGTGCTATTCGTTCCAGTCCATGAAAGCCCATCAAGCCTAGTCCGACGACGAAGCCCGCATGCAGATTGAGCCAGGCGACCAACATCGGCAACCACAATAGAATCCACCAGCGCTTGCCGCGCCAGTCGAGCTCTTGCATCCACATCTGAGCTGCAATGAACACCAGCGTGAACAGTTGTGCCCGCACGGTTGCAAAGCCGACCCACAATACCGGGAACGTAATCAGTGCAAAGCAGGCAAACAAATACGGATGTGCGCCGCGCAATCGCGCTACGCGATACAAACAGAACCACAAGCTCCCCATCAAGGTCAGCTTGAGCAACGTCAGTCCGAGTAACCCCAAACCACTACCCACTGTGGCAAAGTACAAGACCGCACCCGTGGCCCATTCATGATGGACCGAAGGATTCACGGTCGGTGTGTAAGCGAACAAATCGATTTGCGGCAACTCGCCGCGCACCAAACCTTCGCGAACCAAGGCCATTTCGTGAAAGGCATCGTGGGTGATTTCGTGCAGTCGCGCTACATAGGCTAAAAAGCAGGTCGCTAGTGCCAGCAGCAGCCAGCCGGCCAGCCTAGCATCACGATTCGAACCTAACCGAAGGAATCGGTGAAGGAAGGAGGAGGCGCTCGGCTGAGCGGACACCCGTCTCGCGACTTGGAGCCCAGCCTGGCTTGTTGGCAGACCGGTAGGCAGACTGTCGTCGAAATGGTGCATGAAGCTGAGCCGCGAGGGTGGGGTGGACAGGCTGAAGTTCGGGCTGATGCCGCCGAATGACTTCAAAGGTTAGCACGCGCTACCATCCCAGGTCGACTTACACGAACGGGTTCTGTTCAACGACTCGGCGATGTAGCACGATTGCAACGATTTTAGCGGATAGCGTTGCCTACTTCTCTTTCGTCCCCGCGCCTGCTCGCTCGGGTAGTACCAACCACGAAATACACGAAGGACACGAAAAAATCTCTGCTTGTGTTCTAGGTGATCCAGAACCTTTGCCCCTACCAAGCAGACTGGCAGTGGGACGTTTGTTGGTCGGACCACTAGCCCTTCCATAATACATCCACGTTAACCTGCTCGTGTGCGCGTAGCGCGATCGTCACTTTGTCTTGGTTGGTCGTCAGTTGGCTGATCTTGCCGCCCAAGTAGTCGACGCGCGTGGCGGAGGCGACTTCGCGTAGCAGACGCACTGCAGCGCTGGTCGCCTTCCCCTCCAGTTCGCTGACAAACAGCCGCAAGCCGACGAGTCCGCCGGAGATCGAATCGACCAGCGGGGACTCCAATTGCACCGTCACATTGCGAGCGCTGACGCTGGCCATCCATCCACTAGTAGCAGCGATAGCCTGAGAACGCTGCAAGTCGATTTCGTAGGGGGTATCGAGAAACTGCTCGGCGGCTAGGGTAGGGTAGGGCAAGTCGATCGCGATGCCGATGCGATGGCTAACTTCCGTTTCTCCCGAGCTGGCCAACACCGTTTCTAAGAACCGCTCGCCACTGCGGCGATGGAAAGCCAATCCACCGGTCAAATAGTGTGTGCGGTAGTCGACTTCATCAATTTCGATCAGTGTTGGAGAGACGCCGCGACCGGCTGACCAAACATGGCGCTGGCCTGCCGAAAAGGTACGCACCACCGCCGCTTCGGTCGGCCAGGCAATTCGGAGCACATAGGCTGCTTGCCACGGATTGTCGGAGGGGAGTGGCTTGAGATCGTGCAAGCGAATGTTGACTTCGACGATGCGACTTCCGCGCCACACTTCGTAAACGATGTCGAAACGCGCCACGTTGTCTCCGTCGAGTTGGAGATTCCCCTCGGTGCGCACGACCCCGCAGACATTAGAGCTGGTGAGCATCTGGAGATTGGTGGCGACCATCTCCGAGAGGCGCGGAGCCGCTTCGGCTTTGGCCGAGGGCCGCTTGGAATCGGATGGAATTTGATCGCGCCTAGCGATCATCACACTGAGGCGATTGCCACGCTTGGCAGGAATGTGGAGCGTGCGTAGGTGCCCGCGCGCCGGATCGATTTGAGCTTCCAAGAACTCATTACTGAGCAAACCACCTGCGTCGGCCAGGGGACGCTCCTTCGACATCGGCCGACGCTGCTCGTGGTGCAATGGAGTGACCACGAAACCGTGCGAGGGAATATCGACGCAGGTGACTCGGCCCTCGCCCACGCGTCCATCGGCAAAATGCCAGGCTTCGCTGTCCGCCAGGTGTTGTTCGGGCAGGGTGTGCGTCGCCACGCGGACTGGGCTGGAACGCGGATTGACCAGCAGTCGCCCGCGATATTCGGAAGGTTCACCGATCTCTTTCTTGCCGACCGGCTGTAGTTGTCGCGCAAGGCGTTCGAGCAGAGTGTCGCGCAGTCGATCGGCCAACTCGGTTGATTGAGCGGCGATGTCTGGTGCGCGCTGGGGTGCGTCCAGCAGGCTATCGACCAGCTCGACCAATTCGGCGAGTTCTGGTGCCCAGCGCGACCACTCGAGCGGCTGGTGGGCTGGAGGCAACGTTAATTCTGCCGAGGATGCAGACTCGGCGGGAGATACAGATTCGGCGGGGACCGCCGAGCTACGCTGTTCGGCCAGATGATGAAACTGTTCGAGTTGCCAGGCCAGATTGAGCAAGTTCTGTAGTGAGCGACATCGCGTCTGCAACTGATGATTGAGCTGGGTGGCCGTGCGCCAGTGCGCGGCGAAAGGAATTGTTTTCGCGGTGTCAGCCGTTCGAGCGTCATCTGCTTGGGATGGAGCTGTTTGCAGCAACCAATTGTGTTGAAAGCTCGCGGCGCTGAGTCGCTCTTGGTGATAGGGCTGGTCGGTATTGGCAAAGTAGTCGTCGGCCAACTTCCATTTGCCCAGCGCGGGAGTACGACGACAAACGCGTGCGAGCAGCTCGGCGAACTCGCAGCTTCGATTCGGCCAATGTGCGAACAGCACGCTGGGGACGTGTTGGTGTTCGAGCGCATCGCCTAGCTTCCAACCCAGGGCCAGATAGCTGGCGGGATCGGCCGCGTCGAGCGCATCGCAGGCCAAGGCGGAAAGAAAAGTTCCATCGGGTGCTTCCCACGAAATCTTCGGCTGAGCACCGTGTGGATAACTACCGCCCGCCCAGGCGATCAGCAGACAGCCTTCGAAGCCCCAGCGGCGCAGCATGGATACGCTGTCTGGCGTGAGCCCGTAACTGCGGCGCGCAAAGACGCGCGGTGGCTCGAAGCCGCAGGTCTGATAGGCGGTGCGGCCGCGCGCATAGTCGCGCGCGATCTGTTCGCGTTGCATCAACGCGTGGGGGCGCTCGATATCGAGTCCGCCGACCAGGCAAGCTTGGCGTTGCTGTACGGCGGATTGCAGCTCGCTCAACCGCTGTGGATATGAGCCAGATAACTCCCGCAATAACTCGCCGCTGGCCAAATAGGCCGTCGGAGGTGAGTCGGCCTGTCCGGTGCGTTCGAGTTGTGCGGTCAACGACTTGCCCAATGTGGTAGGGGCTAGCAGGGTGATGTCGATCAGATGCGCGTCGAGCGAGTAGTAGTGATCGCGCTCTTGTCCCAAGGCGTCGAAGCAGGCTTGCAGCCACCGCTCCGCTTCGCTGCGGTCGTCGGCCAATGCGGCTTGGGCAGCCGAGGTGAGCTGCTGACCGAACTGCAGTAGATCGAGATTGCTGGTGTAGCGAAGCTGGCGCGTCATCAACTGGATTTGTAGGAACGCGTAGCCCAACGCAGCAAAATCGTCACGCAGCTCTTCGACCAGTGCTGGGGTAGAAGGCGAGGCTAGGGGGGCGCACGACTGGCTGGCAGGCTCGCCAATCGATTCACCAATAGATTCGTTCCGTGAAACTTCGAGCAGACCGGAGGAGGTGGCGATGCGCAGCAATTGGTCTTGGAAGTCGCGCCAGGTGGTCTGATTGGGACGCAGGAGGTGTCCTCCTGCATCGGCGATCCGCTGCTCGGCATCGGCTTCGAGCTTCTCGACGGCCAGGGCTGGAAGGACGAACAAGATGTCGTTCAGTTCGCTCGGGAGCTGTGCAGCGGACTGCCAGCGGGGTGCTGCTTCGAGAGCTGCCAACAGCCGCGGATGCCACATCGCGATCCAACCGCTGAGCAAATCTCGGGCGGATTGGGAGGGGAGCGTGCGGGGGAAGCCATCCAATTCGTAGCTGGCCAACAACAGGACACAATCGCGGAGTTTCATCTGGAAATGCTCAATTGGGGAATTCAAACGGCTAAGAATGCGAAAAATCGGTAAATCTGGTGCTTAGGGAGCTCATAAATTTGACACGGGGGGGCTAATCTCGATACTCTTTATAGTGTGAGGGAATCTTTTCGCGCGGGCATATCTCCGCAAACATATGGCAGATAGAGGGTGCTAATTCAATGGCCAAAGCGACATCTGTATGGGGAATCGAAATCGGGCAAAGTGCGCTCAAGGCGCTGCGTTGTCGGCTGGATGGTGACCAAGTCGTGGCCGAGGCGTTCGATTATATCGAATATCCCAAAATCCTCAGCCAGCCCGAGTCGGATCCTGAGACGTTGGTCCGCGAGGCGTTGGATACGTTCGTCAAACGCAACGATTTGAAGAAGACCACGGTGGCTATGAGCGTACCTGGCCAGAGCGGTTTGGCGAAATTCTTCAAGCCACCGCCGGTCGAGCTGAAGAAGATTCCCGATATCGTCAAGTACGAAGCGCGGCAGCAGATCCCATTCGACCTCAACGACGTGATCTGGGATTACCAGTTGATGGCCGGTGGAGAAATCTCCGACGGTTTCGCACTTGAAAGCGAGGTGGGCCTGTTCGCCATGAAGCGCGATGCCGTCTACCGCTTGCTCAAACCGCTGCAAGCGGCCGATTTGGAAGTCGATCTGCTGCAATTGGCACCGCTGAGCATCTACAATATGGTCACGTACGACAAGGGCCTGGCCAACGATCAACAGACGACTTACGACAGCGAGCACCCACCCAAGTCGATGGTTGTATTGGCGATGGGGACCGATGCCACCGACTTGATTGTCACCAACGGCTATCGCGTATGGCAACGAAGTATGCCGCTCGGTGGTAACCACTTTACCCGGCAATTGACCAAAGAACTCAAGCTGACGTTTGCCAAGGCCGAGCATCTCAAACGCAACGCGATGGAGGCCGACGATCCGAAGCTGATCTTCCAAGCCATGCGGCCAGTTTTCAACGACTTGGTGACCGAAGTCCAGCGTTCGATGGGCTTCTTCCGCAGCATCAACAAGAAAGCAGAGATCGGGTCGATTCTCATGCTCGGCAACTCCGTCAAACTGCCTGGTTTGTCGCAGTATTTGAGCAAGAACTTGGCGATGGATGTCGACGTAATCGATTCGTTCGCACAGCTCAACGGATCAGAAGTCACCGAAGCGGCGGCATTCAAAGATCATATCGCTGCCTTTGGTCCCGTCTATGGTCTTTGTTTGCAAGGGCTGGGGCGCGGGCCAATAACGACCAATTTGGTCCCCAAGGAAGTGCTCAAGGAACGCTTGATTCGCTCCAAAAAGCCGTGGGCCGTGGCCGCCGCCGCCGCCCTGCTG
The DNA here is from genome assembly GCA_020852965.1 of Pirellulaceae bacterium. Taxonomy (GTDB): domain Bacteria; phylum Planctomycetota; class Planctomycetia; order Pirellulales; family Pirellulaceae; genus Aureliella. The sequence goes on along the minus strand of JADYZV010000012.1, from coordinate 2,965 downwards.
ATGGGAATGGCCGGCAACTTGCTCTTTGCAGGAAATCGCTGGTCCTACGTACATCCCGATAAATGGCAATCGGCCATGGCGGCTGCCGAGGCGACCCAAAAGAAAAGCGCTGAGGAAATCTCGACGGATGCGACGCAAAAGAATCAAGTCGATTTGTTAAAGGTCATCGGCACGGAGGTCAGCGGCAGCAATGATCGGCGTTTGCTGTGGATGGAAATTGTGACGGCGCTTTCCCACGCGCTACAACGTCCTGAAGGCTTCGACGTCAAGTCGATTCCAAGCCCTGATGAGCTGCCGTACATCGACCGGACCGACATTCATGTCACCAAAATCGAATCGAAGTTCTACGACGATCTCAGTCGCTATTTGACTAGTAGAGTCGTGAAGGGCTACGAAGAGGACAAGCACTCGCGGCTAACCGCACTCGGCCTCATTACGGCACCCGCCGAGGGTGAAGCAACGGGCGATGATGCAATGGGCGATGAAGCGATGGGCGACGCGACCGACGATAGCTCTATGGTCGATGACGGCGAATTGGATATGGGGTCTGGCGATGAAGAGGGAGGCAACTCGGGTATCGTCTTCCAAATCGAGGGCTTCCACTATCACAATGACATTAAGTATGCCGCCAACTTCGAAGAGCGCGAGGGCTTTGTGCTCAAGCACTTGGTACACGAATTGGAGACCGGCAGCGTCAAACTGCCTGGCCGCGATGGTGAGCTCATCGAGTTCACCTACAAGGAGCTGGGACTGAGCCATCCCTTCGTATTCGAAAGTGGCATGTTGATCGAGGGATTTCGGATCCCCAACCCAGCGTGGAAGAAGATGATGAAGGAGGCTGGGGTGGGAAGCGCCGCTGGCGGCGCAATGTTGGGCGGCTACTCGGGAGGCTCCGATATGATGGAAGGCATGATGAGTGGCATGATGGGCCTAGGCAGCCTAGGCAGAGGGGCCAGTGGTATGCTCGGGGGCAGGGGAGCCGGCGACGCGCCACTCAACCCCAAATTCGACCCGAATGTCAAGCAGTATTTCGACGCTCCAAAGTTTGTTTTCAAACTGCAATTGATTTGGAAACCACAACCATTGACAGCGCGATTGGCGGCCAAGCGTGCCGCCGAGGAAGCGGCGGCTGCTGAGGCGGCTGCCGCACAAGAAAACCCAGACGATTTGGCTAACAACGCGGGCTGAGGGTTTCAAACACTTCGCAAACTATTTCACCGTATACCGAACTCTGCGCATTCGCTGATCGGCAACTGTTCTCAGGAAATCGAGTCATGGATCAAGTCAAGAAGCTGCTGTCCAAAGTTGTAAAACTACAATTCTGGATTATTATCGCGCTGGCTGTACTTCTCGGAGTAGGAGGATTCTTCCTGGCCAGTTCGAAGTATGGCAAACTCTACGATGCCCAAAAATCAGCCTTGGATAAGAACTTTGGCGATATCAAGACCGTCAGTGCGGCCATCCCGACCCACCCCAATGCGGTCTCACAAGAAAAGATGGCTGAAATCATCCAGGACCTTAGTGAGGATGTCCGTTCCGCTTGGGCAAGCCAATACGAGCGACAAGCCCAGTTTCTGCAGTGGCCAGCGGCGATTAACAACCCACTGTTGATCAGCAGGATGCTGAAATACTACCCGATCGAGATCAAGCTGACCTATCCAGAGGAACCCCGCGACGTTTCGAAACAAGAGTTGATGTCGTATGGAATCTACTTTGACCAACAGATGCCGCGCTTGGCTCAAATCATTGGCGTCGACTGGATCGGAAAGGCGAATGCCACGGCCGTAGGAGGTATGGGAGGCATGGCAGGCATGGCTGGAATGATGGGCGGCATGATGGGCGGCAGCAGCCGCGACGATGCTGGCTCCGACTACGGCGGTGGAGGTTACGGCGTCGGAGGTTACGGTGGCGACGTCGGTATGAGCGGTATGATGGGTGGTATGGGCGGAAGGGGTGGCATGGGAATGCCGGGATTCGCCAACAAGCCACCGGACTTGGTAACGTGGCGCAAGCCCAGTCAAGACGAATTAATTACTGACATCCGCATGTGGGTCGGCGATACGCCAACGGTCTACGAGGTCTATTATACGCAAGAGAATATGTGGATATTGGAGGGGCTGTTCAATATCATCCACAAGACCAATGGCAACGCGATCGCCAATTTTCAATGCGCGATCAAAGAGATCAAATTCCTGCGCATAGGCAAGCCCGCTGTTGGAAAAGCAGGAATTATCGACATGCCTGGCGCCATGATGGGTGGCATGGGTGGCATGATGGGCGGCGACATGGAACGCGGCGGTGGGGACTACGGTGGCGGAGACTACGGCGGCGGTGAAATGGGGGGGGAACGTGGAGAAGGCGATTATGGAGGGGGCGACATGGGTGGCTACGGAGGGGGCGACATGGGCGGTGACATGGGTGGCTACGGGGGTGGCTATGGGGGTGGAGGCTATGGAGAGGGCGAGGAAGGGATGATGGGAGGCGGTGTCCGAAAGGTCGACCCTGCCAATCGACGTTATGTCGATGCCAACTTTGAGCCGGTGTCTGGCGATGATTTGCGCACCAGGATGCAAAGTGGACTACCAGAAGATGCCTACTTCGCAGTGGCCAAGCGGGTTCCAGTGCGTATGCGATTTAGAATCGATCAACGCAAAATACAAGAGTTCCTAGCAAATTGCGGCAATGCCGATCTGATGTTCGAGGTCAATCAAGTTCGCTTAGGGGATACCTCGCCGGCTCCCATCGGTGGCATGGGTGGCGGGATGGGCGGAATGATGGGCGGCATGATGAGCGGAATGAGCGGAATGAGCGGAATGATGAGTGGCATGATGAGCGGAATGGGTGGCGGGAGTAGCAGAGGGCGAGGTGATGAAGGAGGAGGTTACGGAGGGGGAGGTTACGGAGGAGGTTACGGTGCAGGAGGCAGCGATATGTTGGGAGGCATGATGGGCGGCATGATGGGCGG